>JBGANQ010000017.1:0-131463 GCA_044222245.1 Polyangia bacterium | reverse complement strand
GCGCGGACGCGCTGCGGATGCACGCTGGCCGCTGCGTCGCATCAAGGCGTGCTGCCGACACGCTCTGCGTCTGCCCGTGCCCAGGCAGGAGAGCCCGCTGCAGGCGGCTTACTCCTATCCTCCGGCTGCCAGCGCTGCGCCGGCAGCGATTTTTCGCCACCGCGAAAAAAATCCTTGACAGTCAGCAGTCAAAGAGGAATACATAAAGTAACAGGGCAGCGTTGATTGACTCTCGCTGAAATGTAGGTCAGCGGCGACGGGAAATACTCCTGGGAAGGCCTGCACGGCCCGCAGGTAAGCTGTAGCCCCGGTAATCGGATTTATATATCCTACTATACCGGATGCTGAGCTCCCACAATCAGCAGAGCATCGGTGCTGCTTCGTCGGAGCACGAGCCCCTCGACGGTTCGAGGAAGTAGTGCTGTGACTACTGACCGGAGGTGTCATTCCTGGAACCGCTAGAGATAGTATCTGCGGAGAGGTTGGCGGCCGTCCGTGTGGGGCTGGCCTAATTCTGGTGTCACTCCTACGACTAAGCTAACTCACCAAGGTCGTAAGAACGGCAGCGGTCGCCAATCTCTTCGCGCTCGCATTTCCCGTATGAGATTTCTTTGCGGGTAGCCTAGTTCTCGGGAACGAGGATGCCCGTCTTGGTCGGATCCAGCAGGCTGCCGAGGTTGTTGACCACTGCGTCGCGCGCGCCAAGCTGGCCGGTCTGCTGATCGAGGAAGTAGTACTCAAGAAACTTCACGATCGACGAGTGCTCCATCTCCACATGTGAGACGTAGTTTTTCCGGGCGAACTTGCCGAGCGCCAGCAGCGGCACGCGGGTCCCATAGGGCTCGTTGTCGATAGCGCTGGTCGGCGGCGGTGCGACATGGTCGAAGAAGCCGCCCCCTTCATCCCAGGCCACCAGCACCAGGGTATCTTCCGCGTAGGCTGTGCTCAAGATCAGGTCGTTGACCTTCTTCACGAAGGCTTCGCCCAGGGTGATGGTGTTGCCGAAGTTCGGGTGCTCGGTGTGATAGGACACACCCTTGACGTAGGAGAACGTCGGCAAGTTGCCGTTGGCTACGTCCTTGGCGAAGGTCGAGTAGTCCTTGATGTAAAGCGGGTTGTCGGCAAACTGGGCAAAATACTGCCACCCATAGTCCGAAGGATCGTAGATGCAGGTATTGGGTGCCCCGGGGACCTTGATGCTGGAGGTACAGTCGGCCGGGAAGGAAGTAGGACACAACAGCGCGTCCTTCATCGCCTGGTAGCCTTCGGCATAGACTCCGAACGACTTGCCGGCCTGAATAAGCAGGTCGGCGATGGTCTTGCGTCCGGTCAGGCGTGTGGTGCTGCGCAGCGGATACCAGCAGCCGTGGCCCACTGCGTTGGGGATGAGGTCATTGTCCTTGAAGACAAACCGCGCCGTGGCAAAGTACATGTCGTTGGACGATGACTGGCCGGAGACCGACTGAAAGTAGCGGTCGGCGAGGGCGAACTGCGAGGCGTAGTCGAGATAGGTCTTGACGACGGAGCTTGGCGAGATGCCCCAGTTGTAGTCGTGCGAGCAGCCGGGCACGCCGGTGACATAGCGATCCATCTTGCCGCCATTGGCTTCTGCAAGCTCGCAGGCCTGGGTGTGATCTGGATCATTTCTGCCGTTGGCCGCGTCGTCCAGCGTGATCGGCAGCGCGCCATTGGGCTCGGTGTCGGGAGCCCGCTCGCAGCAGGCCGGGCCGGTGGTGCAGGTGGGGTTGGAATAACTGGGAGCGGTGCAGTAGCGACCGAAATAGTTGTCGAAGGTGTGGTTCTCCTGGACGATGAGAACGACGTGCTTTATCTGCGGCGTCGGCGGCGTCAGGTCGACCGGGCCACCCATATCGGTCAGCGTCGCTCCGGTCTCCTCAGCGCCGCCGCAGCCGGTTCCTAGTCCAGCCAGCAAGCAGCCAGTCAGTATGGTGGGGAAGTGCAGAGTGTAGGGTTTAAGCATAGTCTCATGTTGGCATAAATCGTGCCTCTGCACAGGGGCAATGTGCGTCGGCAAGCTAGCTAGCGGGAATGCTTGGAATTTCTCCCGCCATCTGTAGCCGGGCCGGGGGGGCGGCTCAGCGCGGATCGGGCGACTTGGGGGCTTCGCTCTGCGCGCAGCGGAAGCCGACGAAGCTCGCCCGGAGCAGCGGCACGTCGCGGTTGCGGTAGGAAGCGCGGACATCGCGCGGCTCATCATCGTTCCAGGCGCCGCCGCGGATCACTCTCTCCTTGCTGTTTGCCTCGCAGTCATCGCGGTAGCACTTGGCGTACTCGCTGTCGGTCCACTCGGCGACATTGCCTGCAAGATCGAGCACGCCGAAGGGACTCTTGTCATGGGGGAAGCTGCCCACCGGGGCGGTGGCGTCCCAGCCGTCATCGGCGGCGTACATCGACTCCCAGCGCTTGCCCACTTGCGCGCCGAGGATCACGCACTCGCGACCGCAGGCGTTGAGCAGGTTCTCGCTGGGGGCCTCGTTGCCCCACGGATACTTGCGGCTGTCGGTGCCGCGCGCCGCGTACTCCCACTCGCTCTCGGTGGGCAGCCGCTTGCCGACCCAGCGACAGTAGGCGCGCGCCTGGTACCAGTCGACGCAGTTCATCGGGTGCTGCTCGCGGCTCTTGCGGCCGTAGTTGCAGAAGCGGTCGAACTTGTGCTCGGCGTCGGGCTGGCGGATCGTCTTTTGGCGGCGGCACTCGCCGGCGCTTACGCACTTGTCGTATTCGCCGACCGTGATCTCGTGCACATCGAGCCAGAAGGCGTTCTCAGACTCAACGTGATCCGGCCGCTCATCGGCGTAGCCATCGCGACTGCCCATGCGAAAGGTCCCGGTGGGAATCAGGACCATGTTGGCGTGGTCGCCGGGTACGGCCGCAGCGCCCGGACTTGTCGCTGCCGGCGCTACAGGAGCCGCCACCCCGGTCGCTGCTGGTCGCGATGCTGGCTCTGCGGGGGCGCCTGGGAGATGCACCGCGAAGCGCAGGAAGTAGGCGGTTCCGGCAGCCGTTCCGGCAATGATGGCAAGAGTGAAGAGGACCCCAAGCAGCAGGTAGCGGATCTTCACCGCAAGAGGTTCTCTAGCTGACGCATCTTGAGACACTGCGGGGTCCTCCGTTTCGGGAACATCAGAAGGCGTAGGCTGCGGCGCCGTTATCTCCAGGGGACTCCTATTCCCTGAGGCTGGCATCTCCTGCGGACCCGGTTCTTCCCAGCCGAGCTCGATGACCTGCGACTCGACAGGCTCTTCGGGCTGCGGGTCGTTCAGCGGTGGCCGGACAGAGCGATATGATTCCGTTGAAAGTGCATGTAGCGGTGCGTGCGCGGGCTCGGGTGGCAGTCCCGCGTAGGGCTGCAGCGCGGCGGCAAACTCGTTGGCGTTCTGGTAGCGGTCCAACGGGTGCTTGGCGGTGGCCTGCTGCAGCACCGCGAGGAGTCCCTCGGGCACATCCCGGCGAAACTGGCGCAGGTCGGGCAGCGGCTTGGTCAGGTGCTGCAGCAGAATCGAGATGGTGACCTGCGCCTCGGTCGATCCGCCGGCGCGGTAGGGCGGCTCCCCGGCGAGGAACTCGTACAAGCACAGCCCCATTGCGTAAACGTCGCTGGCGGCGCTGGCGGCGGCCCCTTCGGCGAACTCGGGGGCGAAGTAGGTCGGCGCGTTCACCACGGCCGGGCGCGCCGGCACCCGCCGCGTTGACAGAAACTCGCCCAGGCGAACCAGCTCGAAGTCCACTACCTTGACCAGGCCAGTCTGGGTCAGAAACAGGCTCTCCGGCTTCAGGTCTTGGTGGACAGTTCGTTCTAAAATCTCCGTCGAGAAATGCAAAATTTGATCGGGTTCTGGAAAAATCCTGGAAAAGCTGCGTTGCCCCTTTAATTCGCCGTCTGAGCAGCGAGGGCGAGTAACAGGGTGCTGCGGGCTTCTGGGGAATGGGTGAGACGCCGCGCCTCGTCCATGCGCCGCTGCTCTTTGCCTGCGCTGGGCTT
This sequence comes from Polyangia bacterium, assembly GCA_044222245.1. Lineage (GTDB taxonomy): Bacteria > Myxococcota_A > Polyangia > Palsa-1104 > JAEUJZ01 > CALFML01. The sequence continues at coordinate 127,460 of JBGANQ010000017.1, read as the reverse complement.
GCCAAACCGATGGCACCTTTCCTTGAGGGCGTTCTGTGCGGGGTGCCCGATCCGGTTACACGTAGGTCCGCGCTCGGAAGTGGGCGGGCTGCCAGTCCTATTGCTGACCAGAACCGCTCTTGGGAGCGCGGCCAAGCAGCGCCTCGACCCTCTGCTCCCCATCGTGATACACTGAATTTTTGTTGCTTCACCGATCTCATTCGCCCTTGGGGGGCAGCGTATGAATGATTCTATCTCCCGATTGTCACTGGTTGGAGTGGTCGCGGCTCTGGCCAGCGCGTGCGGAGCCAACGACTCCAGCATTTCCGAGATGCTCACTCCGCCACCGGCAGTAGTGATCTCGGAGATCATGTATCACCCGGTGGACGAGAACGCCGCCGAGGACAATCATGAGTTTATCGAGCTTTATAACCCCGCCGACTCGGCAGTCGATCTGACCGGCTGGCAGCTCACCGGGGGCGTCAAGTTTGCGTTCCCGGCCGGCGCCAGCATCTCCGCGCATGGGTACAGAGTCATCGCCAAGAACAGAGCCGCCCTGGTGATGGTCGGCAGCTACGGGCTGACCGCCTCCGAGGTCCTCGGCGACTACACGGGAAACCTCGACAACGGCGGCGGCACCTTCAACCTTGTCGATGGGAGCAATGTGACCATCGACACAGTCAGCTATGATGACAAGTTCCCGTGGCCGATCGGCGCCGACGCGCTCGGAGCCGACGATGAGTGGCTGGGGCTTTTGCCCAGCCCGCTCGTCGCGGCCGATCACCAGTACCGCGGTCGCTCGCTGGAGCGAGTCGCGGCCGACGTTCCCTCCAGCGAGATATCCAACTGGGTGCCCTCGCCGCTCGATGGCGCGAGTCCCGGACGGGCAAACAGCCTCGCCGGCGCGCCGCCTACCATCGTGCTCACCCGAAGGGTGACGTGGTCGGGGACGGATCTGCTCATCCGCGCCACCGATACGGTCAAGATCGGGGTGACGTTCTCGAAGCTGGGCACGCTGCGCAGCCCGCAGCTGCAGTACTTCGTCGACAACCTCGAGCTCACCGGGGAGCCGATCCAGACCGTGGACCTGACCCTCAATAACGGCGTCTACGAGGCCGCGCTGCCGCCGCAGCCGAGCAACTCGATCGTTCGCTACCGGATTCAGGCGGACAAGGGCCAGGGGCTGGAGGTCATCTCACCGCGGCCCTCCGACCCGTTTGGCTGGTGGGCCTACTTCGTCACGCCCCAGGTGGTCACCACGGCGCCCGTATACCAGCTGTTCATCAAGAAGAGCAACTGGAACCAGATGTACGACAACGTCAACTTCGCCACCGATGACCGCCGCGTCATGCCGGTCGTCGTGGGGGCCACGACCACCCGCTGCATGCCCCGGCCATCCTGGGAAGCGACAGTCCCGGCCGTGTTCATCTATAACGGCATCGTCTATGACACCTTCGTGCGCTACCAGGGGAGCCGCTGGAACCGTACCAACGGCGCCGCGCTCGATGTGAGCAAGACCACGATCAACCCGCTGCCCGACCGACCTACCTACAACGTGCTGAGCTGGAAGATCGACTTCCCGGACTACGCCACGTTTGAGGGCAAGCGTAAAAAGATGGTCCTCAACAAGCTAAACCAGGCCTGCCCCGGGCTGGACGACACCCTGGGTGAGCAGATCTACGGCGACCCGACTATCGGCGTTCCGGTGCAGCGGGCCAAATATGCGAGATTCCACATAAATGGCGGCTACTACCACTACATGCTGGACATCGAGCACATCGATGGGGACATGATGAAGCGCTACAACGCGCCGGGCGAGCTGACCGGCGACCTGTTCAAGGCCGATGGCAACGGCGGGCCCAACACCATCGAAGGGCCCTGGGGCATGTCGGATGAGGGAGTGCTGGCGCCCAATCCCCAGTGTCCCCAGTGGAGTCTAGACGACCGCTACGCCTATACCTACCAGCGCATCACCAATAAGTGGGATACGGTCAGCAACCTGCGGACCATGATCGAGACCATCAACACCCTGCGTGACGCCGCGGTCGTGTCCGGCGACTGGACGCCGGTGCGCAGCTACTTCATGGCGACGTTTGACTACCAGAAGCTCCTTGACTATATCGCAATCCGGAACTGGGCCGAGCCGTGGGACGAGGCCTTCCACAACCACTTCCTCTACCGGAGGCTGTCCGATGGGAAGTGGCTGCTGTTCCCCCAGGACAAGGATCTTGAGTTCGGCGAGTACTTCGGCTGGCAGGCGGGAAAGTCGTTCTACATCGGCGAGCAGGGGAATCCTGACAACCGCGGCGGCACGTGGAACCACATCAAGGATGCCTTCATCAAGGCGTTTCGCACCGAGCTGTGGAATCGGATCGTCGCACTGGATCAGAACGGCGTGCTCAGCCCGGCGAGCTACCAGGCCAAGGTCGACCTGGCCGCCGGCGCCTTCAGCAGCGCCGACTATGCAGCCTCGCCAGCCGCGGTCAGTGTGTGCAACTTCAACACCGAGCTCGCCAAGCTGCGCGGGTTCGGCGCCTGCCGGCACCAGGACATCGTGGACATCATGAATCCGCCTGTGTGCACTACGGGCAGCTGCGGCCTCACCGGGGAGTATTATCAGACCCTGGCCGGCGATACGACCCACGACTTCACCATGGCCACCTTGAAGCTGACCCGCACCGATGCGAACGTGAACTTCGACTTTGGCTCCGGGCCGCCGGCCGCGGCGCTGCCGAGCGATGGCTTCCAGGTGCGCTGGACCGGCAGGGTCACGCCGCGCTTTACCGAGCAGTACACCTTCTATACCCAGACCGATGACGGGGCGCGTCTGTTTGTCAATGGCAAGCAGCTCGTGAACAAGTGGGTGGATATGGGAGCAACCGAGTGGAGCGGGACGATCAGCCTGACCGCCGGTGTACCGGTCACGATCATGCTGGAGTACTACGAAGCCGCGGGCGGCGCGTCGGCCAAGCTCCTGTGGGCCAGCCCATCGACGTGCAAGCAGATCATCCCGACTACGCAGCTCTCGCCCTAGCTTCCCACGCTGCCGATGTCGCCGGAGTCCGTTCGGGGTAGATGGTGGAGCCGCGCTTGTTTGAGGGGGTCGATGTTTCGTTTGGTTGTCACTGCCTTGCTGGCGCTGCTGGGCCCGTGGTTGCCGGCAGACGCGGGTGCCGCAGCACCGACTGAGTCCCCGCCCGTCCCCGGGCTCACCGCCGCCGCGGGGCTGTCCGAGAGCGCGGCGGTGCTGCGGGCCCTGCAGTCAAACCCCAACCTGCGCGCCTTCCGCAAGCAGCGCGGGATCGCCGAGGCCCAGATTGTCAGCGCGACCGCGCTCTTGAACCCGCTGCTGCAGCTGACGCTGGTGCACTTGCAGGAAGGGCCGCAACTTGGCTGGACAGCCACCTTGAAGTGGACCCCGCCGCAGCCGGTCGAGCTGGCGGCGCGCCGCGCGCAGGCCCGCGCGACGCTGGACGAGGTCCGCTACGCGATCGCCGAGCAGGAGTGGACCCTGGCCGCCACGGTGCGGCTGACCCACGCGACGATCCTGGAGCTGCGCGAGCAGTCACGAATTCTGACCGAGGCGCTGGCGCTGCGGCGGCGCATGGGAGCGCTGTTGCGCACCCGCGTCCAACACGGCGGGGCGACCCGGATCGAGCTGAACCTTTTTGAGCTGGCGATCCTCAACGCCCAGCGTGACCTCGATGACGTCGAACTGCGCCGTACCCAGGCGCAGTCGCAGCTGCAGGCGCTGCTTGGGGTGATCTCGGCCGAGCCGATGGAGGTGAGCGGCGCCTTGCTGGATGAGCCCGCGGGTGCAGTGCTGCTGGATGCCGAAGCGCTGGCCGAGCAGAGCGTCGCCAGCCGCCCACTGCGCAAGGCGGCACATGCGCGCGTGATCGAGCGCGAGCAGGCGCTGCGCCTGGCCAAGACGCGGCTGTGGCCGTGGCCCGAGCTCAACGCGCGCTTCGGCCAGACCGGCTCGTCGAAGTATCCCAACGACTGGCAGGCCGGGTTCACCCTGCCGCTGCCGGTGCTGAACCAGAACGCCGGGCCCATCCAGGTCGCGGTGGCCGAGTTCGATAAGGAGCACGCAGCGGAGCAGGCCCAGATCGAGACGCTGAAGCAGGGCGTATACGCCGCCTGCGCCGAGCTGAAGCTGCGCCACAAGATCCTCCGCCGCTTCCGCAGCGAGGTGCTCCCGGTCCTCTCCGAGCACGACCACCTGATGGAGCTCGCGGTCCGCGGCGGTCAGCTCGATCTGGTGGCCTTGCTGAGCAGCGAGGAGAGCGTGCTGCGCGGGCAGCGCGACTACAGCGCCGCGCGCCTTGCCTTCCGCCAGGCCTGGCTGATGCTGGAGGCCGCGGTCGGAGCCTCGGTGGCCGAGGTCCTGCGGTGAGTGCCCAGGCCACTTCCTTTGAGCGTTTCGAGTACAAGTACCTGGTGCCGGAGCCGGTGGCGCAGGCGCTGCTTGCGTTTGTCGCCCCGTTTATGCGCTGCGATGACTGGGCGCCGGGAGGGCAGCGCATCACCAACCTGTATCTCGACTCCCCGGAGCTCGACTTCATGCGGGCGCACCGGGAGTCCGCTCCGGACCGCAGCAAGCTGCGCGTGCGGGCCTATGGAGACCCGCCGGTCGGCCCGGCCTTCTTCGAGATCAAGAGGAAGGTTAAAAACGTCACCTTCAAGGACCGCGCCGTGGTCCCGCTCGCGGCGGTGCCGGCGCTCCTGCGCGGGGAGACCAATCCGTCGCAGCTGGGCAAGACCGCGGCGGAGCAGCGCACGCTCGAGCACTTCCTGTACCTGATGATGACCTACCGCGCCGAGCCCAAGGCCCTTCTGACCTACTGCCGGCAGGCCTACACGGCGCTGGAGCCGAGCGACGAGACCCGACTGACTCTGGATCGTGACATCTGTTACCAGGCGGCGCGCGGTCCCGTGCTAAGCGGAGACCCGCGCGCCTGGTTCCACCTGTGCGGGGTCGGGAACTACCAGAGCGAAGCGGCCACGCTCATCGAGATCAAGTTCCGTGGCCTCGCGCCCTGGTGGATAGATGAGCTCGTGCAGCAGCTGCGGCTGACCATCAGCTCGTACTCCAAGTATGTGATGGCAATGACTGTCGAGGAGCTCGGAGCGGACCGCGACTGGGACCTGGCGCCGTGGTCGAGCTGGCCCCCGGGGTGGCCCGGCGGGACGGGCGGCTGACATGGACACCCGCATTGGCTGGGATCTGACGTTGGCCGCGCTGCTCCTTTCCTTCGCCCTGTCCATGGTGGTCTCTTGGGTGTACGTCGCCACCTACCAGGGTCTGTCGTATATGCGGAGCTTCGCCACGACGCTCGCCATAGCCGGCGTGCCCGCGGCGCTGGTCATGCTGGCCATTGGCGATGACGTGGCGCGCGGCCTCGGGCTTTTGGGGGCGCTGACCTTGATTCGCTTCCGCAGCTCGCTCAAGGACAGCCGCGATCTGATCTTCGCCTTTACTGCGCTGGGCGTCGGGGTCGCCTGCGGCGTGCTCGCCTTCGCGGTTGCCATCCTCGGCACCGCGGTCTTCAGTGTGGCCATGGTGGGTCTGTCCTTTTCCTCGTTTGGCTCGCGGCAGTTCCATAACGCGGTGCTGCGCCTGCAGCTGCCGACCGACACCGCGGTGCAGCACGCGGTAAGTCAGCTGCTCGCCCGCTTCGCTCCGAGCTTTGTCCTTATCAACCTGCGCGAGCTCGGTGGCGGCACGCAGGAGCACGCCTATCACCTGAAGCTTCGCGACTCGGCCGACAAGGGACAGATCCTCCAGTCGCTCGCCGCGATCCCCGGAGTCAGCGGCGCGACCTTGCTCATGCAGGACAGGTCCATTGAACCCTAGAGTGCTGCTTCACGGCTTGCGCGGGCGACTGCCCTCTCTGCTCTTGATCGCCCTGGCCGGGACGGGGTTCTGGGTGTTCTCGCACGGGATGACCCTGGGGTCGGGCTCGATCGTCGGCTACGCCGAGGACCAGCTGCACACCGTCGGACCGCTGCAGGCCGGTCGGCTGCAAGCGGTGCCGGTGCAGCTGGGCCAGAGGGTCAAGGCGGGCGAGGTGCTGGCGCAGCTGGACACCCGGCCGCTAGAGCTGCGACGCGAGCGGCTGCGCGCCGAGCTCGCCCAGGCGCAGGCGGTGGTCGTGGCGGAGCAGGAGCTGCAGGACACGCTCCTCCAGCTCAACCAGCTGCAGGCGGTCAGTACGCACATCGATGAGGCGCGCGCCCGGGCCGAGCTGCACGAGCTGGATCTGCAGGTCAAGCGGCTGGCGTGGCTGGGCTCCCAGCGCCTGGTCCGCGAGAGTGAGCTAGAGGACGCGCGGCGACGGCAGCGTGCGCTGGCAGCGGACCTGGAAGCGCGACCTGCGGGGACGGCGCGCGAGCTCGCGCTGATGGGCCGGCGGCCCCGTCCCGCGGCCGAGCAGGCGCAGCGACTGGTCGCGCGGCTCGCCCCCTACCGCGCCGCTGTCGTCGCCAGCGAAGCCGCGCTGCGCGAGGTGGAGTTCGAGCTCGCTGCGTTGACCCTGCGCTCGCCCGTGGACGGGATGGTCGCGGGCATCCTGCAGCGAGCGGGCGATGCGCTGGGCGCCGGGATGGCGGTGGTCACGGTGGTGACGACCCGACCCGGGCACATCGTTGCGTACCTGCCCGAGCGACAGCTGCGCACGCTGCGGCCGGGCGCGCCGGTCCTGGTGCGCCGCCCGGGAGCATTGTTGTCGGTGCTAAGCGGCCACGTAGCAGAGCTTGCGCCGATGGTCGAAGAGCTTGTGCCGCGCGCCCGCGCCTCGGCATCGGTGCCGGCCTGGGGCCGCAGAGCGGTCATTGTGCTCGACAATCCGGTGCCGCTGGTCCCGGGGGAGGCGTTCCGTGTCAGTGCTCGCTAGCTGGTTGGCCGCGGCCGGACTGCTCGTCTTGGAACCGTCTGCCATCACCGTACCCGACGTCCTGCTCGCCAAAACGAGCATGCCCGAGCTCTCGGCGATCGTGTGGAGTCCGGCCCTGTCGCGCTATCTGGTCGCAAGCGATGACACCGGAGACAAGCTGCAGGGGACAAACCATGCGCCCTGGCTGTTCGCGCTGAGCCTGGAAGGCCGGTTCGACAGCACCCCGATCCCCATCCTCGGTCTGGACAAGCTCAATGACGCCGAGGCCCTGTGCGCGGGCCCGGCCGGCAGCTTTTTCCTGGCGACTTCGCACTCAGCCAACCGCAAGGGGCAAGACACGGGCGAGCGGCGCCGGCTGCTCCAGCTGGAGCTAAGTGGACGGGCGCTGCAGGTCATCGGCGCGGTGGACCTGGCCGAGGCGATCGCGGCGGCGGGGGTGGTGCCCCCCGGGGGGGTGGACATCGAGGGGCTGGCGCTTCACGCCGGCGCGCTCTACGTAGGGCTCAAGGCCCCGCAGACCGCCACCGGCGCGGCGCTCGTCCTGCGCATCGCCGAGGTGCTGCCTGCGCTCAAGAGCGGCGCGCTGCGCGCGGAGCAGGTGCAGCGCTGGGCCGAGGTTCCGCTGCGCGTGACTGCGGCGGGCGGCTCGGTCGTGCAGGGAATCTCCGATCTGAGCTTCCTGCCCGATGGATCGCTGGTGCTCCTGGCCAACAGCCCCAAGAAGCTGCCGCCCGATGGCGGCGGCGCTCTGTGGTGGCTGCGACCGGGGAGCTCGCCGCTCCTTTTGCGGCGATTCCCCGGCCTGAAGCCGGAGGGCGTGACCCTTACCCCCGACGGCCAGGCCCTGCAGATTGTCTTTGATACCGACCGCCAGCCGCCGCTGTGGCTGCGCCAGGCCCTGCCCGCGACCTCGCCGGCCAATAAATAGGACAGCGGCCGCGCGGCGTAAGGCGCTCCTAGGGAACGAAGTCCTTGGAGCGCCCCGGCTGGAGCTCGCCGCCGTGACGGGTCGAGACGACGCCGAAGATGGCATGGAAGGTAGTGCCGACCGTGGGATAGGTGAGCGCGCCGGTGGGATAGTAGTCGCTGTCGAAGGTGTCGCCCCAGTCGGTGTTACCCGGGGTGGTCTGAAACCCGTGATCGCTGAAGGCAGAGACCTGGAGCACTCCACTTGCCGGCTGGAGCACTACAGACATCCCTTCGTAGGTCTGCCACAGGGTGCCCAGGTGGGTCACAAACAGTCCGTACTGGCTCGAATCAGAAAGGACGAGCGGCGTAATCGTCTGGGTCGGCGGCAGGATCTCCAGCGAGTCGATGAAGAGCTGGTGCTCGACCACGCTCATCGGCGGGCTGCTGTCGACCTCGACGATCAGCTTCCCGCGGATGCGGAGGTTGTCCCCGCGGCCGACCGGGGCGAGCGCGGTGCCGCTGGTCGCCACCGATGGACAGTCCTTGCCGGTCGCGGTCGCGCTCGGGGCCATCGGGCCGATGGCCTTGACCACCAGCCCGCAAGGCGGCGTGGTGCACGCCGCGTCCTGTACCCACATCTGGTAGCGGCACTGCTGGTTGGTGGAGTTTACGTACTTGTCGACCTTGCTGACCGCGACCACCCGATCGAGCACGACTCTCTGGCCGTTACCGTAGGGGCCGTTGCCCGGATCTTTGTCGATCTGATTGATGGTCGCCGGCGCATAGCTCGTGGCCGGCAGCGCCATGTCACTGCCATTGGCGCCGATCGGTGGCGAAGAGCAGCCCACCGCCGCCGTCAACACGCCGCTGGCGAGGAACCTGCAGACTACGGACGTAAGCTCCGCGAGCCCTTGGATGCAACAACCAGACCTTGCGGTCCAGCGAGGGGCCCTTGGGATTTTGGCTAAGTAGGTCATGGGCGATGGTCCTGAGGATAGTTCTATATCGAGAGTAAGGGCTCTTATGGACCATCGTCAAATGGAGAGTGCGCCGCTCTCTACGCAGCGACTGGCCAAAAGGTTCGCTGCACATTGCCAGGGCGGCCCGGCTCCCTCGGGGCGATCCGGAAGCAGCTCCGCCCGGCCGGTCCTTATCCGGTTGCGGACCTACGCGCCGGCTGGGATCTGCACATCGAGCTTGGTAAACTCAACCCCACGGCACTTCAGCTCAGCCTAAATCCTAGCAAGTGTCGCAGACATGAGGGCAGGAGCCGTGCGCGCCGGGACTGTGGGTTCCGCTATGCTGGGTTCCTTGGCTCTGCCTCCGGCTCGGCGCGGGCGCTGGGCTCGCTGCTCGTGGAGGCGATAGTCCGGCCGCGGCAGCTCTTTGGCTGGGCCAGCCTAGATATCGCTGCCCCCCTTTTGCTGGGGAGTGTCGGGCTCGCGCGGCGGCTTGGGGAGGCAGAGCTCGATGTTATCCTGATCTTGCACCAGGACCGGGAAGCTGATCGGCTGGGCGCGGCGATGGCCGGGAACATCGTAGGCAGTAAAGGTGATGAGGAAGCGCCGCCGCGTTCCCACTGGCTGATCGAGGATGAGGCTGACGCAGCCCTGCGGGGCGAAGCGGTCGTTGAGTCCGAACAGGACCCGCTGCTTTTGTCCGGGTCGCGTCGCGGTCACCGCGATGAGCAGCGGACCATCGTCTCGCACCGGCAGCTCGAAGCCGTACTGGTAGTACTCGCGCTGGGTCGGGTAGGGATGGGGCGGGCCGGTCCAGACCGGTGGTCGCCGGTCGGCGCCGCGGGCGGTGGTCCAGCCGCCGAGGCACAGCTGTCCGCCCGCTTGATCTTCGCAGAGCTCGTAGCGGGTCAGCGGCCGCAGCGGGCGCGCCGGCTCGAGCACAAACCCTGAGGTACCATAGCTTCCCCAGTCGTGGCCGCGAAACTCATCGACGATGCGCAGCGGCACCACCTCGCCGCCTCCGACCAGACGCGGGGTCCGGCGGGCGAGCTCGGTGACCTCGGGGGCGAGGCCGTTTACCGACAGCGCCATCACCCGGGCGTTGGTCGGCAGCGCTACTTCCTCGGCGGGCCATACGGCGTAGCCCGGATCGCCGTGCTCAGCGCGGGCAGGGCCGGCCAGAGCCCATGGCACCCATAGCACCAGCAAGACGGTCCGCGGGTACATGGGCGAGTACACGAAAGAGACTATTAGATCACTGCCGCAGGCAAGGCAAGCCTGGGGACATGGCGGAGCACGCGGCCGCTCGCGCCGGGCCGGCGTCCGACCCTCTAGTTAAGGTCGCAGCGCGGCCGGCGCGCCTAACCTGTGAACCACCATCACCACCTATCGCGCCCTGTACCTGTGGAATCAGCCTGAGACCGAGGCGAACCACACCGCCGCGTGGGACGTCTTCAAGCTTATCGTCGGCTAGCCACCGCCAGGGCCTCTGCAGGCGCGGCCGGCGGCTTGCCAATCAGGGCCGCAGACCTGGGGATGGCCTGATCGGCGATGGCGCCGGCAGCCCCGGAGCTCGCCCCGAGCCGGGGGCCGGGGACAAAGCAGCTCTCGACCAGCTCCTGGGCATAGGTAGCTACATGCTCGACGTCTTCGAACGCCGCCAGCGAGTTGATGTAATAGGTGGCCTGCTCCCCCTGCAGCGCCTCCAGATCGCGGTAGAAGCCGGCGCTGGCATCGGCGGTCGAGACGTGCGGGAAGTAGCTCCACTCCGCCCGTGCCAGCACCGTGTCGGCGTGACCTCCGAGCGCCTGCACATCGGCGTGCAGCAAGCTCATCGCCTGCTCGGTGGTCATGGTCTCGCTGAGCTGCTGGTAGAAGGAGTAGACCTCGCGATCGGCGAACGTCTTGCCGATGGCCACGACATGACCTATGGCACCCGGCTCGCTGTGGTCCTTGAGGAAGCAGTGGGGAAGCCCTCCTCCGGTCATCAAGGTCATGGCAAAGCGGACATACTTGACCTTCGCAAACAGGGCGCGCTCGACCGGCGTGAAGTCCATGAACCTGCCGGCGAGGTCCGGGTTCGGGGTGATCAGCAGCCGGTCGAAGACCTCGGTTCGGCCTCCAGCGGTGAGCCGGATTCTCGGCTGTCCGGCCTCGGTCTGATAGCGGACGACGCTGGTGACCGGGGTGTTGACGCGCACCTCTTCCAGGTCCCGCGCCACCGCGCGCCATAGTTCCTGCCAGCCGTGGCTGACGCGGTATAGCGGCGGCCCGCCGGTGATCGCCGCGCGGGCCGAGCGCTGGACGATCCACGGCGCCAGCTTCAGGTAGTACATGACCGGAATGTCCTGGAAGTAGCCGTAGCCGCAGCCGACCAGGAAGGTCCGCAGGACCTCGACCACCGGCCCGATCTTGCCTCGGTGGGAGTGATCGTACAGGCGGGCGAAGGCGTCACAGGAAAGGTGAAGGTCGGGGTCGACGTGCGCGAATCCGGGTGCCCAGATGCTTGCATAGCGCGTGTCAGCCATCGACAGGAACTTGAGCACGCTGCGGGCGAACCTGACGGTGCCATACTTGGCCTTGGCGTAGGCTGCCTGGGTATAGGAGACGCCGCCGTCGATGATGACGGGGATGTCATCGCCTGTGCCGCGGACGCCATACTTGTCCATGAAGGCGCGGATGGTCCTATACGGCTTGCCGTACCAGACTGCTCCGAGCTCGTAGGGCCTGCCCTCGTAGACGACCGTCTGAACCTTGCCGCCGACGTCGGCGTTGCACTCGTAGACGGTAACCTGGGTATAGCCGAGCTTTTTGAGGGTATATGCGGCAGTCAGGCCCGCCGCCCCGGCGCCGATGACTGCGATGCGGGCGTCTAGTGGCGTAACGCGGACCGCGCTGGGCGAAGGAACGTAGTAGCTCCGCTGCAGCATGTTGCGCAGCGCCGCGGTGATTTTAGGTGTCATGTTTACAGCTCCATCGTGATGACCGGGGCGGGGCTCGCGCTCTCGGCTGTGGACTATCTTTGAGATACAAGGCGTGGCAAGGAGCGTGCCGCTCTGCAAGTCGCCCGCGGCCCCGCGCGGGTCACGGGCGCATGCGCCTCGGGGGCTGTGGGATGAGCCGGGCAGGGCGCGGGACCTGCCGCAGCATCGGCGCCTCGCGCGGGAGCGCAGCTTTTTCTGCGGCGGCCGGCGGAAGCGCAGCCTTTGCGCGCGGCCGTGCCCAGTAGTCTTGCAGCCCCCGATGGGGCAGCCGAGCTGGCGGAGCTCGATCTTGCGCGCGCTGTAAGGTTTTGCCGCCAGCCGACAACTAAGGATTTGCTGCAACTGATCGCCTCCGCATTTTGCCCCTGAACAAAGTTCAGAGGGAGGCGAGCCATTTTCTAAAGGAGTGTCCGATGCGACGTTCTTTGTTTTCGGCGTGCCTTTTTGGCTCCGCGCTCTGGCTGACAGGAGCTGCCTGCACCGCCCCCGACTTTGCCGCGCCGTGCTCGGTGCCGCCCGGGGCCACCGCAGCCCAGGCGCTGGCGGCCCAGCAGTCCTGCTCCAGCACCGTCCAGCCCACCATGATCGACCCCCGCCTGCACAAGGACGTGGACATCCTGTTCGTCATCGACAACTCTCCATCGATGGCTCCCAAGCAGCGAGTCCTGGCGACAGCGATTCCGCAGTTTATCAGCACGATCGACGCGACCGGCGCCAACTATCACGTCGGCATCGTCACCACCGATCTGGGCTTCAACGTCCCCGATGGGACCGCGACCGGCAAGCAGTTCCCGAAAAACCCCATCCTGGCCTGCAACACGGCGGCCGGGGATGACGGCGTCCTGCAGAACCAGCCGTGCACAAGCCGCGGCCTGCAGGGGGAGGCGCTGGCCGCTTGCCAGGCGCTGTGTCCCGACCCGCAGTACGGCCCGCGCGGGGGAGTGCGCTACATCGCCAAGGAGGATGGCATCACCAACGTTCCCAGCAAGACCGTGGGCGGGGTGGACCTGGGACCGCAGCTCGCGTTCCAGTGCCTGTCGCTGGTCGGTGACACCGGCTGCGCGATCGAGCAGCCGCTAGAGGCGGCGCGGCGCGCCCTGGACAATCACCGGCTCGACAACCAGGGCTTCAACCGCAGCACCTCGGTGCTGGCAGTCATCTTCATTACCGACGAGGATGACTGCTCCGTGCAGGCGATGAAGCGCGAGCTCCTCAATCCGGCGACCTTGCATACCACGGAGCCGAGCTGCACCAGCGGCGCGCAGAGCGTCAACGCGCAGTGCTATAACGATGACTACCGCTGCATGGCGCTCGATCTGCGCTGCGACCAGCCGATGAACGTCATGGGCAAAAAGACCAACTGTCAGGAGCGTCAGGACAGCTTCCTCAACTCGATTGATCAGTATGTAAACTTCTTTGCCCGCCTGCCTAACCCCAACCTCGTCCTGGCTGGGATTTGGACGCCGACCCTGCTGGACAACCTGGCCTCGGATCCGAAAAAGGACGGCCAGCTGTTTGTCGACTACCTCAACGCCAGCGACAGCAGCGGCCTGAATCGCGGACGCACCACGGCGGCGGCCTGCTATAACCCCGACCCCACTCTGACCGCCGACGCCAGCGGATTTTTTGGTCAGGCCCAGCTGCGCCTCTCGAGCTTCATCCGCCGCTTCCAGCCGAGCAACGTCAGCGAGAACTCGATCTGCGACGCCAGCAAGTATCCAAGCGCGCTGTCGGTCATCGCCGACCAGATCATCACCAAGTTCCCCGTCGACTGCCTGCGCAAGCCGCCCAAGACAAGCGGCGGCACCCCCGAGTGCACGGTGGGCTACGTCGATGCCAGCAACCCGAATAATACGCCGGAGGTCCCGCTGCCTGCCTGCAGCGCCCGGTGCTGCGACTACTTCGCCACCGATCCGGCGCCCAATGAGGCCAACAACCTCAAGCTGAGCCCGAACCCCCACCTGGCGGCCGAGCTGGCGGCCTGCTCGGCCGACCCCGACTGCTACTGCGCGGTGCCAAGTCGCGTCAACTGCGCCGGCGGGGCGGTGGCCGGGCTGTGGCGGCGGGGCAACGCGCCGCCGCCGAGCGGCAAGATCGTCAACATGCAGTGCGCGGTCGCGGCGTCCGGCTCCTGATCGCTTCTTTGTGCGCCAGCGGCCGCGCACCGATGCTAAAGTGCCTGCGATGACGCCCTCCCCAAGCTACGAGCCGATTCCGCTTCAGTTTCAGCGCCTGACCCCAGCCGAGCAGCTCCAGCGCTCGCGCGAGTTCCTGGCTGCGATGCAGGCCCGGCGCACCGTGCGCTTCTTCAGCAGCGAGCCGGTGGACCCGCTGCTGATCGACAACGCCATCCGCACTGCCGGCACTGCACCGAGCGGCGCCAACCAGCAGCCGTGGACGTTCGTCGTCGTCTCCGATCCCGCGGTCAAGGCCAGGCTGCGCGCGGGGGCCGAGGCCGAAGAGCAGGAGTTTTACACGAGCGGACCGGCGGAGTGGCGCGCCGCCCTGGCGCCGCTTGGAACCGACGCCGTCAAGGCGCACATCACCGATGCCCCGTTTGTGATCGTCGTGTTCGCCCAGACCTACGGTCAGTCTGTTGATCCGCAGAGCGGGCAGCCGGTGCGTACCAAGCACTATTACGTCCGCGAGTCGGTGGGCATTGCCAGCGGACTGCTGCTGGCGAGCCTGACGCTGGCGGGGCTCGCCACGCTCACTCACACCCCGAGTCCGATGGGCTTTCTTAACGAGATCCTCGGGCGCCCCGACAACGAGCGCGCCGAGCTGCTCATCCCAGTCGGCTATCCGGCCGCCGATGCGGTGGTTCCGCGACACGCGCTGAACAAGAAGTCGCTCAGCGAGATCCTGATCCGCATCGGCTAATCGGCCGGCTACTTGTCGACGACAACCACCCCAAAAGGACTGGCGTCGGCGGGGAGGTCGGCGGCGGCGGTGGCGTTGACCGCGGCGAGGCCGGCGCTGGTGGTGGCGCCGGTCAGACGCCAGCCCTTGACGCTGGCGCTGCCGACGTTGACCTCGTACAGGTAGCGGCCTGCCGGGTCGAGGGTGAGGTCGGTGGGCAGGCGACCGCTGGTGGCGACGTTGCTGCGGAAGGTCAGCCGGCCATCGCTGGCCACGGTGAACAGCGACAGGGTATCGGCGCCGGTGTTGGTGGTGAAGGCGGACGTGCCGGCGGCGTTGATGACGATCCAGCAGGGGAAGCGCTGGTGGCTGTTGGCGCTGTTATTGACCGTCAGCGACCCCGTAGTCCCGACCAGCATGGAGATCGCCCCGGGGAGGTTCTCATCCACCACGATCAGCTGGTTGCTGGCCGCGGCGCGCGGGCTGAACACGCCGGCGAACGGGCCGGGAAGACCGGTGAGATCATAGCGCTTGGTCAGGCGTGAGATGGTACCCCCTGTGTCGTAGGTCACCGCGTAGCTGACCATGTGGCCGGTGCCGACCGGCTGCGGGATGAGCACGATGAGCAGGCTGCCGCTCGGGTTGAACAAGAGGTGGGTCGGGATGTTGCCGGACGTCAGCGTCGTGCGCAGCGCGGTGGCGGTGAGCTGGCCGGCGGCCGACACGGTAAACCCGGCCAGGCTCGGGGCGCGGGTGGAGGTTCCCTGGTTGAGGACCAGGAGCTGGCTGCCGCGCAGGACCAGGCTCACCGGAAACGCACCTCCGGAGTCCACCGTGCTCACCCGGGACAGCGTGCCGGTGGCGCCGATGGCCAGCGAGGAGATGGTGTTGCTGCCCGGGTTGACGACAAACAGGTAGCGGCCATCGGTAATGAGTCCGGCCTGCGAGACCAGCAGATCGCCGCTGCCCACCCCGCCCGTGCCATACAGGCCGATGAGTGAGCCGATGGCCCCAGTGCTTAGATCGCGCCGATAGGCGGCGATGGCGTTGGTGCCGCCGTTGGTGGCGGTGTAAAGGAAGGAAGAGGTGGCGGCTAGCGGCTGGGCCAACCCCGTCACTCCCTCACCTGCGGCAGCCCCGGTGTCGGTGGGGTCCGGCGCGCCGCAGTGAACAAACAGGAACCCAGCCAGAAGGACAGCTACTTTGTTAGTCATGATGAGCCTCTTTAGTTTTTGAGTCGCCCTCATAGCACCCCCAGGCGGAGCCACGCAAGGGGGCACCCGCGCAGGGGCTAAGCCGGGACGGCGCAGCCACTGCGCAGGGCAGGGTGAGGTTAAGGGAGGAGGCTTTCGGGGACGGAGAAGTCGGCGCGCCGACTTAGGGAGTCGCCGGCTTTTGCAGCTTGCAGCCGGGCATGCTCAGGTCGATGGCGTTGCTGGCGTTTACACAGGAGTAAAGCTGATAGATCTGCTGGCCGTAGCTTGCCCCCTTTTCGACCGTGACATTGCCCATGCTGTCGATCTCGCAAGGATTGTCGACGGTGCAGCGGGCGCCGGTCTCGTTGGTGGTGTTGTTGATGCCAATGACTTCGTAGGCGCTGGCGCTGATGATCGGCGAGCCCGAGGTGCCGCCGATGACCTCGCAGCCGGGCTCGGAGTAGCGGATGGAGTCCTGCCACGTCCAGCTGCCCTCCATCAGCTGCGGCACGAACTTGCTGATCGTGCACGAGTAGATCTTGCGCCAGAAGCCGGAGACGACGCGGATCGCGGTGCCCGCCACCGGGTGGGAATCGGCGATGAGCAGTGGCGCAACGCGGTAGCGGGACGCGATCTGGGCATAGGTCGAGGTCAGCAGATAAAGCGCCATATCGGTGCCGGTCATGGTGCCGTAGATCAGCTTGGAGGCGCGGAGTGTGCCCAGGGTGCCGCTGCCGCTTGAGCTGAGCAGGTTGAAGGTGCGGCTGGTGGCGACATTGACGCGCGCGTCGCCGGCGGTGATGAAGCTGCCGACGCAGTGGCCGTTGGTCAGCACCATGGCGAAGTCGGTGGTGCGCGAGCCCTTGAACTTCACCAGCGACCCCGAGCAGTTGGACAGCGCGACGATGGCGGTGAAGTCGACGGCCGCGGCATCGAGCTCTTCCCAGCTCGGCGCGGCGGACTGCGCCTCGGCGGCAGCCTGCTTCAGCTCCTCTTCCGTGCCGACCGGAAGCGCGAAGGCCTTGGTTGTCAGAGCCAGCGTCAGGAGCGACGCCAAAACGGGGAGCCGAAGACCACTATCCCTACGAATCATGAGTTCCTCCTGGCATCGTGGTGAGGTCGATGCATGCAGGGACTGTAGCCCGACTGCCCACCGCAGACACTCAGGGGCCTTTGTCGCCAGGGCGGGGGTCCGGTCGCCAGGGGTTGCCCGCTGTCGCCCACGCTGCAAGATCCGCTGCGGGGGCGGGGCTCGGGTCGCCAGGACCTGCGGCCCGCGCCGCCCTTTCCATCCGCTCTATAAGGACGCGCCGCCCAGCCTGGAAACCTGGAGCGACTCCAGCGACGGCAGAGATAGGCCTTGGTGAATGATTCCCTGCTGGTGCGCGTGGCCCAGGCCACACAGCGCCTGATACAGCCAGTCGGTCACCACGCCCACCGGCCGCGGTGCGCGCTGCTCGCTGGTGAGGGCGCGCAGGCTGCGGCCGAGCAGCAGATCGTGGACGGTGAACAGAAAGTCGCCCTCTTCGCCCAGGTGGTGCAGGCGCAGCAGGTTCGGGTGTTCCAGGACGTCGAGCAGCTCGGCGACGCGCAGCAGCTGGGTGCGAAAGTCGGGCTGCGCCGCCAGCTCGGGGCGGATGACGCGGATCGACCGCAAGAGCCGCGGCGCGTGCACGTTCTGCGCCCGGAACAGCTCGCCCAGCCCGTCGCTGCCTAGCTGCTCGACAAGCCGGAAGCCGGCGAGCACGAGGCCAGGCTGGGGCGCGGCAGCAGCGCTGCTTCCCGTCATGGACATCTCGCGTGGCGGTGGATCTTCACTGGCTCAAGGCTCCGAGGCTGCTTGCCGGCTCTCCGAGAGGATTCCAGCAATGGCATTGCGCGGCGAACAGAATCTTGCTTCAATTATAAACTAGTTCGTAAGGAGAGTCACATATGAAGCGAAGCATTATTATCACCAGTTTACTTTTCTTCAGCTGCTCGGAGACCCCACGCTCCCTGTTCCCGGTACCGACCGGGAACCAGGACATGGCGACGGCGCCGCCCGCAGATCTGCTGGGCTTTGACGCCGGCACATTTCAGCCCACGGCACCTAACATTTTGGCGGTTAGCCCCAAGCTTCTGTCCACTGCGGGTGGCGATCAGATCACAGTCACTGGCGGTCCATTTTCGACTACAACCAACTTTTTCATCAACAATCAGCTCGTCAATGTGATGTCGGTCACACCGACGACTGCGGTCCTTCTGACGCCAGCGCGGGCCGGCGTCGGTCCGGTGAACCTGGTCGCGCGCAACCCCGATGGTCAGACAAGCAAGAACAGCAACGCGGCCAACTCTCCCTCCGCGCTCACCTTCTATGCCTCGCAGCTGACGTTCTCGCAGACCGCCTATCCGACCCTGGCCCAGCGCCCCCACGGCGCCGCGTTTGGTGATCTCAACGGGGATGGCAAGACCGACGTCATCGTCACCCATGTCGATCAGAGCATCTATACAGTCTACCTCGGCAATGGCCTTGGCGGCTTCGCGCCGCTGCAGCCCACGCCCACCTTCGGCTTTATCGGCGGTCAGGGAGCGAACAACACGACCCGCCTGGTCGATCTGAATGCCGACGGCAGGCTCGACATGGTGGTGGGCACGACGAGCAACCAGGTGCACTACTATCTGGGCAACGGCACGGGCCTTATGAATGCGGTAGCGTCGCTCAACTACGGAGCGAGCGGCAACGTCTTTTCCCAGGCGGTCGCCGACATCAACGGCGACAACCAGCCGGATCTCATCACCGGCAATGTGAACGCCAGCAACATCGGGCTCTTCATCAACACCGCCAACAACGCCAATCTGTTCCCCTCCGGTCAGTACATGGCGCTGGCTCCCAATGGCCAGCCGACGCGCGTACAGACTGCGGATATAAACGGCGATGGCCGCCAGGATCTGGTCGCGGTGATGCAGAATAACGGCGGCGCGACGCTCGCTGTGTACTTCGGTACTGGTCAGCAGGCGGGTCCGTTCCAGGCGGCCAATCCGCTCAACTACGGGACCAACAACGCCAACCAGGCCCCGCAGTGGATGGAGCTCGGGGACCTGAACAACGACGGCAAGATCGACTGCGTCGTCAGCGACTCGATCACCAACACCATCCGCGTCTTTATCGGGACCGGCTCGCCCAACGCGACGTTCAATCCGCCCAACAATCCGGTGTTCGTCGGCGCCGGACCGCAGCAGCTGGCGATCGCCGATATGAACGGCGATGGGAATCAGGACGTGATCGTCGCCAACCGTATCGGAGGGAGCGTTCCTGTGCGATTTTCCGTCGGAGATTCGCGGACTTAGCCAGCGTGCGGACAGCATGCGGACGGATAAGAATGGGGGGCGATGTAGGCTAGTTTGCTGAGGTCTTGCTGAGGTCTTGCAGCAGCCGGCGCAGCACCTCGGCAGGCAGGGCGCGCAGCTGGTCTACAAGCGCCGTGCTGTCTTCTGCTGGGGCGGCGCTGCCGAGCGAGAGCATCGACATCACGCGCGCGGTGTGCGCGCCGCTGATGGCTTCAGGCTGGGCATAGTGCTTGGCCGTCATGCTGAACGAACCATGGCCCAGGCTGGCGGCTACCGCGTGAGAGACGGCGCCCGACTGCACCCCCAGCGTGGCCCAGAGGCCGCGCAAGCTGTGCGGGCAGACCGGCGGCACTTGCGCTGCAAGGCAGAGCCGGTGAACGGTAGTCCACAGGGCTTGCCGGCGCTTGGGCTCGCCTCTGGCGCTGAGGCCCATGAGGAACTCGTCCGGCTCGCGTCCGCTGCACAGCTGCATCAGTCGCGGCTGCAGCACTGCAGGCACGTCGAGGTAGCGGCGCGCGTTCTTCGACTTGCCGCCGTCGATCCACAGGATCTCGCCGTTGCGGTCTACGTCGCGCACGCGGCGCTGAAGCACTTCGCTGGCGCGCAGTCCCATCAGCAGCGCAATCAGCGCCGCCATGGCCATCGGGTCGGCTTGCTCATCGAAGCGGGCCAGCGCCGTGGTTACGAAGCGCTGCGCTTCGTCAATGCGCAGCTGCGGCTTGCCGACGTTGACGCGGCCGACCGCCTGGACGTTGAGAAAGGGATTCTGCTGTACGTAGCCCTTGCGCAGTGCCCAGGCAAACACGGCGCGGGCCAGCTTGAGGTAGAAGCGGTGCGTGGCGGCGGCGAGGGGCTTGCCGGTCTTGCCGTTGAGGCTCTCGACCAAGTCCAGATAGAGCTTGGTCGCGAGGGCGGGAGTGATCACGCGCGCTTCTCGGTCCAAGTAGGCGTGTAGGACACTGCGAGCGCGCTCGCGTTGCTCACGACAGGTCCGCGGCTTGGCGCGGCCCTGGCGCTGGCGCTCCGCGCAAAACTCGTCGATGAGCCAGCCGACGGTGCGGCTTACAGAGTGGTCGATCTGCTGCTGCAGAGTGACCAGCTGCGCGCGGGCTTGGCGCTCGGTGGCAAAGTACAGATCGCGCTTGATGCCTTGATCGACAACGCGCAGACGGAAGCGGGTGCCGCCCCGCTCGGAGTAGGGACCTTTGACGCGGGATGCTGCTTGGGCTCTGGACATGGGGATCTCCGGTGTCGCCGCGGCGCCGAGTCGCCGCCGGGTGCACGCTTGGGCACCCGACGCACCACAGCCGCACCGCGACGGTTGCGCATGGGTTACGAGAGAGAGGGCGACTCCGGTCGTGAGACCAGCACAAGCCGCTTGCCGGTGCTTATGACCTGCAGGCGAGCTGAGGGCACTTTGTACAGCTTCTGTGCCCCGGCGCGGCTGATGCGACGGGCCTTCTGCAAACAGGAGCCGTCAATGTCCCAAGCGACGAAAAACCACAGCGCCCGGGGGCGACGGTCCCAGCGAGGGTGACGGGTGTACTCTTGAAAGGCGACCTCGAGAAGCACGCGGGCCAGGATGGGCTTGCCATCGTGGCTCAGAGACGGGCGCAGATCGGCCCCCATGATGGGGACGTAGACGGTCCGGCACTTGAAGGGAAGCAGGGGCGGATACTGGACGTGGTCGCGTTGAAAGTGGCTGAGGCGCCGGGCCAGCCTGGGGCTGAGGGCCAGAGACCGCGAAAAGGGCGGCTCTCGCACCTCCACAGCGTCGGAGAGGGGCGCGGATGCAGACGGGCGGACTTTTGATGCAGACTTCGGGCGTGAACGTGGCATGATTCGCTCCGGTGCGCCGGCGTGGTGCAAACACGACGGCGCGCTACGGGACCGACGGGCGTCCACCCGTCGAGTCCCGGTCTTTGCGGCCCGGCGTCGATACTCTCGACGGGGCACCTTGTGGTGTGTTCGGCGGTCAGTCTCCTTGCGCCGTCGCTGCGGCGCGGGGTGGCGGTTTGTGTTGATTGATTGATTCGACGCTAAAGCCCTTACGGCGCCATGAGGTCATTTGTCAAATAAAAAATTACGCACCGTTATCACTCTAACGAGGTGATAACGGTGCGGGGTCCGCGCTTCCAAATTGCGCACGCATGCGCCATATTAGCGCCTTTGGTGCGCGTGTATTTGCTTGGGTTATCGATATTGGAATCGAATGGCAAGAAAGGCTTGACAACGCAGGCGAAAAATTTTCGCGTCAAGTACGTGTGACAGAAAAAATTGCGGGTCCAGGGCCACCTATAATATTTTCCCGAGGCGCATGAAGAGATAGTTGTTTGGCATCTCGATTGCACGTGTATTCAGACACGGCCGTCCATGGCGGCTAAACCGGCTAAACCACCGTCGGAGGTTAGGGAGTAAAGATCATGGCTGCATGGGAAGAGGCTCTTCAAAATATCGTTTGGGTGCTCGATCTTGATGGGGGAGCGAGAGCACGATTTCAGAACTTTTACGAGTTCAGGTATCCGAACGATCCCAACATTCCACGTGAGTTGTGGGGGACACCTCGGTACCCTGATGAATATAGAGATGCGTTCAAATCGATCATTCGCGCCCAAGCCCACAACCCCCACGCTCAGGACACTATACGAGAACATGAGGTGCAAGCCAGACAATACCTGAAGAGTCGTGGGTTTCACGCATAGATGTGTAACGGTCCGCTCTAAGCCGCGATGCGAGTACCGATTCGGGGAAGAAAATATGGCGACCCTCAATACCGACCAACGCCGCCATCATGTTTTGCCAGGTTCGCGAAGAGCGACACGCAGGTAGTCAGTCGGGCTCTTGACGACCTCGCGCCGTACTGGATTGGAGTTCTCGCAGAACGCCTGGCCAGCGTATACCGGCGTTGGCAAATCCCAGGATGGATGATGGATCGTAGCTCACTCAGTGACCGGCTGGGTCGCACTCGCACCCTGACCATCCATCATCGGGTTAGTCGCTCCCCTTGACCGACTTGATCATATTCATGAACTGGATCAGCTTCCCGCCCTTGTCGAATAGGTTGTCGATCGTATCCGGCGGCGTAGGAGGCGGCTCTGCCGGCTTGGGAGGAGCCGGTGGGTTGAGTCCGCGCTGAACCAGCATGCCGATCACGGTGTCGCGCTGCTCCAGCTGTTCGGTCAGCGTCTTCCAATTCATATCGAGCCGCTCGCCCAGGTTCTTGATCGTCGAGTCCAGCACGCTGATGCTCTTGAGCACCACTTCCTCCGAGGTTGCGCGTGGCTTCCGTTTGACCTGTCGAATAAAGAGGCTGACGTCCTTGGCATCGAGGGTCTCGACTCGCCGACCTCCTGAGTAGAGCTCGATGTTGAAGCTCAAGGTGGCGACGCCATTTTTGATCAGACGGTGCTTGCTCAGCCAGCGGCGAACGCGTAGATCGGCGTCGATCGCTGCCTCGATTTCATGCTCAGGGGTTGAAGGGTGTCCTTCCCATAAGCACGGGCGTTTCCCTTGCTTGCCCGTGACTGCCAGAATGCGAACTGAATCAATGCTGAGAGGAATGGTAATGCCGAACATGCAGCAAGGGTGGCACACAGATCGGGTCGTGCAAGCTCAAAATCGCTGTAGGTTCGGATGTGGAGGAGTAATCAAGTTGATTACTCGGAAGCCGCTCGCCCAGAACACGGGATGCGATTTTTCGACTTAGCTATGATCTTTAGGCCAAGGTCTATCCTGAAGATCCGCTAAACATGGCAACAAGATCCAATGGTTTCGGACCATTACAAATTGCGTCATCTGTGCGGATAACTAAATACCTAAAGCGAATTCCTGTCCCGATTGCGTGCCCGTCCCCCTCGGGGAGCAAGCTGCGCTCATCGAGCATCCGCGTTGTTTGCGAGGTGGCGTCCCGATCGGTGAGCCATCATCAGATCGACTGGCCGGTCGAATGGAACGCGAGGGCATTGCTCCCTGGACCGCAGCCCATCTCCTAAGCTGGGTCTGGTGTGCGCAATCGTTCCTCGAGACCCATAGGCGGTCGAATCACCGACGGCGACAACTCCCTCTTTCCTTCAGGACAGCAACGTCAGATCGGTAGCCATGAGATCTCCTGCCCGCACGCACATGGCCGACCACAGCGCCCTGGATCTCGGGGCGCAGGTATGCAATGGTGTGCTGTTTCAGGCGGCACGGGCTTCACCCAAGCCGCGATACACTCAAGCGATGATGCAAATTAACCTAAACTAGACACAAAAAATGTCAACTGAGAATTTATCACCTGTGATCGATTTTGCATCATGATCACGGGCGCCCAGATGAGAGCGGCGCGCGGACTGCTTCGATGGTCCGCCAGTGCCCTGGCGAAAAAAGCCGAGGTGAGCCTGCCGACCATCCAGCGCATGGAAAAGGTCGATGGGGTGCCCAGCGCCTACGCCACCAACCTGGATGCGGTGCAGAAGGCCCTGGAACTGGCGGGAGTGGAGTTCATCCCCGAAAATGGCGGCGGTGCCGGGGTTCGCTTCAAGGAGCCCCTGCGCAAGCGGCCTCAAGAGACTTGAGCGCCCCCCAAGACCCCGGCCGCCCTGGTCTATAGCCTGCCGAGAGAGCGCGCGGCGCGTGCGCGTTTTGGGGCGCTCCCAAGCGCCAGCTGCTGACCTGGAGCGAGCGGCTTCCCGTGGTGCCAGCGGGCAGGGGACCCCATCCGGGCCAGCCTCCAGCTTGAGCCCATGGCCCAAAAATTTCCCCGGCTGCCCGTCGGCAGGGGGAACGCTGGCGCGCCTTTGTCGACGGTATGATCCTTACTGTCCTCACTGTCGGCCCCTCGCCAAGCAGCAGACCGCCGAGCCCCCGCAGCCTCGGCTTTCTCTCCGACACCCGATCCCAGCCGACACACGGCGGTCTGCTGCTGTCGCCTCTGCGAGCAGCGCGGCACCGGAGAGCAAGCCATGCGCTCAGTCGGCGGCGACTATCATCGCTTCTTGGCTCGCGTCGGCACCCGGGGACCGGGGCACCCTCATGCCCGCTGAAAGCGCTCCGCCGCCTGCCGCTATCCAGGGCGACTTCTGGGCCGACGTCAGTCGGCAGGCCCTTGCTCTGGCCGCCGCTCTGCGGACCGGTGGCCCGGGACAGCCGCCCAAGACTCGAGCGGCGTGTGCCGCCTATGCAAGTCTGGTCGACGAGATCGCCAGCCTGGCCAGTGCCCAGGGCGCTTGCTCCCCGGCACGCCGGCTCACTCCGTCGCTGTCCCCCAAGCAGCTGCAGGACTTCGGGCACCTGCTTCGCGACCGGCGCAACCAAGCGGGCTTCAGTCGGGTACAGCTCGCGCGCGAGGCCAAGCTATCCGACGCGACAATCAAATTCATCGAGACGGCGCGCCATCCTCCGAGTCGCGCCACGTTGCTGCGCCTTATCTCGGTCGAGGCACTGCGGCTGCGCTGGTCCGATACTCCCGGCCGATCTCCCGATGCGGTGTCGGATGACACCCCCGCGGCCTTGCCCGCTCTCCCCGAGGCGGACTTATACCGCTTCGATTCCCGCCTGACCCTGTCCCTGGTGCTCGAGGCGCTGCTTGTTCTCGATGAACTCCGCACCGGCTTGCAGGCGGTCGAGGTCACCGCCTATGGAGCGCGCCGCCTGTGTTGTCTCTGCGGCACCCGCTCGGAAGCCTGGACGCTCGACGCACGCGAAGCGGTCAAGCTGCCGCTCCGGCATGCAGGCCCATGCGCCGGACGGTTGGCGGAGTCGCTCTGGGAGCGGTTCCCGGTGCTCTCGGAACTGGCGCATGCGGAGCGGCGCGGTCTGCGCAGCCTCACCGCGACGGCGCTGGACGCCAACCTGCGGGAGATTCATCGCGAGCGGTTCTGCGGCTGCCGCTCCGGTGCTGAGGTCGTCGCGCTGCTCGCTCGCTCGACGGGCCTTGCTTCGACTCCCTACCGCTGCGGGGTCGGCGCGGTGCTGCTTTGGGCGCTGGCGCTGGGACCGTGCCCCGTCGAGCCGACCGAGAAACCCTTTAGCGAGCCGCGGGCGCATCAGCTCGCCCAGCTGCGTCCCAAGCGGGACGCGGCCCTCGTCGGAGAAACCGCCCGACTGCGCGGCGTGTCTGATGCAGCCGCCTGGCTCGTCGACCCCCAAGCGCCTGAGCCCCCGCTTTGTCCCGGTTTGCCCCGGCCATCCGACGGGAGCCCCCCATGAAGGCCCCATTCTCTACCGAAGTCGGCACTTGGCTGCGCCGCGCCCGCGAAAAGCTGGGACTGTCTCGCAAGGTCTTGGCCACCGCCGCGGGCCTCTCGCCCAGCACACTTCGCAACGCCGAGACCAATCGCCACAAGCTCAGCCGCCACGCGTCCGCGTTGCTCTTTCAGGAGATCGCCAGACGGGATGCCATCTTGGCGCACCGTGCGCCCGACTCCCTCAAGGACGCGGCACCGCGGCCCTCGAAGCGGACCGGCAAGCGACGCAAGCCAAAGCCCCCCGAGCCCCCCCTGGCCCATCTGCGATTTCAACCCGCCGGCGCGCGTGTACTCCTTCAGCTCGAACTCGACCAGCACGGTGTGCGCAAGCTTGTCCGAACCCTACGGGACTTGCTCACCCGGAGTCAGCGTTTCCCAAGAGAGGATTTGCCCGGCTTGCACCTTGTACTCGTCGAGAGGAAGTAACCGCCCCATACTCTCAGGAGCGCCCCCGATGGGCCATCCCAAATCGCAGCGCTGCCCCTGCTGCGGCTATAAGTCGGTGATTCCTTCCGCTCGCCCCGGGCGCGTAGTGCGCTATCGGAACACCGCCCTGACCTTGCCCGCTGATCTTCGCCTGCTCGCGTGCCGCCGCTGCAAGTATGAGCCGCTCGGACTGGACACGCTGCCGAGCGAGCTGCTCGAGTCCCTCTACCGGGCCAGTCTGCGCGAGCGCGCCACCGTCGCGATTATGCGCATGCAGAAAATCAAGTC
This sequence comes from Polyangia bacterium, assembly GCA_044222245.1. Classification (GTDB taxonomy): domain Bacteria; phylum Myxococcota_A; class Polyangia; order Palsa-1104; family JAEUJZ01; genus CALFML01. Next base: position 101,407 of record JBGANQ010000017.1, on the reverse strand, counting down.
CCAGCGTAAAACCGAGCTGCTACTCAACCTGTCCCAGGGGTACTTATCGAGGCTGAAGGCGGGGGACGGGGTCCCCGGCGCGCCTCTGGTCAGCCTGCTTGCCATCCTAGCCGCGCATCCGCACTTGATGGGCGAGCTGGAAGACTTCTGGACGATGCCGCCGGACTCGTAGGGAGTCAAGCCGTTCAGCACCCTCAGCGACCCTGGTCTACACAGGACCCCCTTGCACACACCCCCGCGGCGAATACTTGGCTTCACTTGGCTTTTCTGAATACTTTTCTATTCCGTCCTTCCTGTCACACGCCCGGTCTTCTCACCGTCGGAACTTGTCCTGAGAGGAACTGATTTTTTGACGGCAGGACGGGCTTTCTCCGACGGGCTCGTTATGTCCTCAGCAGCGTCTCATGATGCACGATGGGCAGGCCAAAACCCGACAGGACCCGCGAATTCTATTCAGCGGGTGAATTCTTCCTCCTTTGCTATCGCTCACTTGACCAATAGAGTGAGTATTTGGCATCTATTCCAAAGTATTCTTGTACTCTGGGAAGATACCTTCCGGCGAGTGTCTCTCTTCTCAATTCGTTCGTTTTCTGTAGCCGATTGGAACTTGGGCACCGCCGGCAAGGGCTGACAAGATCTGAACATTCTGTCTGACGTTCGTTCGTACAGAAAAACCCTACTTGTCGGGGTCCGATGTAAGTGACCCTGGGGATGTGCTCTGCCGCTGCGGCGGCGGACAAGTTCCCAATGCAAGCGACTTGATCGGAAATTCTGCAAGGACTGCGCAGAAAAGGAATATGTCTCGAATAGAAGTATTCCTTCTGAATGCTGAACCCAAGATCTCAGACAGACTCTTGGCGGACGTGCAGAACCATTCTCAATCACACCGACGAATAAGGAATCTCCGACGGTGTGAACCACAGTCGCGAGTTTCATCCGACATCGACCCTGCCGTAGCCCAGGAAGGGACAAGGAACTACCTTGGACACAGGGGCCGATAGCGGGGGGCGGTGCCTGGACCGCCGCCGCCGGCTCGCGCTGCCTTGTGAGCACGACCGACAGCACACCGCACGCCGCTTGCGGGCTGAGGGGCCGCCGGCTCCCCATGGATTGATTGCCCGGCGGCCCCTTGAGCTGATGGCGCGCAGCCTGGGCCGCCGCTAGGTCACGACAGCTGACCACGCAAGCATGACAGCGGGCCGCACCGGCCTTGCGTGCGGCTGCGGCGTGTGACCTCATACGGGCCAAGGCAGCCGCAGCCGCCTTGCCCAGGCGGCGCGTCCGTCGCAGGGCTGGCAGGGTGTAGCGCTTGCTGAGGCTGTCTGATCGTGTCCGCAGAGTCTGCCGTCGAGAAAATCGCCGTTGCGGACAGAATCAGGCGAGGTCTCCGATGGGAGGGACGCTATCGGAGGTGCGCTCGGATGCCGCCACTCACCTAAGAACCGCTTGACATGTCAGAAAATGTGGTACTATCGTCATGATTGCATATAGAGATGTCCAGCGTATATTCGAATTCAAATAGTTGCAATCTGCGCCACGGTAGTCACGGGCTGTGCCGATCCGAACGCTGGTTCAGGATATGTTGGGTTTGTTCGACGCTTCGCCGTCCACTACTTGTACTAAGAACCGTGCGCTCATGACGCCACACTTCGACGCGATGTTCAACAACCTACTGGCTGCTGACCCGTCAGAAACCGTCAATGGAATTCCAATTTTTTCGAAACGGACGCTGGCGGATAGAGAAAATGACCCATACGACAGGGACGATGTAGAGGCGACACTTTATACGGGACTAGCCTTTGGCTTTCAGCTCTTGATGCACAAGGGTCGCGTGGGATTTGGCGGAACGGAAGGACTTTATCGAACCGTGTCCAGTTTTGCAGCAATGGCGCTTCGCTCTGATGCGGAACAATGCATCTTGGATCTCGGGTGCGGAGTTGGAAGAACCATCTATGACTGCGCTCCTCGATATCCGCATTCTCTGTTTGTTGGGATGGACCATGCTTACACGATGTGCCGGCGCGCCAAGGAAATACTCATCGAAGGACTGCCTATTTCGCTAGATGGGCCCAAGGGCTGCAATAGCGATAAGTATTGGGCCGGCCGGGGCTTCCCGAATATGGTGTTCGCTAACTCGCTCACCCTGGAAAATGTGCGGATTGTACAAGGAAGCGCAACGCGATTGCCGTTCAAGGATAACCTGTTTGATTGTGTCATCAGTACATTCATGCTTGATCGAGTCCAAGATCCGTCTCTACCTGCTCCCAATGATATCTTAATGGCGATCTCGGAGATGGCCAGGGTTATGAAAGCGGGCGGTCGCCTCATACTATCGACCCCGATGAATTTTACTCGGCTAAGGGATTGGGCGCAAATAAGTAGTGCCGACGGCCTCGTGCAAGCCATCGAGGAAGCGGGTATCTCCATCCGCGAGAAATTTGATGGTCTGCCCTATCGAGAGATTCAGGACTCGCGCGGCAATTACCATGAGTGGCTGTCTCTGGTTGTCTCTGGCGAGAAGCAATGAAACACCATTCCGCTTGGCCGCAACCTCACTCAGCTGCGACCGTGCGGTCGCTCCATCAAGAATAGCTTTCTAGCTGCCCCCGCCTACGAAGATCCAGCGTCGCGCAATGGATCCCCCCCCCCAAAGTACGTGCGTGGCGGAGGGCAAACGGAATGACATCAATCCGGTGGCGTTCGAGTAGCCGGTGAAGTTCTGTCTGCTTCGCATCTACTATCGCCAACGAAGGATTGACCATCAAGAGGTTCATGCCGATCCAAACCGAAGACGGCCAGGGCAGTGGCTCGCCCTCAAGGCCGATGTCCACCATTTCGGGGGCGCGAATCAGATCCCAATCGCGCAACGGTGCTGGCAGATTGTCGTCGCGAACACGTTCGGGGTTGACTAGCGCAAGCCCAGGTCGCAATAGCGCGATCGTGGAGTCAATGTGGATGGAGTTGTACAGGTTGCGGCAGGGATGGACGCGGTACTGACTTCCCAGAGCCGACTGCAGCCATCGACAGCCCAGCTCATTGCCGGTGTCCGAGACAAGGTAGATCAAGTCTTTTCCGACTCGAAGCACATTTGCGGCGTCAAAGACCGGCTCATCATCGAGCAGCGCCAATTGCTCATTTGTGGCATGCGGCAAAAAGATGCTATCTAGAAGCCTGGGCTTGGGGGCGGCGAGCCAACGTGTCCCTTTGCGGACTGCTTCCGCTAGCAGTCGGCGGTAAGCAAAAGTCTCGAAGTATCGTCCGCGCATCGCCATCGGGGCTTCGATGACTGTCTCGCCGACCACGAGCAAGCTATCCCGCGGACAGTAGCTGTAGAACCCATCAGTCGACCAGTCTGGAGTACCGAAACTGCGGGAATGGTCTAGCGGCTCAGGCCGATATACCAATACGCCGAGTGACTCGAAAATGCCCACCAGGCGAGAGAGATCCTCTTCCGCTTCTTCCAAAATGCGTGGATCGTAGGGCAGAGACTCCCGATTTCCATATACTGCTGGGCCTACCTTGGCAATCGCCTCTACGCTCACATCATATCGTGAAAATTGAGCCTTGGCCGTAGTTCCTACTACTACCGCCTCCAAGGAATCCCACTCGTTATGGGAGCAGATGCTGCTGAGAGGCGACACGCCAAGGGCTTGGGTCGAATGAGCTGCCTTCATGGAGCAAAGACTCCTATCGTCAAGGTGAAGCGCACATCGGGGAGCTGACGCCAAATCGGGGCAGCCTCCACGACGAGCGAGCTTTTGTCAGCTGTGGCATGCGCTCAATGCAAGATATGGGCGCCCAGTAGGGCGCGGTCGTGATCGGCGGCTCGTGCCGGGGACATGCGCAGCTGCGATAGCGTACGTCCACATGCCCGTCTTAGAAAGGTCCAGGCTGTGATTTGACAATGAACAGGCCAATCGGTTCGCGCAGCTGTGCAGCTCCCGCGGGAGAGAGCTGTACACGGGCACGCAACGAGGCGAGGAGGCCATCTCGTCGTGCCTCATCAAGCGACCGCAGATCACATTCCATGCAAAACGACAGTATCTTCAGGCCGTCCTCGCTACCACGCAGGCATTCGGACACATCCAAGTGCGCCTCAACCTCCTCGTAGTCGTGGCGCAGCCCCGCCTCATGCATCTGGCTGCGCACTTGTGCGGTCGTCAAGATCTGCTCGCGATTACCACGCAGATCCATCATGTGCGCCTCTTGTAGCTCGGGGATACCGACCTCAGTCTGGTGTACGATGACCACCCGCCCCGAGGGAGCGAGCATGCCGAGCGCATGCGCCAGGCAGTCGATCAGCTTCGGGAAATAGTAGAGGACATGGATGAACAGCACCAGATCGTAGCGTTCTTGGCTGGCAAATCCGCCCGGAGCGGCAAATGGCAGCGGTAGTACCTCTACAGTGGTTGCGTCGTGGCCAGAAAAAGGACCTAGGGCGTGCAAGCACTCGTTGTAGTGCACGGGATTCGGCTCGAGGGCTTGATATATAAGGGGCCGCCTCGGGGAGAGACGGGCGCGGAGCATTTGCAGTACTTCTAAGTCCAACTCACCGCTACCGCTGCCAATGCTGAGGACCCGAAATGGTGTCGGCTCAGCGATGACTGGGCTTCCGCTATCAGCGCCGCCAGAGTCCTGGGATAGCGCGGGAAGCCGCGCCGGCAGCTCCGTGGTTAGCCACTTGATCGCCGCCGCAGTCATCGTCGATGCCCGCTTACGCAAGGCATAGAACTCGGCATACATCTCTGTGCTCAGCGGAGACGCAAACGCCGTGTTGGCCCGCTGTTGCTCTAGACCCTGTTGCATCCCTACATCCAAGATATCAGCCAGAGGGGCTACCATAAGCAGTGACCCGCGCTGCGGGCCGACGTGAAGCGAAGTGGAGCTACACTGCGCAATCGCTTCGGAGCGCATCTCTTGAGGCAGTCTGCTGGAACCGGGACAATCTCACCGGACCGGCAACCGGCTCGAGTGGACAATGAAGCGAGCACTCTGCTAGCAAGACGAGTGCAAGCATATCATGCCAGCCTAATAAGACCATGGGTCGCATAGACGGCCTATTTTCTTAAATGTTGCAATTGCTACTTGCTGACGTATCACCTCACCTTCTATGGTGATTTCCGGTCCGTCTCCACCGGGTTTCGTAGTGATGGTTAGCTTAATGAGGTCATTTGCTTGGACAAAAATCTGGTCAATAGGGAAATAAGTCTGCTGCCAGGAAGTAGTCGGAGAAAATGGAGAAGTAGATAGTATTACTGTATCGGTTAAGATAAGGTCAAAATAACCGACAAAGCCATGACACGAACCGCTTCGGTCGACCACCCACTCTACGGTTTTTGTAAAATGAAAATCAGCCGTTATGTCCTTTTCACAGTTGAAGTGAGATATTTGCGCCCCAGGCGCCAAGAGAGAGTTCTGCGAGACTATACATCTGGTATATTCGGCAGGAGTTTCCGATTTGCCGAGGCTAAAATCGTATCCAAAATATGGAGCCTCCCAAAGCCCAGGACCGTAGCTATGGTAAAGCTCAGGGGCTTCGATCGGTGCGACGTACATGTTCGCAGCTTTGGGTATTAATTGACCACCGCTTGCCAAAAAACGGTCGCGCACTGCACGTACGGCATCAAACATATATTCTTTTACCAAGAAAGAGCCAATCCACTCTGAAACAATGATATCCACTGGTTTATCTGTCGAAAAATCCTTGGCGTAACCATGGAAAAACTCAATTTGCTGATCAAGCTTGTTTGTTACGGCGAGTTTTTTCGCACTCTCTATTACCGGTGTAGCCTCTATGGCGTATACTTTTTGAGCTCCATATGTGGCAGAAAAGAAACTCAGGATCCCAGAACCAGCACCAACATCTACCACTCGAGCACCAGGGAAGACGGCGGACTGTATTGCTTGTCGATATTTTTCAACTCGATGCCAATCTAAAAGCATATAACGATGAGTAGGGTTAAGTGAATTATATAAATCAGAGTTTAATGCGGTCTGATCTCTTAGAGAGAAGTCGCCGGGCAGTAGAACTCCACCATCGACGAGCTTATCTATAATTTCTGAAGTGCTTTGCTCTGACAAATTAAAATTTTCTGAGAGCATCTTAACTACATTGTCCCATGGTTTGGGGGCGAACAATTTCTTAGCTACGGAGCATGCCTTCTGGGTGAGTTGAAGCGATGGCTCAGCACCATTTTTGTTCTTATTGGCGATGGACATGATTCACCTTTTGCCCGAGCATCTTACCGGGCAGCACGCAGCGAGGTAGGTTACCAGCGAAACGAACTGGCTTACCCCATCATACAACCGCATCAATTGTCAATAATCTTGCAACAGGTAGGCACAAGCATATACCCTGGCCGACCAACTTACTGGTGGTTGCAGCTCTGTCTCCAGGGTTAGGACCGGGGTATCAAGCAACCTCGGACTTTGGATGCCCGCTCGAGCAGAGATGCCGAGCTTGTCCACATAGCATCGTAGCGATGGCATGAGGCGTCCGCGCCGTCTGCATTGGATGCCAGTCACGAAATCCCAACTGATGCCTATAGGCCAGGGCAGCGACCGGCGATATATAGACCAGCGCCGCTAGCTGGCCGTAGCTCTCGATCCGCAGCGTTACAAGTTCTGCGGAGGATTTCGACCCTCACCGCGGGGACTGTCTGCAGCCGTCGCTCCAGGGCCGACGGCTGATCGATAGCGCGTTCCGCCGTCCGAACTGCTCCAGCCATCGGCGTGACGCTAAGACAGGCCCTCTCGCGGCAAGAACACTCGGCTGAGCATGTGACCCAACGACCACACTGCCGCCATTCAGGTCCCCGGGTCCGCGCCTGCACCTGGGGCATCATCTCGCGATTGCGGAAGCTGAGCTATGCGCCGCTTGCTCGCGTGCGACCGGCGGGTTCCGTCAGCACGAGCGCAATAGCCGCAGGCAGCCCCTGGAAGAGCGCGGTATCTTTGCTCCCGAGCGACCAACTGCCATAGAGCCCTGCGATGACGACGCAGCCGAGCCCGTAGCGCCTCATCAGCGCCGACCGAGTCAGCACCGCAAGCACCAGCGCGGCGGCGAGAAATCCGTTATAGAGACCCTGGTTCTTGGCCAGCACTGCGCAGGTGTTGGCCATCTCCTGGCTCATGTGAAACGTCGCAAGTCCCGTCGGGGTGACGAATAGAAACATCTCCAGCACCAGAAACCACAGATGCTCCAGCGCGATGAGCATGACAAGCAGGAGGCCAACAGGCTGCATAATTCCAATATATCTGGTTCGCCCCCCTGATGTTTGGAGCAACTGGCGAGGCAAGTGGCAGTCTGACTCGCCTGTATGCTGGACTTGCCCAGGGTTGCTGTCGTCAAGATTGCTTCCCGCAGGCTGGCCTGAACGGACCGCCTCTCCGATGCTGCTACCCTCGCACCAGCGGCGGCCAGGTCCGCATTCAGAGCCGCCTTGCCACGACTGGCTCCGCCGCCGTTTCAGGGCATACCGCATCGGCGCGCGTCTATGGTGAGGGCGAGGGCGCGCAAGGCAGCGCTGATCTTCGCGGCGCTTGCGCTGTGGCCCGACGTGGCGCGCTGCTGTGGCCGTTCTCACTGCACCGGTTCTGGGCGCCGGTGCGCTTCATCCCGGTGGCGCCCATCGGCCTGGACCTGTTGTCGGCGCGGGGCTTGCGGGTCACGGCGGCCGAGATTGTACTTTTCGCGCCGTTTTGGCTCTATGCGCTTTGGGCCCTGTGGCTGCGTCCCGCGGCGGCGGCCGACGCCAGCCGGGCGTGCCCGCCGCTGCCTTGGCGAGCCCTGGCATCTTTGGTGCTGCTGCTGCATGCAGCCGCTGGGGGGCTGGTCTTGTGGGCGCTGCCGCAGGGTTTCCCCATCGCGCACTGGCGGTGGATTGCTAATACCGTGCTGCCTGTGTGCGGCGGCATCATAGCGCTGTACGCAGTCGTTGCGGGGTGGCTGGGGCGCGACGGCCCGCGGCGCCTGCTGCTCAGCGCGCTGTGCGGCGGGTGGGCCGGCGCAGGGCTGACGGGCTGGCTGCTATTTCCGCTGAGCTCCCGCGCCGGTCGGCTGATCGCCGGCGGGCCGGCGCCCTGGCTCGCCCTCCGCAACGGCAGTCGGCCGGTCGTCAAGGTCGCCTCGCGGCTCTGCCTCCGGCTCCTTCACTCGCTCCTGGCCGTCGGCGATTTTGTCATGATGCGCAAGCAGCTCCTGACCCTCAAAGAACTCGCCGAGCACGAGGTCGGGACCTCCTCGCGGTTGGGATAACAGGTCCGCCGCTCCACGCCCTCTTTGTACGCTCCGCATGTAAGGATCAGGTCGGTATGCAGGTTATGCCGGGCCGCGCATGTATGGATGAGGCTGATGCGGGCAAAATGATGGATCATGCATCTTGATGCTCCATCGAGAGGTTAATATTATGGATCAGCCCGTCTCGAAGCTGACGTAGCCGGTTCAGCGTCTCGGGGTGTCGGGAAAACAGGTAGAGGCCCGTGTCGGGGTCGCGGCCGAGCTTGATGATGCCGCGGTGGATCAGGCGATAGGCCCACTGACGATGGACGCCCAGAAGGGTCGCCAGTCGGCCTACCGTGAGCGCGCCTCCGTATCTGCGTCGGTGATGATGCCCGGGCCGCAGAGCCTTGCCTTGCTGGCAGCGAATGCGGGCTACAGTACGCTTGAGCAAAGGGGCGCTGTGCGGCGAGCAGAAGCGCTGTCGCGTCGATCAGCGGGCCACGACCTGGCCTGCGGCGCTGCCCTGCGAGCGTTTCGACAGGCTCGACTTTTCTGGTGGGCTGAGTGCTGGCTATCGGGTGGAGTGGTACCTGGACTCGGGCGCCCCGCTTCGCTTCACGCTGCCGCGGCTCAAGCAGATGCCGGATCACACCCTCGGCGGGCGGCGCAGCTTCGCGCTCGATAGCTCCTTTCCGGCGGGCCGCTTGAAGCGACTGCGGCTGTAGGGCACCGAGCGCGCCGGCAGCTTCAAGCTCAGTCCCCTCGGACGCAGCCTTGAACGTGGCGCAGGAGGCACCCGCAGCGGCGACGCGGGAGAGGACGCCCAGGCGCCAGCCACCGCAGCCGCTGGGGGCGCCGTAAGTCCGCCCGGGCTGCTCAAGCGCTCCTGCTGACTTCCCGGTTGCGCGCACTTTTCCGTCGGAGCTGAGCACGCACTTGCAAGCGCTGCTATCCTCCGTCGGAGAGAGACGCTAACCCCTTGGAAACCTTGCGTCTAAAGGTTCTGCAGGGTGGCAATCGATCCGTTGTACGTATCGAGGTTTACGGAGCCGCTGATGCCAGCCACGAATCCGGTCGTGCTGGATTGCCAGAGTCGCAGAATGCCCCAGGGGGAAGGTACAGTCGGGCAAGCCACCTTCAGGTGAGAAACCCATATATAGGGGAGGGGGCTTGGGGTCGGATAACCAAGGCTCGACCAATAGTCGGACGTGACAAGCAGAACGGGCTGACGTCCGGTATTGCTTTGGATGTAGGCGAGCCATTGATTGATTCTCGCGATCACCGTCGCGTTCGATTGCCCGTCATTCGTGTCGACTTTGAGCGCCGGCGGCAGGTTCGGGCGTGATGCGCCGCTGAGCGTATTGAGGGTTGCGACGACTTGCTTGGCCTGCTCTACCGGATCGATTGACGCGTGGAAGCGCTGATAATAACCAACCGTCAGCCCCTCGGCGCTGGCATTTTTCCAGTTGATGATGCGGTTGATATCGAGAGCGATACCGTCGCTATGCTGAATGTAGGCAAACCCTCTGCCGGCAGCCTTCACCGACCTCCAGGTAATGACTCCCTGCGCAGTAGAGACGTCGACGCCGGAGACCGTCGTCGCGCCGGGACAAATGGTCGCCGTCGCAGACGCGTCGGTTGCGGCGAGGCATCCTGCAAGACCAATCGACAACTGGCGAAGCTTGATCATGGAAAGTCCTTCTTGAAGTTCGACTACAACCATAAGGGAATCACATAAGAGAAACCATCGCGGAGTCCGTCATGCGCAATCAGGTCCAAAGTTGAATCCGTAGACTCCTCCTCCAGTGCATGTCGAGAACCAGGGGTAGACAGTCCGATCCAGAACTACCGTTCTTACAGGGTATGCCGTGACCCCACTGAGCGCAGCATCGTAGCGTCGCAAGCGAAGCCGTACGGTTCTGACAAACCGAACTGCGCCGGCTGCTCTCGTGCTTGCTGACCGCAGCAGCACCGTGTGCCCGTATCGTTCCCCATGTGGACCTGATATTCGTTCTGCCGTCGGAGATCGCCTGACGCATCCTTGATGGTAGTGAATTCGATGCCTCTGCGCTCCAGCACGGCTGCGATTTTCTCGAGGCTGCGAGGGCACCCTTCGGTCACGGGCTCAGCATCGTCCTTCTGCATGATCCCCCAGGTGTTCCCCGTCAGCCCCGGATAGCTTGTTTGTCGTCAGCAATTGTCCTCTGCTGCATTGGGAACAGTGAGGTTCGTTCCGTCGAGCCAGGCTGACAGTCGTCCCGCTGACCGAGTGAGCTTGCGCGGACGCAACGGGTTACGACTGCGCCGCTTTATGCGCTTGGCAGCCCGGCTGCCCCCACATCATCCCCTGATTGGGCTGAACAAATGGTCAGAATTGCGGCGGATTCGACCTGCGCTGGGCGTACGGGCAGCCGCCTAGCGAGGCGCACTTGTGCCACTTTGGTTACGCTTTCCGACCGCTTGTCTGGTCCGCCAGAGCAACCAGCCTGGCTAGCGTCTCGTCGGGCAGTGAAGCGAGGAACTGCTCGGCCGATGGGGCCGCCGGCTCAAGCGATGGCTTTGTCGTGTCCAGCGCCAGCATTTGCACGAGCCGCTCAGTACGCGCCCCGTCCAGGGCTCCGGGCCGTACGTAGTGCTTGGCGGTCACAGCGAAGGAGCCGTGCCCCAAGGCCGCCGCGACTGCATGGGACAGCGCACCGGAGCGCACGCCTGCGGTAGCCTACAAGCCGCGCAAGCTGTGCGGACAGACGACTGGCACCCCGGCCGCCCTGCACACTCGCTGCACGGCGCAGTAAAAAGCTTGATGGCTCCCGTGCTTGCCCGTGCGGCTCAGAGCAAACAGGTGAGCATCCGGGGCCCGTCCCGACGCCAGCCGGAGAAGCCGCGGGCGCAGCACCTCGGGCACGTCCGGATCGCGCGCCGCGTTGTGCGTCTTGCCTTGGTAGTCGCTGTCACCCGCGGCTGGACGTTTGCAAACGGACTCTCGCGGAGATACCCCTTGCGTATAGCCCAGCGAAAAAGCATTTGCGCCAGCTGCAGGTAGTAGCGCTGGGTAGCAGCCGAGGGCGGGCGGCCGGTCTTGCCAGTTGGCGTCAAGACCATACGCTCATAGAGCGCTGCCGCCCGCTTGGGGGTAAGCTTGTCGATATCTTTATCCAGGTAATCGCAGAGCCAGGTGCGCAGATGGTCCCGATATCGACTCGCGCTCCGCGCCGTACACAGACCGCGCTTGACCTTGTCGTCGGTGTATTCGTCGACAATCTTGCCGAGCGCGCGACCATTGCCAGACGAGGGAAACTCCCGAGCGGCCTCCTTCATGCCGGCCCGGGCCTCTTGCATCGTCGAGAAATAGAGGTCGCGGTGCTCCGTCACATCGCAGATGCGAATGCGAAAACGGGTCCCGCCGCGCTCGGAGTAGGGGCCCTTGACCCGCGGCTGAGCCTTAGCGCGCGGCATTGCAGCCTCCATGGACCGGGCAGCAAGGGTTGCATTCAGCGCCAGATCGACAGAGAACGGAAGGGGATGGCGAACGGGGCATGTGGCCTCCATGGGGGGCGCTCCGCCGAGCGCACGCGGAGCACGCGAGCTTGGCTGAGACACTCAGACAGGCTTTACCGTCGAGACCTGCCTCCACCCGCGAATCTGTCCGCAACGCTCCCTGACGGCGTGCGGACAGTTTCCCGGCCCCTCTCCATCAGAGTTGATGTTTAGCCGGTGAATATCCTCACTGAGAGAGAAACCGAAGATATCGTTCCGCGACGAGGCGAAGTGCTTGCAAATCAACGACTTCGGTGCGGAACGATTGAGTGGGGTCCTGGTGCAATCGGCCTGACGCGGTCTTGCTTGGTCCCAGGATAACACGCCTGTCGGCCTTGGGGTCCGGCAAGCGACCCTTGCCTTGGGGTCGCCGCGTCCGCGAGTAGGGCAGGGTAGGGCCAGCGAGCGAGATGTGATGCGTAGGGCGCAAGTGAGCAGCGCACTCGGACACAATGAGCGGGCCTGGCAGGGCGCCCGGGCGGCTTCAGGGCGGCAGCCCCAGCGCTGCTGCCCCGGCGAGGCTGCGAAAGGTCCGCGCTTGGGGTCGGTGGCGATGGCAAGGAGGCACCACAGCCGCATGCGCTCACCCTTGGCGCCGATGGCGGCGCCGCTGGCCGGGCTGAGCATGCGCGTCGCTGACCCAGAGGTGGCGTTTTGGCGATGACGACAACGGCCATCGAGCTGAGCGACGGTGTCAGCCTCTTGGTTCTGCTCGCACTCTCTCGACCAGGGAATAATTGAGCGGTCGTTCTCGACGGACTGTTATTGCTACGAAGAAGGAAGTGAAAGGCGATCAGCGTCGGGGATTGGGCGCTCGGCGATGGAGCGGGAACGGAATCGGCGAATTGATGGGTTCGGTAAAGGTGCACCGCGTGCGGAACGCTCATCCGATCCGCGTGAGGCTACTCAGCGACGGGCTGTTTCTGTGCCCGCGGTAGTGAACGTGCCGCCTGGCTCAGGTGGCCACAGCCAGCCTAGCAGCGATGGGCCAAGGGCGACGCCGGCGGCTCTCTCAGCAATAACCAGGGGATACGGCTGCCTGGGTCAGATTCTTCTAGCGCGCCTGCTTCTCCGGCTTGCCGACGATGTGCAGGCCGCTCTGCTCGAAGAAGTACTCGATCGCGCTCGCCAGGTCGCGCCTCACCACCGCCCCGGCAAAGTCGACGCCGAGCGAGGCGAAGCTCGCCGCCACCTTGGGGCTGACTCCGATGAGCACGCAGCGCGCGCCGAGCAGCGACGTCGCCTGCACCACCTGCTGCAGGTGCCCGGCAACCGCCTTGTCCAGGGCGCTGATGCCGGTGATGTCGAGGAGGACGAACCGCGCGCGCTGCCTGACCACCGCGGCGAGCAGGTTCTCGGTGATCTGCTGCGCCCGCTGCACATCGATTGTGCCGATGAGCGGCAAGAGCAGCCCGGAGGAGAACAGCGGAATGATTGGCGTCGAGAGCTCGTCGAGGAGCTGTCGCTGGGCGGCAATCACCGCCTGCTGCTTGATCGCATCTGATTCAATGCGCCGGTGCTCGCCCAGCGCCTGCTGCGTGAAGCGGGCGTTGCGAATGAGCTCCGTCAGCATTCGCTCGAGCCAGCCGATCTCGTCGTCGGAAGTGATCTCGAGCTGCGTGTCGAAGTTGCCGCCTGCTGCGTCGGCAAGCTGGCTGAGTAGCGTCTGCAGCCGCAGCCTGAGATCAGGCGAGATCTCATAGCGCTGCGGCGGCGCGACTGCGGCGCGCGGGGCAGCGAAGGGCTGGCGCCGGACGTCCGCCGCCGGGTCGGTCGGCATCTGCTGCTCGGCAGCGTGGGACTCCGTCGCGGCAAATCCGTAGTGCGGCCCGAACTCGCGGACGAGGTCCTCCACGAATACCTCGTGGGCCAGAGCCTGCCGCTCGACCGTGAGGGGCAGGTGCCCCCAGCGCTGCATCTGCGAGATGATCCACTCAGCGTACTGCGGCCGCGGGTAGGGCAAAAAGTCGATGTAGTCCGGGCTATCGATCTCGGCGCCGCGGCCGTCGGGAAAGCGCCCGGACAGCGCCTGGGTGATGAGGCTCGGCTCGAGCGTGGGCAGGTACTGCGGCGCGTTGAGCTGGGCCGCGATCTCCGCGCGCTCGCCAGCGCCGGCCGCGCGCAGGAGCTGCTGCGCCTCCAGTACCGCGCCGACTAGCGCCCTTGCCGCCCGCGGGTAGCGCCCGAGGAACTCGGCGGTCGTCGCTAGCGCGCAGCAGGGGTGACCGTGCCAGATCTGCTTCGACAACAGGTGTAGGAAGCCGAGCCCGCGCCGCACCACGAGCTGGGGGTACGGCTCGGGCCCGAGAAATCCGTCGAGCCACCCGTTGGCCAGGTACAGCGGCATGAGCGGCGGCGCCACCTCGACGATGCGCGCCTCGTGCTGCGGGTCGATGCCCTGCTCGGCCAGGTAGTGGCAGAGCAGGTAGTACTGCATCGAGTAAAGATACGGCACGCCGAACGTGAGCCCGCCGCGTAGCACAGGCCGGTTCTCGCTGCCGCGGTGGCGCGTAGCCATCGTCAGCGCCTGGCCGTTCACGTTCTGAATGAGGCAGAGCCGCAGCGGGCTCGGCCTGCCGTCGATGCCGGCGGCGCAGGCGAGCGGCATTGGCGACAGCAAGTGCGCGGCGTCGATCTTGCCGTGTGTGAGGAGCTCCTTGATGCCGCTCCAGCCTGGTGTCGACCGCAAGTCCACTTGCAGGCCGCGCTGCGCGAAGAGACCCCGCGCATGCGCGTACAGAAGCGGTACCGCACACAGGATCGGCATGAACCGCACCTGGATCGTCGTCTTCTCGATTGCTGGCGGCCCAGCTGGCAGGGCTGCCCCATCATCCGTAAGCACGCTCATCTATCCGTTTCATGATGCGGCGATATTGCTTGAGGAGGCCAGCTTTTTTGCGCACCCGTCTTATGCATAGCCGAAGGCGGCGGCGAAGAAGGGCAAGGCCAAGCCAGCCTTGCATACACTCGGCACGCCACAGCCTTGATGCCAGCGAGTCACATTAGCGCTCGCCTTGCTCACTCTGAGCGCCCGTACCACAGCACCCGACAAATCAAGCAGCAATCTCGTTCGTCGTCCAGTGGGTGCAAATCCGGGAGCTCGAGTAGGCCAGTCGCACCCGCTCGATCGACGAAACCGCGCCGCGCGGGCGATACGTTTTTCGCGCTCGGGTGTTCTTGGTCCAGCACCATCCCCACAGGAGACCGAACATGGCCTTCATCGCTTCTACGCGCGCGGACCGCTCAGCCCTTGTCCTGACCCTGTTGCCGCTGCTCGTCGTTGCCGCTTCATGCAAGGGCGACGGCCGGGCGGCCTCCTCGGCGAAGACTTCCGGCCCCAAGGCCCGGATCACCGTCCATGTCATGTCCAAGTGTCCCTATGGCGTCGAGGCGGAGAGCGGCCTGCAGCCGGTCATCGACGACCTCGGCGATCGCGTCGAGCTGAACCTCGACTTCATCGCCAGAGAGGAAAATGGCACCTTCACCTCGCTTCATGGCCAGCCGGAAGTCGAAGGTGATCTGTATCAGCTCTGCGCGATCAAGCAGGCGCCCGAGCCGCGGAAGTTCATGGCCTTTATCGGCTGCCAGAACCAGGACCTGCGGGCCATCCCGGGAAACTGGCAGAAGTGTGCCAGCAGCAGCGGGCTCGATGCCAGCAAGCTCAGCGCCTGCGCCACCGGCGACGAGGGCAAGCAGCTCCTGCGCGCCTCGATCAAGCGCAGTCAGGAGGCAAACGCCGCGGGGAGCCCGACCATCTACATCGCCGGCCGATTGTACGAGGGCGGGCGCAGCCCGAAGGACTTCCTGCGCGCGACCTGCGAGCAAATGCCGGCGCCCAAGCCCAGGACCTGTGCCGAGCTGCCCGAGGTCGTGGCGGTAAGCGGGATCATCTTGACCGACCGGCGGTGCAAGGACTGCGACACCCGCGCCATGGAGGGACAGCTTCGCGGCCGCTTCTTCCCCAAGCTTAGCTTGCGCACGGTGGACTACGCCGATGCGGAAGGCAAGGAGCTCTATGCCGCGGTAGGGGTCAAGAGTCTGCCCGTGTTCCTGTTCGAGCCGGGCGTCGAGAAAGCCGACTCCTACGCCACCATCGCCAGATGGATGGAAGACAAGGGGCGGTACAAGCGCCTCAAGGTGCCGGCGAAGTTCGATCCGACGGCCGAGATCTGCGACAACGGGCTCGACGACACTGGCGACGGCAAGACGGACTGCGACGATGCCACCTGCGCCGGCACCTTGACCTGCCGCAAGGAGCTCGCAAACAGCGCGCAGGTGTTTGTCATGTCGCAGTGCCCCTTTGGCGTGAAGGCCCTCGATTCAATGAAAGAGGTGCTCGCCAACTTCCAGGGCAAGATAGACTTCGATGTGCACTACATCGCCGATCAGGCAGGCGATGGGTTTCAGTCGCTGCACGGGCAGGCCGAGGTCGACGAGGACATCCGCCAGCTGTGCGCCAAGAAGCACTACCGCGCCAAGAACAAGTACCTCGACTACATCTGGTGCCGCAACCAAAACGTGCGCTCGCCGGACTGGCGCGCCTGCGCCAAGGACGGCATCGCCGCCGAGGTGCTCGACAAGTGCGCCACCAGCGACGAGGGCAAGGGGCTCCTCGCCGCCGATCTCAAGATTGCCCAGGGCTTGCAGATCGGCGCCAGCCCCACCTGGATCGGGAACAACAAGCACAAGTTCAGCGGGGTGGCGGCCAACGACATCAAGACCCAGCTCTGTTCCTTCAACAAGGATCTGCCAAACTGCGACAAGGCGCTGGCCGCTGCTGCCGGGCGGGTCGCCGGCTCCTGCAACTGAGCAGTTACGCGCTTACGGAGCGTCGCCTGAGACTGGATGGAGAGTGACCGGAACGCCGCGGCGCGGCCGCAGGGTGACGCTTGGCTCCGGCTCGCTGCGGTGGCCGGGAACGAGCTCCAGCCGGTAGCGCTGCACCACCATGGCGAGGATGATCTTGGCCTCCAGCAGGGCGAAGGAGTTGCCGATGCAGGTGCGCGGCCCGGCGCCGAACGGCAGGTAGGCATAGCGCGGCCGGTGCTTGGATCGCTGCGGTGAGAATCGCTCGGGGTCAAAGCCCTCGGGATTGTCCCAGAATGCCGGGTGGCGGTGCAGCGTATACGGGCTGATGCCGACGATGGTGCCGCGCCGCACCGGCAGGCCGCCGATCATGTCGTCAGCGATCGCCTGGCGGTCGAGGATCCAGGCGGGCGGGTAAAGGCGCATCGATTCGCTGAGCACCCAGCCCGTGTAGGGGAGCAGTTCCAGGTCTTCCAGCGTCGGAGGACGCCCGCCCAGCACCGCCCGCACTTCCTGCCGCAGCAGGCGCTCAGCGGCGGGGTGGCGCGACAGGAGGTCAAAGGTCCAGCTCAGCACCACGGTGGTGGTCTCGTGCCCGGCCAGCACCAGGGTCATGACCTCATCGCGCAGCTGCGCGTCGGTCATGCCCGGCCCGCCGTCTTCGTCCCGCGCCGCCATGTACAGCCCGAGGAGGTCGCCGCCGGTCTCCCCGCCGCATTCGGAGCCCTGCGCCGCCGGGCCACCTCCCGACGGCGGAGCCGGGGCAGCTCTCGCCGCTGCGGCGCGCCGCTCGGTGATGATGCGGTACACGAGACGATCCAGGGTCGCCCGCGCCCGCCGGAAGCGCAGGTTGGCCGGCGTGGGCACGGCCAGCGGCCAGCGCCACAGGGACAGGCTGCGGTGGTGGACAAAGCGGATCACCTCGGTCAGCGCGGCGCCGATCGACTCGGCGCCCTCATCGATCCGGGTCCCAAACAGCGTGCCGCCGATGATGCGCAGGGTGAGCCCCATCATCTCATCGTGGGCGTCCAACTGGGTGCCGGCCGGCAGCGCGCTCCAGGCATCGAGGTGCTCGGCGGTCTCGGCGATCATGGTCGCCGCGAAGCCGAGCAGCGCCTTGTGGTGAAACGCCGGCTGCGCGAGCTTGCGCTGCCGTCGCCACACCGCTCCCTCACTGGTAATCAGACCTTCGCCGAGGATGAGCCGCAGCACCTGATAAGAGGGACTTTTGCGGTAGTTGCCGGTGTTGTCGAGCAGCACATGGCGGATGTGGTCGGGGTGGTTGAGGAGCATGAACTTATAGGGGCCGAAGGTGAAGTCGGCCCAGTCGCGGTGGCGGCGCACTCCCTCGGTAAGCAGGCCAAGCGGATCGCGCCACATGCCCGGCAGGTGGCCGAGCAGCGGGGTCGGGGCGGGGCCGGCCAGGGTCATCGTCGAGGCGGTCGCGAGGGTCATGCTTCCTCCTGCACAGGGATCGTCAAAATATGAGGCAAGGCTCACGTTTGACAAAACATGAGGGATCACTCATGTTCTGTCAAGCCGATGGCGAACAAATCTTCACGCCTCACCGACGAGACAGCCCTGCGCCGGCAGCCCGCCCAGGAGCGCAGCCGGCGGCGATTTCAGGCGATCGTGGAGGCGGCGGCGGCGATCTTCGCCGAGGTCGGCTTCGAAGCGGCGACGACCGAGGCGATCGCGGCCCGGGCGCAGACCTCGATCGGCTCGGTGTATCAGTTTTTTCCCAGCAAACAGGCGATCTTCGAAGCGGTGGCGGCGCACTGTCTGGAGCGCTCGCGCCTGCTTGTCGCCAGCCTGTTTGCGACCTGGAGCGAGGCCCGCCCCTGGGTCGAGCTCGTCGACGCGGCGCTCGACGGGCTGTGGGCCTATCACCGATCTGATCCGGCCATCCGGGCGATCCTGCGCAACCTGCACCTGTACGGCACCTTCGCCAAGGCGGATCAGGCGCTGATGCAGGAGTTTATCGGTCACACCCGGGACATCCTCCTGCGCAAGAGCCGCGGCCTGTCGCGTCCCCGGGCCACCCTCCTTGCGACCATGGTGGTAAACGTAATCTCGGGGCTTTTGCTGGTGTGCGAGCGCGAGGAAGAGAAGCTGGCGCGGCGGATGATCGCCGAGACCAAGGTGCTCTTGCGGCGCTATCTGGAAGGGGAGCGGGTCTTTATTTCCTAGCTGCCGACTATGGGAATGGGCCGGCGGTCGCCGACCGCGCGCCTTCAAGGCGTGACGGTCTCCGTTCCCTTCATTCCCATGGTCTCGTGAATGCTGCAGAAGAAGGGCTGGGTTCCCGCGGTGGTGAACGTGTACACCAAGGTCTGTCCCGACCGCAGCTGCTCATCAAAGAGCTGAGGTAGCTCCACGGCTGTATGGATGTGGTGGAGCTCCCGATCGGAACCGCGCCAGGGAGCAAGTCGCTGTTCGGGAAGCCAACAGCTGTAATCGATTGCAACATGCGTCCCCTCTTGCCCTGGGCTACGCCCGCTTTGTCCCGCGCAGCCGCCGCACCGCCAGAGCGCCTAGCGAGCTGGTGGTGGTCAGTGTAACGATGCCCGCCCATGCCCTGGGGATGCCGACTCCACCGTTCCGCGGCCCTGTCGACGACAAGGTCAAAAAAGAGCCGCCGCTCAAATAGCCCCCCAAGGATTTCGCTCCACCAAAGTACGCGAGCAGCGGAGGCCGTCGACCCGGCGACTACGCGCTGACCAAGCGCAGACCGAGCGGGGCTCGCAGACCAAGCGGCAATGTCCAGATGCCGACCAAGCCGAGGCAGCCTTCCTCCTTCGTCCCAAGGCGGGCCCCGCTCCGCCGCCCAGGCATGCGCTCAAAACGCCGCTTCGCAGTCGGCGCAGGACTGCACGCCTACTCTCCCCGAGGAGTACATGGCACCGGGCTGCTGGACGGGCTTGCGACTGCCACGGAACGTCATTTTCCCCCGCCCCAGCCTCTGACTCGCACCCATCCGGCCGTAATCGCTGGGCTCTGGTTTTCCAGCGCCGTTGTCGGAGGGATGGACCCTGCGCAGAGGTTGAATGGAAGACTATTCGGCGGCACCTCACCCTGCGCCTCCGGGCTCTCCCGAGCTATCGAATCTGCTCAATATGCCAATTGTCAGACAAGGGATTCCGGTAGCCACAACTTCTGTCTGTGGAGCTACTTGTCGACTATGGTCTCCAATCCTTCAGAGGCAACCAGCGACTTCATTGCAGGACACTGGGCGGCTGTCCAGCCGCGCGCATAGGCGCCGATACGATCGAGCGCAGCGTCGTCGCGGTCAGGGTCGTGGTGATAGAGCGCCAGCGCGCGCACCTCAGCCTGCCGCCCAAGGGCCAGCACCTGGTCTACGACGGAGTGTCCCCAGCCATGCTTAATCGGCATGTCGTCGGGTAGGTACTGGGCGTCATGGATGAGCAAGCCGGCACTGTGTGCATAGTGTGCCAGTTCGTCGGCAGTGGTGCGCCCGGGCGTCGGCGGTACGAGCTCATTGTCCGTGAGGTAGCAAAGCGAGCTGCCGTCATCGTCATCGACGCGGTAGCCAAGAGCCCCTCCCGGGTGGTTGAGCGTATGGGAGGTCACCATCGCCGAGCCTACGCGCACACGCCCATCCTTGACTGCGACGCGCTCGATCTGCGACGGCAAGTTGTCAAACTTTATGGGGAAGTGCTGCCCGTCGAAAATGATCATATCGGTCATGCCCCGGACATGTCCGGGAGTGAATCCGTAGAAACATACGTGCGCGCTCGGCATGAACAACGGAGCGAAGAACGGCAGACCGAGGATATGGTCCCAGTGGCCGTGCGTGATGAAGATGTGGATACGGTCGGGGAGCCCGTCCCGCAATAACTCCTTGCCGAGCACGCGCATCCCGGTGCCGGCGTCGAAGATGAGAAGCGTGTTATCGGCCGTACGGACGCTCGTGCAGACCGAGTTGCCACCGTAGCGCAACGTGTCGGCGCCAGGGCTCGGGATGGAGCCACGCACGCCATGAAATTTGATCCGCATCGCTACCCCTTCCAGAAAAATTGGATTATCCATGGAGGCGGCAACCCCTGTCAAGTACCGACGAGCAGCGATGAAGCGCGACACGTTGAATCCCGATCCAATCACAGGGACGATACCGCCTTCGGTGATCTGCCCGCCTAGAGATCAGCATCGGAGCGGCAGAGTGCTTTTCAGGCTGGCTCTCGCCGCTCCTAGCAAAGTCCTATCTCTTACTTCGGGGCCGGACAGAGTGGCTACGAGCCGGGACGACAGAGCATGGGTGGTCCATCGGACTGAGCAGCGGCCCGCCACTGCTTTCGGATGGCCTTTCGCAGTGCTGCCGACCCCGGCAGGCTACTGCAACATCACCCAATCGGGCACCAGCCCCAGGCCAGCGCCATCGAGTGGACGCTGATGCCGGAGCAGTCTTGCAGTGCTCCTCGCAGCTCAACAAAGTCCCGATCGCAAGGCCACTGCCCTATTGAAGACAGCAATGCTTATATCGTCGACCGCTCTCGCAGAGACTGGGCGCATCCAGGTTCACCGCACGGCTGCGCTGGACTTCCAGGTCCGCCGATACCTGGATGCGACAGGCTAGCAGCGCCTGCTCGTACTTGGCTGCTGCGCAGCAGTCAGCGTCCCGCCTACTTTAGCTCCTGGATGGCCTCGCGAAGCTCGAACAGGGCGTGGTCGCCGTCGCCGGTCAGACTGATCTGGTAGGCGTCCAAGGCGCGCGACAGCTCGGGCAGCGCGGCTGGGTCGCCGTACTCGGCCAAATACATCGCTTCCTGTTCCGGGTGCTCGGTCAGCGCGTCGAGCAGCTGGACAAAAATCCGTGGGTCGCGAACCTTGGCGTTGGCCAGCAGCGACCACAGCTGCTGCCGGTATTCACCCATCGCCGTGAGCAGCCCCGAGAGGATCGGACCGATCAGGCGAGCGCCCATCGGCGCCACCGCCCTTTCCACTGCCACGCGCAACGGCGAGAGCGGGTAGGTGGTGGCCAGGACATCAAGGAGCGGCTCCCCCGAGCGCACACCGCAAAGCTGACCGAGCAGCTGCGCGGCGTGCACCGGTACCCACCCGGCTGCCGGACCTTTGGGATCGAGGGGCAACCTGCGTCACGTTGCACTCACCGTGATCGGGGAGCCGCCCTACAGCCACCCAATGCGGACGCCGTCTTGTCGCGCGCATCGTGACGCACCCTCACATGCTCAGCTCGACGGGAATTTTTGTCGACCTCTGCGAAGGGCCCGATTTCACTCTGCATTGTGCTCATCATGCGCGCCGCATCGTGACGAACGAGAGCGCATCACGAATCACCTCGACCCGCAAACCTGTCCGCAGCCCTCGCCGCCGCCGTGCGGACGAATTCAGACGGCTTTCTCTTCGGGGGGTGACTCTCTTGCCGAGGATGTCACCGCAGAGGGGACCGCGGCCCGAAGCCGTCCGCGCGGCGGCGACGACCGCCGCGGACAGCTGGGCGGAGCGCCCGCGGTCTCCAGCCGCGCACTTTGCTGAAGTGCTGACAATAATTTGAAGGTCCTTGGCCTGGCCCCCCATTTAGGAGGGTGATGCGTCCACGCCCATACAGGAGCCGCGCCATGGCCCAGACCCGCGAACTGTTGCTGTTCCCCTTGACCCTGACCCTGACCCTGACCCTGACCGGCTGCGAGCCTGGGGGGCCGGCCAGCTCATCCCGCCCGGCGATGATCCAGCTGGCGCCGACGCCGGTCGATCGCTCGGCGCTGCCGCAGACTGCCTATCATCCAGACCAGGACGGCTTCCGGGTCCACGAGTGGGGCACCCTGACCTCGGTGCTGGGCAGCGATGGCGTGCCGCTCCCTGGCCTGCACCACGAGGAGGAGGATCTGCCGACGTTCGTCGCCGATCGGGTAGCGCAGGGCAGGGCCAACCCGACCCGCATCGTTGATCCCACTTACTCGAAGATGGAGACGCCGGTCACCTACTTCTACTCCCCTGCGGAGCGCGCCGTGAGCGTCCGCGTCGGCTTCCCCGCAGGCATGCTCACCCAGTGGTACCCCTATGTGAACGGCATGTATCCGCCGATGACCAGCATCCAGGGCCAGCTCGTGGATCGCTACCTGCAGCCGCTGGCCGCCATCCCGGCGCTGTGCCAGCGCTACTACGAAAAGATCGGCGGCGGCTACCTGGACTGGGGCCAGATCGAGGTGCTGGCGCCTGCGGCGCGACCGGACCTGCCCGGGCCGCTCGGCCAGAGCACCTGGGGCTTCGCGCGCAACACCGCCAGCAACCCCCTGCGCGTCGTCAACGACCTGGGCGAACAGCACGAGAAGTTCCTCTTCTACCGGGGCCTGGGCACGGTCGAGCTGCCGATGCGCGTGCGCTTTAATGGCAGCCGGCCGGTGTTCCGCTATGGCGATGCGGTCGGCACCCGCACGGTGGGCGGTCTGTTCCTGATGGTAGTCGGTCCGCAGGGCGCGGGGTTTACCGAGCTTGACAAGCTCCAGGAAGGCGCCGAGCTGGAGGCGGGCCTGCCCGAGCCGGCGCTGCCGCACGCGAGCTTCATCGCCGCCCTCAAGACCCGCCTCGCCGCGCGCCTTATCGAGGACGGCCTGTACACCGATGAGGCGGTGGCGATGGTCGACACCTGGGAGCGCAGCTACTTTCTGACCCCCGGGGTGCGGCTGCTTTATCTACTGCCGCAGTCCTACACTGACCAGATTATCCCGCTGACCATCCAGCCGGCGCCGGACAAGCTGGCGCGCACCATGGTCATCCGCACCGAGCTCCTGACTCCTTCCTACGAGCAGCAGCTGTCCGCGTGGCTTTTGCAGCTGGCCACCGGCACTCCGGCCGAGCGCACCGCGGCGCAGCAGCAGTTCCTGGCGCTGGGCCGCTTCGCCGAGCCGCACCTGACGCGCGCGGTGGCCCTGGCCAAGGATCCGCTGAGCAAGCAGGCTGGCGAGGTGCTGCTGGGCCAGGTCCGCGATCATCACCAGCGCTGGACTCCTCAGACCGCGGAGTGAGCGGCAGCCGAGCGGGTGCTCCTGAGCGTGGCGTGGTTTTGGGTTGTTCCGGGGCGCCCTTGGCGGTACCCATAGGCACCGATGAAGCGGTGCCGTGGTGTCTTGCGCAGCGTGCTTGTCCGGGCCCAGCGGGGCTTGGGGGCCGCTGTGCTGCGCGGGCTGGCGAGCGCCGTGTTCCTGATTCTGATTCCCACCGCCGCCGCCCGCGCCGACGCTCCGCTGCTGGTGCGCGTCACGGTGACCAGCCTGGAAGGCGCACCGCAGTGTCCAGGCCCGTCCGCGCTGATGGCGGCGCTGCGACGGGCGCTGCCGACCACGGATCTCGTTGTTGGCAGCGCCGATCCGGGCAGTGAGGTCGTGGTTCGCGACCTGGGCGCCGAGTATGTAGTTCGGGTGGCCGGCCAGCGCCGCCGCTTCAGCAATCCCCTGCGCAGCTGTGAGGAGCGGGCGCGCGTCGCCGCCGTGTTCTCCGGCCTCGCGCTCCACCCGCCGGGGCTTACCACCGCCGCCGAACCTGCTGCCGCGCCGCCGCGTCCAGCCGGGCCCACCGCCCGCTTGGAAGCTTCCGGGCTCCTCGGGGTGGCCGCCGGCGCGGTCGAGCCCCTCCTCACCGGCGGCGGGGCGGTCCGCTTCTTTGTCGGCAGGCCGCTCATCGGCGCCAGCCTGGGCGTGCACGGCCTGGCCCCGCAGACGCAGCGGCTGGCCGCCGGCTCTGTCGGCGCGCTGCTGTTCCCGGTCGATGTATCGGTGCGCCTGTGGTGGCGAGGCTCGCGCTTTGAGGTGGCCGGTGAAGCGGGGGTGCTGCTGGCGCTGCTGCAGCTTGCCGCATCCCCGGGCCTGGGGGCGTCGGCCGCCGCTTTCACGCCCACCGAGCCAGTCCTGCGATTGGATACCGGCCTGCGCCTGGCAGTCGACCTGCGGCGCTGGATGAGCGCCCGCGTGGCCCCCATGCTGGGCATCGACGCGTGGCTGTGGCCGCGTCCCTACCAGCTGGTGCTCCAGCCCCAGGGGGTGGTCGCCGAGCGCCCCGCCCTGATGGTGGTCGGCCGGGTCGGCCTGGCGATCGCGCTGCGGTGAAGGTCTTGGCGCGCACCACCCATATACCGGATATGTTGAGCCGCCCTGCTCCAGACCTCGCGAGCGACACCGCTGCGCACCTGCTGCCCGGCAGCGGCACCGGTCTGCACTTCGAGCAGGTCTATACGCAGTCCTTTCATCAGGTCTGCCGTTACCTGCGTGCGCACGGGGCGCCCGACTGCGAGCTCGAAGATCTCGCCCAGGAGGTATTCCTGGTCGTGCAGCGCAAGCTTCCCAAGTTTGACGGCCGCAACCTGCCTGGTTGGCTCTACCGCATCGCCGCGCTCACCGTGGCCGATCACCGACGCCGCGCGTGGTTTCGCCGCTTCTTTCACCGCCAGCGCGAGCTGCCCCTTGATCAGGCAGCGCCGGGTGCCGATCCCAGCGAACACCTGGACCGGCGGCAGCGCGAAGAGCGCTTGCGGAGTATCTTGTCCTGCCTGAGCGAAAAACACCGGGCTGCCTTCATCCTGTTCGAGATCGAAGGCATGAGCGGGGACCAGATCGCCGCCTTGCTGGAGATCCCGGTCGCCACGGTGTGGACTCGCCTCTACCACGCGCGCCAGAAGTTCGCGCTGCTTGTCGAGCAGCAGCGGAAAAAGGGAGACCTGTGATGCAGCTGCAGCGACTTCGCGACCTGCCCGATCCGCTGGCGCCAGAGCTGGCCGCGGCCCGCGACTTGTTGCGCGCGACCCGACCCCTTGCGCCCTCGCTCGACCGCATGCAGCGGGTGCGCCAGGCGCTGCGGGACAGCGCGCCGCCGCCGGCGATGGCGGGGAGCTCGCTGCTCGCCAAGGCGACGCTGGTGCTGCTGGCGGTGGGGGTCACGGTCGGACTCCTGCTCTGGGCGCCGTGGTTGCGGCCGCCGCGCTCGCCGACGTCGACGCGGCAGCCGCATATAGCCCCGGCCGGCACCGCGGTAGGGACCGACTGGCCAGCCCTGCCGGCTCAACCCGCCGCCGCGCCGCCGCCAGCCCTGTCGACTCAACCCGCCGCCGCGCCGCCGCCCACCCCGCCGGCGGTGCCGCTTGAGCGCATGCGTGCCAAGAGTCCCCGCCGTGTAAGCGCCGCCGCCCAGCACCAAGTAGCACCGGCCGCGCCACCGCTGCTGCCAGCTGGGGAGTTGCCGCTCCCCGGGGTCGCCCCTCCCAAACCCGGCGCGGCAGAGGACGCGGTGCCCACTCCCGCGGTCGAGATCTCTGATGAAGCGGATCCGGCCGAGGCGTCGCTCGTCCTCTCTGCCACGCAAGCGCTGCGGCAGCGCAGGGAGCCGGCCGCCGCTGTCGCGCTGCTCGGCGAGTACCACAGTCGCTTCCCGCAGGGGGCGCTGCAAGAGGAGGCGCTGGCGCTCCACCTGGAGTGCCTGGTCGCCCTTGCCGATCCGCAGGCCGGGGCGCGGGCTCGCGAGTACCTCCAGCGCTATCCGCGCGGTCGCTTCCGGGCGTTTGCCGCCGCCGCCGCCAGGCGCTATCCGGCGGACCAGCCGCTGAAGGAGTGATCATGTCAGGGCCCTGCCAAGTCAAGCCGTGGGCGCTCGCGCCGGTCCTCTTACTGCTCGGCGGCGCCGCGCTGCCGGCCTGTGAGCGCGAGGTGCTGCTCGGCTATCTCAGCCAGAGCCCCGGGCCGCCCGACGCCGCAGCCGACTCCGACGCCGGCTCCGACCCCCTGCAGCTCCGGCGCGCTCCGCCGCTCGCGCTCGCCCCGGATCCGCGCGCGGTGCGCAGCGCCGATCTGAACCGCGACGGCCAGCTCGACCTCCTGGTGGCGTACGGTACGGCGAAGCAGGTCCGCAGCTTTCTCGGAAGCGGCGATGGCACCTTCCCCCGCACGGTCGATACTCCCTGCAGCGACGCCGTGGCCGGGATGGTGGTCGCCGACTTCAACGCCGATCAGCGACCGGATCTGGCGATCCTCCTGGGCAATCAGGGCGTGGTGCAGATCCTGGCGGGGCGCGGAGATGGCTCCTTCACCGCGGCCCGCACCTACGCGACCGGCAGCGGTCCGCTGGCTGCAGCCGATCTCAATGGCGACGGCCGTCCCGACCTTGCGGTGGCCGCCGCGGGCGAGGTGGTCGTGCTGCTTGGCGGACCGCTCGGGGTCGGGTTCGAGCCGCTCACCGCCGTGCGCTATCCGATCCAGGGCACGGCGGCGGCGCTCGCGGCGGGCGATCTGAACCGCGACGGCTTCCCCGAGCTGGTCGTGGCGCTGGGCGGCCTGCCAGCGCTCGCCATCTTGCGCAGTAGCGGCAGCGGCGGCTTCCGCGTCAGCTCGGCGGCGCTCATCGAGCCTTCGCAGACCATTGCCCTGGTCGCCCTCGACAGCAGCCTCCCCCCCCAGGGCGCGGTCACCGGGGCCAGCACGCTCACCCTGTTGACCAACCGGGACGGCCTGCTCAGCCAGGATGGCAAGCTCGCCATCCGCTACCCGACTGGCAGCGATCCCCGCCTGCTCGACAGCCTCGACCTCGATCGCGATGGCCACCTCGACCTGCTCACCGCCAGCGCCAGCGAGCCCACGCTGAGCGTCCTTTTCGGCAGCGGCACCGGCGAGCTGCGCCGCCCGGGCGCCACAATCCGCCTGGCCGCTCCCGCCGCGGCGCTGAGCATCGGCGATTGGAACCACGATACGCTGGCTGATCTGGCGGTGGTCAGCGCGACTCCCCCGCAGCTCCAGGTGCTGCTCGGCGGCGCCCAGCCATAGAGCTTTCGAAGCGGCTCGCCCGCCCACAGCGGTGGCCGGGCCGCGCCCGCGGACCAACAAACCGCCATCACCGCCCTGGTCGCCAGGTAGGACAGTCGGGAGCTCGCCGCCATCGACCGCTGCGGGGCCTGTATCCCTGTCCGCAACCTGTCCCTGCCCAGCTCTACCTCTGGCCGCACCGACGCGGCCGCGAGGCAGGCACTCTGTTGCCGATGAGGACGGCCGCGCCTGCGCGGCGGCGATCTGCCAGGCTCCGTCCGGCCGGAATACGCGCGGAACAAGTCCTCCGGGCGGAGACGCGGCAGCCTGGCCCCATGTGGCGCGGTCGGCAGCGCGCGCCGGCGAGCCAGAGCTAAACGCAGCTCGGCAAGTGCAGTTCTGATCCGGCCCGCAGAGGCAGGGCCGCGTGTCATGCGCCGAGAGAGCGAGCCTGCCGCTGGCTTGGT
This sequence comes from Polyangia bacterium, assembly GCA_044222245.1. GTDB lineage: Bacteria > Myxococcota_A > Polyangia > Palsa-1104 > JAEUJZ01 > CALFML01. The sequence continues at coordinate 73,616 of JBGANQ010000017.1, read as the reverse complement.
CTGGAGCTTGCACTGCGAAGGTTATGCTCAAGGACTCCCGCGAACAGGCCAGTACCCCTCCGGCGGCAGAGCGGCAGCGGACGCTGCCCATGCGCAAGGTCCTGCGCGAACAGCTCAATGCCTGCTTCCCTCTGGACAGTGACCTGGACGCCTTCACCCTGGACTGGTTTCCGGAAATCTATCGCCAGTTCGCCCGCGGCATGATCCGCACCGAGAAGCTCAACCTGCTGCTCGGTCTCGGGCAGACACTCGACGACCTGCAGAAGGCGCTGGCGACCGAGTGGGCGCTGCGGGCGCAGCCTACGCTAGTGACCATGCCCGCCGCGACCCTGGTGAGCGCGCCGCGGCCAAGGCGCGGGCAGCAGGAGCAGGAGATCATCATCGAGGATGACTTCCACGCGCTCAGTACGGACAAGCTGGCGGCCTGGATGCGCACGATCAAGCGCCTGATTGGGAAGGAGCTTACCGTCATCCTGCGCAACTGCCGCGCCGGCAGCGTGATCCTGACCCTGCGCGCCGACTGGCGGGCCTTGCGGCTGCTGCACGGCGAGTTTGCTGCCGGGCGCCTGCGCTCGCTCAACGGCTACCGGGTGCTCGATGTCCGCTGGCGCGAGCTGCCGCGGCACGGCTCGGTATACCGGTCTTTGCTGCAGTCCCTGCGGGTGCGCCAGCTGGCTTTGTACCTTGTCGTGGGCGGCCTGCAGCTCGATCTGGGTCGGCTGTCGAGCCGCCTGCGCGCGCCCCGCTGGGCGGTGGCCGTCGTGCTGTGGTTTGTCTTGAGCGGCGTCGCCTGGGCAACGCAGCAGGTCGCGCGTGTCATCGCCCATCGCCTCAGCGTGCCCGCGCGGGGCGAGCCACCCCGCGACACCGAGACGAGCACGAAGAAGCCAAAGCCCGGTCATCACCACGGCGCGCGGCGGCCCGACTCCGAGCCTCCGCCCGCAGGGTTCACCTCGCCCGAAGAACCGGCGCCGGCTCCGGATGTGGATGCGCTCAGCCCGAGCACGCTGGTGCTGCATCACGAGCTGCCCCCCTCTCACGCCCGGCCGCGCCCGCAGCCCGAGGCCGCCACCGATGACAACGCCGCTGCCGTCGACCAGACCCTGAGCAATGCCCAGACCGAGTACGTAAACGGCAACTTCCACCTGGCGATCTCCCTGTCGAGCTCCGTCCAGCGCCTGAACCCGACGCGCGCCTGGCGCATCATCGGCGCCGCAGCGTGCAACCTCAAGGATGTAAAGCTCGCCAGCGAGGCCTTCAGGCACCTCGATCCGGCGAGCCAGCAGTACCTGATCTACACCTGTCAGCGTCAGAACATCACCAGCAGCAAAGGCAGCAAGTTCAGGCTCGGCCCGCCGTAGCCAGGGTCCTGCCCGGCGCCCAAGACCGCTGCGGCTACTGACATGGGCGCGACTGTCGTTGAAGGTAGGGCTGCCGGCGGGCCGAAATCCTCCCAAGCCGCGCCCAAGCCGCGCCCCAAGCCGCAAGCGCACCTCCGCAGTGCCGCCGGGCCTGGCGACCGCCCCCGGAGAGCGCCAGGGGGCGCGCTGCCGATCCGCTCTTTTGTTTCTCTCGACGGCGCCCTATAATGACCGGTGGAGAACCAGGCTATCGGGGGCTTGTCGATGGAGGGCAGCCAGCTCGGCAACTACCGGATCGTGCGGCTGATCGGCCGCGGCGGGATGGGTGCCGTCTATGAGGCCCACAACCCTGTCATCAAGCGCCGCGTCGCCATCAAGCAGCTGCTGCCCGAGTTCACCAAGCGCGACGACGTGGTCCGCCGCTTCCACAACGAGGCGGTCGCCGTCAACGCGATCAACCATCCAGGCGTCGTCCAGGTCTCCGAGGTCGGCAAGGCCCAAGACGGCAGCCTGTATCTAGTCATGGAGTTTCTGGAAGGGGAGACGCTGGCCGACCGGCTTCAGCGCAGCGGCAACAAGCTCCCCGAAGAGGTGACGACGACCATCAGCTGGCAGCTCGCCGGGGTCCTGGCCGCCGCACATACCAAGTCGATTGTTCATCGCGACATCAAGCCGGGGAACATCATGCTCGTACCCGACATGGCGGGTCCGGATGGCGAGCGGGTCAAGCTGCTCGACTTCGGTATCGCCAAGCTTGGCATCGAGCATGATCCAAGTCCCGACGGGCCGACGCGCACCGGGCAGATCTTCGGCACCACTGCATACATGTCGCCCGAGCAGTTCATGAACGGCAAGCCGGTGGATGGGCAGAGCGACGTCTATTCCCTGGGCGCGATGATGTACCGCATGCTGGCCGGGCGGCTGCCGTTCACCTCGGAGAAGGGCGAGATGGCGCTGGCCGCGATGCACATGTTCGAGCTGCCGCAGCCGCTGCAGAAGCTGGCGCCGTGGGTGTCGCCCTGGCTTGGGGAGCTGGTCGATCAGATGCTGCGCAAGGACCCCGGCCAGCGCCCGACGATGGCCCAGGTGGCGGCGCAGCTCCAGGAGCACCTGCCGTTTCGCGCCCCGTCGCGCAGCAGCATTCCGCAGGCGAGCAGCAGCAGCAGCGGCAATGTGGCCACGGTGGCGCCGAGCGTCGGCCTGGCGCTCACTGCTGCGGACAACCACCTTCCTTTTCTCGCGCCGCCGCCGCGCTCGGCGCCAAGCGCCGGCGGGGCCCTTGCGGAGACGGTGGGCCAGTCCCCAGCGGCGGGGGCCGAGGACAGCCAGCCGCCTTCGCTCAACCTCATCAACGGCCAGCTCGCCGGGTCGGCGCTAGGCGGCCTGCTGCGGCGGCCGCTGCTGGTCGCGGTCAGCTTCGGCCTGCTCGGGGCCGGCATCGGCGGCGGCTTTGTGCTGCGCGCCCTGCGCCCCGCGGTCGCCGCAGACCGGCTGCTTGTCCCGGCCAGCGCGCCGGTCGCTACCTCCGCCGCGGCTCCGGCGACGCCGACGGCCGGCACCCCTGCCGCGGCCCCGGCGACGCCGACGGCCGGCACCCCCGCCCCGGCTGCCCCAGAGCCCGTGGTGAAGCCTTCATCCAAAGCGGGCCCATCCCCCGGCCCGTCAGCTGGCCCGGGACGCGAGCGCCGCAGCCACAAGCCGGCTCCCCGCGTCCGCTCCAGCAAGCGGAAGGATTGGAAGAAAGATGGGACTCCCCCAAGCGCGGCCACGCCGCACCCGACCCTCCTTGATGATTAGGGGAGCGCTGGTCCTTTTGCTGCTTCTGGTGTCCCGGGTGGGCCTGGCGAGCGCACCAGACCGCTGTCAAGCCGACCGAGCGTGCCAGAAGCTGAGCGAGCAGGCGACGCAGCTGGCCGCGCAGCGGCGCTACGAGGAGGCGCTGACCGTCTATCAGCAGGCCTATCAGGGCGTGCGCGAGCCGCTGCTGCTCATCAACATCGGCCGCTGCTACTATCGCCTGGGACAGGCGCGCAAGGCGCTGGAGTTCTATAAGGAGTACCAGCAGGCGGTGCCAAGTCGCGACCCCGAAGTGGAGGCGCGGCTGGAGCAGTGGCAGAGTGAGGCGCGCCAGGCGGTCATCGCCGACGGCGCCGCCCCCGGTCCCAAGGTCGCGCCGTCCGCCCCCGAGCCGCCCCCGGCCGCCACGAGCGCGCCGGGCGAGGGCCGCCGGCTGCCGCGTCCGGCCTGGCGCATCGGTCTGGGCAGCGTGACCCTGGGGCTCGGGGGGGTCTTTTTGGGCCTTGGCGGCGCCGCGCTCAGCGCCGATGGCAGCTGCGCGACGCCGAGCGCCACCGCTTCAGGGCTGTGCGCCGCCGAAGTGGGCGCGGACAACATGCGCGCGGCGCTGCTTATAGATGGCAAGACTCCTGGGGCTGCCCTGCTCACCACCGGCGGCGTGCTGGTGGTCGGCGGCATCCTGCTTATCGCGGTGCCGGGTCGGCGCGCAAATTAGCGCAAGTTAGGAAGATGACTCATGCGGACTAAACTTGCCCTGGTCTTGATCTTCTCCGGCTGCCAGCTGCTGCCGCAGTACCGGGTGCTGTGCACCGAGAGCGACCGCTGCGAGCCCGCAGGCCCCGGCGGGCCCGACGGCGGCCTTGGCACCGACCTGTCTTCCTCGTCGGTCGTCACCGCTCCCTTTGTGCTCGGGCAGCCCGACGCGCAGACCAACTGGGTGCAGCGGGGTCTAAGCTCCCCGACCGGGGTCCTGATGGTGGGCGGCAAGCTGCTGGTCGCCGACCAGCAGAACTCGCGTCTGCTCATCTGGAATACCTTTCCGACCCAGAGCAGTCAGCCTGCGGATCTGGTGCTGGGACAGGAGCAGCTGAGCACGATCAGCAACAGCTCGTTTGCGCCCGCGCTGCGCACCCTGCCGCAGGCGGCGCGCCTGGCCAGCGACGGTACTCGCCTGATTGTGGGCTGCGGCGTGACCGCCGGTCAGAGCGCCAACCGCCTGGTCTTTTTCAACACCTTCCCGGCCACGAGCTACGCGCCCGCGGACTTCTCGCTGGTCAGCGAGCCGCTTCCGACCGCGGCCTCGGCCACGGGCTTCAGCAGCGGCAGCCCGCTGATCCTGGCCAACCGGCTGTACCTGAGCGACCGCGGCTTCAACCGCGTGCTTCTGTGGAACCCGGCACCCAGCGCCGCCACCGGCGCCACCCTGGCGATAGGTCAGGGCAGCCTGACCGGCGGCAACGTCAACAGCGGCGGACTTGGCGCCGGCTCGCTCAGCGGCCCGGATGGCTCGCCGGCCAGCGATGGCACGGCGCTGTATGTCCCCGACACCGGCAACCACCGCGTCCTGGCTTGGACCACCGCGCCGACGACCAACACCGCTGCCAACTTCGTGCTCGGGCAGGGCAACGCCACCTCCAACAGCCCCAACCGCGGCGGGGCGCCCTCCCTGTCGACCCTGAGCGGCCCGACCGGCGTCGCGCTCAGCGGCACCCGCCTGGCGGTGGCCGACCGCGGCAACCACCGCGTGCTGCTGTGGAACCAGCAGCCCACCGCGACCGGCCAGGCCGCCAACCTGGTTCTCGGGCAGGCGAGCGCCACCGGCAACACCGCCAACGCCGGCGGCTTATCCGCCGCCACGCTAAGCAGCCCGACCGCGGTCGCCACCGACGGCACGCGCCTGGCGGTGGCCGATACCAGCAACAACCGGGTGCTCTTGTATCAGAACTGGCCGACCGCCAACGGCCAGGCCGCCGACCTGATCCTCGGCCAGCCCGGCCCGGCGGCCGGCGCGGTCAACGGCGCCATCGCCAGCGCGACCCGCTACCGCTCGCCGACCACCGTGGCGCGCGCGGGCAACCGGCTCCTGGTCGTGGATCGCGACGCCCACCGGGTGCTCATCTGGCCGACGCTGCCCCGCACCGCCAGCGAGCAGCCGACGGTCGTGGTCGGGCAGGCGGATCTGACGGGCGCGACCGCCGACAGCGGCGGCAGCATCTCGGCCTATGGCTTTGACAACCCGTACGGCGTCGCCTCCGATGGGACGATCCTGGTGGTCTCGGATGTGTTCAACCACCGGGTGCTGTTGTGGAAGAACCTGCCGACCCAGAACCGGCAGCCGGCGGATCTGGTGCTGGGGCAGTCTACGCTCGGCAGCGGCGCGATCAACGCCGGCGGGCCGGCGACCGGACTGCACGGCCCGAGCGCTGTGTGGGTCGCGGGCAACCGTCTCTACGTAGCGGATACCGACAACAACCGGGTGCTCATCTGGAAGAACGTAGCGACGCTGACGAGCGGCCAGCAGGCCGACCTGGTGCTGGGGCAGGCCGACTTTACCGGCATCGGGCAGAATCGCAACCCGGTGCCCGGGGCGGCGCAGCCGATGGCCAACACGCTGAGCGGACCTTTCGGGGTCCACTCCGATGCCTCCCATATCTACGTAAGTGACGCGTACAATAGCCGCGTCCTCATCTGGAACACCCTCGACCCGGTAAATGGCCAGGCTGCCGACGTCGTGCTGGGGCAGCCCACCTTCTTGGTATCGGGGGCCTCGCCCACCGCCAATAACTCGGCGGTAAACGATCCGATGGGACTGTTTGCCTGGAATGGCCAGCTGTACGTCAGCGACAGTCAGCTGCACCGCGTCGCGGTGTGGACGCGCATTCCCACCCTGAGCAATGCCCCGATCAACGTCGTCCTTGGCCAGAGCGATGTGAACAGCGGCGCCCCGAACAGCGGCGGACTGACCGCGAGCCGGCTGCAGGCTCCGTCCAACATCCTCGCCACCGAGGTCGGCATCTACATCGCCGACACCGGCAATGGCCGCATCGTCGTCCTGCCGCCGCGGTAGCCGCCGCCGGCGCGATCCCAACTGACGGCGAGCCTGCTATAGTAACAGCCACGATGGCGAGCCAACCCAAGCGAGAGGACGAGGCGACCTGCGAGGACTCCCTGCGCTCGACCCGCAGCCGCGCGGTGCGGCGGGAACCGCACCTGTTTCTGCTCCTTCACTGCGATCATCCGGGCCGCGCTTGCTGGCGCTACGCCCTGGCCGGAATCGACAAGGTGCGTCTGGGCCGCGGTGAGTCGACGGCTGCGCATATCGAGCGCGCCGGACTGGGCCAGAGCATCCACATCGCGCTCGCCGACCGCCATGTCTCTTCCCGGCACGCGCAGCTAGAGCGCGCGGGCCAGAGCTTTGTCCTCTCGGATGCTGGCTCGCGCAACGGCACCTGGGTCAACGGCAAGCTGATTGACTCGCCAACCGTGCTGCAGGATGGCGACTACCTGGGCATCGGTCACACCCTGCTGCGCTTCCGCTCTGGCCTGCGCACGACCGAGCAGACCCAGCTCCTGCAGTCGGTGGTCCCGGATCCGGCGGAGCCGGGGCTTTCTACCTTGCTCCCCAGCCTGGCGCAGGCGTTCCGCGATCTGAGCCAGATTGCCGCCGGCGACAGCGCCGTGCTGATCCGGGGGGAGACGGGCAGCGGCAAGGAGCTGATCGCCCAGGCGGTCCATCGCCGCTCACCGCGCCGCGACCACCCGCTGGTGGCGGTAAACTGCGCCGCCTTTGCGGAGAGCTTGCTGCAAAGTGAGCTCTTTGGTCACCAAAAAGGAGCCTTCACCGGAGCCACTACGGACAAGCCGGGTCTTGTGCGCAGCGCCGCTTCCGGCACGCTGTTCCTCGACGAGATCGGCGACCTGCCGCCGCTGGCTCAGGCGGCGCTTCTGCGCACGCTGCAGACCAAGACGGTGCGGCCGCTTGGCAGCACCAAGGACCTGCCGGTCGACTTCCGATTGGTCTCCGCGACCCACCGCGACCTCCAACAGATGATCAAAGGCGAGCGGTTCCGGGCCGATCTGTACGCGCGACTGAATGCCTTTGAGCTGGTGATGCCGCCGCTGCGCAAGCGGCGCGAGGACCTGGGGATCATCATCGCCCACATCCTGCAGAAGCACGGGCGTACCAACGCGCTCAGCAAGGAGGCGGCTTCCATCCTGTTTCTGGACGACTGGCCGCTGAACATCCGCGAGCTGGAGCAGTGCCTGAGCTCGGCCTGCGCGCTCGCCGGCGATGGCCCGATCGAGCCGCTGCACCTTGGCAAGCGCGCGCCGAGCGATGAGGAGTCTACTGCCCCATCCGCGCCGCCGGCCGAGGTGGCCGGTGAGACCTCGCTCGGCGAGGCGGCGCTGCAGGCTCAGCTCATCGCCGAGCTCAGGGAAGCGGAGGGCAACGTCGCCGCTGTAGGTCGCCGGCTGGGCAAGAAGCCGCCGCAGATCTTTCGCTGGCTCAAGCGCTTCAGTATCGATCCGGACCAGTTCCGACCCAAGCAGCGGCGCCCTTCCTAAGCGCGTCTCCCGCTGGTGAGTCGCTTCCGGTGTCTCGTCGCGCCGGTGCCGAATCGGCCGCACTTCGCCGCCCCGCGGAACGCCGCTGCCGCCCCCGGCGCGGCGGGTTCACTATTGCCGACAACGACGGGCCCGATGGGGCGAGCGGCGCAGTCGTTCCGCAGCGGCGTGCCGCCCTCGGGACGCAGCACCCGGGCAGGGAAGCGCTGGGCGCGGGCAGCAAGACTCAGTGCGCGAACAGACGCTCGGGGTCCTTGAACGACTTGAGCTCGATGGGATTGCCGCTGGGGTCGCGGAAGAACATGGTCGCCTGCTCACCGATCTGACCCGGGAAGCGGATGTGCGGCGCGATGACGAACGCCACCCCGGCGCGCGTCAGGCGGTCGGCCATCGCGTGCCACTTCTCCCACGGCAGCACGGCGCCAAAGTGCGGCACCGGGACCTGCTTGCCGTCCACCGGGTTGGCGCCGGCGGGCGTGACGGCGACGGAGTCGCCAGGGGCGATCCGGTGCGCAGTGATCTGGTGGCCAAAGAAGTCAAAGTCGATCCAGGCCTCGCTCTGTCGACCCACGCGGCAGTCGAGCAGCTCGCAGAAGAAGGTCCGGGTTGCCTCCAGGTCCGTCACCGGAAATGCCAAGTGGAAGGGCGGTAGGCTCATGCCGCCCAGCATCGCATCCCGGGGGCTGCGGCTCAAGCGTGGAACACCGCGTCGCGCGGCGTCGTCGCGCGGCAGGCGAGCTCGGGCCGCTCGCTACGCTCTGCCACAGCCTGTCAAGACGATGGCAGGCGCGCGCTGCCGCGCTCCTCGATCCGGCGGTCAGCCAGCGGCGTGGGGCCCCAGGGCCCGGGCGCCCAGGACGCGGCGCGCGGCGGCGGCGGCGGGACCATCTTCCTGCGCCCGCTCGTGGAGCATCGTGAGGAGGCTGCTTGGTCGCGGCTGACCCAGATCTGCCTGGACGAGCTGCGCCAGCTGCGCCTCGACGCGCCGGCCGGTGGCTCCCACCGAGCCGAGCGCCTGCAGGAGCGACCACACCTCCGCTGCCTCTGGCAGCGGCCGCACCGGCACCGCTGACACGGCGGCGCGCAGACAGAGCAGATCCGCCTGCGCCAGTCGCACCGCGCGCCAGCTGCGCAGCGGCGGCCTGGCACCGGCGCGCTCGGGCCTCGCCGGCAAGGTGCTCGGCACCGGCGTGCTCGGCCGGCCGTCGTGCTCGCGCTGCTCGGCAGGCGCGGCGGCGTCGGGCGGGCCATGCTCGGGGGGGTCGACGCCGAGGGCCAGGTAGTGGGCGGCCTCCTCGCTCAGCACCAGATCCCCGCCGCCGGTCAGGTGCCGGCTGGCATAGCGCAGATCGAGGGCCAGCAGCAGCCGCTGGCGATGATATACGAGCAGCGCTGCACCTTGGACCCGCACGCGACAGCGATTGAGCCGGAAGCGCTCGCGCCGGTACCACAGCCACGGCGCGATCAGCAGCGGGCAGAGGATCACGGCCATCAATATCAGCAGCTGGCCCAGCATCCCGCTCGCATCGTGGCGCAGCGGCCGGGCCTTGAGCTCGAGCAGCCGCGGCCCGGCGACCGCGGCGTCACTGCGGCCAACACCGCGACCGGAGAGCGGGGCCAGCGGCGGCGCTGGGCCGGGCCCGCGCGGCGGATCGTCGAGACCGAGCCCCGGGTCTGCCATATTAGAACCGTAGTCTACGGCCTGAGGCGCGTCAACGCGACCGGCCGCCCGCGGCCACGGTGGCGCGGCGGCGCAGCTGCCACCGGCAGCCTGGCCGCTCGTCATCGCCGGCGATACCAGCCGTTCCGCAGCCGCTCCCAGAGCCCGGTGAGGAGCGCTATCGGCGACGGCCGCGGCGCGAGCGGACGCTCTTGCCGATGATGCCGGCTCGAATATCTCGGCGGCGATTTGCCTGGCTTCAGCCTGGCGGAACACTGGCGGAATAGCCGCCTTCCGCAAGATCCGCATAGCTGGTCTACGGCCGCAAGCTCGACGGTATCCGCCGGCTCGGAGTGCTCGGCTCGCGCGGTTTGGCAGCGCGCGAAGAGAGCGCAAGGTTTGCTTCGCAAGGCTGCCGATATGCAATCTTTGCGCGCAGCTAGTGACCTTCAGGTGGCCGAGCGGCGCATCCCACGCTTGGCATATGCTGTGCTGGGCCAGTGGTGGAGAAATGCCGATGCTCACTGCGCTCCATCGCAAGCTGCTTCGCGATCTCGGACGGCTGATGGGCCAGATCGTGACCATCGCCCTGGTCGTCGCCTGTGGCATCTCCAGCTTTGTTGCGATGCGCGGTAGCTTCGCATCCATCGCCTACGCGCGCAGCCGCTTTTACGAGCTGCAGCGTTTTGCCGACGTGTTCGCAAGCCTGGAACGAGCACCGGATGAGGTTCGTGCCCGCATCGAAGCGCTGCCCGGGGTGGCCCGCGCCGAGTCGCGAATCGTCAAGCCGATGATGGTGCCGCTTGAGGGCATGCCAGAGCCGCTGCGCGGCGCCGCCGTATCGCTGCCAGGCCTCCATGGCGGAGACGAAGCCGGCACCCTGAACCGCCTCCACCTGCGTGATGGCCGGCGTCCTGATTCCGACCACGCGGACGAAGCCGTCCTTCTGCAGGCCTTCGCCGAGGCGCACCACCTCCGCGCCGGAGACCATCTACCAGTCGTCCTCAATGGCAAGCTGCGGCGGCTGCTGATCGTCGGGATCGCGACCTCGCCCGAGTACATCATGGCCATCGCTGCGGGAGCGATGTCGCCCGATCCGGAGCGCTTCCCGGTGGTCTGGATGGGGCATGAGGCCCTGGCCGCGGCCTTCCAGCTGAGCGGCGCCTTCAACAACCTGTCGCTTACTTTGCGGCCCGGGATCTCGCAAGCCGCAGTCATTGCTGATGTCGACCGGCAGCTGCAGCCGTGGGGGGGCCTTGGAGCCTATGGGCGAGATAAGCAGCCGTCCAATCGCATGCTCGATAGTGAGCTGATGCAGCTGTCCAGTATGGCGACTCTCCTGCCGGTGATCTTCCTGGCGGTGGCGGCGCTGCTGGTGAACCTGGTGCTGTCGCGACTTGTCTTTCTGCAGCAGCCCGAGATTGCCACCCTGAAGGCGCTCGGCTACTCCGATGGCCAGGTTGGCGTGCACTTTCTCGAGCTGGTCCTTTTTGTCATGGGTCTTGGCGCCGCCGCAGGGCTGCTGCTCGGCGCCTGGCTGGGGGACGAGCTGGTTCACCTTTATATGCGCTACTTCAAGCTGCCGGACCTCCGCTTCCGCTTTGATGCGCGCGATGCGCTGGTCGCCGTTGCCATAAGCTTCGTCGCCGCTACGGTGGGAGCTTTTGGCTCGGTGCGGCGGGCAGTACAGCTGCCGCCGGCCGAGGCGATGCGGCCGCCGTCGCCGGCGCGCTACCGGCGCTCGCTCGCTGACCGCCTGCGCCTGTCCCGACTCCTCGGGCCGGCGGCGCACATGGTGATCCGAGAGCTGGAGCGGCGGCCCCTGCGGACCCTGCTGTCTTCGCTGGCGGTGGCTGCAGCAACCGCTCTGTCGGTCGTCGGCGGCTGGTATTACGACGGCATTGAGACGCTGTTCTACTCGCAGTTCCAGCAGCGCATGCGCGAAGACGCAGCGGTCAGCTTCGTCTCGCCGCGGCCGGCGCGAGCGGTGCGCGAGCTTGGCCACCTTCCCGGTGTCTTGGCCGCTGAGGGTCTGCGCCTTGTACCAGTGCGCTTTCGCGCCGGCTGGCGTTATCGCGACGGCGTGATCTGGGGCTATCCAGATGACATCGAGATGCGTCGACTGCGCGATGCCAAGGGTCAACCGGTGGCGCTGCCGCCTGAGGGAGTCGTGCTGACCGACATGCTCGCCCGCGTGCTGGGAGTACAGGTCGGGGACCGCATTGATGTCGAGCTGCAGGAGGGAGCGCGTGAGCACAAGCAGCTGCTCATCGTCAAGCTGATAAGCGAGCCGTTCGGTCTGCAAGGCCATATGGCCATGGAGCCGCTCGGTCGCTGGCTCGGCGAGTCGCCGCACGTCTCGATGGCCATGCTCAGGCTCGACCCGAATCAGCGCGCGGCGACTGAAGCGCGGCTCAAGCAGCAGCCGAGCATCCTGGAGGTCAGCCGCCGCTCGGCGCTCATCGAGAGGTTCCGCCAGCAGAGCGGCAACATGATCCTGACCATGGCCGCCATCATCGCCCTGTTCGCTGGAACGATTACCGTGGGGGTCGTTTACAATAATGCCCGGGTCGCGCTGTCTCTGCGCGGCCGGGACCTGGCCAGCTTGCGAGTGCTCGGCTTCACGCGCGGCGAGATCTCGTCCGTTCTCATCGGCGAACAGCTGGTCCAGGTGCTGGCGGCGCTGCCCATCGGGCTGTGGCTCGGGCGCCGCTTGGTTCAGCTATTGTCGTCGATGGTCGACCCGGAGACGTACCGGCTGCCGGTGGAGCTGACGCCGCGCAGCTATGCATTCGCAGCCGCGGTGACGCTGCTGGCCGCGCTGGGTAGCGCTTTGCTGGTGCGGCGCCGCCTGGATCATCTGGACCTCATTGCCGTACTAAAGACGAGGGAGTAAAGTGGAAAAGAGCCTGACCAGCGTCAGTACTCCCGCTCGATCCAAGCAGGCCCGCCGCCGCGCCGTGGGCAGAGTCCTCAGGCGGGTGGCGTACAGCCTGCTCGCCGCCGCAGTCGTGGCAGGGATCGTCATCGCCTGGCTGCCGCGGCGGATCCCTGTCGAGGTCGCAGTCGCGCAGAGCGGGCCGCTGCGCGTCACTGTGGACGAAGATGGGAAGGCGCGGATAAAAGATCGTTACGTAGTCTCCGCCCCCCTGGCGGGCAGCCTGGCGCGCATCGAGCTCGATGCCGGCGACAGCGTCAAGCAGGGCGAGGTGCTGGCCCGCATTGCCCCGGTGGCACCCGCGCTGCTCGATGCGCGGGCTCGGGCGACCGCCTTCGCGCGACTGGCGCAGGTCGTGGCGGCGCAGCGGCAGTCGCGGACTCAGATTGAGCACGCAAAGGGCATCGCCGAGTTCTCCAACACGGAAGCGGAGCGTGCCCGGCAGCTCTTTGCCCGCGACGCCAGCACTCAACAACAGCTAGATCAGGCAGAGACCAACCAGCGCCGCGCCAATCAGGAGTATACCTCCCAGCGCTTCGCTGGCCGAGTCGCCGACTTCGAGGTTGCCATGGCGCGGGCGGCGGTCGATCGACTGCCGGGCGCGCGTGCGGGCACGGCCCAGCTGGATGTCCCCTCGCCCATCACCGGGCGCGTCCTCAAGGTCTGGCACAAGAGCGAGGGAGTGGTGCAGCCCGGAGCGCAGCTCATCGAGCTCGGCGACCCGCTGGCCCTGGAAGTCGCTGTCGATATCCTGACCAGCGATGCGGCGCGCATTCGGCCTGGGGCTCAGGTGGAGCTCGACGGCTGGGGCGGGCCGCTGCTGGAGGGGCGGGTGCGGCGAATCGAGCCCTCGGCGTTCACGCAGGTGAGCGCGCTCGGCGTCGAAGAGCAGCGGGTCAATCTGCTCATCGATCTGCTGTCGCCGCAAGCGCACTGGGCGGCGCTAGGCGATGGCTACCGGGTGGAGGCGCACATCGTGGTGTGGGCCGGAACGGTGCTCAAGGTGCCGACGAGCGCGCTGTTTCGCCAAGGGGCGGGCTGGGCGCTGTTTCGCGTCGATGACGGCGTGGCTCGCCTCACGCCGGTTGAGGTCGGCGAGCGCACCGCCCGCGAGGCTGCGGTGGTGCGCGGGCTGTCCGCCGGCCAGCGGGTCATCGTCCACCCGAGCGACCGCATCACCGATGGCGTCAAGGTGGTAGCGCAGTGAGCCAGGGGGAGCCCGCAGTCGCCAGCAGCTCCGGCGCCGTGCTGCTGGCCCGCGGCCTCACCAAGCTCTATCAGATGGGCGAGGTATCGGTGCAAGCGCTGCGCGGCGTGGACCTGGAGTTCTATCAGGGCGAGCTGGTCGTGCTGCTCGGTCCCTCAGGCAGCGGCAAGTCGACGCTGCTCAACATCCTTGGCGGTCTGGATACTCCGACGGCAGGCACCGTGATGTATCGCGATCATGATCTGGGTGCCGCCAGCGAGGCGGCCCTAACCCGCTACCGCCGGGAACATGTAGGCTTTGTCTTCCAGTTCTACAACCTCATTCCGAGCCTGACCGCGCGGGAGAACGTGCAGCTTGTGACCGATATCGCCGAAGATCCGATGACCGCCGAAGAAGCGCTGCAGCGGGTTGGTCTAGCCGAGCGGCTCGATCACTTCCCGGCGCAGCTGTCGGGCGGCGAGCAGCAGCGAGTGGCCATCGCCCGCGCCGTTGCCAAGCGTCCCGATCTCCTGCTCTGCGACGAACCGACCGGTGCGCTGGACTTTCAGACCGGAGTGCTGGTGCTCGAGGCGCTGCAGGCGATCAATCGTGATCTGCAGACGACGACAGTCATCATCACGCACAACGTGGCGATCGCCCGCATGGCGGACCGAGTGATCTACTTTTCCGATGGCAAGGTCGCGCGCATCGAGAGTAACCCGGCCAAGGCGGAGCCGCGTGAGCTAAGCTGGTGAGCTCGCGAGCAACGCCTGCTTTGGCCACTGGCGAGACGGCGCCGGTCTTGCGGCCGCGCCGCCGCGGCGCTAGCGACGCCCGAGCCAGCGCAGCAGCGCGATGGTGCCCACTGCCCCAAGCCCCAGCGCGGCCGAGCTCATAATCTGCACCCGCTTGATATTCTGCTGGAACTCCTGCGTATCGTTCAGGCGCGGGAAGGGCTTGTCCTTGGGCACCGGGACCTCGAGGAAGCGGCACAGCGGCTCCCAGCCTTCCTTGACGTCGAACACGAGCAGCCGCTCGGGCTTTACGTACTGCTTGACCTCTTCGATGTGACGGTGGAAGACCTCCAGCGCATAGGCCTTGTCGGCAAACCGGTTGTCGAAGGTCTGCTGCCAGATCATTCGGCTGGCGATGCGGCCGGGCGCCGCGAAGGGCAGCCAGGGCATCAGCTTGCGAGCCAGGGCGACCGGAAAGACCTGGGTGATCTTGAAGATCGTGTTGCGACAGCTCTCATACCAGGCCTCGGGGTCGCGCACGCTCAGCAGGACCTTGGCATCGGGGTACTCGGCCATGAGCTGACGGTAGAAGTGACACCCGGGCCAGTCGACGGTCGACTGGTAGTCAGCGAAGAACGCCTTCCAGTCGACCTGTGCGCCATCGAGCGCCGCCGTCCAGAAGTGGGCGTGCTGCGGGTTGGCGATAAGCTCTTTCATGTGATAGCAAGGCCCAAGGCCCAGGTCGGCGAGCGCCACCTTGAGCGAGGTTGTTCCGGTGCGGCCAAATCCAGCCCCGATGACTTTCATGTGAGCTCCAGTTTGCGAGGGTGCTTTGCTGCGGGGAGACAGTCTAGCTGCGCCAGCGCGGCTTGGCCAGTCGCGGCGCGCCCTAAACAGCGCTGGCGGTTCACGACCTTAGGGCGCGGCGGCGCGCACGGCGCGATATACGGCGATCTCGTCGGAGCGGAGGGTCTCGCGCACGACATAGCTCGTCCCGGTGCTGAGGCGTAGGTCCCAGGTGCGCGCGGCGCTGCTGGCGGCGGCGTTGAAGCGGCGGTCGGGCACGGCGGCGAGACGGTCGTAGCGGTATAGGCGGTAGTCAACCCCCGGCTGCAGACCCGAGACCGTCACGGTCAGCTGCAGCGGCACTGCCGGCGGCCGCTGCGCCGAGCCATCGGCGATCGGCGGCTCGGCCTGCAGGTCGGTGCGCACCCGCACTGGCAGGGTATCGCCGTCCGCGTCGGCCACGCCGGTGATGGCCAGCCCATAGTTGAGCGACTCGTTGAGGGAGTAGACCGCGGAGCGCGCGTTGGCGGCGCTCCGGCTCGCCGGCAAGGTCGTGAAGCGGTACTCAAACAGATAGGGCGGCGGCGCGCCGTCCGGAGCCCACAGTCCGTTATCGCTGAAGATCAGCGTGTCTTCCGGGGGAGGATAGGCGGTCGCCTGCGGCGCCGTGGTGCCGATGCCGACCACCGGGACGATGTGATCGTATTCGGAGTCCCCGGCCAGCGGCTCGGTGGCGCCATAGAAGAGTCGCTGGTTCATAAACACGCCGATGGCGACCGGATGCCGGCGGCCGAGCTGCTGCTGGATCCAGGCCAGGAAGTCCTTTGCGCTCCCGCCGCTCGATGCGTCCCAGGGGCGATGGTCAAGCCGCATCCGCGCGGCCGCGTCGGCGTCGTTTACACCGAGCAGCAGCTGACTGGCCTCCAGGGTCTGATCCAGGCCCGCGCAGGCGATGGCGCGCGCGTCATACTGCGAGACGTACTGTCCGTAGTAAAGCCCCGCGCAGATGAGTGAGACCTCGCCGCAGTAGCCATGGTTGCCCTCCCACTGCTGGCGCGCGGGAAGGTCGAGCTGGAGGGAGCTGGCGGAGTTGGGGGGGCGCATGTTTGCCGGCGGGCCGACCCTATGAGTATAGTCCGTGTATGATGAAACAGCCCTCTCGCATCGCAAAGCTCGTCATGCCTTTAACCCTGGTGGCCGCCGCGGTGACCACTTCACCGACGATCGCCTGGGCCCAGCGTGCCGCCAACCCGAGCCCTCCGGGCGGCGCCGCAGCGCCCCCGCCGGCGGTCGGTGCTACCCCGGCCCGCTCGTATGAGGAGCTGGAGGCCACCGCGCGCCGCCTGGCGGCTGCGCTCGGCATGCCGGCCGAGCGCGAGGAGGTGAGCCTGGGTCGCCTGCGCGCCGCCTTCCAGAGCGGCAAGGTCGCGGCGTTTGCCGGCGGGGCGACCATCAACGGCGTGTTCGCCTATCAGCTGGGCGAGGGAGGGTTCCTGGTCAAGGTCAAAAAGGGCAAGGGGCTGGCGGCGCTGCTCGGCGACGGACGTGACGTGACATTGCTCCTCAAGAGCGTCACTTTCGGGGCGCAGGTCGGCGGCGGCTCGGAGTGGGGCTTCGGGCTCATCCTCGGTCTGCGCGTGCGCGATGCCTTCGGCGGTGACTACCGCGGCGACAACCGTGGTGCCACCGCTGGCGAGGAGAGCGTCAACATCACCAAGCTGGTGAAAAAAGGGGTGGGCTCGGGCGACCCGATGTATCACGAGCTATACATGGTCGGCGCCGCCGCCGGACTGTCCGCCGGCGCCGCGGTCGGGACCTTGACCATTACTCCGTACTAGGGAACTGCGTTCGGGCGCGGCGCCTGCCTGGCGCCGTCAGTCCTTCCGGGGTCGCGCAGAGGAATGGATCAGGTGGCGGCGGCCGGGCGCTGGCCCGCGGCCAGGGCCGCCTGCACCTTGCTCGCCGCGGTGGGCGCGCCGTCGGGCCACGGCTCGCCGGGGGCCGGCATCTTGCTGAAATAAATCAGGCCGTAGGCGGGCATGTCGCGCTCGAAGCGCCAGCTCTCGGCCAGGCCGCCGGCGTCCACGGTGTCATAGCCGATGGCGTCGAGGAATGCAGTCACCACGGCCTTGGCCGCGGCATCGTCGCCGGCGATCGCCAGGGCGCTGCGGTCGGCGGCTCCCGCGGGTCGTCCGAGCGACGCCAGGTGCTTGAAGTAGATGTTGTTGAACGCCTTGACGACCCGGGCGCTGCCCAGGTGCTGCTGCAGCAGGCCGCTCACCGTCGCGGCGCCGCTGTCAAGCTCGGCGATGCGGCCGTCGCGCTCGGGGTAGTAGTTGTTGGTGTCGATGACCACCTTGCCGGCGAGCGGCTCGACCGGCACGCTGCGGTAGGCGCGCAGGGGAACCGTGACCACGACCAGCTCGCCGGCCGCCGCTGCCTCGGCCGGCGTCGCCGCGCGCGCCCGCGGCCCGAGCTCGCTCACCAGGGCGGCAAGCGTCTCCGGTCCGCGCGAGTTGCTGAGCACTACGTCATAGCCTGCCGCGACGGCCAGCCTGGCGACCGTGCTGCCGATGTTGCCGCTGCCAATCAAACCGATGGTCTGTACTGCGCGCTGCTTGCTCATGGTGACTCCACGCTAGCTGGGTTGGGAAGCGTCCGCAGTATACGCCAGCTTCCCTCGGCACGCGACGGTCTTGCTGCGGAATGGCGCCGGCAGCTGTGGAGACGGCTTGTCCGTTCTTGCCGATGAGGGCGCTGCCCACACAGCCGTCGGCGATGTCGTTCCGCCGCGCTGTCAGGTCCTCGGGACGCTGTGACCTCGCTGCGGAACCTCGGCGGCTTGCCGGGTCGCGCGGCCGGCGGCCCGTCCGCGGCGCTCGCGGCCGTGTTATAAGGCGCCATCGCGTCCAGAAAACCTCCCATCGTCCCCGCCGAGGTTCCCATGTCATGCCCCAGGCTTGTCCCGCCAATCTCCTGCGCCCTGCTGCTGGCTGCGAGCTGTCTGTCGGCCTGCGCGCCCAGCCCGGACCCGCAGGGGCCCCCGATGGACGTCCCGCCGTCGGCCCTGTGCACCGCGGATGAGCCGACGGAAAACCCCAGCTCGCCCTACGCCCGGCAGCTGTACCTGCGCGGGACGATGAACAGCTGGGCCGCCGACCCCAGGTTCGCCTTTGGCGCGACTGGGAACAAGGTCTTGACGCTCGGCGTGCTCCTGCCAAAGGACATGGACGAGTTCAAGATCGCCGACAAGGACTGGTCTTCGGCGCTCAACTTCGGCGGCAAGGACGCCAACCTGGCGGTCCTCGGGGTGCCGACGACGCTGCACAGCGGCGGCGCCAATGTGTCGCTGAAGCTGCAGCGCGACGGGCTTTACTGCTTCAAGCTCAACGCCCGCGATCCGGAAAACCCGACCGTGACGGTGTCGCTGCTAAAAGAGATGGAGTTCAAAGAGGGAATCACCCTGGCCAAGGCGCACGCCTACTTTCTTTCCTCGCGGGCGATCGCCTGGAAGACCATGGGCGAGGCGGCGGAGTTTTCCTACTTCCTGTATCACGATCCGGAGGGCGCGATTGTCGCCCAGGACGGGGCGATCCAGGGCGGCCAGCCTATCGCGCTCGGCTACGCCGGACCGCTGGCCGGCGATGCCAAGCTGGCCGCGGCGTTTCCCTACCTGGGCAAGTATGTGAAGCTCGCGCTGCCGGACCTTGCGGGGCAGCTGCCAGAGCTCTTGCGCGAGCAGCTGGTGCTGGTGGTCAAGTCCGCCGATGGCAGCGTGCGGGCGGCGACGTCGCTGCAGACCTTCGGCGTCATCGACGAGCTGGCCGCCTATAGCGGCGACGATCTGGGCGTGACCTTCGACGGCTCCGGGGTGCCGACAGTGAAGCTGTGGGCGCCGACGGCGCGGGCGGTGAAGCTCCTTATCTACGATGCGGCCACGGTGGCGGTGCCGGCGCAGACGGTAGACCTGAGCCGCGGCGACAAAGGGGTGTGGTCGGTCAAGGGGGCGCCGACCTGGAAGAACAAGTTCTATCTGTACGAGGTCGAGGTGTTCGCGCGCAGCAAGGGAGCGTTTGTGAAAAACCTCGTGACCGACCCGTACTCGACCAGCCTGGCCATCAACAGCACGCGCAGCCAGCTGGTCGACTTGAACGACCCCGCTCTCAAGCCGGCCGGCTGGGACGGCCTGAACAAGCCCGAGCTGCAGGCCTTCGAGGACATCGTCCTTTACGAGCTGCATGTGCGCGACTTCAGCATCAACGACGCGACGGTGCCCGCCGCCCATCGCGGCACCTACCTGGCGTTTACCGACCTGGCCGCCGATGGCATGGTGCACCTGTCGAAGCTCGCGCAGGCGGGGCTGAGTCACCTGCACCTGATGCCGCTGGCCGACTTCACGACGGTGGAGGAAGATCGCAGCCAGCAGGCGGTGCCGCAGATACCCGCCGGGGCGGCCCGCGACTCGGAGGAGCAGCAGGCGGCGCTGGCGCGGGTGATGGGCAAGGACGGGTTTGACTGGGGGTATGACCCATTCCACTACAGCGCGCCCGAGGGCAGCTACGCGATGGATGCAAACGGCAGCGCGCGAATCCTGGAAGTGCGCAAGATGGTCCAGAGCCTGGCCCAGATCGGCCTGCGGGTGGTGATGGACGTGGTGTACAACCACACCCACAGCGCCGGCCAGGACGATCCGACCTCGGTGCTCGATCGGGTCGTGCCGGACTACTATTATCGCCTGGACTCGGCGGGAGGGATCCAGAACAGCTCCTGCTGCGCCGACACCGCCAGCGAGCACGCGATGATGGAGAAGCTGATGATCGACTCGCTGCGGCTGTGGGCCAAGCAGTACAAGGTCGATGGCTTCCGCTTTGACTTCATGGGGCACCACACGACCGCCAACCTGCAGCATGTGCGCGACGCGCTGGCGGCGCTGACGCCGGCCCAGGACGGCGTGGACGGCAAGAAGATCTACCTGTACGGCGAGGCCTGGCAGTTTGGCTCGCTGCTGGACATCCTGCCCGAGCAGGCGTTCCATCAGGGACATACTTATGGGTCGGGAATCGGCTCGTTCAATGACCGCATTCGCGACTCGATTCGCGGCGGCGGGCCGTTCTCGGGGCTCGCCGATCAAGGCTTTGCCACGGGGCTGGCGGATGACTACAACCAGAGTCCGGCCAACGAGGAGACCCCGACCGACCCCGCCGGGCGCCTTCGCAAGCTGGCCGAGCTCGGCGACGACATCCTCCTTGGGCTGGCCGGCAACCTGCGCGACTATGTCTTTGTCGGCGCAGACGGCAAGTCGGTAAGGGGCGCCGAGGTCAAGTATCGCGGCGCGCCAGGCGCGGGCTATACCGCCGATCCGCAAGAGACCATCAACTACTTCTCGGCCCACGACAACCACACGTTCTGGGACTACATCCAGGCCAAGGCGCCGTTCAAGACGCCGGGGCGGCTGCCCGAGTCGGCGACGCTGGCCGAGCGGGTGCGCATGCAGAACCTGGCGCTGAGCCTGGTGGCGCTGGGGCAGGGGGTGCCCTTCTTCCTGGCCGGCGAGGACCTGCTGCGATCCAAGTCGGGCGACGGCGACAGCTACAAGTCGGGCGACTGGTTCAACCGGCTGGATCTCTCCTATGCGACCAACAACTGGGGCGTCGGCCTGCCGCCGGCGGCCAAGAACAAGGATAAGTGGCCGCTGTGGCAGCCGCGCCTGGCGGCGCCCGAGCTGACGCCGACCCGAGACCACATCCTGAGCAGCGCCATGCACTTCCGCGAGCTGCTGCAGATCCGGCGCAGCTCGCCGCTGTTCCGGCTGCGCAGCGCGGACGACATCAGCAAGCGCGTGAAGTTCTTCAACGTGGGTGACAAGCAGCAGCCGGGGCTTATTGCGATGAGCATCTCGAACAAGCTCGCCGGCGAGGCCGACCTGGATCCCGACCGTCGGCGGATCGTGGTGCTGGTCAACGCCAACAAGGCCGACCTCGTGTTCCAGAGCGATGAGCTCAAAGGCACCCTGACCCTGCACCCGGTGCAGAAGCTCTCCGCGGATCCGGTGGTGCGGGCGGCGCAGTGCGGCGATGGCAGCGGCAAGCTGACGATCCCGGGACGGACGACCCTGGTGTGCGTGGAGAACAAGCCCTGAGGGCTGCAGCGCCGCCATCGCGGCTCGCGCGGTCCGCGGCGCCTGCTGTTGCGTCCCGGGAGAAGGCGGGACGCGGGCTCGCTACTGATCCAGGTCTGTTCCGCGGCTCCTTCATCCCGCAAGCTCCCGATGCTGAGCGGGTGTCCTTCTGCCGGCAGACAGTCTTGCCGATGAGGGCGGCCCCAGTCTCTTCGTCGCCGATCTGCTGAGCTTCAGCCTGGCGGACGCTTGCGGAACAATGGAGCAGCGAGCCAACAGCGCGCGGCGAAATTGTCGCTCGTCCTCACGCCGGCCAGTCGGCGTCAGGATAAACTCGGTGACACCCCCAAGGAGGACCTGATGTCTATGATTCAGCGTTGGATACATGCCTGTTGGTCGAGCAAGCTAACTCTCGGCGCGGCGCTGGCCCTGGCGTGCACGATGACCTCGTGCGGCGGCGCTCCGCCCCCGGCTCCGCTGCAGTGGTATACAACCTGCGGCGATCCGGTCTGTCGCGGCTATACCCCCCCGGCAGGGGTCCCGCGGTGTACGACCGAGACCACCGGCGCCACCTGCGCCACAGCGGGCACCCGGTGCGACCCGATGGACTCGTGCAATGCGCTTTATATCTGCGCCACCAGCGACCCGAAGATGGGGACCGGCGGCTGTCCGATCTCGCGGCAGAAGTACAAGACTGACATCCACTACCTGGACGAAGCCGGCCTTGAGAAGTACGCCGGTGAGCTGTCCAAAGTGAAGCTGGCGACCTACAAGTACAAGACCGGGGGCCCGACGCGCCTTGGCTTCATCATCGAAGACCACGAGCCGAGCGTCAGCATCGACTCGGAGCACGACATGGTCGATCTGTACGGCTACACCAGCATGGCCGTGGCCGCGCTCAGGATGCAGGAAAAGCAGCTCGCCGCGCTCCAGCAGCAGGTCAGGGAGCTCTCGGCGCAGCTCCAGGCGGCCAAGACCAAGCGGCGATAGCGCTGGCCGCGCGGCGGCGGCCGCGACGACGAGCCAGGCAGTCCTACTGGGGTCGGCAAGGCTCGACCTTCGCCAGCGCCTGGCTCGCCTCGCGGTCGTCGCATACGGCAGACTCTGATTTCTCTCTCGGCCTTGACTCGGCTTTAGACCTCGGTGCGGATGGGCGGGCGGTCGCCGGCAAGGCGGATCGGGCTCTTTCACTTCGCCCGGCAATCTGGGCTATGCTGCGCCGCAGTCGCGAACCGAGAGGCAATCCATGCGAAGCATCGCTCTGCTTATTATCATCGGAGGAATCGGCTGCAGCTCGGGCGGGGCCCCCGCCGGTCGACCGCCCGTCGGCGCGCAGGACCTGGGCGAGACGCGCTTTGACCTGACGGCGGCGGCCGTCGATCTGGCGCCGGCGATCGAGCCCGACTGGGGCCGGGTCGCCGCCTACCTCGACTCGCTTTATAACGCCAACCTGGCGCTGCTGCGCGAGTACCCCGCGGCCGACACCTACTATACGACCGACGACAACGCCCTGGCGGCGCGGGCCTATGAGTACCTGCCGACCCCCAACCTGACCCGCCGCGATGCCATCCTCGGGGCCCTGCGCTCGTACAAGATCTGCGGCTGCAGCGACGTCGCCGAGCACGACGCGATGCTCAACCATCACATCGATCCGGTGACGACCAAAGGGGCGCAGATACCGCTGGTCCCGAATAGCGCCTGCAACCGGACGCCCGAGAAGCTGTCGCGACCCGCCGCCAGCTGCGGCGGCTCCGGATCCAGCTGTCCGAGCGGCAAGGTCGGCCACCGCGATCACCCAAGCGACAGCTGGCTCGGCGACGACTGCAACTTTGGCATCTGCAGCACGAGCTCGGCGGCAAACTTCGCGACCAGCGGTCCGGGCAAGGGCGCGGCCGACCTCATCGCGCTGCAGATCCTCAACCTCCGCAACCGCAACATGGCGACCGATACCCTGTGGCAGAGCCTGCTTGGGAAGTGGGATGGCAAGGGGATCTACGATCAGGCGGCGGTAAATGATCACGCCTATACGACCTACAAGGTCGCGCTGCTCAAGCTCTGCGCTCGCGTGCTCGGCAAGCCGCTGCCGCTAGGAGTCGACGAGAAGCTACAGGCGGCGCAGGGGCCAAACGGCGGCATCCGCACAAGCTACGCCCTGGACGGCAACTTCACCCTCGACCAGCTCGGCAACGCGGTGACCACTTCCTATGTCGTGCTGGCCTTCCGCAAGCCGGTCGGCGACTTCTGAGCCGCTCGCCACCCCCGGCGGCTTCATCGCCGAGCCTGTTTGTGATAGAGTCATCGCCGTTATTTTATTTTGGGGGATACCATGCGCTTGCTTATCCTGTGCGTCCTGGGGGCGGTGGCTTGTAACGGCTCCGGCGACAACATGGCGGTGCCCGCGGCCGACCTGAGAGGCCAGTGCCCGACCAACGGCGCTCCGGCCGCCAACGTGACGGTGGTCGATGATCAGTACCAGCCGCAGGCGGTCACGGTGCCGGTCTGCGGCAAGGTCCGGTGGACGTTTCAGGCCGCCGGCAAGCACGGAGTGTATCCCTGGGACATGAACTTCCCGGCCAGCCCGATCATGAGCCAGGGAGTCTTCGAGTATGTCTTCCCAGCCGCCGGCACGTACAGCTACGGCTGCGCCATTCACGGACGGATGATGCCGGGCAGCGTCACCGTCCGCTAGATCAGCCCACTTCGCGTTGTTCGTGGTTTAAGGAGTCGGACTAGCCGACGGTGCCGCACTTGTTGGCGGTGCCGCCGGTGCCGCAGGTCCAGCCGGGGCGGCAGCTGCCGCAGTTGAGGATGCGCCCGCAGCCGTCGCCGATGATGCCGCACTCGGCACCGACCGCGGCGCAGGTGCGCGGGGTGCAGGTCGGTCCGCCGCACACGCCGGGGGTGCCGCCGCCGCCGCAGGTCTGGCCGGTGGGGCAGGTGCCGCAGCTCAGCATGCCGCCGCAGCCGTCGTCGCTGCGACCGCACTGCAGCTTGAGCGAGGCGCAGGTCGCCGGCGTACACAGGCCACTGCCGCAGACCCCGGGCTTGCCGGCGCCGCCGCAGATCTCGGGAGGCGTGCAGGTGCCGCAGCCGATGACGCCGCCGCAGCCGTCGCCGGCCGCCCCGCAGTTATAGCCCAGCTTGGCGCAGGTGGTGGGCGTGCAGAACGGCGCCCCGCACATGCCGGGCATGCCGCCGCCACCGCAGGTCTGGCCGGCGGGGCAGCTGCCGCAGTTGAGGGTGCCGCCGCAGCCGTCGTCGCTGAGTCCGCACTGCAGCTTGAGCGTGGCGCAGGTGGTGGGCGTGCAGGTCGGCGCGCCGCACACTCCCGGCTTGCCGCCGCCGCCGCACGACTCGGGCGCGGCGCAGCTGCCGCAGCTGAGGGTGCCGCCGCAGCCGTCGCCCTGGGTGCCGCAGTTGTAGCCGAGCATGGCGCAGGTCTTGGGGGTGCAGCCCGGGCTGCCGCACTGGCCGGGGGTGCCGCCGCCGCCGCAGGTCTGGCCGGCGGGGCAGGTGCCGCAGCTCAGCATGCCGCCGCAGCCGTCATCGGTCTTGCCGCAGTGCAGGTTGAGCGAGGCGCAGGTCCCAGGTACGCAGGAGTTGCCGCAGACCCCGGGGACGCCGCCGCCGCCGCAGCTGTTGGGCGGCGCGCACAGCCCGCAGAACAAGAGCCCGCCGCAGCCATCGCCCGCGGCGCCGCACTTGTAGCCAAGCTTGGCGCAGGTAAGCGGCGCGCAGGTCGGCCCGCCGCACACCCCGGGAGTGCCGCCGCCGCCGCAGGTCTTGGGCGCGGTGCAGGTGCCGCAGTTGATGACGTTGCCGCAGCCGTCGCCCTGCATGCCGCACGAGTAGCCGAGATCGGCGCAGCTCTTGGGCGCGCAGCTCGGCACGTCCGGCCGGACGCACGAGGTGAGGTCGAACAGCATGTACTCCAGGACCTTCTCCTGCGGCGTGAGCTTGACACCGGTGCCCAGGCTGCACTCGGCGGGGAAGGTGCCGGTGCCGGTGGCGCCGGTGCTGACATGGAAGTCGCTGTACATGACGCGGCCGCACTGGCTGGCCGGCGCCGCGCCCGCGGGCGTATTGAACGTGTAGTGCATCGGGAACAGGCTTGGATCCTTGCCGTACATCCACTGCTGTGACGGCGAGACCACGGCGGTGAAGTCGTGGCGGACGGTAGTCACCGGGATCTCTCCCAGCGTCCCGCCCGAGACCAGCTGCAGCCAGCGGGCGAACAGCGCCCCTTTGGGAAAGGTGGTGTCGATGAACGCGGTCTGATCCGGCGGCGAGGTCGGCGGATTCACCTGCCACGTCGCGGTGGCATTCCAGGCGGTGTTGAGTGCCGGCGGCGCGGTCTGATTCTGGCCGTGCAGGAACGCAAAGCCGTAGTGGCTTGTGTAGATGCGGCCGCCGGCGGCGGTATAGGCAAGGAGGTTACTGTAGTAGGAAGACTTGTCGTAGGCCGCGCCCTCGCAGTCGATGATGATGAGGTCGTACTTCTTCATCGTCGCCAGGCTGCTCCACAGGGACGTGTCGCTCGGCGTCGAGCCGCTGAGCACGGCGCCGGCGCCGACCGAGCTTGCCTGGTAGAAGTTCACCCGACCGCTGCCACCTGGATCGGTGAACTCGGAGGGGTCGATGCCGATCTTGGGCAGCACGCACTCCATCGGGTCGGCGCTGCCGGTGACCACGGCGATGGCCGGGATGTTATCGGTCGCGGTGCGCTTGCGCGGCAGGTGGGTCTGGGTGTTGCTGAGCGTGGTGGTCGCGCAGCACTTGACCGCCGGGACGGTAATCTGCCGCCGCCAGCGACCAAGCTGGATGACCACCGGCACATCGACCCCGCACGGCACGTCGGTGAGCGAGAACTTGCCATCGACCCCGGTGGTCACCGAGACCAGCGGGTTGCCGGTGACGCTGGCGTCGCAGCGATCACAGGACACGCTGGCAGGGAAGGGCGCCACCGGACCGTTTGGCACGTAGACCAGCGCGCCCGAGATCGGGTCGGGCGTGCCCCAGGCCGCGGTGTCGTCATGGCCGGGCGCCGTGACCGTGCCCTCCAGGGTGGTGGTGCCGGCGTCGCACTGGGTCTGGTGCAGGCACAGGCCGGTGCAGCCGCCCATGTCGGGGATCGTCGCGCCGCAGTTGTTGGGGACGCCGCTGCCGCCGCAGATCGCCGGCGCGGTGCACACCCCGCAGCCGGTGCCGGTGCCGCCCCAGTAGTTGATGATGCCGCCGCAGCCGTCACCGACGAAGCCACAGTTGGCGCCGGCGGCGGCGCAGGTGCGCGGGGTGCAAGTTCCCGAGCCGCACTTGCCGGGCACGCCGCCGCCGCCGCAGGTCTGCGGGGTGAGGCAGAAGCCGCACAGGATGGTGCCGCCGCAGCCATTGCCCACTGTGCCGCAGGTGGCGCCGGCCATGGCGCAGGTAATCGGGGTGCAGGTCCCGCCGCCGCTGCCGCAGGTGAAGGCCTTGCCGCCGCCGCCGCAGGTCTCGGGGGCGGTGCAGCTGCCGCAGCTGACGGTGCCGCCGCAGCCGTCGCCGATCATGCCGCAGGTGGCGCCGGCCTCGGCGCAGGTGCGCGGCGTGCAGACCGGGGTGCCGCAGCGGCTGGCGACGCCGCCGCCGCCGCAGGTCTCGGGGGCGGTGCAGCTGCCGCAGCTGACGGTGCCGCCGCAGCCGTCGCCGATGGTGCCGCAGGTGGCGCCGGCGGCGGCGCAGGTGAGCTTGGTGCAGGCGGCGCCGCTGGAGCCGCACTGAAAGCGCACGCCGCCGCCGCCGCAGGTCTGCGGCGCGGTGCACTTGCCGCAGTCTACGGTGCCGCCGCAGCCGTCGGGCGCCATGCCGCAGCTGGCGCCGATGGCGCTGCACGCGGCGGCCGCGGTCGCCGGCACGCAGCCCGCGGTGCCGCCGCACTTGAAGTGCGTGCCGCCGCCGCCGCAGGTCTGCGGCGCGGTGCAGGTGCCGCAGTTGAGGGTGCCGCCGCAGCCGTCGCCCATCGGCCCGCAGCTGGCGCCCAGCATGGCGCAGGTGAGCGGCGTGCAGGTGCCGGCGCCGGCGCCGCACTGGAACGGCTTGCCGCCGCCGCCGCAGGTCTGGGGGGCGGTGCACTTGCCGCAGTCGACGGTGCCGCCGCAGCCGTCCGCCGCCATGCCGCAAGTGGCGCCGTAGGCGGCGCATGCCTGCGCCAGCGTGAGGGGCTTACAGTCCGAGCCGCCGCCGCACTCAAAGTACTTGCCGCCGCCGCCACAGATTGCCGGCGCGGTGCAGCCGCCGCAGTCGATGACGCCGCCGCAGCCATCCCCGATCAGGCCGCAGCTGGCGCCGGCCGACTTGCAGGTCACCAGGCCGCAGCCGCCGCCGGACATGTCGGGCAGCCAGGGGGTCATGGCGAGATCCGGGGCGGCCTCGGGCGCCGTGGGCTCGACGCTGGCGCAGCTCAAGCTGGCAGCGACTACGAGCAGACAAGACCAGCTTGCCAGAGTGGCTCTGGGTAAACCCCTGCGCTTCATGCACCCGCTCCTAGTCCTCGAGATGGTTCCCATGTCCGGTAGAAGCCCGCTCTCCAGCGGTAGCCAAGAGTCCGGCGGTCCTGCGGGCAAGATAGCGGGTGCTGCGCATGGCTCCTCCGGTTCTCCGCGACGACGAAGAAAGGGTCTGACCTTGGGCGGAATTTGTCCGTCGATCCGAGTGAATCGACGAACTTGCGGTGTCGCACTGCGCTTCTTTCCTGTCAAGGACAAGCGCAAGGGACTATTGTAGAGGTCGGCTGCGGAGGGAGTCGCGGAAGGTGGGAAACAGACCTCGCGCGCCGCTCCCAGCGACTGCAGCGAGGCTCGGCGAGCGGGCGCTAGGAACTAGCGCATCAGCCGGACTCAACAATTAATTGTGAGCGCCGGCTGCAGGGAGCGTCTTTATCTACAGGAAGGACCGCTGCCTCCCGCGGCAGAGAGGCGAGGCGGTCGCTACTTTTTCGGAACGCGGATGCCGTGGCGCAGCGCGCTCAGCATGGCCGTGGCGAACGTCCGCAGTCCGGGTCGGATCCAGCGCCGCTGGGGCTGCGCCGTGCTACCCTGCATGCCAGCGCGCAGGAAGGCCAGCACTGCATCGGTGCTGACGCGGGCGGCGGTGCGGTCAAGTGAGCGGTAGCGTACGGTGCGCTCGCGATCGAGGATGAACACCGCTGGATAGGCGATGCCCCCCTTCTCTTGCGCGTTGAGCAGACCCCAGGCGGTGATGACCTGGCGACTCTGATCAGACAGCACGGGGAACTGCAGCTTGTGCTGGGCGCGCATCGCCGCGGCGCGCTCTGGGGCGTCGACAGACAGGGCGACGATGCGCGCGCCGACGGCGGCGAAGTCTTGATCGCGGTACTCCGCCAACTGGCGGAGGCAGAAGGGTCACCAGTGGCCGCGGAAGAAGATCAGCACCAGCGGACCGGGCGCCACGAGCTCGCTCAGGCGGCGATCGGTGCCGGTGCTGTCCGGCAGTACGAAGTCCGGGGCACACTGTCCTATCTCGGGAGTTAAGCCTGCCTGCATGTTACCCCAGATTAGCAAAGAACCGGCGAGCAAGCCGAGGATTATTTCGGCCCGCCTGCCCCCTTGGGCGCCGCCTCCCCCGGCCGCCGCGCGCTCCACAGCGCGAGGAGCTTTTTCTCCTTGTCCAGCCACCCTTCTTCGCTCGGGTTTGCCGGCTTTACAAACTGCGGCGCCACGCGCGCCTGCAGGTCCGGCGGCAGCGTCTTATACCAGTCCAGGGTCACCTTGGCGGTGTCCGGCAGCGGCCGGAACTTGAGGCCCTTTCCCAGGGCGCGGCTTATGTTGCAGCGGTGGAAGCCGGCGGTCTCGCCGCTTGGCGGCGCGTACAGCGGGAACTGCTCCTCGCCGATCTTCTGCTCCTTGAGGAACGTGTCATCGACCCAGGTGAGCGTCGGCTTGGCCCCGACACCCTGGCGCACCCCTTCGACGAAGGCCTTCATGGGCAGCTCCTTGGCGGGGCCGGTGGCGTTGAAGGCGCCGACGATGTTGTCCTCGATGCAGTGGACGATCCAGTCGGCGAGGTCGCGGACGTCGATGATCTGGATGGGATCGGCCGGCCGGCCGGGCACGATCATGGTGCCGCCCAGCGAGGCGCGCAGCGGCCAGTAGATGAAGCGGCCCGAGGTGTCGCGGGGGCCGACGATGAAGCCGGCGCGGACATTGGTCACGCGGCCGGGCATCGCCGCCTCGGCCGCCTTCTCGCACAGCGCCTTGCCGCCGCCGTAGTTGGCAAAGTCCTTGCCGAAGTCCTCGACGGTCGGGTCGCTGAGGGTGGCGAGCGCCGCGCTCTCATCGTAGTTAGGGACGCTCGTGTCCTTGTAGACCGAGATGCTGGAGATAAATACATACTGGCGGACGCTTGGGGCCAGCAGCTCGGCCGAGGCCTTGACCAGGCGCGGGAAGAAGCCGCTCGTGTCGATGACGGCGTCCCACTTCTTGCCGACCAGCTGCGATAGACCCTTGGGACTGGTCGGATCTTTGGCGGCCGGCGCGGCGCTCGGACCCGGGAGCGGCGGGGTGGCCGGGACGCCACCGGGCTTGCTGTCGGCCTTGCGATCGGCGGCGGTCTTGTTGGGATCGCGGTTGCCGTACAGCTGCTCGACCCCGGCGGGCACCACCGAGGGGCGACCGGCCTCGCGGCGCCGCTCTTCGGTGCGGCCGCTGTTGAAGTGGGTGACGGCGTGGCCGCGGGCCAGCGCCGACTCGGTGCAGGCCGGACCGAGGAAGCCGGTGCCGCCGAGGATGAGGATGCGCAGCGGCTTTTTCGCCTTGGCCGCGCCGGCGGCGTGCAGCGCCCCGGGCCGGGACCCGGTGAAGATCGCGCCGGCGGCGACGGCCGCGGTGGTTGAGGTGATGAACTGGCGACGAGTGGTGGTCATGTGCGGGTCCTCCGCGGGCCTTGGTTGGGCTTGGGTGAGTATCAATAACAACCAAGGCAGGTCGCGGGTTCGCGCAATTCGTCCGGCTGGGACCAAGCGCTACTCGACAAACTGCAGCAGCAACAAAAGATAGTCATCGCGCAGCGCGGGACCGCCGTAGTGGAGCTTGCGGCCGTACGCCGCCTGGACCTTTACTCGATCCTGGAACAGGTAGCCGGTGAGGCCCGCGGTCAGGGCGTGGAAGCGCTGTCGCTCGTCGCTCGGCACGTCGAACCACTCGTAGCGCCCCGAAAGCTCCAGGTACGGCCGCCACACCAAAAGCGCCGCCTGCGTCCATAGGCCCTGGCGGTCGGCGCGCAGCCCGGGCGGCATGGTGGGGTCTTCAAAGGGCGCGCTGCGCGCATACAGATACTCGACCACCAGGCCCAAGGGTCCGTACTTGAAGGGAAGGTCACCCCCCACGGCGAACCCCAGCGGCAGGTCGCTGCGCGGCGCCCAGTCGAGAAGGAGCGACACGTTGAACGCCACCCGGGCGCGCCGGCGCCAGTAGGAATCGTCGGCCAAAGTCGAGATCGAGCGGCCCACCGGGCCCAGGGGCTCCAGGGCGCCGCGCGCCGTCAGGAGCACGGGGCTCTGCGGGTAGGCGGCGAAGGTGCGGGCGCTCTCGTACAGGCCGGCGAGGACGCGCACCGGACCCCAGTTGTTGTCGATGGTCAGTCCCAGCCGGCGGTCGGGCGCCAGGGAGCTTGACAGGTAGGGGCGCAGCGGCAGCGCCAGGGCCTGCTCGGGCTCGTCGTGGCCGAACGAGAAGGCGACCTTGCGGATGCCGCCGTAGATGGCCAGCCAGCGCCACAGCGGGTAGCCGACCTCGGCGGCCAGCACGCGGCCAAACGGCGCGGCGTCTGCATGGGCGGACTCCAGCAGGTCATAGGGCGCGTAGCCGAGGTGGTAGCGCAGCTCGCCGCGGCGCAGCTGCAGCCGCCCGCACACCGCCACCCGCGCCGTGCCCGGCGACAGCGACGTGCCCGCGTCCCCGGGATCGCCGCGGCGCAGGGCGAGGTCGGCGCCGCGGTAGGGCAGCACGCGAGCGTTAAGGAGTGTCGAGACCGCGACGGCCGCGACGACCGGCTGGCCGCTTACCCAGTCGTACGGGCTGCCATCGCCGGCGCAGAGCGGCTCGGCGCCGGCCCCACTGCCAGCGAGCAGAGAGAAGAGCAGCCAAGCCGGGCCGCGCGCCCTCACCATGGCGGACCAAAGTTAAGGACAAACACCACCGGCGAGCCTCCGGCCCCTGCGGCCATGCCGAAGCAGTCGCGCTGCGGGCGCACAAGCGGCACGGCCAGGCCGACTCCGAACTGGTTGGGGGACAGCCCGAACCACTCGCCGATGAAGTTCAGGGTGTAGCCCACGTCGGCAGCGGGGCTCTTGTGGTCGACTGCATAGGACTGGCATGCGGAGGTAAGTCCGGCCTCGGCGAACAGCGCGCCGGTGATCCCGCGCAGGTAGTAGGAGGAGATGACGTTGGCGTTGAGGGCGCGGGTAAAGACGTGGCGGTACTCGGCGCGGCCGATGACGCTCAGCCGGCCGAGCAGGTCGCCCAGCGCAAAGCCGCGCAAGGCCGCGGGTCCGCCGGTGCTGACCAGCTGCTGGGCGGTGGCGATGTTGCCGAAGGTGACGGCGCCGCTGAGCAGCAGCGCCAGGCCGTGGCCGTCGGCCAGCGGGACGATCGACTCCCAGGCGGCGGTGGCGTTGCCGCGGCTGAACACGGCGGCGCTGTCGAGGATGGTCATCGTGTAGCTGAGCCCCAGGTTCAGGGTGCGGGCGCGCAGCGGCTCCCAGATGTACAGACGATCGTCCCAGCCCAGGTTGGCGCTGAAGGTCAGGGCCTCGCCGGGGAGGTTCTCGCCGCCGGTCTGGCCCAGGCTGGGCACGCGCGCCGCTTGCAGGCCGGCGCTTACGCTCCACCCGAGGCGCGCCGGCGTGATCTTGGGGCCAAACCAGCGCGTGTACTGGCCGGACACCGCGAAGGTGTTGAGCTGGTTGTGCAGGACCCCCAGGCGCAGCGAGTTGCGCACGTCGCGCACCCGCGACAGGTTCATATCGACGCCGAGGTTGACGTTGCCGGCGCCGAAGGCGGCCTCGATGTTGCCGAGCAGCGCCTTCCAGCGCGCCGGCAGGCGCTCGCCGAACTTCAGATCTTCCCCGCTGCCCGGCAGGTCCTCGACGAGACGGCCGCGGGGATCAAGCAGGACGAGGCGGATCGGCCGGGCGCTGGTGAACCGGTAGCGGTGCTCGGCGCCGCGGCCGTCCCAGAGCTGCGACTGGGTCTGACCCCGGGCATCGCGCACCTGCACCTCGACCGGCTCGATGGGCAGCTGCGGGCCGCGCTTGTCGACGACGAGCTCCACCTGGTAGCGGTCCCCCTGGCGGCTGCGGCGCAGGTCGCGGATGCGGTAGTCCACCTTGGGATAGGCGCCCAGCCACTGCGCAAAGAACCACCCCAGCGGGCCGCCGTACACCGCCTCCGCTGCATCGCGCACCGGCACGCCCGCCAGCTGCTGCCGCACCAGCTGCTCCAGCGCCTTATCGCCCAGAAGGTCGAGCAGCTTGGCATACAGCAGGCGCCCGCGCGGCCAGTCGTTGTTGAACTGGGTGAGTCCGTCGCGCAGCGGATCGGGATCGGCCAGCGTGTAGAAGTAGGTGGTCGCAAACGGCACCTGCGGGGCGTAGAGGATCTTGTCGGCCTCGGGCAGAAAGCCCACCTTGGCGACATCCTTGCCGACGCTGCCCTGGCCATCGTGGCGGGCGTAGCGGTCCATCAGGAAGCTGGCGGCGACCTCGGGCGCCCAGCCTTCGTCGTGGGGGCGCTCGCGGCCGGCCAGCAGGCGCTCCGCATATTCAGTGAAGAAGGCGCGGGCGAGCGCTTTCTCATGCGCGGCCAGCAGGGAGCCGAGCGGGAACAGGTCGAAGATCCGGTCCGAGACCAGCACCGCCCCGGGCAGCGCCAGGGCGACCTCGGTGCGCAGCGCACCCTCAAGCAGGTGGAAGACCTGACCGGTCGGCAGCGGCAGGCCGAGCTCCGCCAACAGGTCGAGCGCCGCCCGGGCGGTGGCCAGCACGCGACTGGGGCGGTCGGCGGGCCAGTAGGGCACGACAAAGCTCGGCGGAGTGGGCACCGGCAGCGGCCCGGTGACGTGGTAAAGGACGCGCACTCCGCGGTGGGTGAGCGACTCGGTGCGGTAGGCCGGGCGCTGCACGGTCACTGTGAGGGCGCGTGCATTGGCGACCGCGGCGCGGCGCGTCTCGCCGGCGCCGAGCGGCAGGAAGTCGCCCTGGACGATGACGTCGCTGCGCGCCGGCGTGGTCAAGGCCAGGGTGAAATCGGCGCGGGCCGGCGGCGCGCTCAGGTCAAAGCCGGCAGAGCCGAGCAGCGGCAGCATTGGGTAAAAGCCCCCGCCCAGCACGCAGGCATGGCGGAAGCAGCCAAAGGCGCCGTAGCGGTCCGGCAGGTGGAGGCGGTAGTCGAGGTCCAGCTCGGCAGTCGCGCCGGGCGGCAGGGCCTGGGGGAGGGTTACCTGCAAGAGGGTGCGCGGGCCGGCCTGGGAGTGATCCTGCAGGGTGAAGGCGACCGGCTGGCCGGCGAGCCGCGCGGCGTCCACGGTGAGGCTGGCCGGGTTATAGCGGTAGGGATAGATCCAGTATCGATTGTAGTCGTTGAGCGCGGCCGGGCGGACGGCAAAGCGGTCGGGGTAGAGCCATAAAAGGACCTGGGTCAGCGGGCCGGCGCTGTCATTGGCAAAGCGGATGCGCGCCTGCCCCGTGAGGCTGCGCCGGTCGACATCGATGCGCACGGTGAGCTCGTAGGCGGGGCGGGCACGCACGGTCGCGCTGGTGAGCAGGCTCAGGAGGACCACCGCGACGACGACACGGCGAGGTCGCCACCGCCTTGCTCGCGGAGCGCGCCCTGTCAGGGACTTGTGGATCTCCAGCACGCGGCCTCCGAAGCTCTTGGAAACTATGAAAGATAGGCCAGCGGGAACCGCGCGGCCAGCGAACCTGGCGACTTTTTGGCAGGGCCGCGGCCTGGTCTGCGCTCTGATTCCGCGCTGGTGAATACCCCGATGCGCTGCCCGCGCTGATCGCTCTGCGCAGCCGACAGTCCCTTCCGGGTCATCGACCGCTGTGCAGGACCGCTACCTGGCAAGCGCGAGCCGACGCAGACCTGGCAGACTCCTTATTGCACAGGCCAGCTTCCGCTTAAGGCCCACGGCCAGGTGCAATCATGGAGGCTGGCTCTGCGGGCGTACCTGTCACTACAACCTTGTCGGTTATCGGCGATTATGGTCAGATGACTCTGGCCGTGTAGCGGCGGCTACTCCGGGGAAGGCGGTCACGTGATCGGTACCATCATCAGTGGCTACAGAATCGTCCGCCAGGTAGGCAAGGGAGGGATGGGTGTTGTCTACAAGGCGGTAAACGAGCAGATCGCGCGGACGACGGCGATCAAGGTATTAAATCCGCGGTATTGTCAGGATGCGGAGACCGTGCAGCGCTTGATGAACGAAGCACGCGCGGTCAACATCGTCGGCCACCCAGGCCTCATCAGCATCCATGAGTTCGGCCAGCTGGAGGATGGCTCCGGCTACCTGATCATGGAGTTTCTGGATGGCGATACGCTGCGCGCCCGCCTCAAAAGCCACGGCGGTCGCTGGTGGCCGGGCGGAGTCCGGATCGCCCAGCAGATCGCCTCGACCCTGGCGGCGACCCATGCGCACGGGATTGTTCACCGGGACCTGAAGCCGGAGAACGTCATGCTGGTCGCCGACCCGCATATCGCCGGTGGGGAGCGGGCCAAGATTCTCGACTTCGGAGTCGCCAAGATCTCGGCCTTGCCGGAACAGGCCACGACGCCGGGCGGGGCGGTTCTGCAGACCGCCACCAATGCGGTGATCGGAACGCCGCTGTACATGTCTCCCGAGCAGTGCCGCGGTGTGGGCAAGGTAGATGCCAAGGCCGACGTGTACTCCTTTGGTGTCATCCTGTACGAGATGATCGCCGGTGCCGTTCCGTTCCAGGGCGAGCCGTGGCAGCTGCCGGTGCTGCACATCGCCAAGCAGCCGCGGTCACTGGCGACCCACGATGCCGCGCTCGATCCCCGCATCGGCGCTCTGGTCGATCAGATGTTGGCCAAGGACCCGGCCGCGCGGCCGACCATGGCGGAGATCGCAGCCACGCTCGACCAGCTGTCCGAGGGGCTTCTGGCGTCCGCTGCCAACTCGACGGCGGCGGCGGGAGCGGCCTGGATCGTGCCGCCGGTCACGCTCGATACGCTGGGCGGGCAGGCCGCAGTCGACTTGGTCGGCTCGACTGCAGGGCTTGACCAGACCTCTTCCGCGACGCAATCGGTGGGGCAGGTCACACCTCTGCTGGCGCCGCGCAGCCAGGTGGGGAATGTCGAGACGCCGGCCAGCCAGCCCCCTTCCGGCGGCGTCGTCATCGCCGCGCTGCAGACCGCCAAGGCGCTTCCGCGCCGCCGCTACTCGGCGCTGCTCGCGGGCGCCTTCGGGCTCGCGACCCTGCTCATCCTTTCACGGCTCTTTTGGGCAGGCCCTGGCAAGCCGTCCCCGAGCTCGGTGGTCACCCAGAGCCAGACCAGCCCAGCCAGCGTGGCCAGCCCGCGCGTGGAGCCATCGGGCACCGTCGATCTCGACGATCCCAAGCTGCTCTGGCACGTTCCGGTGGACAGCTCCCCCAGCCGCGGCTCCAAGCAGGCGCTGGTGACCATCGTCGAGTTTGCCGAGTATCAGTGCCGGCGCTCCAAGAGCGCCGAGAAGCTGCTGCAGCATGTAGCAGAGACGTACGGCGACGAGGTCCGCGTGGTCTGGAAGGAGAGCCCGCTGGCGGTGCACCGCCTGGCCGAGCCGGCCTCGTGGCTGGCCCGCTATGCGCTGAAAGAAAAAGGGGGATCTGTCTTCTGGCAGGTGCACGATCGGCTGTTTGCCGAGCAGGACCGTCTCTCGCCAGAGCTGTTTCGCGAGCTCGCCCAGGGGGCCGGCCTGGACCCCGACGGGGCGATGAGCGCTATCGACAAGAAGGAGTTCGCCGAGCAGGTGGACGCCGACATCGATCTAGCCGACCGCCTGGATGTCCGGTCGACTCCGACTCTGTTTATTAACGGGCGGCGGGTGAACGGTCTGCGGCCGTTCGCCGAGCTCAAGGCGATCATCGACACCGAGCTGGCCCGCGCCCGCGCCAAGCTGGCCCAGGGGGTGGCGCCCGAGGCTCTGTATGAGTCGCTGGTGGGCGAGGGACTGACCGCGATTCCCGCGCAGATCGTCGAGCTGGCGCCGCCCAAGTACATGAGCCCGACCCGCGGCGGCGGTGCCGAGTGCGTGGTTCCCATATACCAGTTCTGTGACTTCGAGAGCTACTTCTGCCCGCGCCTGCAGCCGATGCTGGAGGAACTCCTGGCTGCCTACGGAGAGAGGGTGCAGCTGCTGTGGCGCCATCACCCCGACGTAAGCAGCCCCAATGCGGCGCTGGCCGCCGAGGCGGTTCAGGAGGCCATGGAGCAGCGCGGCCAGCAGGGGTTTGTGGCGATGCAGAAGCAGCTGTTCGAGCACCAGGACGACCCGGGCTTCCAGAAACCGTCGGCCCTGGAGCGCTACGCGCGACGTGTGGGGCTTGATCGCCAGAAGTTCCGGCGCGCCCTGGCCAAGCACACCCATGCCGCCCACATCCAGCAAGATCTCAAAGATGCGACTACGGCGCAGGTTACCGACGTGCCTGCGTTCGTGGTCGGCCGCTACCGGGTCAACGGGACGATCACCTTGCGCATGTTAAAACGGCTGACCGAGCGCGCCCTGGCCGAGAGCTGCAGTCCCGGCCCGCGATAGCTACCCGCCGCGCGTCGCAGCCAGCCGCTCATCCCAACACAACGTTGCAGTCTTGGCACGGCCATCGCGCTGCCGCGAGCAGCCGCCGCCGCAGCTGCTGCCATCGATCCGTCAGCTTGCCCACTCTGCCCACTCTGCCCAGGCCACAGCTGTGGAAGACGCCAGAGAAATCGGCTGGCACAGGAACTGCTTTTCATCCGTCGCAGGCGGCTTGGGCAGTGGCGCAGCTTCACTGCGTGCAGAAGCGGAAGGTGCAAGCAGCGGCGGCAACGCGCCTCCGCTCACTCGCGAGTCGCCCGAAGCAGCTGGACCCGGGGAGACAAGCCCATGATTGGATCTACTATCGGCCCGTATCATATCGTGCGCAAGCTGGGTGAGGGAGGGATGGGAGCGGTGTACGAGGCCGTGCACGAGACCATCGAGCGGCGCGTCGCCCTCAAAGTCCTTCACCCCCAGTACGCCGCCAGCCGTGATCTTACCCGGCGGCTCTTCAATGAGGCGCGGGCGGTCAACCGCGTCGATCATCCGGGACTTGTCCAGATCTCTGACTTCGGCCAGCTTCCCGACAACACAGCCTACATCGTCATGGAGCTGCTCTCGGGCGAGACGCTGGGGGCGCGGCTGCGCCGACTGGGAACGCCGCTGCCGGTCGCCGAGGTGCTCGGCCTGGGCCGCCAGGTAGCAGACGCTCTGGCCGCCGCGCACGCCAAAAATATTGTCCACCGCGATCTGAAACCCGACAACGTGATGTTAGTCCCAGATCCCTACCTGCAGGGCGGGGAGCGGACCAAGCTGCTCGACTTCGGGATCGCCAAGCTCGATACCTCCAAGGACTTGCCGCGGCTCAAGACCAATACCCATGTCCTGCTCGGCACGCCGGCCTATATGTCCCCCGAGCAGTGTCGCGGGGCCGGGCTGGTCGATGACAAGTCGGATGTCTACTCGTTTGGAATCATGCTGTATACGATGCTCACCGGAAAGCCGCCTTTCGCGGCGGCTGGGCTCCTTGAAATCGTCGGCAAGCACCTGTACGAAGAGCCGCCTCCCATTTCCAGCCGGGCCTCCTGGGTGCCGGCGCCGGTTGCGGCGCTGGTCCACAGTCTGCTGCAAAAAGAAAAGTGGCAGCGTCCGGCCATGCGCGAGGTCGCGGCCGAGCTGGAGTCGCTGCTCGCGCCACCGTCGGTTCACAGCCGCAGCGCGGCGCAGCCGGCGCCGGCTTCGGCGCTGACCAGGATGTCCGACAGTCTGAAGCTGATCCAGCACGCCTCGACGCTGAGCGCGTCGGTCTGGCAGTCCTCAAGTCGCCATACGTCCTGGCGGCAGGTGCTTTTGACCGTAGCAGTGCTCGGCGCGATAGGAGCGGCGGTCTGGGGGAGCCAGCGGGCCAGCACCCCTTTTATGCAAATAATTCCCGGCGCGGTGGTCAGCCCGACCGCTAGCCCCCAAGGAGAGGCGCCAGCTGTGGGCAGTAGCCACGGTCCAGCGCGCGGCGGCAGCCCGGAGCAGCCTGCAGCGCCGCCCTCCAGGGCGGGCCACAAGGGCTTACTCCAGCCCGTCCGCCCTGGCGAGGCCGAGGCTGCGCACCGCAAGCGGAAGAAGCTACCGCGGGCCAGAGCCCGAAAAAGCGCCCAGGCGCAAGGCGTGGGCTGACTCCTACAGGTGATGTGACCTTCATCCCTTTTTCGTGAGCCCTCGGGCTGTGGCTGGGCCATGCGCCAAGCGAGGGTCAGCACCACCACCGGCTCGTCTTCACCAAAAGCAGCTCGGGCGAGGTCTAGAATCCGGACAAGCGCCGCTCGGGCCGCTCAAGCTTGGGGATCCTTTATGAGTCCTACCTTTTCTTGTAACCATTTGGCATCATCAACGACTCTTATTCATGTAACATCCAAAAATAAGGAGCCCTTGATAATGAATGGTTTACTGAGACGGCGCGCAGACGCGCTGCCAAGCGCCCTGGCGCTGGTTCTGCTGGGCGGCTGTGCCAACTCCAGCGACGCCCCCACTGATAGCCAGGGCCCCCAGGCGATCCGCACCTTCATCGGTAAGCAGGTCGGTGGGCTTGGCAACCTCATGGTCCCCGCCGACGACGACTCGATTCCGGTGCCGCCCGACGATCCGATGCGTCCTGGCCGTTACAAGACCACGCGTGCCAAGACATACCTCGGCAAGCTGCTCTTCCACGATCCGATCCGGACCGCGCGCATCAACCTCAACACCGAGCAGCCCCTCAACTTGCCCGTGGGGACGGCGTTCGGCGGCACCGTGACCGCCACCGATCCCACGGTCCCGGCGATCGTCGCCGCCACGCGGCAGACCGGCTCCTGCGGCTCGTGCCATATCGGCGAGGCGGCTGGCAAGGCCGGCCAGCTGCTCAACTTCAACGTCGGTGGCGAGGGCCGCGGCTACACCGATGCCAGCGGGAACTTCTTTCCCCGCCGGCGGCCCATGGCGAACCTCACCAAGCTGCGCGCCCAGCCCCTTTTTCCCGGCGATACGCTGGTCGATTCGCTGCCGACCCTGACCGACATCTACTCCGTCAACGGTCAGCAGATCGTCACCACACCCGCTCTGTTCTACCACAACAACCCACCCGCCCCGGGCACTACCGTCTCCCTGCTCAGGACTGGGCGGCTCGATCAGCTGGATAGCGTGGGGCGCCAGTCGCCATCCCTGGTCGGCTTCGCCTTCAACAACCGCCTCCTGTTCGGCGGCCTGGGAGGGGAGCCGCAGACCACCAGCGGCGGCCTCAACCCGCTCAATGATCCGGCAGGGGAGAATATGACGCTCCTGCTCTTGGATGCGCACCGCATGCTGGGCTCGCAGGCGGCGGAGATGCTGAAGATTCCGGCCTACGTGAAGCTGTTCTCCGAGGCCTTCCCGGACGAGGCCGCGCAGGCCGCGGCGAAGAACGACATGAAGCTGCTCATCAACGACGAGACCGAGCTCCGGGCGCAGGCGACGTTCCTGCGGACGCTGGTCACCCGGAATACGCCGTTTGACAAGTTCCTGGCGGGGGACAACAGCGCCTTGACTTCCAGCCAGCTGCGCGGCGCTCAGCTGTTTTTCACCGAAGCGCAAGCTGGGGGCGCCGGCTGCTTCCGCTGCCACGCCGGACCGATGCTCAACAAGCAGCCAAACGACCCCGATGTCGCGGGGATCGGCCGCTATGTCGAGGAGAACTTCATCAACGTCGGCATCGGCGATCACCCGGTCCAGGCGCTCAATGCGGCGGCGCGCAACCACGCTACCGCCTACCACGCGGAAGACACCGGCCGCGCCGAGATCACCGGCAACGCCAGCGACGTCTACAAGTTCCGCAGCTTGACGCTGCGTCAGCTCAAGGACGCGCGGACGTTCTTCCACAACGGCTCGTTCACCAAAGTCCGTGACGTAGTCAGCTACTTCAACGACGGCGTACCGCAGGACCCGACGGCGGGCGCCGCGGCGACGATCGACTCCCGGTTTACTAGCCCGCGGGGCAACGGCACCCCGCCCGGCCTCGGGCTCACCGCGGCTCAGATCGACGACCTGACCGATTTCCTTGAAAATGGGCTCTACGATCCGTCGTTCCTCAGGCTGCTGCAGCCGAGCGCTGACGACCTCACGTACTCCAAGACGCGGCCCGATCTGGCCGCGCTCGGGGCTCGCGATGGGCTGATGCCGAGCGGGCTGGCGATCGACGACAACGATGCGCTCGCGCGGCGCGACCAGGGGCTGGAGTTCCTCGCGGTAAATGCGCAGGCGACCATCCAGCTCACCTCGTCTTCAGGGAACCAGGACGAGTGGCTGATTACCAACACGAGCAACTCGGTCATCGACACCCATCTGCTGATCATCGTCACCGGCCTGCCCGCGGGCGTGACCGTCGACGCCGCCGAGACGACCAAGACCGGCCAGCCGTACTACCGCATGTTCCTGCCCGAAGGCGTGCTAAGTCCCGGCCAGTCCCTCTCGCGGACGGTGGTCAGGTCCGGCGGTGGGTCCAGCAGCTCGTACACGCTGCAGCTGATGTCCGGCCAGGGCAAGCTGTAGCGACAAGTCCTCCGACGCATCCGCGGGGACCGCACGGCGACCGCGGAACGCCATCTCCTCCTGCCGCGACAGCCCAGTCACTCTTGCCGATGAGGGCGGCTTCGTCGCCGCCGCGGTCCGTTTTGTGCCGCCGCAGCTCCGGCGACCGCCCTTAGTGCCCGTCGTCAGACCAGTGCGGGGGATCGGACGGGAGCTTATACACGCCGTAGGATCTCCCCACCGCTTGGAGCTTTCTGTTGTCGCCGCTGCGCGGTGGGTCGGCGATGACGACAGCTCTTGCCTGGCCATCGACGATGTGCAGGTCGTCGAGCCAGCTGATAGTCATATCGACTGCACGCCCATCAATATGCTTGCTGTGCAGCGAGGGCGCGTAGGCTATCTCATATGCGGCAACCATCTCTTTGGCCGCTTGCCGCGACTGCTCCAGCGTCTCATGAACCCAGATGATATTGATCACCGGATGCGGCGGCACCTCCTCGGGCAGGAGCTTGCCGGTGGCGATAAGGAAGGCATAGTGCATGAGGAAGGCGCGCTCCGCAGGCCGCAGGGTGGCCCCGATCGATATCGTCGCACCCGCATCGACAAGGGCGTTGTAAAAAGCGGTGACGCGCTCTCTGAACGGACTTGCCAGCGCTTCAAGATCGACACTGCAGGGAAAGCGGCTGACCCACTGCGCTCCGCTGAGCTCGGGCTCCGCATCCGTGCTGTCGCCAGCGGAAGGCGCTGGCGCCTCCTCATCCTCCTGCAGCGCCGCCGCAGCTGGCTGGAGCGCTGCGCAGCCCTTGCCGACCGCTCGCGGATTTTCCATTTTATCATCGAACATCGTCGGGCCTCCCCCCGCAGCTTATCATGACTTACGGCAGGCCTCGCAGTGCCATGCGCATGACGACCAACAGCTGCGCAGCCCCCTTTGTGACCAGTGACAGTTTTACCGAAGTCACCCGCAACACATCCGCGTCCATCTAGATGCTTGCCGCATCGACGAGACGGAGGGCAGCTACTTTGTTGCCGATGATGACGGCGCAGATCTCCCGGCGGGGACTGCTGCCCTCCAGCGCGGCGGGAGGCGCGCGGGACGATTTGCCGGGGCCACCAGCGGCGCCGCATGGCAGCCGGCAGGCAGGTGCGGACCGGAATTTTCCAGCGATGTCAGACCCCTAAGCTAGGGTTTCCAGGCTTGGCGGGACCCGCCAATGCGCGAAACAACCAGCAAAATAGGAGCTCTGCATGCAAACAACCTTCCGTTCCCGCTTCACCCTCCGCACCGCCTGCCTGCGCGCCACTGCGCTCGCATCCGTGTTGGGCGCGCTCGCCGGCTGCGGCAATCCGGAGCCGGCCGACGGGCCGAGCCCGCTGGGCACCGAGCCTGGCGCGAGCCTCATCATCGATAACGATCCGCCGCTCGGCAAGCCGCATCAGGTCAAGATGGGCTTTCCTGGCAACGCCCTGATTCCGTTTGAGGGCACTGCCGGCGTCAAGCTGCCGGCGAAGTTTGATATCTACTCTCTGCAGACGCCGGTGCGCAATCAGTCCCACCGCGGGGTCTGCTCGATCTTCTCGAGCACGGGTCTTATGGAGATGCTCTACAAGAAGGCGGGCATGGCCAACCCCGACTTCTCCGAGCAGTATCTGCAGTGGGCGGTCAAGGTGCAAGACGGCGCCTTCTCCGACACGGAGGGGTCGTCGGATTACTACAACCTGGAGACCATCAGCACCTACGGAATCCCCAGCGAGTCTGCCTGGCCCTATCAAGAGTATCCCTGGACCGCCGCCAACGATCCGGCCTGCACCGGCAGCGAAGAAGGGCGGCCGACCAAGTGCTACACCAACGGCGAGCCTCCCGCCGCCGCACGTACGGCGACCAAGTACAAGCTGCCGGCCGGACGCTGGGTCTCGGATTCATCGATCAAGAACGTCATCTTCGAGAAAAAAGTCGGCGTCGTCGTCGGCTTCGACTTCTTCTATCAAGCCTGGAACCATCGCCGCTCCACGCTGCCGGTCAGCGCGGCGTCCTTCGCCAAGGGCTACGTCCTTTACCCCAACGCGACCGACATCACCGAGAGCTACAAGCAGCCGGCTGGGCACTCGGTCCAGCTCGTCGGCTGGGATGACAACCTGGAGGTGCAGAAGGTCGACGCGATGGGCAAGCCGATGGTCGATGCGATGGGCAAGCCGGTGATGGAGAAGGGCTTCTATCTGTTCAAGAACAGCTGGGGGACGACCAACTTCGGCGTAAACAACAGCAAGGCGCCGGGTTACGGCTGGATCGCCTACCGCTACATCAGCGGCTACGGCTCGGGCTACACCGCCGACCCGCCGACGCTGCCGCGCCCGTAGTGGAGTCCGGCGGAGCCGGCCACCCCCGGCTCTGCCGCGACCCGCTGTCGGGTCGCCGGGCACGGCTCGCAGCGCCTCCCGGAATATCGCGCCAGCGGGGTCAGGGCTTCTTGGCTGCCTGGCGCTTGCGCTGCTGGAAGGAGCCGCGGGCTGGCGTCCCGGATGCGTCTACTCCCGAGCCGATACTCAAGGTCTATCGCGGGAGGCGCCAGCTGCGGCTCATCCGGTCGCTCGCTGGCCGCGCAGCCGGGCCCAGAGCCCGATGGCGCCCAGGAGCGCCAGATCGCAGAACAAAAGAGGAGCGAACGGCGGCGCGCCGTGAATGACCTGCTCTGCAAAGGAGTGACCGGGGCGGGCCAGATCGCCAAGCAGGTGCAGTACCAAGCCGCTGATCCCGATGAGCGCCTGCAGCGCCAGCACCCATAGGGTAACGCGCTGCAGGCCGCGCTCGCCGGGACGCAGCAGGGCGACAAGCAGGAAGCTCGCGCCG
Organism: Polyangia bacterium; assembly: GCA_044222245.1. Lineage (GTDB taxonomy): Bacteria > Myxococcota_A > Polyangia > Palsa-1104 > JAEUJZ01 > CALFML01. The sequence goes on along the minus strand of JBGANQ010000017.1, from coordinate 29,795 downwards.
AAAGCGGCGGCGCCGACCGAGACCCACTCCGCCCGACGGGCGAAGCCGTTCTGCGCGTGGTCGAGCAGCGAGAGTCCGAAGTTGCCGGCAAACCCACCCAGGGCGACAAAGATCACCCAGCTGGCCCACTCCGGGTCCTCTGCCCGCTGCATGCGCGACAGCACAAGGAGCAGCCCGACCCCGACGTAGGCGAGGGGCGCGATGAACGGCGCCGCGTAGACCAGGTTGCCCAGCGCTTGCTGCGCGAAGAACGCGCTCTGCAGGTGGTAGAGCATGCCGCCGACGCCCAAGAGGATGGCGCAGGCGCCGATAAGCAGCGCCAGCCCACGGGTCGCGGCGCGCCAGCGCACGCTGACAAGACCAGGAGCGAGCAGCAGCGCGGCGAGTGCCGAGAAGCCGATGGGGAGAAACTCCTCGCTGCGGGCGTAGCGGTTTTCGGCGTGGGCGAGCGCGATGTCGACACCCAGGAAGGCCAGGTTCGACCAGATGAACGCCTCCACGGCGTACTTGGGGGTGAGGCGCTGGAGCTTCACGGCGTCTTCGCGGGCGCGGGGCTGGGCGGCGGCGCGAGCGCGGCGCCGGGGGCAGCGGCGCGCAGGGCCTTGGCCTGCTCGTCTATCTCGACCCGGGTCTTCAGGAGTTCGTAGTTGCCGTGCCACTGCACAAAGTCGGCCCCGCCCATGAACGCGCCGTGCTTGGCCGTGCGGCCATAGTAGTGCCACAGGTCGAACTCGGCGAACTCGATCGGCTCATCAAACAGCCTCGGGGTCAGCCGCCCTTCGGCGCGCAGCTGGGCGATGACGGCGGTCGCCGCGCGGACCTTCTCATTTGTGGCCTGAAGGACCGCCTCGGCCTGCGCGTAGAACGACTTGATGTGCGAGCTGGCGTGGCACTTGGCGCAGATCTCCTGCATCTCGATCTGGCCGCGCGCGTAGCCGGGTCGCTTGCCGGAGACCGGGGCGAACAAATAGTAGGACAGGCGCTCGGTGACATCGTGCGTGACCTTGGCCCCCTCAAGGCCGCTCAGGTGGCAGGTCGCGCAGGTCGGCACCGACATATCGGCCGTGGTGAGGCGCGCCGGGTCGGCGCCGAGGTTCAGGCTGTCATGCTGCGCCGCGAACAGGGCCCCGTGCTTGGACTCGCCGTAGATCTCGACCTGGGAATGATCCGGGCCCATATGGCACTGACCACAGGTCGACGGCTCGCGCGCCAGCGCCACCGAGGTCGAGTGGCGTGCGTGACAGCTGGTGCAGGTCCCAAAGGAGCCGTCGGCGTTGGGCCGGCCCACGGCGTGGCAGGCGTTGCAGCCGCTTAGCACCGCGGCCGCTCCTTCTTCGGCGCCGATGGCCATCGGCGGCCGGCTGATCGTGCCAGGGTGGAAGCGCTCGCCGAGCTCGAGCTGCTCTTTGGTGAAGTCCTTGGCGCCGTTTACCGCGGCCCACGACGGGCCGGCGTGGCGGCTGCGGGCGAACTGCTCATACTCATGGGCGTGGCAGCGGGCGCAGTTCTTGGCAGTCAGGCGGCGGGCGATGGTGAAGCCGTTGTGGCTTGTCCCCTCCTGACCCTCGGCCGGCTGGTGGCACTCCAGGCAGTTGACGCCCTTTTGCGCGTGGTGGCTGCGCTCGAACTGGACGACCACGGCCGGGGTGGCCTTGCGGTGGCACTCGGCGCACTTTCCGGTCGCCGCGACCAGCGCCGCCGAAGGCTGCTCGCGCTCGCGGCCCGGGCGTCTGGAGTTTACAAGGAGCGCCGCGACGACCAGCGCCGTACCAATGAAGACCGCCATGAAGACCGAGCGAAACTGCATGATGGGCAGAGACTAACACGATCCAGCTGGGGAAATGTCCTGGGGCTCCTGGCGGGTCCACGCGCGTGCTCCTGCACCCCGAAGCCAGGGCGGCCGGCGACGCGTTCATGGTATATAGAAGTTCTCATCTGCCGTGAGCACCCTTAGCAGCCGCCCGGCCGCGCCCGGTGAGGTGTATCGTCATGACCGACCCTCTTAATCCGCAGCTACAAGCGCCAGCGACCACCCACCTCGCCGCGGAGCTGGAGGCCATCTACGAGTACGCCCCCATCGGCCTGTGCGTGCTCGACAGCGACCTGCGCTGGCTGCGCATCAACCGCCGCCTGGCGGAGATCAATGGCCTGCCGCCGGAGGCACACATCGGCCGCAGCATCCGCGAGCTCTTGCCGGGGGTCGCCGACCAGGCCGAGCCCCTGCTCCGGCAGGTGCTGGAGAGCGGCCAGCCGCTGCTCGATGTGTCGCTGGAGGGCGAGACGCCGGCGCGGCCGGGCGAGCGGCGGGCCTGGGTCGAGCACTTCTACCCCCTCCGCGACGCCAGCGGGGCCGTGGTCGGCGTCAATGTCGTCTGCGATGAGGTCACGGAAAAGAGGCGGGCGGCGGCGGCGCTGCGGGCGGCCGAAGACCAGCTCCGCTGCAGCCACGACACTTTCTATCATCTGATCCAGAACAACCCCTTTGGCGTCTACATTGTCGACGCCGACTTCCGCCTGGCCGAGGTGAGCCTGGGGGCGCAGCAGGTGTTCCGCAACGTCAAGCCCCTGCTCCAGCGGGACTTCGCCGAGGTGCTGCGGGCGATCTGGGCCGAGCCCTTCGCCAGCGAGGCCATCGGCCGCTTCCGCCACACCCTGGACACCGGAGTGCCTTATCTCGCCCCGAGCACGATCGAGCGGCGGCTCGACATCCCCGCCGTGGAGGCCTACGACTGGCGCATCGAGCGAGTCCCCCTCCCCGACGGGCGCTACGGGGTCGTCTGCTATTTCTACGACCTCAGCGAGCGCCGCCGGTGGGAGGAGGCCCTGCGCCTGCGGGAGGAGGACCTGCGCACTCTCACGGACAACACCCCGGACATCCTCACCCGCTTCGACCGCGACCTGCGACACCTGTTCGTAAACGCCGCGGTGGAGCGGGCGACCGGTCGGCGGCGGGAGGAGTTTCTCGGCAAGACCAACCGCGAGCTGGGGATGCCCGAGGCCCTCTGCACGCTGTGGGAGGCCACGCTGCGCGAGGTCTTCGCCCAGCGCGAGCCGCGGGACGTGGAGTTCCACTTCGACTCACCGGGCGGGCCGCGCTACTTTGTCGGCCGCTTTGTGCCGGAGTTTGGCCCCGGCGGCGAGGTGGTCTCGGTCCTGGGCCTGACGCGGGACCGCACGGTCGAGCGCCTCGCCGAGGAGGCGCTGCGCGACGCCGACCGCCGCAAGAACGAGTTCCTCGCCACTCTGGCCCACGAGCTGCGCAACCCCCTGGCGCCTGTGCGCAACGGCCTCCAGGCGCTGCGCCTGGCGCCGGACGGCAGCGCCGTAGCGGCTCGGACCCGGGAGATGATGGAGCGCCAGCTTGAGCACATGGTGCGGCTCATCGACGATCTGCTGGACGTGTCGCGCATCAGCAGCGGCAAGCTGGAGCTGCGCCGCGAGCGGGTGTCACTGCACGCCGTGGTGGAGCGGGCGGTGGAGGCCAGCCGCCCCCTCATCGCGCAGGGGGCCCACGAGCTGCGCCTGCGCCTGCCCGAGGGGGTCCTTATCGACGCCGACCCGATCCGCCTGGCGCAGGTGTTGAGCAACCTGCTCAACAACTCTGCCAAGTACACCCAGAAGGGCGGCCGCATCGAGCTCTCGGCGGAGCAGCACGGGACGCAGCTCATCATCCGGGTGGCGGATAACGGCACCGGCATTCCCGCCGACATGCTGCCCAAGGTGTTCGAGCTGTTCACCCAGGTTGAGCGCACCATCGATCGGGCCCAGGGGGGCCTGGGCATCGGCCTCTCTCTGGCGCGGCGATTGGTGGAGATGCACGGCGGCACCATCGAGGCGGAGAGCCCCGGCCCCGGCCTGGGGAGCACCTTCACCCTCCGGCTGGCCTGCGCCGTCGCGGCCCCCAACCTCGCCGACCCTTCCCCCGCGGGACCGCTGGAGGAGCGTCCGCGGCAGGGCCGGCGCATCCTGGTCATAGATGACAACGTGGACGGGGCCGAGAGCCTGTCCCTGGTGCTAGAGCTCTCCGGCCATGAGGTGCGGATCGCCCACAGCGGCCCCGATGCCCTGGCCAAGGCGCGCACCTTTGTGCCGGAGATCGTGTTCTGCGATATCGGCATGCCCGGCATGAGCGGCTACGAGGTCGCCAAGCGGTTCCGCGCCGATCGGGACCTGAGTCGCGCGATCCTGGTGGCTCTCACCGGCTGGGGGAGCGACGACGACCGACGGCAGGCGCTGGCGGCGGGCTTTGACCACCACCTGACCAAGCCGGTGGAGGCCGGCAAGCTGCGGGCCCTGCTGGCGTGGCTTGCCCCCGCGCCGGGGCAGGAGAGGACGTAGCCGGAGCACCGCGTCGGCAGCGCCTGGCGTCCAAGTGGACGGCGACCGGCACGTCGGCCGCGCCGTAGGATGTCTTGCCCACCTCGCAGGAACTGGGGCCCGCGCGGCACTCCGCTTATCTTCGGTAAGGCCAGGAAACGGCGGCCTTGGCGGGCGCAACCGGGGCTCTGGCTTCCGCGGGGGGCTGCACATACGGCTGCAGCTGAAGGTCCAGCCACCGCTTGAGCGCCAGCTCCGCCCCCTTGGCTTTCCACTGCAGATAGTACCCAAGCAGGTCCTGCACCGGCGCTGGCTCTACCAAGACCTGGCCCTCTGACTTGGCGAGCGAGTAGAGCGTGGTGAACTTGCGTGAAAAGGCGCGCAGGTAGAAGTAGCTCTTCTTGTGCGCCAGCCAGGACGCCAGCGCCGACGCTGCGATCCGGTGTCCGGCATCAGCCAGCGCAGCGGCGGGGCCGCTTTCGATGTGGGGGGACTCCTTGTTGAACCTAATGCGCCACCACTGCTCTTGACCCTCGGGGAATACGACGCCAACGGCGTAGCTTGCGCCCAGGCGGCGGTACTCCTCGACCACGGGGTCGCCCGCGCGGTACGCCGCCAGGACAAACTCACCGAGGCCCTGCAAGCAGACCGCTGCGGCCTGCCTCAGCTGCTCGGCCGAGTAGTGCTCGGCGTTTGGGTCAGACAGCGGCGGGACCGCCGCCGTGGGGTCAAACCGCAGGCGCGAGGTGTCCTCGGCCAGCAGGCTGGCCACCGGCGACGCACCCGGCAGGTGACGGACCGTGCCCCGGTCCAGCTCGAAGACGTCGCCGGGGTTGGCGATGCAGCTCTTGATATCCGGGGCGAGCTGCGCCAGATCGGCCACGAAGCGCTCACGCGAGATGGGAAAGAGGAAGGAGTTACACCAGGCCATGGGGCCGCGGAAGCAGAACCCGGCCGAGCCAGGCACGACCACGCCGGGCGCGATCGCGACCACGTTCTGCAGGTTCATCTGGTGCATCTGGACGGGAAAACCGACCGGCTTGCTCTCGAAGAACCCGAAGTTCTGGCTGGCATACATCGCGAACAGGAGGTCGATCTGGGGACACTTCTGTCGGGTTAGCTGGACGGTCTGCGGGGCCACTACCGTGTCCACCTGATTCCAGAAGGTGCCGGTCTCGTCCTTGAACACAACCCCGAACTCCACCACGTTGGACACATTCGAATGGGTGGTCAGAAGCTCATGGCCAGGGAACACCAGGTGGGTCATCGGCTCGGACGCGCGGATCTTGGTGAAGCCGAGCTGCTGCAGCGCATAGGTGATTGCCTGGTCTTTGGGACACAAGACGTCGCAGGTGCGCGGCAGGCGAGCCAGCGATGGGATGTCGAAGTGGTCGAGGTGACTGTGGGAGATAATCAGAACATCAATCGGAGGCAGCTTCTCTGCATGCACGACCCGGCTCGGGCAGGACTCGACCGCGCCATCCTCGAAAGGATCTTGGAACACCGGGTCCATCAAGCAGCGGGCTCCCTGCATCTCGACCAGGACCGAGGCGTGTCCAAGAAGGGTTACTTTCATCGCTCTGTGCTCCCTGGGGAAAGATCACTTGCCAGCGCCTGAGGGCAGGCTGGCTGCACGCCGCCGTGCGGTGGCGCCGCACTGGGAGGCGTCCCCGCGATCAGCGACACGGATGATGGGCAGAGCTTTTCCATCGGTGAGTCAAGAGCCCTATCGTCCACCAATCGCTACTTTAGATACCCGCAGCGAATCCAGGTCAGGATCGCCAGGCGTTCTTCGGGGGTGATGGGAATCGCCGCTGCAGGCGGCGGCATCGTGCAGCTCAGCAGGTCACCGCGAATCGTGTCGTACCAATCGGCCACATGCTTGTAGGTGGTCAGCGGCCAGCGCTCGCTGTTTTCGGCGTGACAGACGACGCAGCGCTGCCTGATGATCGGCTCTACGTCCGGGTAGTGCGGCACCGGATCGGGGCATGCAGTCGGGGCGGTCACCATGCAGGGGAACACCGCCGAGCCGTCTTTTGCCGAGCCCGCGTCTGGGGCGGCGCTCGGCATCGGTTCGTCGCAGGCCGTAAGCAGCGCCCCGCAGTGGATCATTACCCCCAACAAGAGGGCGAAAGAAGTGAGTACCCGGAATGGGGGCCTTTTGTGCATGCAGTTGCCCAATACTAGCGAAAGGAGCGCACGTCTGCAAGGCAGCGCACAAGACCTGATCCTCCGCAGTGATAAGTTGGAGGCTGGCCGACGCGAGCGCGAGGCTCCGGCCACCGGTGCGACATTTTGTCGCAGACCGCTCGTCGAGTCGCCGTGGTACTTAGCCTCCCAGACAGCATCCCTGCTGGCAGGTCTAAAGGCCACCTTGAGGCCAAGGAGAGAAGGATGATGAAAAGACCGATCGGGACCCTCCTAGTCGCCGCCGGACTAGGGACTGCCGGCGTTTTTTGGAGCGCCCGGGCCGAGGCACATATAGAGGTCGGCTCTGGGCCGGCAGTCGCCAACGGTACAAATGAGGTGAGCTTCAATGTCGGCCACGGCTGCGCTGGCGCCGATACCTACCGCGTCACCATTGACATCCCGGCAGGCGTCACCGCCGTGCGACCCATGCGCAGCGACTTTGGCAAGGTGACAGTGGACAAGGACCTGGCCGGCACGATCACCGCGGTCAGCTGGCAGAAGCCGCTGAGCGAGGCGCTGGATGCTGACGTCGCTTTCTACAAGCTCGTCATTCGCCTGCGGACCCCCAACCAGCCGTTCACCACGCTGTATTTTGCCGCCCACCAGACCTGCCGAGCGGCGGACGGGACGCTCACCACGGTCGACTGGGTGGGACTGCCCACAACGCCGATGCCCGACGGCGGCACCGTCGAGCCAGCCGCTGCGCTGAGCCTGGTCCCGGCGCGCCTGCCCGGCTGGAACAAGTACACGGTTGCCAGCGCCGTTTCCAACCTGAGCGGGTTCTTCAAGGACGCGCAGATCGTCTGGAAGGGCACCGCGGCCTACAGCGCCAACGCGAACACCGCGGCCCTTATCAGCAGTACCCAGGGCGCGACGGCGCTGACAGCGCTCAATGCCGGCGACGAAGTCTGGGTGAAGTATTAGGTCGGGCGGAGGGAGACTCATGACGCGCCTACTGGCTCTTGCTGGGCTGCTTCTGATATGTGGTTGTCCCGACGCCGCTCAGTCTGGTGATCTTGCCGGCAGCGCCGAGCTGGGAGCGAGCGGCGGCTGTCTGGAGCGACCTTCTGAGCTGCCCCGCCCGCCGACTGGCGGACTGCCCTGTGAGCTCATCCCGCCACCGCTCAAGCTGAGCGCTGGGCGCCTGGGTCAGGCAGAGCGAGGAAAGTAAGAAACGGGCGGGGCGATCGGGTAAAGTCCGCTCATGTTGCTCCGCCCGGCCTGCGCTTACTTCTCTCTGCTGCGGAAGCTCAATTCCCCGGTGCTGCCCGGCTGGGGCCTTGCCTGGGCAGCGGTATTGTCGATGTTCGGGACGCTCCTTGGCGGGTGCTCGTCCGCTGGCTTGCCGGCGCCGCCTGGCCCGCGGCCCGACGCCGCAGCCATCGATCTGAGTCCGGCGGGCTGCCCTCCGATCGTGCCGGCGCAGAGCACTGGCTGCACCGCCTGGAGCCGCCAGCCAGCCATCGGCAAGCTGCCTTCTTCGGCCCTCAATGAGATCTCCGGCCTCGTGGTCAGCCGCAAGAACTCGACCGCGACCACGAGCCTGCTGTGGCTGCACAACGACTCGGGCGACACCGCGCGCGTGTTTGCGGTCGCAGTCGATGCCGTCGGGCCGCCGCGGCTGGTGGCTACCTACACCCTTGACGGCGTCACCGCGGATGACTGGGAGGATCTTGCGCTGGGTCCGGCCCCCGGGCGCAGCGGCGACTTTTTGTACCTGGGCGACATCGGCAACAACTTCAACCGGGAGCCGCGACGCTCCACCGTCCAGATCTATCGCATCGCCGAGCCGACGGTGGACCTTGCCCGGACCGACCAGCAGCTCACCGTGGCCGATGCCGAGCGGATTGAGCTTTCCTACGAAGGGGGAAAGGTCTTTGACTGCGAGGCGCTCCTGGTCGATCCGCAGAGCGGCGAGCTTCTGATGATTACCAAGGATATCTTCGCCGGTCCAAGCTACGTGTTCCGCGCGCCGCCGATCGCCGCGCCCCTGGGGCCGGTGGTCCTGACGCCGGTAAGAGACTGCCAGCATGCCCCCCTGGCGCTGAGCTTTCCCGACCGCGAGCACCCAGCGGTGACAGGCGCCGACATATCGGCCGCGGGTGACGCCATCATCGTCCGCGCCTACTCGGGGATCTTTCTGTGGAATCGCCTGAAAGGGGAGTCGATCGGAGCGGCCCTGGGCCGCGAGCCCTGTCCGCTCCCGGCGGCCGCCGAGCCGCAAGGAGAGGCGGTCGGCTTCAGCCCGGATGCCGCCACCTACTACACCATCAGCGAAGGCGTGGGCGTCGATATCAATGTCTACCGGCGCCACTGAGCGCCGACATCAATGTCTACCGGCGCCACGGGGCGCCAAAGTGCTTGCGCTATAGCGACTTCGCGGTGACTGCGGAACGCCGACTTCGGCTGCTGCGACGGAGCATACTCTGTTGCCGATGAGGGCCCTTCCGTCTGAGCTTGGGTTCAATTCGTGCCGTGACGGCGAGCCGCGCACCCGCATCGAGCAGGTCCTGCAGGTGAGCGCAGCTGCTGCGGCGAATCCCTACGCCTACCTCGTCTGCGGCGGCAGAGGAGGCGGTAGGGGCTTGCGCGGCAGCATCTCGGGCCGGTTGGCGGCGCTGTAGACAAACCAGGCGACGATGGCCGCAGCCTGCACCAGATCGCTCACCTGGGCATGCTCGGACACGTCGAGCGTGGAGTGGTGGGTGCGCGACCCGTAGTCGAGCGGGTCCTGGAGGAACTGAAAGCCGGGCAGCCCGACGGCGTCGAACGACAGGTGATCGGTGCCGCCGGTGTTGCGGATGGTCACGCTGGTGGCGCCTTCGTCCTTGAACGGGGCCAGCCACTGCTCAAAGATCGGCCGCACCATGTCGTTGCCCTGAAGATAGACTCCGCGGATCTTGCCCGAGCCGTTATCGAGGTTGAAGTAGGCGGCGAGCTTGCCGTGCTCGGGCTTCCGCTGCATGGTCACCGGATCGGCGAAGTGCTGCCTTACGTAGCCGCGCGAGCCGTACAGGCCCTGCTCCTCGCCGTCCCAAAGGGCCAGGCGGACCGTGCGCGCCAGCGGCAGCGCGAGCGTCTTCAAGATGCGGAAGGCTTCGAGCATGACGGCGCAGCCGACGGCGTTGTCGGTGGCGCCGGTGCCGCCCGTCCACGAGTCCAGGTGCGCGCCCAGCATGACCACCTCGTCCTTCTTCGTGCCTCCGGGGAGCTCGGCGACCACGTTCACCCCGTCCTGATCGTGCTCGGAGATGCTGACCTGGAGGTCGAGCTGGACCCGCACCGCCACCTTCTTGTCGACCAGGTGCACCAGGCGGTCGTAGTCCTCAGGGCCCAGGACTACAGAGGCCGGTGGCAGCGTCTGCGACTCGTCCCAGGCGCCGGTGCTCTCGGCGAATACCAGCGCGCCGTCCCCTCGATCATCGGTCGACAAGACGCCGAGCACCCCCTCTGACTTGAAGAAGCGGCGCAGCTCGTCGAACACGCGCCGGCGGCGCTCTACCCAGTCAAACCATGGCTCGGTAGGCAGCTGCGCTATGAACGTGTGGCGCTTTTTCACGTCCCGCGGCAGCCGCACGAGCGGCCACTCATAGGGCTCTGCGGGACTCGTCGGCAGCGCCTGCCCGAGCTCCGCGAGCTTCTTGTCGTCATAGCGCAGCGGCTCGCCGTCCTTGGGCAGGGCCAGCTCGCGCGGCGGCTCGAGCAGCACGAACTGGCCGCGCAGCTTGCCGCGGTAGGTCTGCGCATAGGCTTGCAAGCGCGCGGTGAGCCGGGCGAGATCGAGCACGTCGTCCTGATCCGCGCGCTCGGGAAACAGCGGCGCCAGGACCAGGGGGCCGCTGACCGGTCCCTGGGTCCCGGTCGACCACGCTTTGGGCACGCCGCCCAGGCGCGCGTAGGTCGGCGCCACCAGGCTCAGCTCGAAGCGCTGCACGGCCCAGCTCCGCCCGAAGCGGCCCCACGGCTCCAGCCGCGGCTGCGTGGCACCCCACTTTTCAAGCGTGCGCACTGCCCACTCGGCCGCACTGTGGAACCCCGGCGAGCCGGTCAGGCGCGGGCCGTTGACATCGGTCAGCCAGAACAGGTGCTCCATGACCTTGCCGCTGCGCAGCGCCTGCTCCTTGATCCGATGCACGACTGCGAGGTCGGGCTTGTCCTCGGCGAGAGCGGTCGCGGGCGCGGCAAACAGCAGCAAGAGGAGCGCGGGGGCGAATTTCAGCATGGGACGCAAAGTAGCGCAGCGCGAGCGTGGCGTCGAAGATCTCGATCGGCGGTCCCCAGCCAAGTGCCAGGCTTGGGACTAGAGCGACCCGTACGTGACCAGCCTGAAGGACGATATCGATCCGGTCGGGGTGGCCACCGCCGCGCTGCGGACGCTGCGCGGCGGCTCGTTCAACTGCCTGCCCAGCCAGTCTATGGGAAGAAGCGGTTCTGCATGCGCTTTAGGTGTTCATTCAAGTTAGGCCGTGAGAGACCGTACTGCTTGACCGGGCTCTCCATCGGAACGGCGATGAGGTTGGCCACGTAGCCATAGACCGTGGCGTCGGCGAGAGTGGGCTTTTCGCCCATGAAGAACGGCTTGTCGCCAAGATAGTCGGCGACCGCTTTCAGGTCGGCGATCCCGATGCGGTAGACTTCGTCGCGGCTGTGGCGGCCTAGCCCGTGGCCCTTGAACTGGCCAAGGATGAGGCTGCGGAAGCCGTCGGCGGCTTGCTCCTGGATCTCCCGCGGGTGGTTGGGGACGAGCAGCTGCATGATCATCTCGCGGTAGATCGACCAGTTGGCCTCGTCGGCGTAGCGAGTCTGGGTGATCACCCAGTAGCTATTTTCCTTGAGCAGACGGCGAAACGCCAGCGAGACCGCACGCTCGGCACTGCTCAGTCCTTCGTCTACATCCCGACCGTACTTGGTGGTGAGGTGCTCGATGATCAGCGTCGAGTCGCCAATCAGAGTCCCCTCATCTTCAATATACGGAACCTTGCCTTTAGGGGACGCGGCCAGATCAAAGGCGGCCACTTCGTAAGGGATACCAGCCATCCGGAGCCAGGTCTCCAGTTTCATACAGGCTGGGCTGATATTCGGGATACCCCATGCTGGGGGGGGCTGCATTAGCTTGACCATGTCACTTCTTTCTTTATTGCGCCGTCTCAATCTTACCAAGTCTTCGACGCGGAGTTCTATTCCTTTCAGAAGGCAATGCTGGATGAGACTCTGGAGCTATCTTCTGCTTATGTAGGAGGTGCAACGCTTGCGGCTTGGGTAGACTCCCCATGAAGGCGGGCGTCCCCCGCGATTCTGCCCGCATTCTGTAACCTCACCCTGCGTCACCCTGAAGGTCCTATCTTTCTCCGCCCAACTTGGCTAAGCTAGGGTCCGCTTTACGCGGTGCACTGGCTCAGATGAGTAGTTGAGGGTGGGGGGAGATGAGACGAAAGTCGCTGGGGCCATCACAGCCATGAGCAGCGCAGCGCGTATAGCGCCTTGGCCCGTCCGGGCGAGCGCGTTCCTGGCCGTGGGGCGAGCGCACTGCAGGGTGACCGCTTGGTGCAGTCGGGAGCGGCGCCGATGAGCAGCCTGGCGGAGAGACTGGCGGCGCTGAACCTGCTCGCGGTTCCGGTCTGGGTCGCGGACCCCGTGGGGCCGTATATCCTGTGGGCGAACGACGCGGCGGTGCGCATGTTTGACGCCCGGGATGCAGCGGAGCTGTGCGCCCGCGACTTTACCAAGGTATCGCCGGCGGTAAGAGCGCGCCTGGACCACGCAGTGGCAGAAAACCGGGCCGGCCGGGTCGTCTGCACGCAGGCTACGCTGTACCCCAAGGGCAAGCCGGTCACCGCAACGATCACCTTGACGGCGGTGACGCTCGATGATGGCCGGCAGGGTCTGCTCCAGCACGCGACCTTCAAGGACGCCGTCGACTCCGAGCTGATCCGCGGCATCGAGGCGCTGCGCCACAGCCCGATGGTCGTCGCTCTGCTTGACAAGGACGGCGCAGTCCTTATGCGCAACCCCGCGGCGATCCGCGCCTTTGGCGAGCAGAGCCCGCTCGCGCAGTGGTTCGTCTCGGCCGCCGATGCGGCAGCGGTCGTTGGTGTGGCCGGGCGCGAGGACCTGGCGCAGGTGGTGCAAGCGCGGACGCTCGCGGGCGATCGCTGGTTCTCGCTGGTGGCTCACCCTCAGGTCGACCCGGTGAGCGGGCAGCCCAGCATCCTTTTGCACATGGTCGATGAGACGGCGCGGCGGGAGGCCGAGCAGAAGGCGGACGCCCAGAGCCGGCTCGCTGCCGAGCTCGCGCGGGCGCTGGCCCTCGTGGAGGAACAGCACCGCCAGATCCTCACCTTGTCAGCACCGGTGCTGGATGTAGGGGATGGCATCCTGGCCGTTCCGATCATCGGCCGCCTTGACGCGGAGCGGAGCCGTGAGCTCGCGGTGCGGCTCTTGACGATGGTAGGCACCAAGCGGACCCAGGACGTCCTGTTGGACTTGACGGGCCTGGACGCTCCCGATGCCTCCTGCGCGCGCTACCTGGGCTCCATTTCGCAAGCGCTCGGGCTGATGGGAGCGCGGACGATCCTCTCGGGGGCATCCCCAGCGCTGGCGCGGGTGCTGGTCGAGTCGGAGGTCGAGCTCGCGAGCGTGAGCTTTGTACGGGACCTGCGCCAGGCGCTGGAGAGGTGCCGTGCGCGCCGCGTCGGCAAGACGGCTGGCAAAGAGTCCCCGGCTTGATGCGGAGCTGGGAAACCGGAACCTGAAGCGACCCGCGGCCCCACATGGCCACCCTGGAGCCAGCCGACCTGGTGCTGGCTTGGGACGCGCAGCTCCATATCTAATCCAGGGGCATTCCGCGGCTTTATTGTCCCCAAGACCCCCGAGGCTGAGCGCGCGTCCTGCGATCTCGGGACAGTCTTGCCGATGATGACGGCGCAAATCTCCCGGCGGAGATTTGCTGAACTGCCGCCCGGCGGAACGCTCGCGGAACGACTTAGCAGCCGATCGAACGCGGTGACTTGAGCGTTGACCGCTGCACCGCGCTCTCCGTAATGGCCTAGTGTAACACGGGTCGAGCTGTGGCCCATAGTGGCCGCGACTGCAGCGAACGCAGGTCGAGCTTAACTACAATGCTCACGCCGCTTGAAATGTCTGCGCACAATTTTCCACTTAGGCTGCATCCAAGTTGGCCAGATAGACGAAAGCACTCATGTTTTCAACTTCTACCAAAGGACTGCCCCATGAAACCGCGCCGCCAAGTCTCTACTGTTCTCTTCCTCAGCGCTGCCCTGCTTTTGGGCTGCGGCAATCCCAAAGATGATGCTTCGACCCCGCCGGACCTGGCGACGGCGCCTGACCTGGGGGTCCGGGCACGCAAAGACATCGTGGACACGGCGATCGGAGCGGGTCAGTTTGCGACGCTGATCGCCGCAGTGCAGGGTGCCGGTCTGGAGCAGACCCTGCGCGGTGCCGGTCCCTTCACGGTCTTTGCGCCTACCGATGCCGCCTTCCAGACTGTGCCCGCCTTTCTGCTCAACAAGCTCGTGACGCCTCCTTACAAGACCGAGCTCGGTCTCATTCTCAAGTATCATGTGCTCGCCGGCCAGGTGAAGGCCGCCGACGTGCTGGGCAAGAAGCAGGATGTCGCTTCGGTACAAGGGGCTTCGCTGAACGTGGATGGCAGCGGCGGCAAGGTAGTGCTCAACGGCAGCATCAACGTGACCAAGCCCGACGTCCTGGCTGGAAATGGCGTCATCCACGTCATAGATGGGGTCCTGCTACCGACGCTGGTTGATACGGCGATCGGCTATGATGACGGCGCTGTGAAGTTTTCGACCCTGGTGGCGGCCGTCAAGGCCGCGGGTCTGGTCGATACCCTGAACGGCCCGGGCCCCTTCACGATCTTTGCTCCAACTGATGCCGCGTTTGCCGCCCTCAAGGCAGCGCTGGGAGACGCCGCGTTCAACGCGCTGCTGGCAAACAAGGCCAAGCTGGGCCGAGTGCTGACCTACCACGTGCTGGCGACTGCCGCGTATGCCAAGGACGTCACCACCGGCCCAGTGACCACCGTGGAGACCAACAAGCTCACCCTGACTGTGGCCAACGGCAAGGTCACGATCGCCGATTCCACCGCGGCTGCGGCGAACGTCGTGTTCACCGATGTCCCAGGTCGTAATGGCGTCATCCATGTCATCGACAAGGTGCTCATCCCCCCCGGGCTCTAGCCGGCTTGCCCTCTGCCCGTGTCCGCCTTGCCAACAAAGGAGAACATTATGCGACGCTCGACCAAGATGACTCTGGCTCTGTGTGTGCTGTTATCGACTGGCACTTCCGGCTGTGCGACCACCTCTTCTACGACAGACAGGGGGAGTTCGCTCGCCAAGAGCGACATCGTTGATACGGCGGTCAGCGCCGGCTCATTTACCACCCTGGTCGCTGCGGTCAAGGCCGCAGGCCTTGTGGATACTCTCAAGAGCCCGGGTCCGTTCACGGTGTTCGCTCCGACCGACGCGGCGTTTTCCAAGCTGCCGCCAGGAACCGTGGAAGCGCTGCTCAAGCCCGAGTCACTCGACAAGCTCAAGGCGATCCTCACCTACCATGTGGTCCCGGGGAAGATCCTGGCCGCTGACGTCGTCAAGCTCACCACGGCAAAGACGGTGCAGGGCGGTAGCTTGAACGTTGCCGTTGAGGGCAGCAAAGTCAAGGTCGGCGGAGCGACCGTTGAGCAGACCGACATCGCGGCCAGCAACGGCGTCATCCACGTTATCGACACGGTGCTGATACCGCCGCAGTAAGCCCGTAGGCAGTCAAGCCGGGGGGCGCTCACGGCCGACGGCTCCGTCGGGCAACGCTGGCGAGCAGCCTGATAGGCCCGCGAACTGCCATGGCGAACCATCGCTAAACCCTGAACACGGAGTTTTCGGCCGAGACGCATATCCCCCGGTTGGAGGGCCTGGACCTGGTAGAATACAAGCGGCGCGTCGAAGCGGTCGCCGTCATCGGTACAGGCTACGTGTGTCAGAGCGGCCATAATCGCCGGCACTCACCAGGCCAAGGGCCGTCGGCCGCCATTGAAGTCGGCGACAGCGAGGCCCGCAGCCATGGGCGGGCTTTATGGGTTGATGAGAATCGCAGAGAGAGTCAGCCCATCGTTGTCGACGAAATCGAGCACGCCGTCCTTATTCAAATCGACGGCTGTCCCCTGGCCGGAGCGCGACAGGTTCGCGATCTTGGTCGGCTGCGACTTGAACCCGGTGCCGCTGCAAAAATAGGGGACTCCCTCCTCCGGAGGCCATGTTATGGATCAGCACGTCTTGCATGGTATCTGAGTTGACATCGACAACAACGGGCTTGCCCCCCGGCGGCAGCGGGATGGATGGCATGGCCGTGAAGCCGCCAGCGCCGTCTCCGAGCAGCACGGCGACAAATGGCGGGTTGGGCAACGCGTCATAATTGACCGTAACCAGATCGGGCTTGTTGTCGTGGTTTAGGTCCGCGGCGGCCACTGTAGGAATGTTGCCCGCAACGGGACTCGACAGCATGGAGACCACCTTCGGCGCCGCCCAGACCCCTGCCGCCCTCTGGAGCTGCAGCACAACCGGGTTGAGGGTGATTCCCGTGCCGAAGGGATGGAACGGAGTGCCAGCGATGTCAGGGAGACCGTTGCCATCGAAGTCCCCTACCGCGATCGGTCCGGCATAGCCTGTAAACGGGAACCCTCCGATCATCTGGGGCGGGTTCTGGGTCAGGGCCCCGGAGGCGCCGAAGCCACCTTTGCTGTCGGTGGGGTAAACCGCCATCCAGTTACCGCTGCTGAGTATGATATCCGGGGCACCATCTTTGCTGACATCGTCGATTACCAATGCCTGGTTTGCGCGGCTGGTAAAGCCAGGCGACAAAGGAAGTTTGATGTCCCTGGGGGCCTGGAGCCGGCCGGTGGCGCTTTGGGAAAAAACTCGGGCAAGGGCGGCATCGGTGGATGCCGAGGGATTCACGAACGCGACGACGCTGGCGGTGCCGCTGTGATCCAGATCGCCGGCCAGGATGGTACCCGACACCGTGCCTTCCGGGATGGAGACGCTGTTGGTCTTGACGACGCGGCACAGGCCGTCCTTTATGACATCCTGCTTCGGGGTGGCAATCAGCAGGCAGTTATCCTTGGCATTGGGGATGCCTTCGGCGTCCGTATCGATAATCCGGTTCAGGTCGGGAACGCTTGCGGCGGACCCGATGGCGGACAGCCGCGCCTGGAGCTTGTTCATGATGTCTTCCGGCTGTAGGGCAAGCTGGGCCTGCTGATAAGTCGCGGCCAGCGCGGCGGTGAGCTTTCCATCGTCGGCCAGATCCGCGGCGGTGGTATTTAGCAGCTCCTGGACCACCGCATCGACCGAGTCAGCTCCCAGGGCCGCCTTGGTGGCAGCAGCCTGCGCGACCAGCGCGCTCACGGCGAACAGATAGTCGTTGGCATCGGTATCCCCGCCCAAGAGATTCATGCTGATGCCGGCCTTGCCCGGCATGAACGAGGCGCCGCCCACACCTAGCGCCGTACGCAGCTCGTCCTCGGCCTGCTTGGTTGCGGCAGCGAAGGTCGCTCCCTGGGAGACGAGGCGTTTGATGCGGCCATAGGTAAGGTGGGTGACCAGGTTGCCGTAGGCCTCCTGCTGGCCACCCGCGGTAATTTCGTAGTAAGCGCGAAGGGTGATGCTGGCGCTGGACAGCCCTCCGCTGACCTCATTGTAGCAAAAGCCGCTGCCTTCCAAGGCGACTGGTCCGCTCGCCATGAAGTCAACCTGGAACTCGCCGAGATCGCTGCTCGTCTTGGTGTTGAACACCTGGCCAAGCGGGCTGCCCTTTGCATCCAGAGTGGACACATTCACCGTCGAGCCCAGCACAAATGGGCCCTTCTGCACCGCGCCCGCCAAGGTGACGGCTTGGGTCATGGTTCCCGAGTTGTCCCCGCACCCCCAGGTTGCCATTGTGCCAAGTCCTACCAAGACAGAGATCCCCAATCTTCTGCTCCATCGCGTCTGCATCTTTGCACTCTCCACTAACGAATTGCTGGAAAGGTGTCAGAGGGGCGCGTCTGCATTCCGGACTATCTGGAGTGCCAGCGGTCCACCTGTCCTGAAATGAGCTTGGTGATCTGGTATTCAAAGAACAGCGGCGATCAACAGTACTAGTTCCGCTTCGCCCGATCGGCGCTGCGGCCTTGGAAAATCAAGAGGGTATAAAAAATACTGCGAAATGATCGCATGGACTGTAAGCCCAGGCCGCGGCGTACGTTTCATGATCGCGCCGCTCCCGTTTTGCAAGTTCATTTGCATTGGACTGAACGCTGCAGACCAAGCAGCGGAATCGAATCTGGGGAGGTCGGTGGCGACGTATGGACGATAATCCGCAGACCACGGGGATCGACTTGCTGAAAGCAAATCAGCCAGCATAAGGTCTAAAATCACCAGGTCCGTTCTAGGATAACTGGCCAGCTCAAGCCCGGTCAGACCATCGCCCGCCACCTCGACAGCGAACCCGACACGTTTGCGACCGCGGACGATGCCCGCACTGGATCTGGAAGTCCGGTCGGCGGGAATCCCTGCCTAGAGCGTCTCAGCGGCCCCTGCGTGACGATGCTGGCCGGGAACTCCGGTCTGGACCACAAGCCGGAAGTGGTGAGCTTTCTGAAAGCCTTTTGACGGAGCGACGGAAGCAGCTCGGCGATTACGAGGCAGTCGGCGCTGGGACAGACCGGAGCGTCGTCGGGCGCCTGACCCGCCACCGGCGTGGTCAGCCCAAGTTGCTCTCACTGCTGACGTACTATTTTGGGCGATCCATGGGCTCGATTGGGGATTTGACCAGATCAACTTTGGCGGAGCAGGTCGCGCAGCCGACGTCGCGCGTTACAGGGCCACTGGGCAGTACCTAGGTCCACGCTTTGATGGCCGGGTCCGGGTTCCACGTCTTTTTCACCGTGACCCCACGCTCGCGATCGTATTGGCCCTTCAACCCCCAGTCGCTCAACTTGCAGATGCTTTTAGCGACGGGGTGCCCCAGCGCGATCCACCACAGGTCCACGATGACGTGCTCGGCCGGGGCAGCGTCGCCATTGACGCGAACCAGATTGTGGTTCGACAGGGCGACTTTCTCCACCTTCGGCGGCGCGGGTTTGTTGGTGAGCGTGGGGATGGCCAGAAGCTCGCCCGCACGGTCTGCGAAGTAGGCGCACTGGCCACAGCCGTGGAGCTCGACATTCTTCTTGCTGAGCAAGGTGGGGTTCTTGTCCACGGTAGGCTTGGTATCTTTATCCCGGTCATTTCCGGACGCCGACCCGTTGTCGTAGGAGAATTTCAGCGGGGAGGCGTATTTCATGCCGATGGGGTTTTGCTTGTCCCTGCCTAGGGTGTTGTAATAGAGCAGCAGTGCATAGGACTTATACCATTCGTCATCCGAAAATGAACTGATAACCCCCATGAAGCTCACGAGGTCGAGGACCGCGTACTGCCGGTACTTATCAGTAGTGGCTTTCTTGATGTAGTTGCCGACCCAAGTAAGCGATTGGGCTGCGGTGTAGGGCATCGTCAATTCCTCCCATTCCTGGTTACTGCAAATAGGGAACGCACCCAGCAAGCTGTGCAACTATGTCACGGCGCGCGCTCCTTGTCAAAGAGCCTCTCAGCGTAGCAAGCTGCCTGTCAGCGTATCGGCTAAGCCGCTGATGTCTATGTTCTCAATTCCCCTGCAGTAGCAGCTTACGCCCCTGCTCGATGTGGTCGCGCGCCCCGCTGCGGAGGGTGCGATGCTGGTGAAGCGAGCGAGGGCACCGTGAGCGTGAAGATCACTCCCCGTGTTCGAGCCAGCTCGTCTTATGAGCTGCAGGCGCTGATGTTGGCGGGCGCCGGCATCGGCTGTCCTCCCGAGCTTGTGCTCCGCACGGACGGCCCGCGCGCAAGCTCTAGCGCGTGCTGCCGGCCCGGAGCGCCGGTCCGCTGGTGTTTTCGCTCCTGTCACCGCCCGAGCGGCGGATCGATCCAAGGTGAGCTGCTTTCTGTCCCACGCGATCGGGAGTCTGGAGCGAAGCCTCTCTTGCCCCGATGGGCCGTCCTACGCAGCCAGTCCGCTACAAAAAGCACGCTGGCCGGCCCGCCCTACCCAGAGCGCGGGAAGTCCAATTGGTGGGCGCCAATCAGGAATCGGGCGGACGGTAGAGCAGCGCAGGTATTTTCATCCATTCGGCAGCCCAAGTGCTTAGTTTTCAGGGACTTCGCGGCAACTGCGGAACGCCACTTCCTACTTCTGCGACGGACGAAACGTTGTTGCCGATGAAGTCGCGAGCCCGGCCGCTCGTCGGTGCGGGCTGGGGCATGGGGCACTGCGGACGGGCTGCGGCCGGACTTGGGAACGAGCCCACCTGCGAGGTGAGCCAAGTCTCAAGGACAGAGGTTGCTGATCAGCACCGGCGGCACTGCGAAGTCGGGAGCTGCGAGGTTGGTGGTGGACAGATCCAGGGCATCAGCGAGGTTTTTAGCGTTGGCGTCGCGTACCGAGAGCGGCTGCAGACCCCAGCGCCACTCGATCATCTTCAAGACAGAGGTGTGGTCATATACGTCGTGTGACACATAGCCCCGGCGGGCAAAGGGCGAGATCAGCAGGCAGGGGACACGGAAGCCGCGCAGCTGAAAGTCCGGATTTACATCCGGCGCCAGGGGCGGCGGCACATGATCGAAGAAGCCGCCCCACTCGTCGAAGTTTATGACTAGGACCGTGTGCCGCCAGGCGGGACTTGTGGTGATCGCCTTATACACCTGGTACATGAAATACTCGCCAACCCGGATGTCGGCGTGCGGGTGATCGTCCCCGGAGCCGCCCATCTCCTCTCCCACGAAGCGCGGATCGACAAAGGCGACCTGCGGGAGCTCGCCCGAGGCGCAGTCAGCGAGAAACTCGGCGAACGGCCGCATGATTGGGGCATACTTTGCGCCCCACAGCGCGAGGAACGGGGTGTCGTTGAAGTAATACTTCCCCGACAGTCCCTTTTGGGCCAGACGGTCCCAGATGGTCGGCAGGGTCGAGATGGTCAGCGAGCTGTCCAGCCGATCGGTGACCGCCGCGTGCTGGTAGATGCGGTTAGGATAGGTGCTGGACATGATGGCGGCAAAGTAGCGATCAAAGCTCGTCCACTTGAGCGCCGCCTCCGCCAGGAACGGGAGGTCGCCGCGGGTGTAGTAGCCGATGGCATACTCATCGTTGTTGGCGGTGCGCAGCCAGCCATCGCACTGGCCGCCGTTGTACTCGATCCGCGCGTTGGTAAAGTCGTGATCGGGGTCGGGATGGCTGCAGCCCTGATAGTCGGGAGCCAGCGGGTAGGTGGCGTGCGCGACGCCCAGCTTGTCCACGTAGCTCAGGCCGGCCTGCCGGCCATCGGCCCCCGGCAGCCAGCCCAGGTAGTGATCGAAGGAGCGATTCTCCATCATCAGCACCACGATGTGCTTGATGGATGACTTTGCGGAGCTCCGCAGTGGGTCGCTGAGCGCGGCGGACGGCTCCGAATACTGGCAGGCGCCCAGCGCCGAGATGGCTCCGCAGACCCCGGCCAAGAATCCTCTGCGTGTGCTGTGGTGCATGGTCACTCCTTCTTTGGCTGACTCTCGACGCAAAAAGCATGCCTCCATAGCAGAACCTACCAGCCTGCCGGAATCGTTGTAGATTCCCGACCAAGGCCGAGACCTCCTTGCATACCCGCTGTGTCACCGCCGCGCAGCCTGTGTCAAGGACGCGCGCCAAGGCTTGAGCGGATGCTGGCGATCTTGGGACGGGACTTGGGAGACACTCCGCCGCAGCCGTCCGCAGCTGTTGGCGACGCCGCGCGGACGGATCTAGCCTGCTTGCTACTCGGGATGGATGCTCTTGCCGATGATGACGGCTCAAATCTCCCGTCGGAGATTTGCTGAACCTCAGCCTGGCGGAACGCTCGCGGAACGATTTAGTAGCCGATCGAACGCGGTGACTTGAGCGTTGACCACTGCATCGCGCTCCACGTAATGCCGTAGTGTAACACGGGTCGAGCTGTGGCCCATAGTAGCCGCGACTGCCTCGACCGTAGCGCCTCCGGTCACCGCAGCGCTGGCCCAGGTCGCGCGAAGCCCGTGGGGGCAGGTGAGCGGGGTGCCGGCGGTGCGGCACAGCCTTTTTACTGCATTGAACAGCGTCTGCCGTCTGTGTGGAAACAGGAGCTCTTCGGGGAGCGTGTCCGCTATCAGCCGGGCGAGGTGAGGGAGCAGCCAATCGGGGAGAGTGACACGGCGGCGCGCTCGAGCGGTCTTGGTGCCCTCGACGAACAGATCGTGGCCGTCCAGGTCTCGCCGTCGGAGTCCGATCGCTTCGGATGCTCGCAAGCCGCAACAGAGGCACAGGAGCACAGCAACCGCAATCCGGCTCCCTGTAAGCGCTTCCTGCTCGGCAGCGTCGGCGAAGCGGCGTGCTTCAGAAGGGCGGAGCTGCTGCTTGCCGACCTTGATCCGCCCGACCGCATCTACGTTGAGCCACGGGTTGACGGCTGTATGTCTGCAGCGCACTGCCCACTGCCAAAAACTCTTGGCAAGCCGCAGCGAAAAGCGGTGGGTAGCCACGGCGTATCGTCCGGAGTAGTCGGCGTACAGCGCCGCGGCGGTCTCCGGCTTGAGAGACCGCGCAGGCTGAGCCAGAAGCAAGACCAGAGGTGGACTTGGATTTCCGGCGTCCGCCAGCAGTCGGCTCAGGTATCCCTGCGAGAGGCCGATCTGGAGTTCTAGCCGGCGCTGGGAGATGTGCTGGCGCAGCGTCTTGATCGCTTCGCTGGCCCTGCGTCGGAGCCCGGCCACATAGAGCGCGGACAGGGTCGCTTCTAGCCGTTGTGCCGTATCGGCATCGAGGTACTCGGCTCGGCATCGGCTGCACGTGGGAATCATCAGGTCCGCCGGAAGCGGCAGGGCCGCGATCGTCCTGTAGTGGACGGTGCGGCCGGGGCGCCGTCGGGGACGGACGGTGTTTCCGCCGCAGTGCAGACACTTCTTGGGCAACGGCGCGCTTGCTGGCGGTGTCGGGCTCATTGCCTATGCGCGCGCAATGAATAGTTGCAACGATGAGGGCTGGTCTGCCGGTCCGTAGGGCAGCGCGGCCACCTCGTGCCAGCCGAGCTCTCGCAGGCACTGAGCGAGCCCGCTCGGGTCGTAGCGGCGGAAGCGGTACATGGAAAACTCTCGGGGGTCGCGGCTCGGTGCCTGGACCGTGGCGATCGCGTCGAGCGCGTAACTGCCCGGGATGGGGCTTTGGGTGTCGAGCTTCCAACGGAACTCGACGTTGCTGGTGTCCTTGCAGTGTCGCCAGATCGGCCCGCCGAGCCACGCAGCCAGCGCGGGAGACATGCCGCCGGCCCAGGTCCGGTCGCACTTCTTGAGCTCCTCGGCAGTGGCCGGGGAGCTGCGCGCCAGTTGCAGGTCGACGAGCAAGAGATCGCCCGGCTCGCTGCGCAGGCAGTGCCGGAAAAATCGCGGCTCGTGGTCCAGGTTGCCCAGCGTCCCGCCGAGCAGGCAAAACAGGTGCCGCTGCTTCGCGGCACGGTGTAGAGGCGGGTACTCGCCCAGGTGGTGGAAGTTGGCCTGCATGCCCCAGCGGGAAACGCCAGGGCGCCCGCGGAGCGCTTCGTTCGCGTGCTGAAAGCCGGCGGCGAGCAAGGGCTGGCTGATGTCGAGCAGGCACAGGTCCAGGCGGGGCGCATCCGTCTGCTCGAGCACGTGCTGGACAAGCCGAGTCTCCAGCGCGGCCTCGCCGGCGCCCAGCGCGACGATGCGCAGGTTAGTGGACTCGCAAGCGGCGGCCAGGTGCTTGGCGGCGGCGGCCAGGGGGACGCTCGCTCGCAGGAGGGCGGTGCTGGAGTGCTGACACATCGCCAGGTAGGCGGCGGCGCTCTGCGGATCCAGGTAGACGTGGGTCTGCTCGACGTGGCCACCGGCGCCGCCGAGGAATCGGCCGAACTCACGGACCATGCGGATCGGGTCGTAACCCGGCACGACGAACCAGTTCAACTCTAGGGCTCTCGGCGGTGTCACTTCGACGGCGGGAGGCATCGGCGCAGGGGGCGGACTATAGCCCGGCACCTCGGCCCAGCGCAGGTTGAGCTCAGCGACGCTGATGAGTCGGATCAGCGTGGCTCGGCTGGGGGGATGGCGCGCGGTCTCGGCAAACTTCACCGTCGAATCAGACAGCTTTGCCTTGCGTGCCAGGGCCGCGCGGCTCAGCCTGGCGGCGTTGCGTTTGTCGCGCAGGAGCTTGCCGAAGGCGACCAGCTGCGGGCGGGTCAGAGGCTGTGGCTCAGCGCCTGCGGCGACAAGCGGTAGAAGGTGCTCGACGGCCTCGAGGGATTCGGCCCAGCTGGGATCTTCTGCGGCTCGCGCTTGGAGGCGCTCGAGCAAGGCCCGCAGTTTTCTGTGCAGCTCCGACGGTTCAATGGTCATGGCCGGGCTCCCTGGAAGCGAGCCGAGATGACGGGCGGATCGGCGATGGGCTCCGGGATGGCGGAGCTCTGGGCGTCGCGGTTCGTTGGTTCTTCGTCGGCATAGGCGCTCAGCGAGGGGCTGGCCAACATGCCGACGCAGACGCAATCGCCGCCGCGCGCCTTGGCTTGACGGCAGGCGGCCTCGGCTTGGGTGCGGAGCTCGACCCGGGCGGGCAGATAGCCAATCTCCGTGGAGTACGCCAGACCGCCGGAAGCGCTCACCCCATGACGGCGCAGCTCTTGGCGAAACTTGTCCGCCAGGCGCACGGGGTCGAGCGGACCGTGCAGCAAGACCATGAACTCGTCCCCCCGATTGTGGAGGCGAAACACTTCGTCGACGCCACGGCGTGAGGCGAGAGCCAGCGCGCGGGCTGCAGCTCGGATCGGCTGGTCGCCCGCGGCGTGGCCCGATTGGTCGTTGCGGCGCTTAAGGCCATCCAGATCAAACCAGGCCACGCACAGCGGGCGGCCCGAGCGCAGCGCCGCGTACCAGCGCTCCGACTCCAGATACGTCGCCGACCCCAGGCCGGTCAGCGGATCGGTCTTGCTGGTCCGCTCGATGGAGCCAAGGAGTTGCTCCAGCGAGTAGAGCCACCACAGTAAGTAGAAGATCGCGACGGCAACAGCGGCATGGGCTAACGAGGTCCAAGACATGGCGGGGCTCCGTGGCAAGCGAGGCGCTTGCACTTAGGGGAGGCCCCGGGTAGGCTCGCGCCGTCCTGTACGGGGCTCCGTTTGGGACATCGCCCCGCGCCGTGTGTCAGCACGAGCGCGGGGCACTTGGGCTAGTTCTGGGCGGTGGAGCTTGGCGAGCGGGGGTCTGCGGCCGCAGCCGGCCTCAGTAGAGCTTTTCCTGCAGGTGCCTCTGTGCTCTTCATGGGCAATAGCAAAGTGCTTGCAGGCTCATCCTGAGTAGCCCCAATCGGTGTAGCGCTCGCGCTTGACAGATTGCGCATACCGGCAGCACAACCACCTTACGCTTCCCCGGCAACCTGCTCTGCAGGGTTCAAAGTGTCCGGACGGTGTGTTAGAGCGTCCATATGTGCCCAAGACAAGACTTTGGTCCCTTGCTGCGCAGCCGTCGCGTTGCCGCCAAGCTGAGTCAGGCTGAGCTTGCAAGGCGCGCTCGCGTCTCCCGAGCGACGATCTCCAACCTGGAAGAGGGCCGCACCGAGCCGGCCGGCGACACCCGCCAGCGCTTGGCCCAAGTCGCTGCGCTGGGACTCGATAAGGAGATCGCCGAGCATGCGGAGCCTGCGCAGTGGATGGCCTCGCAGTACAACCCGCTCGACATGAGCCGCAATATGGAGCGCGTCCTGAACGGCCCTGGCGGCACGCTGGAACAGACCTACGCCTACCTGGACCCGAGCTCGGCCACTGACTGGTATGATAACGCGAATCAGCCCGCCTATATCGAGAGGTTCCGTGACGCATTCCCCGCCGAGGAGATCGCGAGCGTGGCGCTCGAAGGACACACCGATCGACGCCTGGACCTGATCGCGCTGGGCGTGGGCGACGGCCGCTGCGAAGCGAGGTTGGCGCAGCGGCTGGCAGAGCGGGGCGACTTGCGCGCCTACCTGCTGGACATCAGCCACCCGCTGCTGGTCGAAGGCTGGAAACGAGTAGCCGCGGCACTGCCCGGAGTGCCGGTGTTTCCGATCCATGGGAACTTCCTCGACCTGCGCAGCGCCATCGCGCTGTCCCATCGCACCGATGATCGACGACGCTGCTGGACGATGATCGGCAACACCTTCGGCAACCTGGACTACGAGCCGCGGTTCCTTGCCGACCTGGCGGCGTGCTCGCGCCGCGGCGATCTGCTGCTGCTGGACGTTGATTTGGCATGGGCGCCGGCCGACGATGTGGCGGCCATCCGCGCCGCCGATCCGGCGCTCTGCAATGACCTTCCCCAGCACGCGGTGCGCTGGCTGACCGGGCTGCTGTGGCGGCATTGCCGGGGGGCGCAGCGCGTCCGGCTTGAGGTCGAGATGAGTACCCGTTGCCCTCTGCCAGGCAGCTACCAGCTCTCCTTTATCGGTCATGTCGTCTTGCCGGGCGAACAGGCGGTGCGCCATCAGCTGTTCCTCGCGCGGCGGTACACGCTTGTCCGGCTTGCCGCCGAGCTGGGCGACCTCGGATGGAAGCCGCTGCAGTCGACAACCTACGGACCAAACCGCCAAAAGGGCTGCCTGCTTCTGGAGCGGGTCTAGCTTGAACGAGAGCGCATGCGTCGGCTGAGCGCTCGTTCCTGGCGGCACCTTCTCCAGCTCTGCGTGCAACCCTTCAGCCGTTAGCGGCAGCAGCGAGGTGAGTTCAGCAGTCAGCACCAAGCCCGCCCAATAGGTAAGACGAGCCGAACAACACCGCGCACGACGGCGGCGGGCTTCACGCCTGCGCGACGCTGAAGATAGAGAGGTCGGACCAATGGCTATCGTCAGAATGTCGGGCGACAGTGACAACAGCAGCAGCAGCAGTATACTCTACCTCCGGCTCCGTTTTTAGTCAGCCGTTACAGAGTCAGACTTAAGCCTCGACGGGACCGTGGAACTGCCGGCTGCTCTCCGGCTTGGGCAGGCGTTACTAACAGACTGATCCTGCCGATGGGACTCCGGTTTTCGCCAGCCGTTTCAGTGAGGGTAGCGCGTTCGACAATCAGTCGCATAAGTACGGTGTAGGTGGTGTAGGCAGCTGATGGACCGCGCTCAGCGGCTTGACCCAGCCAGTGCGGAGCCTGGACTGCGCCGGGTTGATGCCAGCCTTGACGTCAGGGTTGGCACCAAGGTTGGCGTCCCGTGCGTGTCGGCTGCGGCCAGAGGCGCGCGTGGATGCACCGATCCGGAGTGCCACCAGCGCTGATATCCAGATGCCACCAGCGCTGGTATCCAGATGCCACCACAGGCCATCATGATGGCCGCAAGTTCGAAGGGGCCAGCGATCGGCATGCCCCCCTTCTCGCGCTTGGTCGCGCCCGGCGAAGCCGTTCTTTGTCGTTGGGTCCAGGTGCGTGCTGCAGTAAGAGCTGTGGTAGGCTGCGCGAATGACGTTGCCAGCCACCAAAAAGCCGTCGCCCAGTCGTCAGCGCGACTCGCTGGGCCGAAGCGCGCCGCGCCCTTCGGATGAGCCGCCGCCGCTGCCGCAAGCTCCCCAAGTCTTGGCGGCGATGCGAGCGCGAATCGAGGAGGGGATCGCCGAAGCTCGCCAGGGGGTGGGCGATGACTGGGAATCCGTGCGGCGACGAATCTTTCAGAGATGATCATTCGATTCACGCCGTCGGTAGAGCGGCGACTCGCCAAGATTGTCGAATCACACTGCCGCAGCGCCGTCCAGCGAGCGCGGCTTGAGCGTAACTGGCGGCTGCGCTGCGCCGCATCTCGGAGTTTCCGCTGCTCCACGGCCAGGTTCGCGAGTTCCCTGGCTGCCCAGCTCGGCAGTTCATCGTCGAGCCTTATCGCTTCTTCTCGTGGTGGACGAGCCGCGAAACGCTGTGTGGATCGTCAATATCTGGCACCGGCGGGAAAAGCCGGTCGCGCCCGGGATACCGCCACCGGTCGAGCAGCACCCCAAGTAGCAGCCGGCGGCGGTGACCACGCAGCCGGGCGAAGTTGAGCGGCCGATGGCGACCGGGTGATGGGCCGGTCAGTCGACCGCCACCGGCAGGCTGGCGTTGCCCCTGCCCGCGGTATCAGGCCATCTCCGACGGTGATATCGCCGCAATATTGCGCTGTCTCCGACGGTGATATTGCCGCAATATTACGCCGTCTCAGACGGTGATATTGTCGCGATATCATGCCGCCGCCCACGCGGGTCTGAATTGTTCACGTTTAGTCTTCCGCGTCTCGGATTCTGGCCCGTGCACAAGCGAGTACCTCATCGTACTTGGTGTCGAAGGGCTCGACGAGCGCCGACTCCAGCATCGCCTCCATATCCCAAAGGACACGCTGCTCCGCTTGGTCTTCAAAAGCCTTCGGCTCGGTCTGGTTAAAGCGACGCAACCAGTCAAAGAACACGAGTGCCTCGTCTGCGGACAGTTCCAAGGTCACTTTTCGTTCGGTCATGTTGCCTACAAGCCTCCGTGTTTGAGGACATTCTGACGCTGTGCGGGACTCAGCCGCCAGCCACTAATGAAGTTGCCTGCTGGATCTACGATCACGTTGAGGCCACTTTCAGCATCCAGAAAGTGCGTCACTGGTTGCTTATGGTACGTACCATGAATCGAATGAACACTGGGACTGTTCACGTGGTTGTGAATCGCTTGGCTAAACTCGGCGGCTTTCGCTTTGCTATAGTTCCCGGCTACGCCGAAGTCCGCCGCATGCTTGAACTTCGCCTGTAACTGTTGGGACGTACGTAGCAACGCTCGGCTTGCGTCACCGCCCGCGTGGGTGGTGGCTTCCCGCCCAGCCTTCTTGAGCGCTGTCTTACCGATCTGAGCCAAGTCCTCTAACTTGTCGGCGGTATTGAGGACCTCCCCAGCCGCGCCAAAGCCGCCACCAAGCACTGCTACCCCCACGGTCACCGGATGCGGAATCAACGCGTCGCCAGCCTCCTCGGCGAGATCTTCGGCCTGCTCAATACCAGGCTTGCCCGCCCACTCCCGGGCATCGTGGATCTTGCGATCGATCCAACCTTTGGCGGCATCGATGCTCGCGTGCTCGGCGATGTATTTGGCCTTGGCTTCGATCGCCCCCACCACAGTGCCGGCAGTGATGCGCCCTTCGGCTACACCATCGGCGGTGCTCACGACATGCGCCGCAATCTTGTCGATTCCCGGCGCCTTGTTGACCAGCCCATGATCCAGCGCTCGGGCGATACGCCCGAGCTGAGTGGTCTGGTTCTGGACCTTCTGCGGCAGCTCTGCTAGCGCCAGGAAACATCGGTCCCGCTGCTCCTCGATGCGGGGCGTGTCGCAGACCCACAGGTGGCCGTGCTCCCGATAATACTGCGTACCGATGGCGTGGACGTGGCCCGTCTGGTCTGTGCATCCGGTTCGGTCTTTGGTGATCGCTCCGAGGACGGCTAGCTCGACGGTGCGATGGGTCTGCCCCTTGTCCCGGAAGGGGGCTAAGGGGTCATAGACGTTCTCGCGCAGCACACAGTCGTCCCCCACCCATGGGCGGTGCAGCACTCGGTAGGCGTGCTCGTGGGGACGCCGGTACATCAGGCAGTCGGTGAGCTTCTTGTCGTGGCAGATGACACTCTTGTTGCGGTCGCGCCACCAGCTCTCGCCAATGGGGAGCGTCTCCCCGTCGACCAGGCAGTGCTTCCCATCCGCCGTGCGGGTGCCGAGCGCCTGATGGAATAGCAAGTCGCCGTTGTCGTCGAGCATCATGCAGCGCTCATCGAGAAATGGGTCGATGGGCAGGCTCTTTATGTACTCATGGATCGCGCGGGCGGCTTCCACCGCGGCATCCGCAGCCAGCTGGACGACCGGCGTTGCCGCGCGGTGGTCGTAGCTCTTGCCGAAGCTGAGGGTCAAGAACTGCACCGACACGGCCCACGGCGCAAGGCCGCCAAAGCCGCGTTGCACCACCACGCCCAGGTCGACCCGCGCGTGCGGGTGAAAGCTGAGCCCCAGGCCCAAAACGCTTTGGGGATGAATCGGCGCCTGGCCCATGGGACCCGGCGGCAATACGTCCTTCTGCACATAGGTCGGGACGCCCCGGCCCAGCGCTTCGAAGTAGACTTTGAGAGCTCGGAAGCCCGGCAGATAAAGCCCGACCTGAGCCGCCGCCTCCCCGGTGGCAAACTGCCCGCGCCAGTCGTACAGCGCGCCCAG
>JBGANQ010000016.1:0-132061 GCA_044222245.1 Polyangia bacterium | reverse complement strand
CGACCGCCCTGGAAGCGGCTCTGCGCAGCTACCAGAGCGACCCCTGGCCGGCGTTCAAGGTCATGCAGCGGGCGCTGCGCCTGGCTGTGGAGATGAGCCGCAGCTCGCCGCCGCTGGCGGGGCGGTTCCTGAGCATCTTGGACAAGCCCTAGAGCGCCCGGGAGCTGCGCAGCCCCAAAAAATCGAATCCTACGCCGGTTCTACAACGCCGTCAGCGACGGGCGTTCGATTTTGCTTGAACCGTCCATACCAAGGACTTTTCTTTAGCGACGGAGCGGCGCTTAATTCAGGCAGCCTACAGGTTCGACCAATCACGAGTTCCCGGGTGAGTTTGGGTACAACTTGTGCGGTCTCGGTCCAAGGGTGCGCATACCTCGGCCAGTCTGCCCGGAGCGGCTCCTTTCCGCGGAATAACAGGGCGTACGAGGGCGCTCTTTGCGGAACGAGCGCTGGTAGCCCCAGCCGGCAAGCGCCCGAGCTCGATCTGCCGCGGCGTCTGTCCCCGTTTCCGACCCCGTCCAGCATGCAGTGAAATCGGGTGCCAGATTCCCATCTCTGAGCTATCCGATCAGACGATAGGTAATAACAAATGCGGCGAGCGTAACCAGCCCCCCGATGACCCCCAAGGTCGCCGCTCGAAGCAACCGGTGGGATGGATTTTGCAGCCGGGGTGCCGCCCAGGCGATGGCTTGCATAATCACCACGTAGGCAACGATCTCGTGCACGGGTGTGTTGTGGATCATCAGACAGTCTGAGTACTGCCACCACTTAGCCAGGCGAGCCATTTCTTCGTACACCGGCATACTCGCCGCGCCGAACAAGCCGGCGGCAAGCAGTCCTTGCCAGCGCCAGCGGTCGTGAAGATAGAGGCTGATCCCGGCAATTTGTGCCACCACGACCTGCCACGCCAGCGGCATGTAGAGCGGTGAGCACCACAGCTTCGGACTGCCCCCATCGATCGAGAAGTCGCAGGTCTTGGCGACGCTCACCAGGTACGCGTCCGCCGCAAGCTCGACCACGCCAAACATCAGTCCACCGACAAGGAGTCCGCCCAGCACGGCGTCCCGCCGGCGCGCCGCAAAGCCACCCATTATCAGCAGATCCAGCGCAATGAGCGCCGCCGCGGTCTTCCAGCTAGAGGAGGCGAGCTGCGAGCAGCTCACCATCCATACGACGTTGAGCGCAAGGCACAACAGGATCATGAGTGAGCGTGACCGGAGCAGCGGGTCTACACTAGGCGAATCTGACGTGCGCATAAGCCTATGGTGTCCCCAGGCACGTTCCCAGGCAATAGCCAGACATAGACTTTGGTGATGGGCCGAGCCCTGGCCGCCTTACCTACCGTGCCCACTGAGGCAGGGACGGCAGACCATCGCGGATGCGCGGATTCGCGGATGAAATAAAAATAACTGTTTCCTCTCCTTTGTCCTCTGGTCTCAAGCTCAGTGCACATAGGGAAGCGGCGCCACGACGCCCTTGGGAGCCGCGGCCGTTCGGCGGATCAGGTCTACCTCGGCGGGACAATAGGGAGTTCCATCGCTGCGCAGCACCTCGTGAAACCAGATGGCCGGCTCGCCCAGCGTGTAGGGCCGCTGCCAGCTGTCCCAGGGCAAGCCGGTCTGGGTCTTGCCATCGACAAAGCCCCAGTTGATCATCGCCACGCCATACTTTTTGCCAATCGGCAGCGAGCCATCCAAGGTCGACCCATTACCGCGCGCCATATAGTCGGTGCACAAGACCGGCCGACCGTAGCTGGTGAGCTGCTGCACCCGCCGCGCGAAGGTCTCGGGCCAGCTGTAGTCGTGGAACGACACCACATCGGACTGACTGAGCTGCCGCTTCTCCATCGCCGACAGCGCGGCGGGCGACCAGTCGTCATGCTGCCACAGCCCACTGGTGAGCGGCTGGGTCGGCTCCTCGGCTCGGGCCCAGCGGAAGACGTCCTCGATCAGGCCGTTAACCAGCAGCTGCTTGTCGGCCTGCCGCGGGTAGCTGCCGCCGCCTTCATTATCGGGCTCGTTCCACACATCCCAGGCGAGGATGCGCCCATCCCTGGCAAAGGCACCGACGACTCCTGCAACGTACTCCTTCAGCTTCCCATACTGCGCCTTGTCCGCAAGC
The DNA here is from genome assembly GCA_044222245.1 of Polyangia bacterium. Classification (GTDB taxonomy): domain Bacteria; phylum Myxococcota_A; class Polyangia; order Palsa-1104; family JAEUJZ01; genus CALFML01. The sequence goes on along the minus strand of JBGANQ010000016.1, from coordinate 129,940 downwards.
CGCGCCCGCCCCGGCGCCTGCACCCAGCCGGAGTTGCGCACGCCCGGAGTCGGCGCGTGCTGCGGCCCGCGCTTGGGCTCCGGATCCCAGCAGCTATCAAACAGAACGAGCATGGGCCTGATCTTGTGCCGGGCGGCGATGGCGAGAAACTGCTCCAGGCGTCCCTGGAAGCCCTTTGCGTCCTGCCCCCAGAGCAGGTTGTGAAGGAACACGCGCATCGTATTCATGCCCAGGTGCTGCGCCCAGCCGAGCTCGCGGTCGATCGTCGCCGGGTCGAAGCTGTCGGCCTGCCACATTTTCAGCTGATTGATGGCCGTCGCGGGTGCGTAGTTGGCGCCGACGAGCCAGGGTAGCTGCGCGTACCAGACCCGGGCTTGCTGCGGGGTCCACACCTCGCGCGAAAGGGCGGGGCCTGGCGTCAGCTGCAGCAGGGCGATGACAGCGCAAAAAAGGCAAGGCGCGACTGTTCATGGTCCACACTCCGCTACAGGTCTTGCTTCATTGCAGGCGGCGCAAGCGCTGACCCGTGGCGAGGCGGTAGATGATCAGGTTGCGATACGTCTGACCCGGCTCGAGCCGGGCGGAGCCGAAGCTGGGCTGGTTAGGCGTATCGGGAAACAGCTGCGGCTCCAGGGCGATGGCGTCACCCTGGCGATAGATATGCTTTCCCTTGCCCACCACCGTCCCATCAAGGAAGTTGCCTGTATAGAACTGCAGGCCGGGCTGATTGGACCACAGCTCGAAGCTGCGACCGGACACCGGGTCGCTGACCCGCGCCATCAGGTGGGGCTGGGTCGTTACGGCGCGGCCGAGCACAAAGTTATGGTCGTAACCGCGACCGTAGACAAGCTGCTGCTCCCGGCCATCGCGCACCCGGTCGCCCACGGCGCGGGGGGTGCGAAAATCAAACACGCTGCCGGTCACGGGGCGCAGCTCGCCGGTCGGGATCAGCGCCTGATCAACCGGCGTATAGGCCTCGGCAGGGATCGTCACCAGATGGCCCAGGGCGCCGTGCTCCGCGCCCTCTCCAGCGAGGTTCCAGTAGCTATGGTTGGTGAGGTTTACGATCGTCGGGCGGTCGGTGGTCGCCAGGTACTCGATGGCTAGCTCGTTGGCATCGCTGAGCGAGTAGGTTGCGGTGACGGTCAGCGTGCCGGGATAGCCCTGGTCACCGTCCGGGCTGACATGACGCAGGGTGACCCGGGCAGGGGACCCGGACCGCATCTCGACGAGCTCCCACAGCACCTTGTCAAACCCCACCGTGCCGCCATGGAGAGAGTTCGGCCCGTTGTTGAGCGGCGCTGCGTAGGCGCGACCGTCCACGGTGAACCTGCCGCGGGCGAGTCGGTTCGCGTAGCGGCCCACGGTGGCGCCAAAGTACTCGGCCTTGTTCAGATACCCATCCAGGCTGTCATAGCCCAGCTGCACGTCCGCGCGCCGGCCGCTGCGGTCTGGCATGATCAGGCCCTGGAGCGCTGCGCCCCAGGTAATTACCCTGGCAGTGACTCCGCTCGGGTTGCTGAGCGTGAGCAGCTTCACCGCCCGCCCGTCTGGCAGCTGCCCGAATGAGGACTCACTGACCTCGCTGGCCTGCACGGGTCGTGTCGCCAGCAAGAGCGCCGCACCGCGCAGGGTCGCTTGCGCGATCCGCCTCCCGATGAAGGTCATCTTCCCTCCTGTCAATTTACCGAGCTGCAGAGCCAGTCCTTGTAGGTAACTTTGACAGGACAATGACGACGACGCAAAAGATAAGTAGGCGAATTTCTTGGTCATTTTGCGCCAGCTCTTGTACCTCGTAGAGTCTGGCTGCTGGTCGAGCGCGGCAACACGGACTGACAAGCCAAGCCTGCTCGAAGCTTTCTCACAGCCGGAACGGTAAGGTAGGCGGAGCGCTTTCCATTAGCACGATGAAAGGTATTCTTGCTCGTCCAGGTGGGCTCTTATTCGCCTCGCAGGCGGACTTCTTAATCTCCGTTCACGTCCCTGATTAGGAAGACGCCTGGGCGTCGGCAGATACAGAATTACTCGGGCGCTGCGGGGGGCTGCCGGCAGGTTACCCGCGGCGCCGGCGCCCCGCCAGCCGCGCGCGATCGGCAGTGCCCGACTTGCGGAATGGTGACCTTGCCCAAGCCAAGGTCGGCCCGGGTCCGCGCCGCCGACCCATCGCCCGGAGCGAACAGGCAAGGGCCTGCGGTTCGCCAAGGCGGGACGCCACGCGGCGCGGGGTAGCTACTCGCCGCCCATGCACTCGCGCATCTTCTTGCGGTCGGCGCGCTGCTTTTCCCGGTCTTCGCCGTACTGCGCCCGCAGGCACTGCCATACTTCCTTCATCTTCTCCTTGTCGCCGCACAGGACGTCCTTGGTCGGCGTCGCGCTGCCGTAGACCTTCGACCAAGAACACTCTGCTCATGGTTGCTCCTTGGTCCGATGCGTCGCCCGCTGATGCCACGCCCGCGAGCTCAGGTCGGGTTTGCCCGGCGCGGCAGCTGGACGCAGAACACGCTCCCGCGGGGACTGTTCTCTTCGATGAAGATGCGGCCGCCGTGCGCCTCGGCGGCCAGGCGACAGAAGGTGAGCCCGAGCCCGCGCCCGGCGCGCACCTGCCCCTCCCCGGGATTGTCGAGCTGCGCATACTTTTCGAACACTCGATCGCGGTGCTCGGCCGGGATGCCCGGTCCCTGATCGGCGATGCGCACTTCGAAGGCGCTGTCACCGTCCAGCGGACGCGCGCTCACGCGGATGAGCGTCCCGGGCGGCGAGTACTTGATGGCGTTGTCGAGCAGGTTCTCGATCAGTCGAGACAGCAGCTCTCCGTCGGCGTAGATGCCCTGGCTCCCAGTCTCGACATCGAGCACCAGGGACTGCTCGCGCAGCCGCGCGCGCTCGGTGTAGCGCTGGCAAGCGCGCGCCAGCAGCGAGCTTAGATCCAGCTCGGCCAGCCGCAAGGTCAGCCGGCCGTCTTCATTGCGGCTGATGTCGAGCAGATTCTGCACCATCCGGTGGATCGCTCCGGCGGCGTTGCTGATGTCGCGCACCGACGCCCGCGCCGCCTCTGAGAACAGCGACTCATCCTGCAGGAACTCGCTGAGCATGACGATCGTGGTCAGCCGATTGTTGAGGTCATGGACGACGAACGCCATGAGCTGTTCCTTCTGCTGCTGGGCGCGCAAGAGGGCATCGCGCTGATTGCGGATAAGCTCGTAGCCGTGGCGCAGCTCGGTGTGGAGGCGACGCACGCGCAGAAGCGACCGCACGCGGATGAGCAGCTCGGTGCGGTTTATCGGCTTGCACAGAAAGTCGTCGGCGCCAATCTGCAGCGCCTCCTTGTGCGTCGCCGGGTCGGCGGCGGCGGTGATAAAGACGATTGGCGTCTCTGCGCCACCGGGCAGCTGGCGCAGCCGCCGGAACGTCTCAAAGCCATTCAGACGCGGCATCATGATGTCGAGCAGGATCAGATCCGGCGTGTAGCGCGCGAACAGCTCCAGCGCCTCTTCGCCGCTGCTGGCGCAGGTGACCGTATACCCGGCGGCGCCCAGCTGAGCTTCCGCGAGCTGGCGGTTCTGGGCGTTGTCATCGACGATCAGGATGGTCTGCAGAGGCGAGCTACCTTCAGCATTCATGGACAGGCGCTCCTGGCCTGGGGGTCGGCGTTGACCCAAGAGGTTTTGACCGCGGCGTAGATCGACCGGACAAGGTGCGGCAGGTGCAGCGCGTCGGCGAGCGCCAGACTGGTGTCAGCTTGCCCGGTGAGCTCTATCGCCGGCTCTCCCTCTTGATCAATCAGCCAGATAATGGGCACCGCGCCAAGCTGCTCGCGTACCTGCGCCGGGGTGGCGAGGATCAGCAGGCGGCTGTCGGCGGTGGTGTCGATGATCACCAGGTCGGCCGGGCGGCGGTGCCCGGGCTCGCCCAGCGAGTCGGCCAGCTGCAGCTCGCAGCCGGCGTCGTGCAGGTTTTCGATGAGCTCGGTGATATAGGGTCTGACGGTGCCTATTAGCAGCACGCGCAGGCCATCGAGCGGACAGATGCGAATACCAAATCCTGACAGCACGTGCAGCAGCAGGTCGGCGGCAACCGGCTTGTCCACATAGCCCGACACACCCAGCTGCTCGCTGCGCTCGGGCCGGTCCTCGGCCGAGACGATGACGATCGGCAGCGCGGCCAGCACCGGATCGCTGCGCAGACGACTGACCACACTCCAGCCGTCGGCATCGGGCAGGGCCACCTCGAGCAGGACCACCCCCGGCCGCAGCTCGCCGGCCGCGCGCACGGCGTCGCCGGCGCTGGTAGCTACGGTGACCGAGACTCCCACCCGGTGGAGCAGCTCCTCCAGCGCGCGGTGATCGGCGGGCTCGGGGTCGACCACCAGGGCCCGGGTGAGATCGCGGTAGCCGGGCGTCTTGATGCGCATCCACCCCTTGCCCAGCTGGTTGAGCAGCGGCAGAGACAGCGCGAAGGTCGAGCCAACCCCGGGCTCGCTGTGGCAGGTCACCTCGCCGCCATGCATCTCCACCAGCCGCCGGGTCAGCACCAGACCTAGCCCGGCGCCGTGGTGGTCTTCATCCGGGGATGGAATGAGCTCCCGCAAAAGCAGCGCCTGCTCGTCTTTGGCGATGCCGATGCCGCTGTCCTGGATCTCAATCCGCAGGCGGCCCGCCGCCGTCAGCGCCCGGATCGAAACCGTACCGCCCGACGGGGTGAACATGAGGGCGTTGGTGAGCAGGTGATGAATCGCCTGACGGATGCGCCCTGGGTCGACATACAGCTCGGGCAGATCGTCGTCGATCGCGCTGCCCAGCCTGACCTTGCGCTGCTGCGCCAGCGGCTGCGCCGCTCGCTCCTCGGCGTCGATGAGGGAGCCAGCGCTCACCCACTCGCGCCGCACCGTGAGTCGTCCGGCGTCAAGTCGCGACAGCTCAAGGACGTCATTTATCAGGGCGAGCAGCTGACGCCCGCTCTGCAGGACGTTGCGGACATAGAGCTTCTGGCGGGGATTGAGCGGCCCAAACAGCTCATGCTCTAGCAGCTCGGAAAACCCGATGATGGAGTTTAGCGGCGTGCGCAGCTGGTGCGACATGCTGGCCAGGAACTTCGCCTGGTAGCGGCTCTCCTGGTCCGCGGTCTCACGCGCCTGCGCCAGCTCCTGGGCCTGCTTGTGGAGCTGCGCCTTCAGCCGGCGCTCTGTCGTCCCTTCCGCCTGGGCAGGTACTCCACCCGAGCCGGTGCCACTGGCCCGGGCGTCCTCTGGCGGCTCTTCGGCCTTCATAAGGGCAAGCCTCCGACCTCCATGGTAGGGCTGCTGGCCAGCCCAAGGCGAGGATTCTTTACGGTCGGCGGTGCCGTAGCTTCGATTGTGCTCGCCCCGGGCGCGATCTGTTATTCTGCAGCGGGGGTCGCGGCGCGAAGCCAAAATGGTGACTAGTAATGACAGCGGAGCAGCCTATCCATGCCTCCCGCGAGACCAGCATCCTCATGTTCTCAGACGACATTCTGAGCGCAAGACTGCTGAAGCAGGTTCTCCTTCATCGCCGCTATCGGGTCCGCGAGGTGAGCAAGGTCGCCACACTGCAGGGAGCGATCGCCCAGCAGCATCCCGACCTGATCCTTCTTGATATCATCAAGCCTGGAGATGAAGTTTTCCTGTTGTGTCAAGAACTCAAATCCCGCGCCGCCACTGCGCTTACACCGGTCCTGTTTGTCAGCGCCTTTCAGCAGGTCGCTGATAAGGTCCGCGCCTTCGCGGTGGGCGGTGACGACTACCTGACCAAGCCGTATCATCCCGCCGAGGTGCTGGCGCGGGTGGACCATCACCTCCGGGTCGCCCGCCTGCAGCAGGAGCTGGAGCAGGAGAAGGCGGCCCTTGAACGCAGCTACGCGCAGCTGCGCGCTGCCCACGAGCGCATAAGCCTGATGAGCGGGGTCTTGAGCGAGCACCTGACTGGCAAGCTCCTCGATGGCAAGTACCTGCTGGAAGGGAAGATCGACAGCGGCGGCTTCGGTGTCGTGTACCGCGCCTTACATGTGAGCCTGCAGCGCCCGGTCGCGGTCAAGGTCCTGCGGCTGACGCGGCCGGATCGCGCCGAGACTCACCTTGAGCGGTTTCGCCGCGAAGGGATCTCGGCCTGCCGGGTCGTCCATCCCAACGCCGTGAGTGTGCTCGACTTCGGGGTCTCACCCGAGGGTATTCCCTATCTGGTGATGGAGCTGCTCGTTGGCCAGACTCTGGCGGCGCGGCTGGAGCAGAGCGGCAACATCCTGCCGGTCGCCGACTGCCTGCGCATCGTCACGCCGGTCTGCGAGGTCCTTATCGAGTCGCACGCGGCGGGCGTCGTCCACCGCGACATCAAGCCGGACAACGTCTTTCTGCACAAGGGAAGCGAAGGCGAGGTCGTCAAGGTGCTCGACTTTGGCATCGCCAACATGCGCGATACTGAAGATCGCTCGATGACCCGGCTGACCCGCTCGGACGGGGCGATGGGCACGGCGCTTTACATGGCGCCCGAGCGCCTGCACGGCGATCGCGAAAACGGTCAGTCCGATGTATACAGTCTGGCGGTCATGCTCTACATCATGCTCTGCGGACGCGCCCCGTTTGCCCAGGCGCACGCCGACCCGGTAAGTACGATGTACAGCCATTCCTACGAGTCGCCCATCCCCCTGCAGGCGCAGAACCCGGCGACTCCGGCGCCGCTGGCGGCGCTAGTGATGGACAGCCTGGCCAAAGATCCCAAGGCGCGTCCGACGGCGCGCGAGTTCCTGTCACGGCTGCGCGCGCTGTCCCTGTAGGCAGTCAGCGACTCAGGACTGCACGTCGAGCCCGGGCTTGGGCTCGGGCCTGGGTTTATCCTTGCCGACGATGAACTTGGCGACCTGTGCCGGCAGGCCGCGGGTATCGATCGGCTTGGCGATGTACCCGTCGCACCCGGCTTTCAGCACCCGGGCCTGGTCGCCCTTCATCGCGAAGGCAGTGATGGCGACGATGGGAATCGCGCGGGTGGCCTCTCGGGACTTCAGCAGGCCAGCCAGCGTCAGGCCGTCCATGCCCGGCAGGCCGATATCGAGCAGGATCAGATCGGGCAGGGTATGCTCCAGGATGACCAGCACCTGCTCGGCATCGACGGCCTGCAACACATGATAATCCGCCCACTCCAGCAGGTCGGCAGCCAGCTTGAGATTGATGGGATTGTCATCGACAACCAAAATGCAGCCCTTGCTCATCTGGTGCGCTCCTTGGCCTGCCGGCAGATGTTAACAGAAAAGTACTGCCTCTTCCTAATTGGCGACTCAGGCGGTCGCGCCTTGCGCGCACTCGACAGGATCTCGGGGTAGCGCCAGAGGTCTGGGTTGCAGTCGCAGCCATGGAAGGCTTGCAGCGCAGGCTTGTAGCGGGGCTCTGTGGCAGCAGCGCCGGTCGCGGCAGGTCCGCGACAGGGGGGCGCTCAGTGCGTGGGGGTATAGCGGGTAATCGGCAAGGTCGAGACGCTCTTTAGCCACTGCCAGATGACGCCCGCTTGCTCTTCGGTGATGTGCTTGAGGGCCGGCATCTGGCTCCAGGTGGCCTTGTACTCGACCCGGTAGCGGATGTGATAGTAAAGGCGTGCCGGATCGCTGCGGTGGCTGTGCAGCTCGACCGGCTGCGCGTAGTCCCAGCCGAAGCTGGCGCCGACCCGACGCACGCCGTGGCAGAACTGGCAGCTGCTGCGGAACAGCTCCATGCCCGGCCGCACCTCGGCGGTGGGCACGAACTGGCGGTAGTAGGCAGCGCTCTCGGCGAACTCGATGCCGATGAGCGAGTCGGCCAGCGCCCACGGGGAGAAGCCGCCCTGCGCCGACTCTGGCAGATCAGGGTGCCAGCGATCTTTGACGACTACCTTGTTGCCGCTAAATACCACGCGGGGGACATCAACAAAGCCCTCGGTCTGGCTATTAATCTGCGGAAAGTCACTGCTGAACGGACCCTGCGGGCTCACGCTGATTCCCACCGCAATCAGCGGCTCCAGCCGGTTCATCGCTTTGTCTTCCCGAAATGGGAGCGGAATGATCATTCCGTTGCGGAAGTGAAGGAGCACCAGGTCCAGCCCGGGCGGCGGCGCATACTGCGCAATCGCATCGCGTAAAAGGACGCCGCGATAAAAGGCAGTATTCCCATACTGCGCATCACTGCGCTGGCCCTGCTGCTGCGGCAGCTTGTCGAGCACCAGGGTCCGCGGCGTGGTCTTGGGAGGCTCGACATTGCCGGTTCCATAGGTACCGGCTGTGCGCACCCAGACCTCAACGTTGGTCGCTGCGGCGCTCGGCGCAGAAGTGGTAAGAAGGAGGACAATTGCAGTGGTGAATTGACCAAGCAGATTTTGATATTTGTTCATGCGCGGAACTAGACGCAAGGATCGGGCCGACCCCCTTTCCGGGTCGGACTGTGAACTTTTGCGCAATTCTTACGCTGAGCCAATCCGCATGCGCAATTCTTGCTGGTAAGCCTCTCGTCTGGCGCAGCCCGCACTGGCGCTGCCCCACAGCGACCTACACGTCGGCCGTCACAATGCAAGGCGCGTTGCGGTAAGGCGCAGACAGTGATGTAATGTCACAAAAGGAGCAGCTCATGTCGACCCCTTATCGCATCCTGACTGCATTCGATTTCTCCGAGTGCTCAAACCTCGCCTTCGCCGAGGCGATCGCCGTCGCCCGACGCAGCACCGACCCGGAGCTGCACATCGTGTCGGTTGTCAACAAGGAAGCGATCGAGATCGTTCCAGTCGCCGACCGCCACGCCTCGCTGGTGCAGATCACCGATGGCCTGCGCGAGCGCCTGACCGCCGAGGCGGGCCGACTGCTGAAGCTGAACGCCGAGGCGGCGCCGCGGGCGATCGCGCATGTGCGGACGGGGGCGATCGCGGAAGAGATCTGCAACCTCGCGATCGAGATCAGCGCCGACCTGCTGATCGTCGGCACGCACGGGCGGCGCGGGGTCCAGCGGCTGTGGCTTGGCTCGGTCGCCGAGAAGGTCGTGCGCCGGGCTCCTTGTCCGGTGCTGGTGGCGCGACCCAAGGACGTGCACGGGATGGACGGGGTGCCGCAGATTGAGCCGACCTGCCCCGGCTGCCTCAAGATCCGCGAAGAGACTGGGGGCGCCACCTGGTGGTGTGATGGCCACATCTCGGAGCCCGCCTCGCTGTACTCGCACAGCTACCGCCTGGACGAGCCGCCCAGCGTCTCTCCATACCGCAGCTGACCGCCCGCCGCCGAGCCTCCGCAGCCCCTCCCCCCTTTATTACGCGCCAAGAGCGCCGCGCCCCTGGCCTCAAGAGCCGGACGCGCGCAGTTTTTTCCTTTCGCCGCGGCCGCGCTGAAAATTCTGCGCGGTGCCGTCGCCAGGGCCGATGCCGCGCCGGCCGGCACCGTCGGCGCGGCGCGCCAGCTGGCGCCGCCCTTGGTGGAACGGGGCTTGCAAAGCCGCTAAGCCCGCGAGCTGTCTCGCCTGGAGAGCACTTTCATGTCCCTTCGTTCCTGCCGCAGAGCCCCGAGATGAAACGGCGCCGCCAAGGCCCCAAGCAGAGGCCAGGGTCGTGAGCAAGCGCACTGCATGGGTGGCGGCCGGGGTCGGCTGCGCGCTGCTGCTGGCGGTCGCGGGACTTGCGGTGCTGCGAGCTCTTGGGCCGCGCGTCTCGGCGATCCCAGCTTTACGCCGCCAGCTCGTCCAGACCATCATCGTCAGCGGCCGGGTGCTGCCCCCTTCGCGAATCAGCGTCGGCAGCATGGTCGCCGGCGTGGTGCGTAGCGTGATGGTGAAGGAGGGGGCGCATGTAGCGGCGGGCGAGCTGCTCGTGCAGCTTGACGACACCGAGGCGCAGGCGGCGGTGGCGATGGCGCGGGCGGGCCTTGGGCAGGCGCGGGCGCGGCTGCGCCAGCTCAAGCACATCACCGCGCCGGTGGCTCGGCAGGCGCACCTGCAGGCCGATGCCAACCTCGAGCTCGCCCGGCTGAGCTTCGAGCGTCAGGCGGCGCTCGTCCACAAGGGCGGCGCCCCAGCGGCGCAGCTGGACGAGGCGCGGCGCGCCCTGGCGATCGCCCAGAGCCAGCACGACGCGACCGGGGCGCAGGCGCAAGGCAGCGGACCGCACGGGGCCGAGCACGCGCTGGCCGTGGCCGCCTACGCCCAGGCAGCGGCCGGCGTGGCGCAGGCCGAGGCGCGAGCCGCCCAGTCGCACATCACCGCGGCGGCCGCGGCGACGGTGCTGACGCGAGCGGTCGAGCCGGGCGACCTGGTGCAGCCGGGCCGCACCATGCTGGTGCTGGCGCGCGATGGCGAGACCCTGCTCAGCGTGCAGCCCGATGAGAAGAACCTCGCCGAGCTGCGGCTTCACCAGTCGGCCCTCGCCTCGGCCGATGCCTTCCCGCAGCAGCACTTCGCGGCCGTGGTCTCTTACATCGCGCCCTCGGTCGATCCGCAGCGCGGCACCGTCGAGGTGCGCTTCACCGTCGCCGAGCCGCCGCCGTACCTGCGCCCCGATATGACGGTCTCGGTCAACATCGAGGTCGGGCGCCGGCCGGCGGCGCTGGTCGTGCCCAAGGAGGCAGTGCAGGAGCTCAGCGCCGAGGCGTCGTGGGTGTTTGTCCTGCGCGAGGGGCGGCTCGAGAAGCGCCGCGTCGAGCTCGGGCTGCGCGATGAGCGCGTGGTCGAGCTGCGCAGCGGCCTTGCGGACGGGGAGCAGGTCGTGCTGCCGCGCGGCGCCGCCCTCAAGAGCGGTCAGCGCGTGCGGGCGCGGCTGCTCGCGGGAGGCTAGCTGTGCCCTTTGAGTGGTTTGTCGCCCTGCGCTACCTGCGCGAAGGCAAGGTCCAGACGGCGCTCATCCTCGGCGCGGTGTCGCTGGGGGTGGCGGTGGTGGTGTTCATCTCGGCGCTAATCAGCGGCCTGAACGTCCGCCTGATCGCCAAGACGCTGGGCGCCCAGGCGCACATCATCGTCAAGCCGCCGGATCTGGAGGCGCGGCTCATCGCCGCCGACCCCGCCAGCACCGTCATCACCGCCCGCATCGAGAAGCCGTCGCAGCGCCTGCAGTCGATCTCGGGCTGGCCCGAGGTCATAAGCGAGCTGGCGCGGCTCCCCGGGGTCACCGCGATCTCCCCGGTGGTCTCGGGCTCGGCGTTCGCGGTGCGCGGCGCCGCGACCAAGTCGGTGGCGCTGCGCGGCATCGAGCCGACGAGCTTTGCCCGCATCATCGGCCTGGATGAGAAGATCATCGCCGGCCGCAGCCAGATCGTCGGCGCCGAGACGCTGGTCGGCACCGAGCTGTGCCAGAGCTTCGGCCTCACCCTCGGCGACAAGCTGCGCATCCTCACCGCCACCGGGCAGGCCGATGTGTTCACGGTGGCCGGCATCTTTGACCTCGGCTCCAAGGATCTCAACGAGCGGCTGGTGTTCATTCCCCTGCGCGCCGGGCAGACTCTGTTCGATCTGTCCGGCGGCGTCTCGGCCATCGAGCTCAAGGTCGACGACGTCTTTGCCGCCGAGCAGATCGCGGTCGCGGTGGCGCGCCGCTCTGGCCTGACCGCCACCAGCTGGCTCAAAGAGAACCCCCAGCTGCTCGTCGCGCTGCAGTCCCAGCAGAGCTCCAAGAACGTCATTCTGTTCTTCATCACGCTGACCGTGGCGCTGGGCATTGCCAGCGTGCTTATCGTCAGCGTGGTGCAGAAATCGCGTGAGATCGGGGTCATGCGGGCGGTGGGAACCACGCGCGGCCGGATCCTGCGCATCTTCCTTATCCAGGGCGGGCTGGTCGGCTTTAGCGGGTCGCTGCTGGGAGCCGGGCTGGGGGCGCTGCTGGCGCAGTCGTTCGTCAAGCTGTGGCGCAGCGCCGACGGCTCGCCGATGTTCCCGGTGCTGCTCACTCCCATGCTGTTCCTGCTGCCGGCGGCACTGGCGACGATCGTCGGGCTCTTGGCGGCGGTGGTTCCGGCGCGGCGGGCGGCGCGCCTGGACCCGGCGCAGGTGATTCGCTATGGCTGACGGCGTACCGGTCCTCGCGGTCCGCGGCGTCAGCCGCGAGTTTGGCACCAAGACCAAGACGCGGGTGCTGCACGACATCGAGCTGCAGCTGCAGCCGGGCGAGTTCAGCGCCCTCATCGGGCCCTCGGGCTCGGGCAAGAGCACCCTGCTCAACATCATGGGCCTGCTCGACCGGCCGACCACCGGCGAGGTGTACCTGAGCGGACAGCCGATGACGCACCTGGATGACGACGCGCTCACCCGCGCCCGCAGCCGCACGCTCGGCTTCGTCTTCCAGTTCCATCACCTCTTGCCGGCGTTCACGGCGCTGGAGAACGTGATGATTCCGGCCTGGGGCGACCGCGGCCACGCCGACGCCAAGCTGCGCGCCGCGGCGCAGGCTCTGCTCGACGAGGTCGGCCTGCACGAGCGCAGCCACAACCGCGCCAGCGATCTGTCGGGCGGCGAGGCGCAGCGGGTGGCGATCGCGCGCGCGCTGTGTCAGAACCCGCCGCTCATCCTCGCCGATGAGCCGACCGGCAACCTCGACACCCAGACCGCGGACGGCGTGTTCACCCTGCTGCGCCGCATCGGCCGCGAGCGCGGCACTACGTTCCTGGTCGTCACCCACGACGACCGCCTGGCCGGTCGCTGCGATCGCATCATCCGCCTGGTCGATGGCCGCATCGTCTCGGACTACCGGCGCGGAGCCGAGGCGCCGCCGCAGCTGTTCCTGCCCATCGCGTAGCTGCTCACGACCGGCGCCTGGTCTGCGGAAGGGGCGGAACCGCGACCTTACGGGCGGACCCCGGCGCGCGGAGCTGCGGGTCGGAGCGGGGCCAAGCCCCATTAATTCCCGTTCACGTCCGCATCATTGCCGGCGCCGCTGGCGGTGTTGTAGCGGGGCCAGGCGGTGAAGCCCAGGCCCGGCGGCTGGAACACCGCGCCGGCGGCGTTGAAGACAAAGACCTGGGCCCCCGCGGTCTGCGTCTGGGTGGTGGTAGCGACTACCTCCAGCTTGCCATCGCCATCGAGATCGGCGGCGGCGAGGCCGCGGGTCTCGGGACACTGACCGGCGCTGCAGGTGCTGGCCTTGGCCCAGCCGGCCTTGGCGGTGAGCGCGCGGCCCTTGTACTCGTAGGCGGTGATGGTGCCGTTGTTGCCGCCGACCACCACCTCGGTGACGCCGTCGCCGTCGAGGTCGCCGATCACCGCCGGCGCGTAGACGCGGCCCTGGGTGGCGGCGCCTTTGGCGAGGCGGGTGCCGCTGCCGTCAAAGACCTGGACGCTGGCGTCGGCGACGACGATCTCTTTCTTGCCGTCCCGATCGAGGTCGATGACCGCCGGCGGACCAAACCAGCCGGTCTCCCCGGTCTGCAGGTTGCGGACAAACTGCGGCGCCGCCACCGTCGAGCTGCCGCCCTCGGATGGGCAGGCCGCGGTGACCGCGGTGGTCGGGTCCATGAGGACCTCCCCTTGCGGGCTCTGCGGGCAGCCGCTCAGCGCGCCCGCGCAGGCGCCCACGACCAGCGTCCCCACGACCCGCGAGAGCCGCGCGCCGCGGGAAAGCCCCGCCCGGCGCGCGGCCATGATAGTGCTAGCTCCAGGCCAAGCGTCTTTCATTCCTGCAGTGTAGCGGTGCCCTCGGCGCGGCGAAATCTCGCCCGCCAACCCCACAGGTTACGCCGCTCTGCGCCGACCGCGGCCCCGCCCTCCCGGCAACCAATAGCCAACGCCGGCCCCAAGCCAAGGCTTGCACAGGACAAAAAGGCCGACGAGCCGGCAAAGTAGTGACTGGCGACCGGCGGCGAGTAAGCTAGTACTAAGCAGGATTTGGCCCCGATAAGGACCTTCCAGATGACGACCCGGACGACCCCCCAGACGGCGACAGAAGACAACTCCACGGACGCGACCAGTCTGAAAGGGAGCCTGCTCATTGCCATGCCGGCGCTGCAGGATCCGAACTTCCGCCGCCTGGTCACGCTCCTTATCAGCCACAACGAGCAGGGCGCCCTCGGCATCGTCCTCGGCGCCGTCACCGCGACGCCGATCCGCGACGTGTGCGCGCAGTTTGGCGTCACCTGGTCGCGCCCAAGCCCCTCTTTTGTGCGCAGCGGCGGCCCCTGCGAGGGGGGCCGGATCTGGCTCATGCACGGGGGCCCGGCCCCGCTGCCCGACGCGGTGACGGTCACCCCGGGGATTCACATCGGCTCAAGTCCTCAGCTGTTGCGCACCCTGGCCGAGCACCCCGATGCCGCAATCCCGGTCATGGTCTTTGGCGGCTACGCCGGCTGGGGCCCCGGGCAGCTGGAGGCCGAGCTGCAGCAAAAAAGCTGGCTGCCGAGCTTTGGCGATATTGACGCCGATCTGGTGTTCGCCACCGCGCCGGACAAGGTCTGGGAAGCGGCGCTGGCCGCGATGGCGCTGTCCCCCGGCCACATCGTCTCGGGAAGCGGCGCGAGCGCTTAAGCTGCGGAAAAGGTAGATGTTGCATAATGCAGCACAATCAGGGTACTCTGAAGTTGTGAATACCAGGCAACGCCTTTACCGACTCATGACCGTAAGCGCGCTCAGCATTGGCGCCGCCATCGGGGGGTGGTTAATTGCGCTGCCGACGGGTCCTAGCCGGGCCCTGGCCGCGCCGATCAGCCACCGCCCACCCATCGATGTCAAGCCGCCCGCTCTCAGCGCGCCGGCGGCAGTCGACGAGCCGATTCTGTCGGCCGGGCCTTCGGGCCAGCCGGTCCGCCGCGTGGTGATCATCAGCGAGGACGGCATGCGGCCCGAGCTCATCTACCAGCAGCAGCAGAAGATGCCCTGGCACGAGCAGCTCTACCGCAACGGCTCGTACTCGTGGAAGGCGCGGACGATCCGCACCGCCTCGACGCTGCCCTCGCACGCCTCGATGCTGTCGGGGGTGGATGTGAACCTGCACGGCCTGACCTGGAACAACTGGCGGCCGACCAAGGGCTTCATCCATGTGCCGACGATCTTCAACGCCGCCGAGGAGCGCGGCATGAAGACCGCGGCGTTTGTCGGCAAGTTCAAGCTGCGCCACATCCTGCCCGCCGGCAGCGTCGGCGTCTTCGAGCGCCCGGGCTACTACTGCAAGAAGGTGAGCGACGAAGCGGCGCGCTACCTGGAGAAAGAAAAGCCGGTGCTCACGTTCGTCCACTTCTCCGACCCCGACGAGGCCGGGCACTCCGCCGGCTGGATGTCGGAGAGCCAGAAGCACGCGGCGCTGGCCGCTGATGCGTGCCTCGGGACGATCTACAAGGCCCTCGACCGCGCCGGCATGCTCGAGGACACGCTGGTCATCGTCTCGGCCGACCACGGCGGCCACAACCACAACCACTCGGGGGCGCTGGCCAGCGACCGCGAGATCCCGTGGATCGCCTCGGGGCCGCACGTGCGCAAGGGCTACCACATCCACAGCGTGGTCTCGACGATGGACACCGCGGCGACGGCGCTGATGGTGCTGGGCCTGCAGCCGCTGACCAAGCTGACCGGCAAGCCGGTCAGCGAAATCTTCCAGTAAAAAGCCGCGCCCGCCGCCGGCAGAGATTGTTCTAGGAATCGGCAAGCTGCGATATGTTGCGGCCCATGCCGATATCGCAATCGCGGTTTGGGAGCGCCGGGCGCTGGCTCGGTCTGGGTCTGCTCGGCGCGCTGGCCGGGGCCGACCCGGTGGGGTGCGCAACCCCGACAGTCGACTTGCCGCCGCCGGATGCAGCGCCGCCCGCAGAGCTGCTGCGCCCGGATCTAGGGCCCGCCGCCGGCGATCCGCAGAGCTGGCTGACCGAGTCGGTCGGCTACGAGATCTTCGTCCGCAGCTTCGCCGACAGCAACGGCGACGGTCAGGGCGACCTGGCCGGGCTCACCGCGCGGCTGCCCTACCTGGCCGAGCTGGGGGTGAACCTCTTGTGGCTCACCCCGATCCATCCCTCGCCGAGCTACCACGGCTACGATGTCAGCGACTACGAGCAGATCCACTCCGATTTCGGCACCCTGGCCGACTTCGAGCTGCTGGTGCGCACCGCCCACCGGCTGCAGCTGCGGGTGGTCCTCGACCTGGTGCTCAACCACACCTCGCAGCAGCACCCATGGTTCACCCAGGCCCTGGCCGCTCCGGCGGGCAGCGCGGCGGCGGCGCGCTATCTTTTGCGCGGCAACAACCCGGGCTGGAAGTGGAACGGGCACGACGTCTGGCACGCGGCGCCCGGCGGT
The DNA here is from genome assembly GCA_044222245.1 of Polyangia bacterium. GTDB lineage: Bacteria > Myxococcota_A > Polyangia > Palsa-1104 > JAEUJZ01 > CALFML01. The sequence goes on along the minus strand of JBGANQ010000016.1, from coordinate 113,730 downwards.
CCAGCGGGGCGCGCCTACTTCGGGCTCTTTTCCGGGGTGATGCCCGACCTCAACCTGCGCGATGCGGCGACCCTTGGCGCGATGCAGGATGTGATGGCGCTGTGGCTACGCCGCGGCGTCGATGGCTTCCGCCTGGATGCGGCGCGCTACCTGGTCGAGTGGCCAGATCCGGTCACCGCGACCACCCAGCCGGCGCTGGCCGACACGGCAGAGACGCAGACCGTCTGGCGCACCCTGCGCGGCGCGCTGCACAAGAGCGCCCCCGGCGCCGCCCTGCTCGGTGAGGTCTGGACGGACACCGACGGCATCTCCCGCTACTACGGCAGCGGCGACGAGCTGCACGCGGCGTTCAACTTCCCGCTCGCCGGGGCCACCGTGGACGCGCTGCGGCGCGGCGTCGCCGAGCCGATCAACTACACGCTGGAGGCGATGACTCACACAAGCGCGCCGCTGCCCTTTTTCGCGCCGTTTCTCACCAACCACGATCAGCGGCGCTTGGCCAGTGAGCTCGGCGGCGATCCGCTGCTGCTGCGGCTGGCGGCGGCGCTGCTGCTGGCGATGCCGGGAACTCCGTTTCTGTACTATGGTGAAGAGGTGGGACTGTCGCAGAGCACCGCGCAAGGCGATCGCGGCCAGCGCGCCCCGATGCCGTGGGACACGGTCGAGGCGCAGCGCGGCCAGCCCGACTCCCTTTGGTCCTATTACCGGCGCCTCATCAAGCTGCGGCTAAAGACGCCGGCCCTGCGCGAGGCGGCCCTGCGGCGCCTGTTCCCGCAGGTCGCCGATCCGGCGCTGGTAGCGGTCAGCCGCGGCACCGCCGGCCCCGGCCGGGCGCCGGTGATCGCGGTGTACAACCTGGGCACTAAGGCGCTGAGCGGGGTTCAGCTCGGCCTGCCGGTGGACTACCCGCTCGGCGCCCAGCGCGAGCTCCTTGCCGGAGTCGCCGCCGCCGAGGTCACCAGCGCCAACCGCGATCGCTACCCGCTGCCGACCCTGGCCCCGCGCAGCGCCCTGTGGCTGACCACCGCCGGCCCCGCCGCTCGCGCTGCCCGCTGAGGGTGCCGCCGCACTCAGATAATTCCTGTTTGGAGATACCATGTACGCACACTCTGCGCTCCGCCGTCTCCCAGCTGTCCTTGGTTTGCTCGCGCTGCCGACCTGTGCCGGACCGCTGGCACCGGTCGTCATCAATGGCGTACAGGTCCCGCGGCTGACCCTGGAGTACAAGGGAAGGCCCTACTCCATCCGGCACTCGGGCGCCTACCCGCGACCGGGCAACCCCTCGGACGGGACGCGGGCCGAAGGTGGGACCATCGCCGGCACGGTGTGCGGCGCCGACATCCACTTCCAGGTCACCCACAACGGCGATCATGTGCGCGTCAGCGGCTTTATCAACAACGAGCAGAGCGCGACGCTGGAGATCCGCGAGGCCAACAACATCCGCCGCATCCAGGGCGGCCTCGGCAACTTCATCGTCGATGTGCTCATCTCCGAGGACATCATCGCCGGCAAGGTCGGCCGCTGCGGCTATGAGCTGCACCCGCGCGAGGAGGTGCCCGACACCTTCGCGCAGACCGTGCGCACCCAGGGGTTCAATATCACGATGCGCCTGAGCGGCCGCGAAGCGCTGCGGCAGCTGCCGGCGGCGGACCAGGCGGCGCTGGTGCCGCTCATGCTGTACTGCGAGACCGCCAAGGTGTTCGAGAACTTCGGCCACGATCCGCCCGAGCTCGGCTTCGGCGGCGAGGAAGGCGCGCAGCCGCCCAAGACCATCAACTTCGGCCCGCAGGGCAACCGCTCGTGCGGCGGCTGAAGGCGGGCGCCGCCAGCTCCCGCCAACCCCCCGCTAACCTTTCGTTCGCGGCTTGGACTTGGGCTTGGCTTTGGCCTTGCTGAAGACATCCCAGTCGGCGCCGAACAGGGCAAAACCCGCCACCCGCAGCACTCCCTCCTGGCGCTTTATAAACGGCGCATAGCCGACCGCAGCCTCGACAAATAGCCGGCGGTAGCGCCACTTGGCGAGCAGCGCGAACCCGACCGCAGTGCCGCCGTCAAAGCCGGCGACGTCTGCCACCGGCGCCAGCTCCAGGGTCTGCGCGGTGCGTCCGGGCAGGCGCAGGCGCAGGCTCGGTCCGGCGCGCAGGGCGATGTAGCTCTGCACCCAGAACTCCGCCCAGCCGGCGCCGGCCAGCGGCACGACGTAGGGATTCAGGCCGCCAAGGCGGGTGCGGGTGAGGAAGTCCTGGTTTATCGCCCACGCCGCCCGGACCTCGACCCGCGGCGCCAGCGGCCAGTCGGGACGCACGGTCGCCTCGACCGCGATGTGGGGGGCGACCACCTGCAGCTCGACGTCGGTGCCGGCGCGCACCCACAGGTGGCTTATCTCTGTATAGTGGCCAAAGATGGCGTCGGCGGTAAAGAGCGGCGTCGGTCCGGGGGCGGCGACCGTCGCCTGCGGCAGCGCCGCGAACAGGTACAGGCGCGCCGCGCCGGTCGCCCCCACATACAGCCCGGCCGGCAGGTAGCGGAGGTAGCCGCCCTCCCCGCCAAGGTAGCCGGCGCCCCAGGCGCGCGACGGATCGGGAGCGCCGTCCCGCCACGGCGAGATGAGCAGACCGGCGGCGAACGCCTCGACCCGCGCCGCCAGCCAGTAGCGACCGCGGGCAAGGCTTGGCGCATAGCGCAGCTCCAGGGTGTCGGTATAAAGCTGCAGCGACAGCGGTCCCTTGCGCAGCCCGAGATCGGCGATCCCAAACGAGGTCGCCGACACCTCGCCCCCGAACATCGCCCGCCGCTCCCACGGTCCCCAGTCCGCCGCTGCCGCCGGCCGCGCCGCCAGAGCGCTGCCTACGCCCAGGACAAAAAGGAGCGCCCGCAGCCGCCCGCGGGGCGCGCACACCGGAGCAGAGCTTGCAGCCCGAAACCATGCCATGGGCTGCGAGTCTACCCTGCCCGGCGCGGCGCCTCACCGCGTATTATCGCTCGCCGCGCCGGTCAGCGCTTGCTGCGCGGCCGCGCCGGAGCCGCCACCACCAGCTGCGCATCCCCGGGCTGCGGCGCTCCGGCCGGCGCGCTGACCGCCGCCATCGCCTGCTTGAAGCCGGCCAGCGAGATCACCTTGGCCAGACTCTCGCGCTGCTCGGCCTCGGTCACCGTCGAGTAGTGCTGGTGCATCTGCTCGGTCAGGTGGCCGCTGATGGCCATCGACACCACCTGCGAGGTGCCGGCCTGGCGCAGCAGATCCTTGGAGGTCCGGCGCATCCCGTGGGGCGTAATCCGCTTGCTGATGCCTACCGCCTGGGCGACCACGCGGAAGCGCTGCCACAGCCGATGCCGACCGGCGATCTGGCCGCTCTCATCGGGAAACAGGAGGTCCGAGTCGCGCATCGGCCCCGGCGGCATGCGCTCGATGTGCCACTTGAGGATCTCGATGAGATCCTGCGGCAGGGCGATCTCTTGATCGATTCCGATCTTGGTCCGCTCCATGACCTCCTGCCCCTCGGTGTGCGAGCGGCGGTTGAGCAGAATGCCCTGCTCGACGAGCAGATCCGGAGTCGGTCCCTTGCGGCGCAGCGGCCGCAGCGAGCAGGTGCGCAGGCCGGTGGTAAAGCCGAGCGCCGCCATCGCGAAGTCGTCCGGATAAAGCCGCAGCATCCCGTCGAGGAACCGCCGCAGCTCGTCCGAGGACAGCGAGTTTGGCTGCTCGCGGGTGTACGTCCGGTGCATGCTGGTGTCAAAGGTCGGCACGCCGACCGTCGGGTCACGCTCCAGCTCGTACTCGCGCACGTAGGTGCGGACAATGACCTTGAGGAGCTTGAGCCAGGACGAGCAGCTGCGCGGCGAGTACTTGCCGGCGGCGATGGCGCTGGCAATCTGGTTGCGCCAGCGCAGGATGTCGGAGCGCCGCAGCTGATCCATATAGTAGTCGCCAAAGGCCGGCAGGATCTGATTGAGCAGGGTGCTCTTCCAGCGGCGCCGCGTCGCTGCTGAGCGGATCTCTCCGGTCTCGACCTTGTGCTCGACAAGCTGCGCGGCGTACTCGGCGAGCCGCAGCTTGGGCCGCTGGCTGTCGGCGATGCCGACCTTGATCTTGCGGATCTCCTCCTGGAGGAAGTTGTAGGCCTCCACCGCGGTCGCGTACTTAAGGACGCGGCGGATCTCGCGCAGCCTGCCGGTGCGTGGGTCCACAGGTCGACTGCGCACTACGTAGCCGCCATCGCGGCGATGCCACACGCCGGGCTTTACTGGAGTCGGACTGACCCAGGTATCAAAGCGCTGCACCCAGGCAGCAGGGGCTCGGCGGCTCATGGCGAGGTCACCTCCAGCGCCAGGCCGCCTGGGCCGCCAGCCGTGCGCTCCGAGCTTGCCCGCGCGGCAGTCGGCAGGCCCGCCCCCGCAGTCGATGAAGGGACGCCGGCCGGAGGGCAAAAACGAGAATAAGGCATATTATTACGATAGTTTGACTCTGCGACCGGGCGCAAGATGAAAGTCTTTCCAGCGGAGTTTTCTGCTACAATAAACTACATGCCGAGCTGGCACGATGTAGGGAAGCATCTTTAATATCTGTAGGCTGCAGGCTGATGTCCTTGCAGTAAAGACCCGGGGCACGCTAGAGCTTGCCGAGGCGCAGTGGGTGATGACGACCGCCAATGCGCTCGTGCAGAAAAACGGCTACTCGCTGCTCCTTGGCGATGTAAGTGCTGGGGCGTCGATTCCGCCCCAGGTGCGGCGCTGGATTGGCGAGTGGCATAAGACCCACCCGCAGGCGGCCTCGGATGGAAGCGCGATCGTCTTTGGCGCCAACCCGGTAGTACGTACGCTGATTACCCTTGTCAACAGCGGCGTGCGCCTCCTCGGCATCTCTAATGGCGACCTGGCCTTCGCCAAGAGCGAAGCCGACGCCTGGGCGATCATCGCCCAGCGGCGGAAGCTGTGGCAGGAGCGCATCGCTTCGCGGCGCGCCGCCGCGGCCAAGTCGCGGTAGGGCTTGCGACCGGCGGGTTGCCGATTCATTCTCGATTCGTTCTCGATTCATTCTCGGTTCATTCTTTATTCACTCTTTGTTCACCCTAGGGGCTTTAACCCTTCATCAGCTCTCCGCGCGGCTGGTTCACCCTTTGCGAAGTCCCGACCCAGGCGCAGCAGCTTGATCGCCAAGCCCTAGTCACCGGGCATGATGGGAGCGGGGATAAAGACCAAGGAGCAAGGTATGAAGGAACGGTTCTGGCCAGAAGCGATGCGCATCCCCCCGCCCCTCTCGGAGGCAGCCGTCGCCGGACCTCCGCAGCGTCACTATGTGCTGCTGATAAACCCCTTTTATCCCAAGGACCCGCACGCCAGCTTCGGCAAGCATGTGCTGACGCCGTCCCTGGCGCTCACCAGCATCGCCGCGGCCACGCCGCCGGACTGGCAGGTGCGCTACTTTGACGAGAACCTCCTTCATGGGCCGCCGCCGCTCGATCCGCTGCCGCAGGTCGTGGGAATCACCGTCCACCTGACGTTTGCCGAGCGCGCCTATGCCCTCGCCCGCTATTACCGCAGCCGCGGCGCCAAGGTGGTCCTTGGCGGCCTGCATGTGCTGTCCTGCCCGCACGAGTGCGCGCCGCACGCCGATGCCCTGGCGCTCGGCGAAGGCGTCGAGGTCTGGCCGCAGATCCTGCGCAAGCTGGACGCCGCCGAGTCAGCGGCGACCGTGGCCCGGTCTTCCCCAGACGATTCGGCGGACGGCCAGTCGCGGCTGCGGCTGCGCCAGGTGGGAGGCAGCGGTCGCGAGCAGATCGCCGGAACGCCGGTCTTCCGCGGCGACTTCCGGCGCCCCTACCGCGACGATCCGGCCCCGCGCCGCGAGCTCTTGCCGCGGCGCAGCTTCCTCACCACCACGAGCCTCATCGCCACCCGCGGCTGCCACAACCGCTGCGGCTTCTGCTACCTGTCCACAGACGGCCTCCAGATGCCCTATCGGATGCGCGACCCCGAGCAGATCGCCGCCGAGTTCGCCGCCGACGGCCAGCCCTACGGCGTCTTTGTCGACAACAACCTGGGCTCCAGCCGCGAGTACCTGCACAAGCTCTGCGCCGCCCTGCGCCCCCTGCAAAAGATCTGGAGCGCCGCGGTGACCATCGATGTCACCGATGACCCCGGCCTCATCCGCCAGATGGCGCTCGCCGGCTGCACCGGGGTGTTCATCGGCTTCGAGTCGCTCACCGACGAAAACCTGACCCAGGCGCGCAAGCGCACGCCGGCGGCCGCCGACTATGCGCGGCGGGTGCAGATCCTCCACGACAACGGCATCCAGGTAAACGGCAGCTTCGTCCTGGGCTTCGATCACGACGGGCCCGAGGTCTTCAGCCAGACCTGCGACTGGATCGAACAGAACCGTCTGGAGTGCGCCACCTTCCACATCCTGACCCCCTACCCGGGCACTCCGCTTTTCCGCTCGATGGAGCAGGCGGGGAGGCTGCTGCACCGCAACTGGAACCTGTACGACACCGCGCACGTGGTGTTCCGTCCGCAGCGGATGACCGTCGAAGAGCTCGCCGCGGGGTATGAGTACTGCTACTCGCGCCTGTTCTCCCACCGCTCGATCTGGAAGCGGCGGCCGCAGGACGCGGGCGCGGTGCCGGCCTACCTGGCGATGTCCTACCTATATAAGCGCTCGAACCTGCTGTGGCACCTGCTCATCCAGCGCGACCTGGTGCATACCGTTTGGACGCCGCTCGTCGAGCTGTCGCGGCGCCGCCACCTGCAGTTCCGCGCCGCGCTGGACCGCCGGCCGCTCAGCGCGCCGCCGCTCGACGCAGCCCAGAGTCGCGCACCGGCCCCCGGCAGCGTGGTCTACGCTGGTGTTTAAGCCGCGCCGCGCCCCCACAAAAAGGAGTCCTTGCCGATGCGCATCAATGACAAGCGAGCCCTCGATCTGTTCCTTATCGGGCTGACGGCGCCCGTGTACGGCGGAGCGCTGCTCGGGCTCACCCTGGCGGTCTGGCTGTGCGATGGCCGGCCGATCTTCTTTGCCCAGGAGCGGGTCGGCAAAGATCGGCAGCGGTTCCGCATCTTCAAGCTGCGCACCATGACCACCGAGCCGGACCCGCGCGACCGCCGACCGACGCGCCTTGGGCAGTGGCTGCGCCGCCGCGGCCTGGATGAGATTCCGCAGTTCTATAGCGTCCTGCGCGGCGACATGAGCCTGGTCGGTCCGCGACCGCTCACGCCGCAGGATGTCGACCGCCTGGTCGCGCAGCACCCGCCGCTGGCGGCGCGCTTTGCGGTGGCGCCGGGGATCACCGGGCTGTCGCAGATCTATCAGGCCCAGGGGGCGCAGCGGACGGCCGAGCTTGACGCCCGCTATGTGCACGAGCGCTCCCTGCGCCTGGATCTGAAGATCCTCGCCTACACGGCCTGGATCAACGTGGTCGGCAAGCAGCGCGGCCGGGTCACTTCCATCTAGAGTACGCGCCACCGCGTGTAAGGTGAGCTTCGACTCTGCGCTGGCCGCTCCGCTGCGCCTGCCGGAGTCAGCATCAGAGACCCGCAGTCAAGACTTCCAGCCAACACCCTGGGGTCGCCTAAAAAAACGCCTTGAGCGTGAACTGGAGGTTGAGCGGGACGCCCGGGGTGTAGTGCAGGTCGACCACGCCGCTGCGCGTATTGGCACCGCCGGCGCGCGGATCCGCCGCGTAGCCCAGGCCGCAGCGGTTGACGTAGGTGCCGTCCGCCAGCTGGTTGCCCGAGCCGGCGTAGCTCGGGTTCTGCGGGTTGTAGACCTCGTCGCGGGTGCACGAGCGGTTGCCGAACTGCGCCTCGCGCCACTGGGAGTTCAGCAGGTTCTGCGCCGTGGCGGCGAGCTCGAGGAAGCGCCAGCGGTAGGCCACGTACGCATCGAGGATGAAGTAGCCCTGCGCGGTGACGCGCCCGGGGTCATAGTCGGGATTGGGGCGGCCGTCGGGCAGGGTGCGCGCGGTAAAGTACTGATACTCAGGGCTGGTCTCGTCGTAGGCGGGGCGCTCGCCGAGGAAGCGGAAGCGCAGTCCAGCCCGGACGCCGACCCGGTGCTTCACGGTCAAGCCGCCGGTCATATACAGCTTGGGCGCCAGCGCCACCGCTCCGCCGTTGCCTGAATCGGGAACCGCGGTCGAGCTGGCCTGCGCCAGGTCCAGGTCGGCGAAGAACCAGGAGGTGATGCGGGCGCGCAGCTCCAGATCAAAGCCCAGGCGGCGCGTCGGCGCCGAGGGCGCAAACGTGGCATTATCGCCGTCGAACACCGTCTCGTTCTCTAGGTAGCTGATCCAGAGCGCGGCGGCGGCGTCGATGCGGTTCCACAGGTGAGCGCGCGCCCCGAGCTCGCCCCCGTAGAACTTGGGAATCGCGTGGTTTACAAACGAGCTGCCATCGGCGTTTACGTGCGTTGTGCCATCGAGCAGCGCCACCTGGGCCTGGTTTGTATGGAAGCCCTGGCCGAAGTTCAAGTAAAGGTCCAAGATCGACGGAATGGGCGAGATGACGGCGGTCGCCTTGGGGGAAAAAGTAGCGAACTGACGCACCCCGGTCGAGGCGGGCTGGCCGGCGCCGAGCTTCTCGCTCTGATCGTCTACGTTGAAGCCGTAAAAGTCGGTGCGCAGGCCGCCGATGAGGCGGAAGTAGCGGCTGAATACCACGTCCTCTTCGGCGTAGCCGGCGAGGTTGAGGATGTCGATGTTGTTGTTGTTGCCGCTGAGGGCAAAGTCGGTACGGTCGACGTGGCGGCCGAGCCGCTTGCGGAACTCGCCGCTCTGGGACGTGGTGTCCCAGCGATCGACGTGGATGCTGTCAAACCGCATCTCGCCGCCGAGCGCGGTGCGCAGCGAGACGGAGCGCCAGCGCTTGGTGAAGCGGTAGGCAAGCTTGGCGCCGGCGAAGACGCGGGCGTCGTCCTGCTCGATCTCATCGGCGCTCGTGGGATTGCCAAGGAAGAACGTGAAGTCACTGAACAGGGACAGCCGGTAGCGCGTGACATAGGCGGTGATATCAAGCTCGTGCTCGGACTTTTTGTACTGCAGGAACGCGGTGAACATCTGCCGCTCGGTAAGGCCGCCTTCCGATGCATCTTCCGAACCGAACTGGCCGATGCGGCCCACATCGCGAGTCGGGATCTGGCCCGAGCCGACCCAGCCCGAGCCGTAGCCCTGCACAAAGATCCCGACCTTCAAGCTGGGCGTGATGTCGTAGGTAAGCTTGCCGAAGAGGTTATAGCGCTTCAGATCTTCCGGGGTCGTAAACGGTCCGTTATCGTAGGCCGCTTCGAAGGCGATCCAGGGGTGGAGCTTGGCCGCCCAGCCCTTGAGCTCGGGCGACACGATGCCGACAAAGCGGCCTTGCGCCACCAGGCGCCCATCGATCGTTGGGAACATGCCCAGGGTGTACTGCACGCTGGACGAGTCAAAGCGCTCGCGGGTGATCAGGTTGACCGCGCCTGCCGTCGAGAAATCGCCGAAGCGGACGTCGTAGGGACCCTTGACGACGTCCACCCGCTCCAGCGCTTCGGGGATCAGCCAGTGCAGATCGGCAAAGCCCTGGCCGTGCGCGTGCGAGCCCATGTTCACCGGAATGCCATCGATGAAGATGCCGACATCGGTCCCATGATCGGCGTCAAAGCCACGCAGGAACACCTGGTCCGCCTTGCCGCCGCCCTGGTGCTGCACGGCGAGCAGTCCGGGTACCACGCGCAAGACATCATTGGGCGAGGTGCGCGGCCGCAGATCGAAGTCGAGGTTGCGGATGCTGGAGGCCGAAGCGGCGCTGGTGGGTCCGCGCGCGGTGACAGTGGTCTCAAATAGCGGCTTCTTGATTGCAGGGTCCGGCGCCGCGTCCGCCGGTGCCGGGCCCTCGGTCGCCTGCACCGGCTCGGCCGTGGCCTCGGCCGTGAGGTGAGGCCGCACAGCAAACTGCTGATCGAGCAGCACCGTCGCTTCAATCGGCTGCCCGTGACGGGTCGCCGGCCGGAACTTGTAGCGTCGCGCCGCGGCGGCCGCCGCCTCGTCCATGCCAAAGCCGGCGGACCGGGCGACGTTCGCCGCGGTCACTTGACCTGCAGCGCTCACCGTGAGCTCCAGGCCCACCACGCCGCCGATGCCGGCCTTGCGCGCGGCTTCCGGGTAAACGGGCTCCGCACGCTCAATCAGCACGGGTGCGGTCAGGCCGGGCTGGACCCCGGACGCGGACTCTGGGGCGGCGCCGCTCGCCGGCGTTTCGCTGCCGGTCGGCGCGGGCGTCGGAGCGGCGGGCGCCGGTGGCTCGGCCGGGGTCGCCGCAGCTGCAGGCTGGGCTGAAGGGGCTTGGGCGCCGGCCCGAGTCGGGGCCGCGAGGAAAGAGGAAAAAGGGATAAGCGCGCACGCCCAAAAGGGCGCGCGCAGACTGCGATGTCTACACATCGATCCGTGCTCCTTGGTATCGAGTTCGGGAATGAATCTGTTACGAATTCAGACCGACTGCGGAGGAGCACGAGCGCGGGGACGGGCGGAGAAGTCGCGAGCGGACGGAGTCTCTCGCGACAGACAAAAACTCTGGACGGAGCAGGCTTGTACAAGCGCCGCCTGCTGAATCGGAGCGAGCAGAGCCGAGCTGCCGTGCGCCGGACCGAGCGCCAGGTGCAGCGGCGGCGCGCAGGCCTCCGCTGCAGCGCCCAGGAGCTCGGGAAGCCGCTGCCGGGGCCAGGCTGTTTCGGCGGTCGGCTCGCTCGGCTGGTGCAGCTCGCCGGTCGCGTGAACGTGCGGCGCTAGGGGTCGGAGCCACCGCAGGCCGCCGAGCTCGTGGACGTGGTCGTTGCGGTGAAACGCCTGGTGCAGCGCTGGCAGGCCGTGCAGCGCCACCACGTACAAGACGAGCAAAAGGCCAGCCAGCCGGCGGCGAAAGAGCGCCACCGACCGCAGCCTTCGGCACGCGATCCGGAACACGAACCAAATTGTAATACGGATCGCGCACGCCGGGGAAAGCACCTCCGCGGCGAGCCAAGCTGAGGTCGACCACCGCGGGGTCCGCCGGCGCCGCGCCTGGCCGCTAGCTCGCCGCGATTGTTCTGCTATTCTCCCCCCACAAGAGCCGCGCCTCGCCGCGGCCGGCGGTAGCCTCCGGGCTCCGCACGCAACCTCTTATTCAGCTACATCAAGATAAGGAGCCAGCCGATGTCCGAAGCCTCTCGACCCTTACACCCGACCACCCAGATCTCCCCCGCCGCTCTCGCCGCCATGGAGGCCTTCCACAAGGACACCGTCCGCCAGGTCGCCGAGGCGGTCAGCCGCGACGCGGTGGTCGTCGTCGGCATGGCGCGCAATCCGTTCGTCAAGCGGGTCCGCAAGGAGCTGACCGACGCCGGCGTCGCCTTCACCTACCTGGAGTACGGCGGCTACCTAAGCGAGTGGAAGCCGCGGCTGGCCATCAAGCTGTGGAGCGGCTGGCCGACCTTCCCGATGGTGTTCGTCCGCGGCAAGCTGATCGGCGGCTGCGACGAGACGGTCAAGCAGCTCGCCGACGGCAGCCTCAAGCAGCGCCTAGGCTGAGTCCACCCGCCCGAAAGCAGCCAGCATTTGCGAATTCCCCGCCGCCGCGTCCGTGGGTGATTAGACTTGGATCAAGTAGGAAGCGGCACCATGCAGACGCTGAGAAGCCTTCTGTTGCAGCTGTGGGAAGTCCTTTTTCCCACCCGGTCGCTCGCGACCCGGGCCGAGGTCATGCTCCCTCTGACCGCCGGCACCACAGTACCAGCCAGTCGCTGCCTCTGTGACCTGCCCCGCTCGCTGCGCCCCCGCCGCCTGCCCGCGGTCGGACGCTCCGCAAATCCCTCCGACCCGGACGACATCGCCTTCTGCGCGTGGATGTACTACCTGAACTAGCTCGCGGACCAGGGCGAAATACCAAGCGGGTCTCCGCCGCTGCAGCGCGCTGGCACGGCGGAGTCTGCGCAGAGCCGCCCGCTCCTTCTGCCGCGCAGCTCCGGCTAGGAGCCGCGCGGCTTGGCTCTTGGCTGGGGCTTACTGCGCGATATCGGCTTCGGTGCGCGGCCAGATGGTTCCCTTGAAGTCGCCCGTCACGATGCCGGTCACCGACTTGAGCGCGGTCCCGTTCATCGGCGACATATAGGCCGCGTTGGTGACGCGCAGGAAGTTGGTGGCGATGCGCGCCCCGCCCATGTCGGTCGTGCTGGCGTTGAAGTCCTGGTACATCATGTCGCGGGTGTTGACCTTGACGTTCTTGAACGTCACCAGCACGCCCTGGGCATCGGCAAACGCCTGCGGCACGCCGCTCTGCGCCGGCTGGTAGGTCATCGGATCGGCCTCCAGCGGGACCGGCATCATCGCCGCTGCGCCCTTGTCGTTGAGCGTGCCCTTGTACACGTCGATCTGGCGGGTCGCCGTGGTGCCGCTGCCGCGCGTGGAGAACTTCCCTTCGATCTCCAGCTCGTCGCCCGGCTTGACCGCCAGCATGGTGGTGCCGATGGCGTCCATCTTGGCCAGGCGCGAGCACTCGGTGATGCGCGACATGTCGCCGAAGGTCGTCTTGAGGCCGAGGGTCACCGCCATGCCGTCGCGGATCGTGGTCGGGCTGCCGTCAGCCTGCATGACGAACACCCGGTAGTAGCAGAAGCCCGCCTTGTCGTCGGAGGTGATCCAGGTCTGCGGGGTCACGACAACGCCGGTGAAGTGCACGCGATCGCCGACCTTGAGGTTGCCGGTCGCGCTGTTGATGTCACGGATGGTCAGGTCGCGGACCATGGGCTTAGCCAGGTCGTCGGGCATCGCCAGATCCATCATCGCGGTGGAGGCTGGGGGACCGTCTTCGCGGCAGCCAGCGGTGAGGGAGGCGGCGGCGGCCAGGGCAAGGCCCAGGTGAGCTGCCTTGAAGGCGGTGCGAGTCGCCCGAAATTTTAAGAATAAGGATAGATTCTGCATGGGGCACCTCAGGTTAGGTTTGTGCGCACCGGCTTACACACAAATAAACCCCGGCGCAAGCGAAGGCAGCGGAGCAAGCGCCGGCCAAACCCGCCAGTCGCGGCCGGTTTCTGGTCGTGGGCGGCGGTGCGCCCGGCCGCCAGCTCGCCCGGCAGGGGGCAGTGGTCGGCTGAATGGTTCAGCCTGGCAAGCGGAGGCCGCAGGGCGGCGCGCCGTCAGCTCAGCCGCCGTCGGACTTGCGGCGACGGTGGTGCTCGCGCCGCTTCTTCTTGTCGCGGCCCCCTTCTTCGGCTTCGTCTTCGGCGGCCGGCTCGGGTCGGGTCGCCGGCCGCGCGCCCGCCGCCGCCGCCCGCGCCAGGGTGACGGCGATCGTCTGCGCGCTGCTCGGGATCACCGACAGGGTCTTTGGCTGATAGCCCTCGGCGCTGATGGTGACCGCAACCGGGCTGTCGCTGCGCTGCAGGGTCAGGCCGCTGCCCGCCGGTGCCGTGCGGCCGTTCGCGCTCGCCACCGCCTGCGCGGGGGTGGCGTCAAAGGCAATGTGCACCACCGCCGGCACCGCGACCAGCGCCGGCGCTGCAGCGTCCCGTCCCGAGCTGCGGCTGGCGATGACCAGCCCGAGGACCAGACTCAGCCCGACGAGCGCCGAGCCGGCGATGACGATGCTGCGCCGCCCGCCGCTGGCTCCCTTCAGGTCGGCCAGGGTGATCTTGGGCACGAGCGCCGTCGCCACCGAGCCGGTCGGCCCGTGCTTGCCCACCGCCTTGGCCGCGTCGAAGGCCTGCCACAGGTCGCGCACCGACGGGTAGCGCGACTCCGGCCGGCCCTCCAGGGTGCGCTCCAGCGCCCGCCGCTGCCCGGGCGACAGATCCGCCACATGCGCCAGCACCAGCTTGCCGAGCGCCTGCTGATCGTCGGCCGCGCTGAGCGGCGCCTGCCCGGGCTGCAGGGTGGACACATAAAGCCCCGCATCGAGCAGCTGCACCAGCTGCCCGCCCTTGCTAGAGCCAAGCGCGTTGTCCACCGCCACGTCGTCGTGCTGGGTGAAAAACAGGTTCTCCGCCGACAGGCCGCCGTGGACCAGGCCCCGCTGATGCAGGGCGTGCAGCGCCGAGGCGGCCTGCCGCATCATCACCGTGCCCTCGGCGGCCGTCAGCTTGCCCTGCAGGGCGACGCGCTGGCTGAGGTTGAGCCCGGGCAGCAGCGGCGTGCACAGCGCCAGCTGCTCATCGGGCAGGGCGATGACCTCGCGCACCGGGTTGAGGTTTGGGTGCACCACCGCGCCGCACTGCGACAGCGCACCGAGCAGCGCCGCCCGGCGCCCGGAGTCCAGGGCCAGCACCCGGACCGCGTAGTGCTGCCCGAGTCGGGAATGGCGCCCATCAAATAGCGCCCCATGACGCCCCTGCGCCAGCAGCTTATCCAAAGTGAAGCTGTTGCCCACAGTGGAGCCCACAAGCGCCGCGGGGCTAGCACGAGGTCCGGGTCCGGCAGTCATGACGAGGAGGCCAGCTCCATCATTGCACCTTCTCTCGGCGAGGGTCAAGAACGCCCGAGGCGGCCGCGCGGCCGTGCTACAACCAAAAGGACATGAGCTATACGGCTTGGCAGTCCCCGGGGCCCGGCAAGCGCGGCGGCGGGCCTGCTCTTAGGGCGAGGGCGACAGCCTGGGTGGTAGGACTTGGGACCGCGCTGGCGGTCAGCCTCGCCGGGGCAGCCCAGGCGACCGCGGCGGCGACCCCCGAGGCGAGCCCGCCGGCGGCGGTTCCCTATCTATTTATTAATGGCGCTATTAATGGCAGCAGCGAGGCGCCGGCGGGCAACCTCGAGAGCCGCTTTGCGCCGCCGCCGGGCAGCACGCGGGTCGAGCTCGCGGCGGCGAGCTTTGGCCTGTGGCTGCGCCGGCTGCCGGTGCTGCCGGCAGGCGCGCCGGTGCACCTGTACAACGGCCAGCTCAAGCCGCGCCAGGACGTGCACGCCGCGGTGGTGCTGCTCGATGTCGGCAAGCGCGACCTGCAGCAGTGCGCCGACGCGGTGATGCGGCTGCGCGCCGAGTACCTGCTGGCCCGCGGCAAGCCCGAGCTCATCCGCTTCCATCCCGAGCCCGGGCGGCCGACCGCGCTCACCTACAGCGGCCACACCCGCGAGGCGTTCATGCGCTACATGACGCGGGTCTTTTCCGACGCCGGCAGCGCGTCGCTGCAGGCCGAGCTTGTGCCCGTGCGCGGTCCGGTGCAGCCCGGCGACGTGCTGATCCAGGGGGGCCACCCCGGGCACGCGGTGCAGGTGCTCGATGTCGCCGCCGGCGGTGGTCACCGCTACCTGCTGCTCGGCCAGAGCTTTATGCCGGCGCAGCAGCTCCATGTGCTGAAAAACCTCGCAGCGCCCGCGCTGTCGCCGTGGTTTGACGAGGCGGCGCTCGACGGTCGGCCAGGCCTGGTCACACCCGAGTGGTGGCCGTTCCAGCGCAAGGACGTCCGCCGCTTCCCCGTCCTGCCCGGCGTCGACTGAGCCGGCGGCGCCGCGGCGCCCCGCTATGTGGCGAAAAAGACTACCCTTCCCGTCGGTTGGCCGGTTGTGCAAAGATCACCGGCAATGCCCAAGTCTGCTGCGCGTGTGCTCGGTCCCTACAGGAACGGTGACAAGTGGCGTCTGGTCGTCATTGAAGGCCCGGCGCGCAAGTCGCTGGTCGTCGACTCGGTGGAGAGCGCGCTGGCGGTGCGCGAGGAGCTGGCGGCGGCGCTCAAGAAGCAGACGGCGCCGCAGCTCTGTGAGCTGCTCGACGAGTACCTGCAGGGGCTGCTGGCGCGCGGCGTCCAGGCCGAGACGGTCGAGAAGATCTCGCGCATGCTGCGCGGCTTTCTGCCAGTGCACGAGCCGGCGGCGGCGATCTCGGCCGAGCGGGCGCAGCAGCTTTATCTCACCGAGACCCACCGCAAGAAGGCCAACGGCCAGGCGATCGCCGCCGATACCCATCACCTGCTCTTGCGGCGGGCGAAACACTTCTTCAAGTGGGCGGTGACGCGCCGCTACGCGACCGAGAACCCGTTCGCCGACATCCACCCCATCGGCCGCCCGCGGCGCGGCAAGCCGCAGCTGCGCATCGACGAGGCGCGCAAGTTCGTCGCCCTGGCGCTGACCCGGGCCCGCACCCTGGAGGTCGGGGCGACGGCGGCGCTTATGCAGATCTTCCTCGGCCTGCGACCGACCGAGGCGGTGATCCGGGTGGTGCGCGATCTGGATGATCAGGGGCGGGTGCTGTGGGTGCCGTTTGGCAAGACCAGCAACGCCCGCCGCCGCCTGCAGGTCCCCGAGGTGCTGCGCGAGATCCTGCTGCAGCACGCGCACGGCAAGGGGCCCGACGCGCCGCTGCTCGGTCCGGCCGGCGAGGGGATGCACACCCGGCACGCCCTGCGCCACCGCCTGCGCCAGCTGTGCGCCGAGGCGGAGGTGCCGCAGATCTGCCCGCACAGCCTGCGCGGCCTGAACGCCACGCTGGCCCTGGAGGCGGGGGCCACCGCTCACCATGTGGCGGCGGCGCTCGGCCACGCCTCGTTCGCCACCACGGCGCGCCACTATGCAGATGCCAGCACCGTTGCCAACGCCAGCTTGCGGCGGGTCGCCGACCTGCTCGGCAGCGACGACCAGGCAAGCCCTGACCTGCCGCAGCTGGCGCGCCTTTTGCGCGAGCACCTCAACGCGGCGCAGCTGCAGATCCTGCGCGACAAGCTGATCGGGCCCGACGAGCCGCGCTAGGCGGACGGCGCGGCCGGGGCGTCCTGGACAACGGGCGGTGACAGGTGGGGCCGCTCTGCGATAGGCTGCGCGCGCATGCCGCGCCTGGTTGTGTCTCCGCCGGACCGCACGCCGGTCCCGGCGGCGCGAAACGTCCTGTCGCCGCCTCGGACGCGGCGGCGGCTGGCGCTGCTCGGGCTGCTCGGGCTGCTCGCGCTGCCGCGACCCGCGCGCGGGCAAGGGCTGCCGGCCACCGAAGCGACGCCGGTGGCCGAGCTCGGGCCGCCGCAGAGCCCGGGTGCGGCGGTGCAGATCGCGGCCGCGGGGACGACCCTGCGGGTGCATCCTTCGCGGCGCAGCGCCCAGGTCCTCGCCACCTGGCGGCTGCGCGCCGCGCCGGGCCCGCTGCTCTTGCTGGTGCCCTCGACCCTGCGGCCGCTGTCCTTGTTCGTGGGCGCCACCCAAGACGCGCCCGCTGCCGACCCGGAAGGCGCCGCTGGCATCGAGGTTGTCGACGTAGACGTGGTGCCGAACCCGGAGGCGGCGACGCCCCCCCCGGAGCTGCGCATCGATCCAGGCAGCGCCGCGGTTTACGCGGTGAGCCCGCCGGGCCCGCCGGCGGCGCGCTTGGTCTACCAGCTGACGGTCGAGGTCCCCGAAAGCGGCGAGCTCTTGCTGCGCGCCCGCGCCACCCTGTCCTCGGGCCTGGACCGCCGGCACTGGCGGCGCACCAACTTCGAGCAGGCGCACGCCCTGCAAAAGCGCCGCGACCCGTTTGTCTATCAGTTCGCGGTGCGCGGCCCGGCCGGCCCGCTGACCGTGCTGGCCGAGGCGGGCACCACCGCCAGCGCCCGCCTCATCGACGGGGTCGTGTGGGCCGCGGCCGGTGCCCGCCGCCCCTCGGTGATCGGGCTGACGCTCGGGCTCGGGCCGGCGGTCGCCGCGCTCTCACCCGAGCCGGCGGGCGCGGCCCCGCTGCTCGTGCAGGGGCTCCTGCGGGCGGCGCTGGACGTGCTGCTGCCGTACCGGGATGCGCTGTCGCTGGCGGTCGAAGCCGGCAGCGACCTGCGCGACGGACACCACGTCGGGGGAGCGCTCGTCTATCAGCTGTACACGCCGGCCTGGCCCTATTTGCCCCTTGGCGGCCACCTGGACCTGGGGGTGAGCTGCGACCTCTGGCAGTCGCGCGGGGTCGGCCTGGGCCTTGCGGCGGCGCCGTCGCTGCGCTGCGGCGGGCGGCTGGGAATCCTGGCCAATGTCGGCTATGTTGGCATCTCTCCAAGCGTGGACATTTTCCCGCCCCTGCACGAGATGGTCGCCGGCAGCACAGAGACCCGCTTTACAGCGCAGTACCGGGTGGCGATCCTGGTCACGGTGGGTCTGTGATGCGGCGGCTGCGGCGACTGGTTGCGCCCCTTTTCGCGGTGGGGCCGCCGCTGCTCGGCACCCTGGTGGTGGTGCTGCTGTTTGCCGGGCTGTTCGCGCTCGACCTTCTGGTCGGGGCGGATCTGCGCGTGTTCGGGGTGAGCGATCAGGCGACCCAGCAGATGGTCTTTCAGCGCTACGGCTCGCTGATCCTCCGCCACCAGGAGCATGTGCTGCTGTGGTTTTTGGGGATCGGGGCGGCGCTCGGGCTCTTGATCCAGGTCATCTACAAGCTGTGGGAGCGCAGCGGCGCCTGGCCGCGCAAGAAATCGCAGCCTTCGACGGACACGCCGCTGTCGCTGCCGCCCTCGCCGTGGCCGCTGCGGCGGCGGATTGTCGCCAGTGCGGCCGTAGCGCTCGGCTTCCACCTGTTTCTCCTGGGTCGCTCGATCGGCCAGCGCCCGGCCCTGTATGCCGAGACGCTGTACGATCGCGGCGGGCTCTGGCGCTGGGTGATGCTGTCGCTGACCCACGGCCGCGGGCAGTGGCTGCTGGCGACCCTGGCGGCGATCGCGGGGCTGTTTCTGACCCTGGGCCCGCTGCTCTCGCCGCGCGGGCGGCTCGCCCTGCGCCGGCTGTGGGACGAGCGCCGGTGGCTGGTCGGGGCGGCGGTGGCGCTGGCGCTCGGCGGCGGGGTGTGGGCGCTGTGGCCGCTCTCGTCGCCGCAGGCGGGGCGCCAGCAGGCGGGGGGCGGCGCCGCGGCGCCTTCGCTGCTGCTCATCGCGGTGGACAGCCTGCGAGCCGACCGGGTGTTCGAGCCCGAGCGCGGCCGGCGGGTGGTGCCGGCGATCTGGCAGCTGGCCGAGCGCAGCGTGCGCTTCGAGGCGGCGCACGTCACGGTGCCGCGCACCTTCCCCTCGGTGGTCACCCTGATGACCGGCCGCTACCCCTACCGGCACGGCATCCGCACGATGTTCCCCTCGCTCAGCGAGCGCGAGCAGGTGCCGCCGGCGCTGCCCTCGCTGCTGCGCGAGCGCGGCTATCGCACCGCCGTGGTCAGCGACTTCTGCGGCGAGATCTTCTCGCGCATCGATCTCGGCTTTGACCGCGTGCAGGTGCCGGCGTTCGACGCCAAGACCATCGTGCTGCAGCGCAGCCTGACGGTGCACAAGAGCTTTTTGCCCTACCTCACCGGGGCCCTGGGCGGCGCCGCCGGTCTGCAGGCCGGCGAGCGGCTGTTCCCCGAGCTGCAGTCGCTGGCCGAGCTGGCCGATCCGCAGCTCTTGGCCGCCCGGGCGCTCGCCGAGCTGCGCACCCAGGTGGCCCGGCGGCCGGGCGCGCCGTTCTTTATGACCGTGTTCTTCTCGACGGGGCACTTCCCCTACGCGGCCCCCGCGCCCTACTACCGCCGGTTCGCCGATCCCGGCTACCGCGGGCCATTTCGCTACCACAAACCGCCGCTGCTGGAGGGCAGCACGCCGGCCGACATCGCCCAGGTGCGCGCCCTTTACGACGGCGCGATGGCGGCCAACGACGCCGGGGTGGCGGCGCTGCTCGGTGGCCTGCGCGAGCTCGGCCTGGATAAGAGCACCATCGTCGTGCTCCTGGCCGACCACGGGGAGAACCTGTACGACGAGCCGGGGCGCGGCATGGGCCACGGCGATCACCTGGAGGGCGACCACTCGCTGCGGGTGCCGCTGTTGGTCTACGACCCGGTGCACCGCTTCGCGCCGCACGCGGTGCCGGGGCTGGTGCGCGACATCGATGTGCTGCCGACGCTGCTCGGCCTGCTCGGCGCCGCAGCTCCGGCGGGCGAGCTGGACGGGGTCAGCCTGCTGCCGCTTTTGCGCGGCGAAAAATCTTCGCTCGGCCTGACGGCTTTCGCCGAGACCGAGCTGTGGTTTACGCCCGCCGGGCCGGGCTTCCTCGCCGATCAGCGCCTGCCCTACCCCGACGTGACGGCGACCACGGCGATCGCCGCCGATGACGACATCGCCGTGGCCGACCGCTACCGCGAGCTCGTCACCGTCGCCAAGCACCGCGCCCTGCGCACCGAGCAGCACAAGCTCATCTACCGGCCGACCCGCGACGGGCCGCGCTACAGCCTGTACGACGTGCAGCGCGACCCGCGCGAGCTGCATGACCTGTCGGCCCAGCAGCCGCAGCTCTTGGCCAAGCTGCAGGCCGAGCTGTTCCGCCTGCTCGCCAAGGACCCGAGCGTGGTCATCGACGGCGGCTTCGTCCTGCCGCGCTGACCGGTGCCCGCTAGTCGCAGGGGATTCCCGGCGGTGGGGTGGCGGACCAGCGGGACAGGAAGCTGAGCCCGGCGCTGCGAGTGACGCGCAGCTGATAGCCGGTGAGCACCTGCGGCGGGCAGCTCGGCTCGGGCAGGCTGGCCAGGACCTCGTAGCCGTCGCCGTCCAGGGCGGCGCGCACGCTGCCGAGCGACTTGTCGGTGCAGCTTACGTTATAGCCCTGAGCGAAGACGAACAGGATCGCGTCCATGGGGGTGTCGATGGGGCCGAGGAAGGCGGTCAGGGTCTTGCTGTCGTTGTAGGCAGCGATGACGTCGCCGCGGGTGGTCGCCAGCGAGAAGCCGCAGCCGCGGGCGCGGCAGGGGTGGAAGCCGGGGATGGTGGGCAGCACGCTCAGCGCTGCCTCGCAGGCGGCGGGATCGGCGGCGGCGGCGCACTCGTTGCCGCTGGACGACAGGATGAGCGGCGGATCGGAGCCGATGCGCTGGCGCAGCTGCAGGGCGTCCACCGGCACCGCCGGGCGGATGCCGTCAAGGCCCAGGGTGCGCGTCTCGGTGCAGTCGGGCGAGTCAAACAGCGTCGTGTCCGGCGGCCCCGGCGGCTCACACCCGGCGAGCAGGCTGCCGGCAATAAGCCCACCCACGGAAAGGGGCCAGCGTCCCCGCTGCGGCAGCTTCGTCTGGGTCATCGCGTCATGCGCTCCTGTTGCGCTTGCAACCGCTAGCCTAACCGATCGGCGCCGCCCGCCAAGGGCCCTGACGCGCGGCCGCCAGCGGTTGTGGCAGTCCGAAGGCTCCCTATTAGATCCTTTCTGCTGCCACCGCGCGATTTGTCCATAAAATCCGCGGATGCGCATCCACGCCCTGCCGATTTTCCTCGGGACGCTGTGCGTCCTGGCGATCGCCTACAGGTTCTACTCGAAGTTCCTGGCGACCCGGGTGTTCGCCCTGGATCCCGCGCGGCCGACCCCGGCGCACCTGCGCTGCGACGGCAAAGACTATGTGCCGACCAACCGCTTTGTGCTGCTCGGGCACCACTTCGCGGCGATCACCGGGGCGGGGCCGCTCATCGGGCCGGTGCTGGCGGCGCAGTTTGGCTTCCTGCCGGGCCTGTTGTGGATCCTCATCGGGGTGACGCTGGCGGGGGCGGTGCACGACATGGTGACCCTGTGCGCCAGCGTGCGCGCCGGCGGCCGCTCGCTGGCCGAGATGGCGCGCAGCGAGCTCGGCGGGCCGGCCGGCGCGGTGGCGATGCTGGCGATCTTCTTTACCGTCACCATCGCCATCGCCGCCATGGGCTTTGCGGTGATAAAGATCCTCGAGGGCAGCCCGTGGGCGACCTTCACCATCGGCATGACCATCCCGATCGCCCTGCTCATGGGGCTGCTCATGCGCGGCGGCAGCGGTCGCCTGCCGCTGGCCTCGGGCCTGGGGGTGGTCCTGCTGCTCGGCGCAGTGTTCGCTGGCGATCCGATCGCGCGGTCGTCCCTGGCCCCCTACCTGACATTCAAGTTCCCGACGCTGGTCGTGCTCATCGCGGGCTACGGGCTGTGCGCCTCGGTGCTGCCGGTGTGGCTGCTATTGGTGCCGCGCGACTACCTGTCCTCGTACATGAAGCTCGGCACGCTGTCACTTTTGGTGGTGGCGATCATGATAGTCAACCCGGAGCTCAAGCTCGACGCGGTGACCGAGTTTGCCCACGGCGGCGGCCCGATCGTAAAGGGCAAGCTGTTCCCGTTTGTCTTTATCACCATCGCCTGCGGCGCAATCAGCGGCTTCCACTCGCTCATCGCCTCGGGGACCACCCCCAAGCTGGTCGACCGCGAGCCGGACTGCCGGCCCATCGGCTACGGGGCGATGCTGCTGGAGGGCCTGGTCGGGGTGACCTCGCTCGTCGCCGCCGCCTGCCTCAACCCGGCGGACTACTTCGCCATCAACGTGCCCGATGCGGTGTTCCAGAAGCTCGGCATGCGGCCGGTCGAGATCGATCTGATGTCGCAGCTCATCGGTGAGAACCTGCGCGGGCGCACCGGCGGCTCGGTGTCGCTGGCCGCCGGCATGGCGCAGATCTTCTCGCAGCTGCCGGGGGCGCGCGCCATGCTGTCGTACTTTTATCACTTCATCGTCATGTTCGAGGCGGTGTTCATCCTCACCACCGTCGATGCCGGCACGCGGGTGGCGCGCTTTTTGGTCCAGGACGTGCTCGGCCGGCTCGATGGCCGGTTCCAGCGCCACGACTTCAAGCCGGGGGTGTGGGTGGCGTCCCTGCTGGTGGTGGCGATGTGGGGCGGCTTCCTGTATACGGGCACCATCACCACCTTGTGGCCGCTGCTCGGCATCGCCAACCAGCTGCTCTCGGCGACGGCGCTGGCGGTGGGAACGGCGGTCATCCTGCGCATGCACCCGCAGCGGCGGCGCTACGCGCTGTTTACCGCGGTGCCGATGGTCGCGGTGGGGACGACGACCCTGGTCGCCGGCTGGGAGTCGATCTTCAATAACTTCCTGCGCCTGCCTAGCCGCGCCCAGGCGCTGGTCGACTCTGGCTGCACCGCGGTGCTCATGGCGTGCGCTGTCGGGGTAATGGCCACGCTGGCCAAAAGGGCGCTGCTGCAGCCGGCCCCGGCCCAGGCCGCGGCGGCCCCGCCAAAACGCGCTGTTGAACCTGGCCCCAAGTTTTGATGAAATTGGGGCTAATAGCTGTGCAGCCTATGTGCTGCTTGCGGCCCGAACCCGCTGGCTCCGGTGACCCGAAGTGACCCCTCCTTGTTCACACTCACAGCCCTTGTCCAAGTTGGTCCGTCACCCGGCCTGCTCCAGCGCGTCCAAGCATGGCCCGTCGCCCAGACGAGGCGGCAGCGCGGCCCCCGGGCCCCAGCCTGAAAATTGTCTTAGCGAAGATTCTTCGAGTGGGAGAACCTAGACCGATGCCAAAGAGCCCAATTCGGATCCTGGCCTATGCCCTGCTGGTGGCGCTGTGCGCCATCGCCCATCCGGCGCTGGCGCAGGTCGCGCCACGGATGACCATCGACTCGATCCCGCCCGGGGCGAACGTCTTTATCGACGGTGCGCTGCAGGGGCAGTCGGGGCCGAACTTCAAGGTCCGCATCCCCAAGGGGCAGCACAAGCTCGTCCTGGAGCTGGAGGGCCACAAGCGCTTCGAGCAGCAGATCAGCGTCTCGGTGGCGCAGAAGCTGACCTTCCCCCTGGAGAAGGCGCCGGCGCGTCTGGACATCAAGTTCCCGGCGACCAATGATGCCGCCAAGGGCGGCGAGGTGTTCGTCGACGGCGCGCCCGCCGGCGTGGTGCCGGTGCTGGTCGATCTGCCGCCCGGCCGCCACCTGGTCGAGATCCGCAAGGCCGGTCAGAAGGCCTATACCGAGACCGTCGAGATCAAGGCGGCCGAGACGCGGCCGGTGTGGGTCACCATGCAGGCGGACCAGCGCGTGGGCGCCCTGCTCATCGCCGCCGACGTCCCGGCCGATGTCCTGGTCGACGGTCAGCCGCGCGGCCAGGCGCCGATCGTGGTCGACAACCTGAACGAGGGCGAGCACCTGGTCGAGGTCCGCCGCGCCGAGCCGGGCGCGCCGCCGTGGCGCCAGACGGTGCGGGTGGCCGGCAACCAGCAGACCAAGGTCTTCGCCCAGACTACGCCGCCGCCGCCGGCGCAGGGCTCGATCATGGTCGTGAGCAACATTCCCGACGTCGAGATCTTCATCGACGGCGCGCAGAAGGGCCAGGCCGGCACCCCGATCAACGTACCGCCGGGGCAGCACTCGCTGATGGTGCAGGCCAAGGGGCACAAGCCGGTGGTCAAGGTGGTCGAGGTCGAGGCCGGCAAGCCGCGCGTCGAGCGCATCGACCTGGACGGCGACAACGCGACCAAGCGCATCGGCGTGGTGCGTGTCATCATGGCCAACCCCGTCGACGGCGCCCAGTACTTCATCAACGGCCGCAAGATCGACGAGTCGGCGGCGCTGTCGGATCAGGGCGTCGAGGTCGCCTCGGGCAACGTCATCGTCGTGGTCAAGAAGGAGGGCTTTGGCCAGGTCAAGCGCGAGATCCAGGTCGCCCCCGGCGCCACCGAGACCGTGACCGTGGAGCTGCGCAACGTCGGCAAGATCTACTTCGCCACCGAGCCGCGCGGCGCCTACGTCATGCTCGACCGCGCCCTCATCGGCCAGACCCCGCTCACCCGCGAGAACGTGCCGGCCGGTCCGCACACCTACGAGCTGTCGATGCACGGCTTTGAGCCGATCGGCGACACCGTCCAGGTCATCGCCGGCGACACCGCCAACATCAGCGCCATCATGCGGCCGCCGCAGCCCAAGCCCGTCGACAAGATCGAGCTGCAGCGCTCGCTGTCGTCGTTCTCGGCGATCGTCCACGACGCCGGCCACTTCACCGGCGACATCGCCGGCGGCTACCCGTACTTCGCCACCCTGCGGCTCACCGTCGGCGCTCTCAAGGCCAAGCTCGAGCCGATCGGCGTCATCGGCCTGGACGTCGGCGCCGAGTTCCGCACCAACCTGTACTCGGACACCAACGTCGGCGCCAACATCCGCTTCCAGTTCCTGCAGAAGGGCCCGTTTGCCCTCGGTATCAACACCTACCTTGGCGGCGGCGGCGGCCCGCGCGGTCGCAACACCTTCACCTGGGAGCTCGGCCTGCCGATCACCCTCATCGCCGGCAACCTGGTCAAGCTGACCGCGCGCCCGTACCTGCAGGTCTACACCGACCGCTACTGCCCGGCGGCCGACACCCTGACCGCGCAGTACCAGAGCGACCAGGCCGGCTTTGTCGCCCTGGGCGATCCGATCAAGGGCGCCGAGCACACCGGCGACCGCTGCGTCGGCCGCTCGTACGGCAGCGCCAGCCTGCCCGACCCGATCTACGACGCCGTCGGCTATAACCCGGTGACGATGGGCAAGACCAACTCGCCGACCTACCGCGCCACCGACGTCAACTACCAGGTGGACGGCACCGGCGTGCTGGAGCGCTTCACCGGCGCCCGCTTCCTCCTGCAGGCGATCGCGGAAGTGGCGCTGTCGCCGGTGGCCAGCATGTTCTTCATCTTCGAAGGAGCGCCTCCGGGCCAGAAGGTGCGGCAGCTGTTCACCGACAAGTTCAACCGCTTCTACCCCATCGAAGACATCGGCATCTACGGCCGCCTCGGCTTCACCCTGAAGTACTAGTCCCCTCCCCCGCTCTGCCGCAGGTGCTCCCCATGCTCAGTCTTGTTGTGCGGCGGCCGACGCAGCCGCTGGTCGCGCCGGCGCTGCGGCAAAAGCTGCGGCGTCAGCTGCAGCGGGCGATGCGCGCCGCCGAGCTCACCGCGGTGCAGGTCTGCCTGACCCTGGCGGACGATGGCGAGCTGCACGCGCTGAACCTGTCGTACGCCGGTGAAGATCACGCCACCGATGTGCTGTCGTTCGCCCAGCGCGAGCAGCGCCCGCAGGCGGCGCGCCCTCCGCTGCCGGCCGGTCTGCTGGAGCCGCTCGGCGACATCATCATCTCGGTGCAGACGGCGCAGCGCCAGGCGGCGGCCCAGGGTCACGACCTTTTGCACGAGCTGCTCCACCTGGCGGTGCACGGCCTCTGCCACTTGCTCGGCTATGACCACTGCACCCCGGAAGAGGAGCGGGTGATGTTCGGGTATGAGGCCGCCCTGCGCCAGCAGGCGCGCGGCGGCGGACGGGTCGAGCGGGTGCCGGCGCCGGAACCACCGGAGCCGCTCACCGCGGCCCACCCCTAGGCGCCCGCGGCGCTCAGCGCGGGGCGCGCTTTCCGGCGGGTTGGGTTCACCCTGTGGCCTGCGCCCAGGCGCCCGCGGCGCTCAGCGCGGGACGAGCTTTACCGGGGTCGGGTTCACCGGGGTCAGCGACTCGCGGCGCACCGCCAGGTCGTGGAATGGCTCGTTGCACAGGATGAGCGTTCGGCCCCCGGGGTGGTAGTAGTACAGGGAGCCTGGCTGGCGGAAGCCCGCCGGGACCCAGGCGGTCTCGCTGACCTTGGCGCGCAGCCCGGCCTGCCATGAGGTGACCACCGGCCGCTCGCGCAGGTGGTGGTGGAAGCTGACGGCCACCGCGTAGACCCCTGGCAGCGACCACTCGATGGCCAGGCTGGAGCCGGCCGCCCGCCGCTCCAGCCACAGCGGCACCACGCCGCTTGCGCCGTAGGCGATGACGTCGACCTTCTCACCGGCCAGGCTGGCGGCAAGCTGGATCTGCAGAACCTGCCACTGCGCGCCGTCGACGCGGAACACATACTCGATCCGGCCCGGGTGGTGCCCGCCGAGCGCCATGCTGCTGTGTTCGCCCCCCAGCCACACCATCGCCGACTCGCCGGCGCGGAACTGCTCGATGAAGTCGCGCGGCGTGCCGGCCAGCGAATCGCTGACCGCCAGCGCCGGGGCTCCGTCGGGGATCGCGGCGCGCTTCCAGCCCGCCGTCTGATCGCTTGGGGTGTAGCAGGTGGCCAGCGCCGGCCGCGTCGCGGCGGTCAGCAGCAGCGCGAGGAGCAGCCCGGGCCGCCAGCGGCCGGGGCGCTGAACTGGGGCAGCTCGTCGCAGGTCAGGACTCGGCGGGGCGTTTTTGGGGGTCGGCAGGGCAGCGCGCGTCTGGGTCAACATGGGAATCCTCCGTCGCAGCTCACCGCCGGGGTCAGCGCCCCGGCGGGTCGTGGGTGGTCAAGGTTTAATCAGGGGGCAGCTCCACCGGGAGCGGCCGCCGCTACTTGGTCTCGGGCCGCGGCCGCGTGGCCAGCAGAGCGCCGCCGAGCAGGCAGGCGCCGGCCGCCAGCAGCACCAGCACGCGCAGCCCGCCGCCCAGGTGGGTGGTGTCGTAGAGCAGCGCCTTGGCGGTCGCGGCGACGACGAACACATAGCCGGCGTAGCGCATCGCGAGCTCGCGCAGCTTGCCGCTGCGCACCACCAGCGCGACGCCGATCACCACCCACAGCAGCGTCAGCACCAGCCGGCGCGCCACCTCATCGGGGGCCAGCCCCGCGGTCAGGAAGTGGAAGTAGCCCGCCCAGCTCGCGGTGAGCGTCGTCGCCACCAGCGCGCCGAAGCCGAGCGCCACGGTGCTGCCCTCGCCGCGCTGGCGGGCCCGCGGGTAGCCGCGCAAGAGGAACAGCACGCCGCCTGCGAGTGCGACCAGCAGCCCGGGCAGAAGCGCCGCCGAGCGCACCGCCGCGTACCAGGCGCCGCCCAGGCCGGCGCACAGCACCAGCCCGAGCAGGCCGGCGCGGGTCGCCGTGCGGTCCCGGTCGATTCCGCTCGCCAGCGCGCCGCCGGCCGCGGCGATGGTCAGAAGATAGGCCGGGTCCACCTGCAGCTCGCGCCAGCCGAAGATCCCGCCCAGCACGAGCAGCGCCAGCCCCGCGCCGCCGAGCAGCGTCCGGTCGCTCATCGGCTTGGCCGACAAGAGCTCGGGCAGCTCCTGCGCCTTCGAGTTGGCTACACCCTGGGTCTCAACTTGCTTGGTCATCGTCAGCACCTCCATGAAAAGGAGGATGCGCAGGGCGCGCGGCACGCCGAGGGCCGGGCGGTGGCCAAGTCAAGGACTGGTTGTGGCAAACCTGTGGCAGCCGCCCTAGTCGGGCAGCGTCACCCGGAAGGTCGCGCCGGCGCCGGCCGCGGATGCAAGGGCCACCTTGGCCCCGTGGGCCTTGGCCACCGCTTGCACGATCGACAGCCCCAGGCCCGTCCCCGGCTCGACGCCGGGCGGCCGCTGGGTGAAAAAGCGCTGCCAGATCTTCTCCTGGTTGCCCGCCGAGATGCCGGGTCCGCGGTCGCTCACCGCGGTCTCGATGCCGTCGGCCACGCGACGCACGACCACCGCGACCTCGGGCTGCGCCATCGGCTGAATCACTGCATTGTCCAGCAGGTTCCGCAAAAGCTCAGCCCAGCGGTCGGGAGCGATCCGCACCTGCGCGGCCCCCGGGCCGACCTCCAGCCGGAAGCGCACCTGCGGGTAGCGCAGCCGGTAGTCGCCAAGGACCTTGTCCAGGTAGTCGGCGTAGTCGAGCTGGCTGCGCGGCTCGTCGAGCACGTCGGCCTCCAGCCGCAGAAGGTGCAGCAGGTCGTCAATGCAGCGCCGCAGTCGCTCGACCGCGGTGAGGATGCTGGCCGAGACCAGCTGCCGCGTCTCGGGGGCCACCGGCCGCTCGCCGCCAAACAGCTCGGCCGCGGTGGCGATGACCGCCAGCGGGTTTTTGAACTCGTGGGCGATGTCGGCCCCCAGGTCGGCGGTGGCCTGCCGGCGCGCTTCCAGATCCTGGACCAGCGCCTGCAGCGAGCGCGCCAGGGCGCCGATTTCATCTTTTCGCCGCAGCAGCTCGGGATCGGCGAGCGGGCGGCTGGGGAACACCTGCGCCGCCCGCGCCAGCGCCTCCAGCGGTCGCACCACGCGGTGAGTGAAGCCGAGCGCGAACAGCAGCGCGAAGCCGACCTCGTACAGGGTCAGCTTCAGCAGCTCGCTGCGCAGAACGAGCAGGCGGCGGACCCCGCGCTGCGCCGCCAGCGTCACGTACACCGCGCCGCCGTCCGGCCCCGGGACGGCCAGCGCGAACAGCGCCACCGGCTGCGACGCCTCGGCGCGCACAAGGAAGCTCGCCTGACCGCGCAGCGCCGCCTGCACCTCGGCGCGGCCGCCCGGCGGCCCGAGCGCCGCCTCGACCCGCAAAAGCTCGCGCGCCGACGCCTCTTGCCCGCCGCCGCCAAGGACGCGCTGCGCCAGCCCCCCGAGCAGCGACCACTCGACCGCCGTCGACTCGTTGCCCGAGTCGGCCACCACCGTCCCGCGGCGGTCGATAAGGCGCGCCGTCACCCCGCTGTGCGCCGCCGCCTCGACCTCGGGCCGGGCGAGCAGCGCCTCGGCGGCGAGCCGCAGCCGGCCCTCGCAGCGGGCGATGAGCCACCGCTCGTAGCCATACGCCAGCCCGAGCAGCAAAAGCGGCAGCGCGACCAGCAGCAGCGACCCCGCCGCCACCGCGGCCTGCACAGAGCGTAGGTTCATTTCCAGATCTCCTGACCGCTGGCGGCCGCCGGCGGCTACTGGCGATAGCGGTAGCCGATCCCGAACACGGTCTCGATGGCGTCAAAGTCGGGGTCCGCCTGACGGAGCTTTTTGCGCAGCCGCTTGATGAACGTATCAATGGTGCGGTCGGTGACCACCACGTCGTCGCCACGACACAGATCGAGCAGCTGCTCGCGGCTGAGCACCAGCCCGCGCCGCCGGGCGAGCAGCAAAAGGACCTGAAACTCCGAGCGGGTCAGCGGCACCGGCTGCCCCTTCCAGGCGGCGAGGAAGCGCGCCGGGTCGAGCAGCAGCTCCCCCGCCCGCACTGGCTCGGCGCCGAGCAGGGCGGTGGCGCTGCCGGCCCCCGCCGCCGCCGCCGGGGCCGCGCGCGGGCGGTCCAGCCGCCGGTCGAGGGCGCGGATGCGGGCGCACAGCTCGCGCGTCGAGAACGGCTTGGTCACATAGTCATCGGCGCCCAGGTCCAGGCCCGTCACCCGATCCACCTCTTCGGCGCGCGAGGTAAGGAGAATAATCGGCGTCGTGGCCTGGGCGCGCAGGCGCCGGCAGACCTCCAGGCCGTCCATCTCGGGCAGCTGGACGTCGAGCACGACCAGGTCGGGGCGGCTGTGCTGGAAGCGGCGCAGGGCGTCACGGCCGTCGCGGGCCACCTCGACGGTGTAGCCCTCCTCGGCCAGGGCGGCGCCCAGCACCGTCACCAGCAGCGCGTCGTCATCGACGAGCAGGAGCCGGCTGATCTTGTCACCGACGGACATGCCGGCACGCTACCAGATCTTCGGGCCGACCGAAACGGCGAGCCGCCCCCGGCACGCGCCCGCCCTGCCCCGCGCGCCCGCTCTGCGCCCGCCGGTGCGACAAGCGACAGCTTGCGCGGCGCGGCGCGGATCGGGCCTAAGCGGGTAGCAGGTGGCTGCCGAGCAGGGCGATCCCCTCGGCATCGTGGATGTCCTGCTCGAACATCGGCACCTGGCGGATCGGCTCGCTGGCGCTCTGCGCCAGGCGCTGGATCGAGGCGGCATCGGTCTCGGCGAGCACCTGCTGCTCGTCGTAGGTCCGCCCAAGGTCGACCGCCAGCTTCTCCAGGTCGTCGGCGGCGTAGCCGGCCAGCTCCGGACGGGCGCGCAGCAGCGCCTCGAGCTCGGCGGGGCGCGGCGGTCCCGGCTTGTGCACCCGGTTGACGACGCAGGCGCCGATGTTCATGTGGGCGCGCACCAGGCGCTCGTGAAAGTACAGCGCCTCGTCGATCGACAGCGGCTCCGGGCTGCACACCAGGATGAAGGCGACCTCGGAGCGGTGCAGCAGCTCCTGCACCTTCTGCGAGCGCTCGCGGAAGCCGGCGAACACCTGGCTGAACTCGACGAAAAACTCGGCCATCTGGTCGAGGAACCGCGACCCGACAAAGCGCGCCAGGCCCTTGAGCACGAACGCGCTGCCCATGCCGATCATCCGCAGCCCCCAGGTGCCCGCCTGCGCCGAGGGCTTGATGATCCACTGCATGGTCGGCGAGTCCACCGCCTGGCTGACCTTGTCGGGGGCCTCAAGGAAGTCCAGGGCGTTCTCGGTCGGCGGCGTATCCAGGACGATGAGGTCGTAGCTGCCCTCAGAGTAAAGCTCGTACAGCTTGGACACCGCCGCGTACTCGTGCGAGCCCGCCAGGGAGCTGGCGATCTGCTGGTAGATGGCGTTGTTCATGATGCGCTGCCGCAGCTCGGCCCCCTGGGCGTAGCGGTGCACGATCTCGTCGAAGGCACGCTTCTGGTCGAGCATCATGGCGTCGAGCCGGCCGCCGGCCGCCGGGGCGACCCGACGCTGCGCCGCGACCTGCTCGAGCTTGGCGGGGGGCACCTGCTGGATGTCGTGCCCGAGCTCTTTGAGGCCGAGCGCATCGGCCAGGCGGCGCGCCGGGTCGATGGTCAGCACCAGCACCTTCTTGCCGCTCAGCGCCGCCAACAGCGCCAGCGTCGCCGCCGTGGTGGTCTTGCCGACGCCGCCCGAGCCGACGACGATCAGGATGCGGCGCTCGCCAAGCAGCCGCTGCAGGGCCGCCGCGCTGCCGTCCGCGGTGTCACTGACGCTCGCGCCGGCCCCGGCACCGCCGCCGGGAGCGCCGGCAGAGACCGGGTCATCCATCTTGGCCGACGAACCTTCCGCCATCACCCCATCTCACCGAGCCCGAGCTCGGCTTCCTCGATCATCTGGTTGTTGTTGAGCGTCCCGCCGAGCACCCGGCCGGTGTTGAGCAGGTAGAGCTGCCGCGGCACGATCGTGACAGGCAGCCGCAGCTCGTCGTAGCGCAGCACATGCAGCGGGCTGACAAAGCGCGTGCGGAAGACCCGCCACAGCACGACCTCGTCGGGCCGGAAGCCGCGCCGCCAGAAGATCCGCTGCAGCGCCGCCATAAACGGCTCGTAAAACGCCTGGTCTGGCTTGGCGAAGTCGGGGTCGTCGTCGGGCAGGTAGCGCGGCAGGTAGATAAGGTGCGAGCCGCCGACCTCCTCGGGATCGACCAGGGTGGTAAGGCCGATGACGCCGGTAAACGGGAGCCCGGGGTCGGTCAGGTTGAGCACATAGTAGGGGCTGAGGGCGCGCCGCAGCTTGACCACCATGCAGATGACGCCCAGGTAGCGCTGCGCCGCCGCCCGCTCCAGCAGCCCGGCCGGCACCGGCAGCGCGGCGCACAGCTTGGGCAGAGCGCGGCTCGGCCCGGTGAAGATCACGCGGTCGGCGAAAAGCTCGGCGCCGGCGGCGGTGCGCACGCGCAGCGTGGCCGGCTGCGGCCCGGGCTCGATGGCGACGACCTGGGCGTTATTGTGGATCTGCACCCCGCGCGCCTGCAGGTACGCCGCGGCGGCGCGGAAGACCGGGGCGTAGCCGCCGGAGATGTAGCCGAACGACTCGCTCTTGCCCTCGCCCTCGCGGGTGGCGTACAGGCGGCGGATCGTCGACCAGATGAACGCCGCGGCGGCCTCGCCGTGCGCGCTGCCGAGCTTGGCGCGGAGCAGCGGGCCCCAGATCTTGTCATAGACGCCGTCGCCCGACAGCTTGCGCAGCCAGGCCTCGGCGGTCAGCTTCTCCAGCGGGGCGCCGTCGCTGACTCGCGAGGCGTAAAGGATCGTCGCCGCCAGCCGCGCCTTCTGCGGCAGCGACAGCGGCGAAAAGGTGAGAAAGTCGAGCGGGGTGTTGAAGGGGTGCAGGCGCCCCTCGGTATAAAAGCCGGTGCGGGCCGCCTTCCAGCGCAGCCGCTCCTGGAGCCCGAGCCGCGTCAGCCAGTCGATGAGCCGTCGATCCTGCGGCGTCACCACATGGTAGAAGCGGTCCCAGCCTATCTCGTCCGGCTCGCTCGCCACCGACAGCCCGCCGAGCGCCGGCCCCCCTTCGAGCAGCTGCACCTGCGCGCCCGGCCAGCGCTCGCCCAGCCGCTCGGCCAGCACGCAGCCGGTGATGCCGCCACCGATGACCACCACCCGCGCGGGCACACGATCGCCGCGGCAGGCCGGTTCCGCAGCTGGGCTGGTGAGGTTTGCCATGCGTTCAGGTCGCAGTATAGAAGCGAGCAAGTGCCCATGTCTACGCGTGACCGTCGGACGTACCGCCGGCCGGCAATGGTCGGACCGCCGGCCCAGAGGTCGCGGGCGGGCTCGCGGCGCGACTGCCGCGACCCCCCGGCGCCGTCGCCCTGCCCGGACTCGCAGCTGCCGCCGAGCCTGCGTGCTTGTGTGGCTGATCCCGTCGCTGATATACTTTCGGGATTATGATCGACCTGGAGACCTTAACTTTAACCGAGGCGATCCGGCTCCAGTCGGAGCTGTCGGCGCTGATTAGCAAGAAGTACGAGCGCCACGTCGCGCTGGTCTTCTCCGATATTGTTGGCTCCACTCCGTATTTTGCCCGCTTTGGCAACGAGGCAGGCCGCAGCCTGCAGCAGCGCCACTTCGATCACATCCAGAGCGTGATCGGCGAGCGCGGCGGCCGCGTCGTCGACACCGCCGGCGATGGCGCCTTTCTGTGCTTCCCCCAGGTCGAGGCGGCGTGCAGCGCGATGATCGAGCTGCAGCGCCGGATCTCCGCCGACAACTTCCATCGCCCGCGCGAGCACCAGCTGGCGGTGCGCATCGGCATCCACTGGGGCAGCGTGCTCACCGACTCGGTGGTGGTCACCGGCGACGCCGTCAACCTCAGCTCGCGCGTCGCCAGCTCCAGCCGCCCGGGCGAGATCCGCATCACCCGCCAGGTCTACTCCGAGCTGCCGAGCGCCCTGCGCATCCGCTGCAAGCCCCTGGAGCCGGTCGAGCTCAAGGGGATCGAGCATAAGGTTATCTTGATGGAGCTCATCTGGTGGGATCCATCGCGCTTCCCCGAGTTTGTGCGCATCGAGAACAGCGGCGAACAGCTGCCGCTGCCGGCGCTCGATACGATTAGCTTTGGCCGCATCAGCGAGCTCGATGGCGTCAAGGCCAATGACATCGTCATCAAGCTGAGCGAGGAGCGCCTGAACAACATGGTCAGCCGCTGGCACTTCGAGCTGCGGCGGCGCCCGGACGGCTTCGTGCTGCGCTCGGTGTCGTCGCAGCTTACCGAGGTGGACGGGCGGATCCTGCAAAAGGGCGAAGAGGCCGAGGTCCGCGTCGGCACGAGCGTCATCCTCGCCAAGACCATCGTGATCCGCTTCCTCTCGACCCTCAAGCTGGCGCCCGACCCCGGACACACGGCCCTGGTGCGGTAGGCGCGGCGGCCGCTACTCGACCAGGATCAGGTGCTGCCCCGTAGATGGCGGCGGCGGCGGCTTCTTCTTGTGCGCTGAGAGATGGTGGCCCTCCTTGCGCGGCGGGGGTCGCTTGGGCTCTTTGGCCGGTTCCACCGCGGGCTCGGCCGGACCGCTCACGGCGATCGTCGGGATCACCGACTTGGGCGGCGGGACGGTGACGGGCGGACCCGGGGGCACGCTCGGCTGCTGCGCCCCCGGCGCCGGCGAGCGCTGAAAGCCGAGCCGGGACCCGAGCAGCAGCGGCATCAGCAAGGCCAGCGTCACCAGCGCCGCCGTCACCGTGATAAGGAGCGAGCGCCGCCCCGGCGCCGGCTCGCGCTGCCCCTGCCCCGCCGACTGACCGAGCGTCGAGAGGTGGGGGCCGGCGGGCGGCTCCACCGGCGGGTGCAGGGTGGGCATGCGGGCGCTGCGGCGCTGCGCGATCTGCGGCAGCAGCTGGCGCAGCGTCTCCAGCCCTTCGAGGACCTGGCTCATCGCCGGGCGCTGCGTGCGATCCTTGGTCAGCAGCAGGTCGACCAGCGCCAGCAGCGGCGGCGGCACCCCGGCGGTCCGCCGGCCAAGCGGCAGCGGCGGCTCGAACTGGTGCTTGGCCATCAGGTCGGCCATGGACTCACCGACGAACGGCGGCTGGCCGCAGAGCATCTCGTAGAGCATGCAGCCGAGCGAGTACACGTCCGTCCGATCATCGACCAGGCTCGCCCCGCGGCACTGCTCGGGTGACATATAGCTCGGCGAGCCCATGACGGCGCTCAGCTGGGTCCGCGAGTTTGACTCATCCGCCGAGGCGGTAAACTTGGCAATGCCAAAGTCGAGCAGCTTGGTCCGCTCCCCGTGCGGCATGTGGGGATCGGGCACAATCATGACGTTTTCAGGTTTCAGATCTCGATGTCCGATTGCCTGGCGCCAGGCCGTCGCCGGACGCGCAGCGGATGGCGCCGTGGAACAGAGCTGGAACACTGCTTGCGCCCGAGGCGCCCGGTGTGCGCGGCAGACTGACACAGCGTGTCAGATTCGCACACCCCTTGGGCCCTGGCCGCCCTCCCCGCTGAGCTACTGGTCGAGAACCCTACCGCCCAATGCGGATGAAATGGCATGTCGCGTGCTTTCGCAAAAGGACGAACCTCACCAGCGAGCCGCAAGCCGCCGGTGGCCAACCAATCACTTCAAGGAGACCAACCATGACTCGTTTATTCAGCGCCCTCCTCGCCAGCACGCTCCTCCTTGCCGGCCCCGCCCTGGCCGACGAGGCCACCAAGACCAAGTCGGAGACCGTGAAGGCCGACGGCACCAAGGTCTCGGTCAAGAAGAAAAAGGACGTCAAGAGCGACGGGACCGGCGAGGTCAACACCGAGGTTAAGACCGCAGACCCGAACACCGGGACCGAGACCACCAAGAAGACCAAGACCACCAAGGACAAGAACGACGACGGCACGGTCAAGACCACGAACAAGACCGAGACCGAGACCAAGACCAAGTAGCTCCCGGCACGGCGCTGACGGCGCCGAGCTGCGGCAAGAAAAAAGGCGCCAGATTCCCTCTGGCGCCTTTTTTTGTCCGGCCGCAGCGACTCCGCCGTCCGCGCGCGCGGCGGCGCACCCCGGCCAGGTCGCGCTCAGGGCGTACAGAGGTTGACTGGATACCCGAACTGATCGGAAAACTGCAGGCAGCCGGTGCCGTACGGGCAGTTGTAGCCGCCGGTCGGGCACTGGATGTAACACTGCGAGTTGACACAGATCGTCGCGTAGTTCTGCAGATCCTGCAGGCAGTCGGCGGGCTGGTTGCAGACGTTGGTGCACAGGGCTCCGGTGAAGCCGGACGAGGCCGGGAGGCTCGTCTGCAGGCACTGGGTCCCCCCCGTGCAGGCGTGTCCGTAGTCGCAGGCTTCGTAGGGCTGGTTGACTGGAGTTCCGCAGCTGGCAAGGGATAGTCCCAGTAGCAGACAGCCGAGCAGAGTGGGCGCTTTCATGTAGCCTCCTTTTTATCCGACAAGAATAGTATACAAGAGACAGACCAATAGCTCGCGCCGACAATGCTGTCCTTGCGCATTGCCCAGTTGGCTCCCATGCTTGCTCCTATGACGGATTTAACTGGACTTCTGGGAAGGGCCGCTGGGCTCTTCCTGGCGCCGCTGTTCGGAGTCGGCAGCTTCCTGCGGCAGGCGCGGTTTTTTCACCCGAGCGGCGTCTGCTACCGGGCCGACGTGGTGCCGAGCGCCGGGACGCTGCAGAGTCTGGGCGAGCGGCTTGGTCCGGCGGCCCTTGTGCGCCTCTCGGGGGCGTGGTGGCGCAGCCATGAGCGGCCGGATGTCCTCGGCATCGCCGTGCGCTTTCAGGACACGCCCGGCGCAGCGCCCCAAAGCGGCGATCAGGATCTGCTGCTGGCGACCATCCCGCTGCCGGTGCTGACGCCGGTGGCGCCGCTGTGGACCAACGTGCACGACTTCCTGGATAATACCTATTATGGCGTGTCGCCCTTTGAAGTCAGCGGGGTCGGCTCGCTGCGCTTTCGCCTGCGACCCGCGGCCCCAGCACCGGCAGCCGCCGACCGCAACCGCCGCCTCGCTGCCGCCGCCGCCGCCGGCACCGCGGTGCTGCAGCTGCAGGCCCAGGATGCCCCCGGCGCAACCTGGCACCCGGTGGCAGAGCTGCACCTGACCACCGAGCTCACGCTGGATCAGGCATCGCTGCGCTTCTCGCCCTTTCGCGAAGGTCGCGGCCTCGCGCCGCGGGGCTTCGTACACGGACTGCGGCGCGGCGTCTACCTGTTCAGTCAAGCCGCGCGCCCAGCGGCCTGAGGCCCGGTCGAGCCGCGCCGCCGCGGCCTCCGCTCTCGCCCCGGCGCCTTGCGTGACCGCCCTGGGCGTGAAGCCCTGGCATCAGGTTTCCACCGCGAGTCCTTCGCCGCCGGCGGCCGCTGGAAAGCCTGGACCCAGCTTCTCGACTGAGAGCATGGTGCTCGATGAATGATCCCCAGGCCATGGGCAGCGGTCAGCGACTCGGCTATCTGGCTGCCGAGCTCCACCACTTCCGTGGTCGGGAGTCCGCCGCCAAAGCGGCTCATGCGCTGGCGCAGCGTCTCCCCCTTGAGGAACTCCATGACAATGTAGGGCGCCCCGCTATCGAGCTGCCCGAAGTCCGAGACCTGGACCAGGCCCGGATGATTGACGCGGTTGACGGCGCGCGCCTCGTTGACGAACCGCTTGGAGATCTCGGCGTCCTGGGCGACCGAGGGGAGCAGGACTTTGATCGCCACCCGGCGCTCAATCGAGTCCTGGACCGCCTCATATACAGCTCCCATGCCGCCGTGGCCGAGCTTGGCCAGGATCTGATAGCGCCCCCCGACCAGCGTCCCCACCAGCGGATCGGCCGCCGCCGGCAGCGGCAGCGTCTTGTTCAGCATCCCGGTAGTTGCGCACTGATGCACGCCGCCAAACGGATAGTCCACCGAGCACGATGGGCACCTGATCGTATCGGGCGTGCCGCAGCTGTGGCGTCCACTCTCGGGATAGTACTGGCCGCAAGATGGACACCTTACAACCTGTGCTGTACGCTCTCCTATCTCCCGTCGCTGAAGCAGCCTTCAGGAGGCCCCACGGATCGACTGCGGATCGATTCCCGCAGCCGGCCAGGGCAAGTTTCCCGGCTTGCCCTTCAGAGCCCTTGCGCTCAGAACCATGATGACGGCACGCACCGTGGAGATCGACGAGTCGCTGCGCGGCTGCCGGACGTCCCAGGTGGTGATCCTCGGGGCAGGACTGGATGGGCGGGCCTGGCGCATGGACGAGCTCCGTGACGCGGTGGTCTTCGAGGTCGATCACCCCGATTCGCAGCAGCTCAAGCGCCAGCGGGCAGCGGCGCTCACCCTGCGAGCGCGGGAGGTGCGCTTTGTCCCGGTTGACTTCACCCGCGACAAGCTCGGCGACGCGCTGGCAGCCGCTGGCCATGACCCGATGCAGCCGACGGCCTGGATCTGGGAGGGCGTGGTGATGTACCTGACTGCCGAGCAGGTGGAAGCGACGCTCGCGGCCCTTTCGCCCCGCTCGGCCCCCGGCAGCCGCCTGGTGATCTTGTATACTCAGCCGGCGCTGATCATGCGCCTGGTGGGCCTGGCGGTGGGGCTCCTGGGCGAGCCCTTCCGCTCCGCCTTCACCCCCGAGGCGATGCGCACGCTGCTGAGCCGCTACGGCTTTGCCGTGGTGCGCGACGAGGGCGTGCCGCAGCTCGGTGCCGCGATGTCGCCAAGCATCGGCGCGGCGACGCGCCTGATGAAACACCTCCGCATCGTGACTGCCGACCGCCCGTAGCGCGCGGCTCTAGGGGACTAGGTCAGGCGCGCTGCGCAGCGGCCCTACTTTCGTCTCGGCTTAATCTTGAGCGGGCCCGCGCCGGCGGAGCTTGAGCAGCACTTGATGGATGGGAATCGGGCGCTCGCGCCGGGTCTCCTGCTCGAGGTGGCGACGGCGGGCCTTGAGGACAGCGGCAAGCGTCAGCTCGCCAGTGAAGAAGCCTTGAGGGCTCCGCGGCGGTGGCGGCCGCAGACCAGGCTTGTAACGGGTGCCGGTTAGTGATAAGCGAACAGCGAGTATCCGTGTACCTGATCAGCCAGCCTGCGGTGACGCTGTCCGCCTACATCGCGAACTACTGGTTTCTCCAGACCGGAGCGCAAGCGCCCTTCGAGCTCTCGGTGGACGTCTTTGTCGATGCGCGAGCCGACTTGATCTTCAACTTCGGCGACCCCTACACCCGCACCCGCATCGGTGAGCCCCCGCGCAGCTACCTCGACTCCAACCTGGACGCGCAGCGCAGCTATCCGATCAAGATCTCGCAAAAGGGCGCCATGCACGTCGTCGGCGTGCGCTTTCATACAGCGGGACTGGCGCCTTTTGTGACGCCACCGGTCCACAGGTGGAATAACCGCGTGGTCCCGGTCGCCGAGGTCTTTGGCAAAAGCCTGCTGCCGCTAGAGCAAGAGCTGCGCGCCGCCGGCGACGATCTGCACGCCCAGGCCCAGCTGCTTGATGCCTTCTTCCTCGGCCGGCTGCGCCCCACGCCCGGACAGCAGACCCTGCACCGCCTCAAGGCCAAGATCGAAGCCGCGGGGGGTCTGGTCCGCATCGACGAGCTGTGCGAGCTCGGGTCGATCGCCATCCGGCAGCTGGACCGGCTGTTTCGCGACCACCTGGGGTTTAGTCCCAAGACCTTCGCGCGGATCGTGCGCTTCCAGAATGCGCTGCTGCTGCTCAAGGGGCACCCGGGGTGCACGCTCGCGGATGTCGCGGCGCGGTGCGGCTACTATGATCAGTCGCACTTCGTGCGGGACTGTCGGACCTTCGCCGGCGTGGTGCCGAGCGCCCAGGTCGGCTACTTCCCCGCAGGCGCGCCGGCTGACTTCAGCCCCAACCTTGTCCAATTTTTACAAGACGCCGGGGCCGAACATGGCGAAACTTCGCTTCGCCATCGCAAGGAGCAAAAAAGATGACTGCGACGACTAAGAGCCGCCTGTTCTCGCGAGAGACCGAGGTGGCGATCGACATCCGCGCGACCCCCGAGATCCTGTGGTCGCTTTTGACCAACGCCGCGCTGTACCCTTCGTGGAGCTCGACGGTGCTGTCCATCGAGGGGCAGATCGCAGCGGGGAGCAAGATCGCGCTGCGCTCGACGCTCGACCCCAAGCGGACCTTCAAGCTGACGGTGCGCGAGTTTCAGCCGCCGAGCCGGCTGGTCTGGGGCGACGCCATGGGCCGGCGCACGTATGCAATTACCCCCAAGGGCTCTGGGGTCGTGACGTTCAGCATGCACGAGAAGATCGGCGGGCCGCTGTTCCCCCTGTTCGCCCGGATGATCCCTTCCTTTGACGAGTCGTTTAATCAGTTCGCTGCGGACCTGAAGAAAAAAGCCGAGTCCATGCCTGGAGGCGCGTCGTGAAGCACCAGATCGGAACCAAGGACAAGCCGCTCGCGCTAAAGACCCCGCCCGGG
This sequence comes from Polyangia bacterium, assembly GCA_044222245.1. Classification (GTDB taxonomy): domain Bacteria; phylum Myxococcota_A; class Polyangia; order Palsa-1104; family JAEUJZ01; genus CALFML01. The sequence continues at coordinate 73,676 of JBGANQ010000016.1, read as the reverse complement.
ACCGCCGACTACACCATGCACCTTGATACCATTGGAGGCAAACAGGTGCTGGTGTGCACGGTGGGAAAGACCGTCTTGCACTACGACCCGCGCTGCATCGACGAGCTGCACGCGATGCTGAAGGGGCACGGCGACTGGATGGAGCTCGGCAGCGCCGATGAGCAGAAGCCGGCCAAGGAGGGAACGGTGGAGTCCTGGGGCCGCTCTAGCGATAACCCCATCGGCGGCTGGTATGGGCTTAAGAAAGGGCTGCGCGGCCGGTTCGGCATGTACATTCCACCGCTGCTGGAGGCGCTCGGCCTGGCCGAGGTCACCCACGACGCCAAGGGCAACAAGATGCGCGCCAAGGGCTGACCGGGCGCGCCGCCTTTCAACTGGCGCGCGACGGCCGCTCACTGGCCGCTCGACTGCCGCTAGCGACGGCCACCGGCCGTCTCGCCGGGGCTTGCCCTTGTCGCGGCCGCGGTGCAGCCATACAATGGGACCGCTGCCGCAGCTCCTGGTTCTCGCCGCGCGGACGGGCGCCGGGGCGCTTCTTCAGGCGTACGATGACGATGCTTCGCCGCCAGTCCCTCGCGATCTTGAACCGAGCGCTCGTCTGCCTCTGGGGGTGCAGCGCATTGCCGCCGGCCCGCCCCGCGCGCCCCTACGAGCTGCGCGTCGGCGACGCCGCCCTGCAGGTGCACTTCGAGCCGGGACGGCTCGCCGTGGGCGAAGCGGCAGTGCTGGACTGGATCCACACCGCGGCCCAGGCGGTGAGCAGCTACCTCGGCCGCTTTCCCGTGCGCGCGGCTCACATCTACCTCCGCATCGAAGACGGCGAGGGGGTAAGCGGCGGCACGACCTACCGCAGCCAGCCCCCGCAAGTCCACATCGCGCTGGGTGAGCAGTCCACCTCGGCCCAGCTGCAAGCGGACTGGGTGATGCCGCACGAGCTGTTCCACCTTGGCTTCCCGAGCCTGGCCAGCTGCCACCACTGGATGGAGGAGGGCCTGGCGACCTACGCCGAGCCGCTCGGACGCGCGCGCATTCATGCGCTGAGCGCGGAGCAGGTCTGGGGCGACCTGGTGCGCGACATGCCGCAGGGACTTCCCGGACGCGGCGATCAGGGCCTGGACTGTACGTTCGGCTGGGGGCGCACCTACTGGGGAGGCGCGATGTTCTGGCTGGTGGCCGATGTCCAGACTCGCCTGCGCAGCGACAACCGCAAGGGCATCGAGCACGCGCTGCGCGCCATTGTCGCCGAGGGCGGGACGCTGGAGGAGCTGTGGCCCATCGACCGCGTGCTCGCCGTGGGCGATCGCGCCATCGGCGGCGATGTGCTGCGGCGACTGTATGACGATATGAAGAACAAGCCGGCGCCGGTCGATCTGCAAGCGCTGTGGCAGCGGCTCGGTGTGGTGTCCCGCGACGGTCGCATCTCCTTCGACGAGCGCGCTCCGCTCTCTGCCGTGCGGCGGGCGATCACCTTTGGCTCCGACCGCAGCTGAGCAGCGCCGCCGACGTCAGGGCGCGCGACCTGCGGCGGAGCGTGGCCCGGGGTCGGGGGCGGACTGCTTCTTGGCGCTCACCAGATCGGAGTGCACGTACTCGACCTGGCCCTTGGCATCGAGCAGGAACAGCGCGTCCTGACCGTCATCGGCGGCGTAATATAAGGGGGCCCGTCGCTTCATCACGGTCTTCTCACCCGCGAACTCGCGCAGGAGGGTGTCCCCCGCCACCGAGTACCGCCAGCTCAGCCCGCACTGCCTGTATTCCCCGGCGACTGCGGCGAGCTCGGACGCAAGCGGCGCGATCGGCGGGCGCGGCTCGTCGCGCGGCTCGTCCAGGCCGGCGAAGATGTGGGTGGCCCGGGCGACGCTCTTGCGCAGGTTGGTGCCGTTCAGGTTGGCGAGCACCGCGATGCCGACCTGCTTGGCGGGAATCATGCGGATGAAAGAGCCGTAGCCCCGCCGCACGCCGCCGTGCTCGAACACCGGCACCTCGGCCAGATCGTACGCCACGGTGCCAAAGCCATAAAAGGACTTCCCGCGGTCGGGCGGCGGAGTCGGCAGGGCAAAGCGGCGCTGCAAAAACTCGCGGGCGACCCGCGGCTTGCCAAGTGGTGCGCCGGCGAGCATGGCGAGCATGAAGCGCCCCAGATCATCGGCGCACGAGAACACCGAGCCGCCCGGATACATGGCTACGTTTTCGACCATGGGGCGCACGACCTGCACGCCATCCAGGCTGGCGACGTGGCCCTGGGCGAGCGGCCGGGTCAGCGCCAGCAGCGGGCGCAGCGTCGAGGACTTCATGCCGAGCGGCGCAAAGACGAGCTGCTCCATGGCGTCCGCGTACGGCTTGCCGGTGACGAGCTCGAGGAGCCGCCCAGACAGATAGTAGGACGGCCCCGCGTATGAGTATTGCGCGCCGGGGTCGGTGTAGAAGCGCTGCGTGCCTGCCCAGCCGGCGATCTCTCTTTCCAGCGCATCGTCGTCTCTGGAGTCGATCTTCGGGGTCGCCTCGCACAGCCCGGCCGAGTGCGAGAGCAGCTGCTGCAGGGTCACGCGCGAAAACGCCTCGCCCAGGGTCGGCAGGTACCGCGTAACCGGCTGCGTGAGCGACAGCTTGCCATCGGCGACCAGGCTCAGCACCGCCGTCGCGGTCAGCATCTTCGTTGTCGAGCCGAGCCGGAACAGGGTCGCTGTGGTCACCGGTGCCGACCCTTCGCTGCTGGCGCGCCCGAAGCCGCGCGCGTATACCACGGCTCCATCTTTGACCACGACCATCGCCGCGCCCGGGGTGCGGGTCTGCGCCAGCTCGTCCGCGATGACCTTCTCGAGCAAGACCACCTCGGAGGAGGGACTTGCCGGCTTCGCGTAGCTCGTCCCGGTCCACAACAAGATAGCCGCAGCGAAGCGATGCATGGCGCATGATGCGACTCGCGCCCACCAAAAGTCAGCACAAAAGTCGCGCTGCCAAGCGCTGCGGGCCTGAATCGATCGGCGCCCAAGTCCCCAGTCTGCAGGGGCCTGCCGGCGCCGCGGAAGACTTGCGCGCCGCCGTCTCTCGGTGGCGACCTCTCAACCTGAAGCGTAGCAACCGAGAGAAAACGGACTATCAAACGATCCGCGGCGGTGCGAAGTGCTTGCAAACTAAGGACTTGGCAGCGGCATCGCCTGCCACAAGCCGTGAGGCTTGCAGCGCCGCAGCGAGCACTGGGCCAGTTCCATAGACAGTGCCCAGGCAAGTGCCGCTGTCCAGGTCCCACCTCTTCAGCGTCTTATCCCAGGATTCCGAGATGACGTGCTTGCCATCCGCGCTCGCGCGGTGCTGCCAACGATGGCAAGGTCGCCGCAACTTCCAGGTCTCGCGCCCAGATTGCCGGCAGCTCCTCAGCTGGCGCGAGCACAGGTGCGAGGACTCTATCAGGGCCTCGCGGAGCGCAGCAGCCGGGGCCCTGGAAGTGAAGACCGGCAGCCTTCGCACGCGCTTGCACCAACCCGCGACGTAGAGTCCTGCCGGAGGCGCCGCCCCAGATCTACCGCCACGCCGATCGCGCCCCTTGCCATGTTGTCGGCCCTGCGCTATATACTGAACCACATGGTTCAGTTTGAAAGACCCGGCCTCGACGCCTCGTTCGCCGCGATTGCAGACGCCACCCGGCGCGGCGTGCTGGAGCAGCTAGGACGTGCCGACGCTTCGATCACCGAGCTCGCGCAGAAGTTCGGCATGACCCTCACGGGCATGAAGAAGCACGTCGGCGTCTTGGAGCAGGCCGGGCTCGTCAGCACGGAGAAGGTCGGACGCGTGCGGACCTGCAAGCTGGGCCCGCGCCGACTGGAGCAAGAGACGGCTTGGATCGAGAGGTACCATCAGCTCTGGGCCTCACGCTTCGACGAGTTGGACAAAGTTCTCGAGGAACTGAAACGCAAGGAGATGACCCATGGACGCAAAAAGTGAGAGTGAGCCCACCGCGATGAAGAACCCCACTGAAGTGAAGCGGAAGTCGGAGCGTGAGATGATCATCACGCGAACCTTCAACGGCCCGGCGCGTCTGGTGTTCGAGGCGTGGACCAAGCCCGAGCTGTTCAAGCGCTGGTGGGTGCCCAAGTCGGCTGGCCTGAAGCTGCTTTCCTGCACGATGGATGTTCGGGTCGGGGGCGGGTACCGTCTCGAATTCGACGTCGGTGCCCCCGAGCCGCTGGCGTTCTTCGGTAGGTACCTCGAAGTGACGCCGCACTCGCGCCTCGTCTGGACCAATGACGAAGGTGGCGAGGGTGGGGCCGTCACCACGGTGACCTTGGAGGAAAAGGGCGGCAAGACGCTGGTCGTGATGCACGATCTCCATGCCTCGAAGGAAGCGCTCGAGGCTGCTCTGGGGTCTTACGACGGGATGGGCGAGACGTTCACGCAGCTGGACGAGCTTCTCGTTACGCTATAGCGATCGCCATCACCGCTTTCGACCGGTCGCCCCAGGGCGGCCGGGGCCTGGCCGGCGATGCGCGCGTGCGGTGGGCGCTGGAGGAAGAGGCCAGCGCTACGAGGTTCGCCTCGAGACGTTCGTCGCGCTCAAGCAGCCCCGCGCCTCTGGCGCTCAATCGGTTCGGCCAGATCCCAACCTATGAGGAAGCGAGCTCACGCTGCTCGAGACCGGGTCGAGCGTGTAGCAGCTCGCCGCTTGGGTAGCGCTCCGCCGCCTCGGTCAGGAAGGCGCCGCATCGCTTCGATCTGCGGATTGCCAAGCTGTTCTGGGCAATGGGGCGCGGGAGTGGAGGGGCGGGCAGAGCCCCCTTTCGGGTTACGAAAGGTGAATCCCGCGATCGGCAAAGGGCGCGAGCACCCGGCGCTGCAGCGAGCGGGCGGCCAGCTCCAGATACTCCTCGGTGGGCATCCAGCCCAGGGCCTGACCGGCGCTCGCCGGCGGCTGCGGGCGCTGCCGGAGGTCGACCCAGAGGCGGAGGATCTCGGAGATCGCGTCGACCGCCGTGCGGCGCAGCAGCTCCAGGGTCGACCTTGGCACAAGGGGCAGAACCCAGTCGAGGAAGGTCCAGCCGGCGACGCCGTGAGCGGCCTCATCGCGGACGATGCGACCGAGCACGGCGCGCGGCAGGGCCAAGGTGGTGCGCACCCAGGTGCCGTGCAGCAGCGGGATGGACAGCGACTCCCCGACGCAGAAGTTACGCGTCACGAGCTGGCAGGCGCGCTCTAGCGGGGGCAGCCTGGGATCGGCATCGGCGCACATCGCCGAAGGCTCGTGCACAAGCTCGGTGCCGCCGCCAAGCTCCATCGCCAAGCGGGCGCACAGCTCGACATGCACGACCTCGTCCATGGGAAAGCGGGCAAAACCGGCGATTAGATCTAGCGGCGCGCGGCACTCGACGAGCGCGCGCAGAGTCGCCGAGCACGCGCCGGCAGTGCGGTACTCCTGAAACGCGGCGCTGGTCCAGCTGCGGCGCGCCGCCACCAGCACCTGCGGGTCGAAGTCGCGGGTGTCCAGGGTGCCCCACGGCAGCCCTTCGACCTCCGGCCGGGCGCGCCGGTAGCGGCGCTCGGTGCCCTCGCCCAGGAGCTCCAGCTCGAACAGCTCGGGGATCGGTCCTTGGGTTGAGGTCTCCATGACCGATTAGTCTCCATGCTCGGCGGCGTCAGTGCTGGCATCGGCTGGCCTTGCATCCGAGCTGCCGTCCTGCGGCTGCGGCAGATCGACCGGGGGCTCGCCATAACACTGTCTGTCGACACTGGTAGCGCACGGCGCCGCCATGAGGTTGCAGCCTGGAAACACGCTGCACGCCGCGAACGTGAGGGTCCCGACGCCGATCGCAGCCACCAGGAGCTTCTTTCCTTGCAGGGGTCGTACATGTCTCATCTGTTATCTCCAAGTCCTAAGTAGGCAGGTGCTCGGGATGCTCCAGCTGGACGAACTCGTCCGCCCCACCTGGCCGCTTTCGGCCGCCCCAAGACCGCTCTTTAGCGCAGCGGCTGCATCCCAGCTCCTGCTTGCGGGGCAGAGAGGCTTGAATGCAACTACCGCTCCAGGTTGGCTGCCGCAGCGAGCTGCCGGGGCCTCTGGGCAGCGCACCGGCGCAAGGGCTGCTCATGAAGCGATGGATTGGAGAGAGCTCGCGCGCCGGTTAAATGACCAGCTCCATGGAGACTGTGTCGGGCTCGGGGCTCGGATAGTAGGGTGGGATGTCGACGAAACCCACCGAGCGATAAATTCTCATCGCAGCCTCCATTGTGCCGACGATGGTGTCGAGCCGAAGGCGCCGGTAGCCCAGCGCCCGTGCCTCGGCAACGATGGCAAGAGTGAGCGCCCGACCGCTGGACAGCCCTTGGTCGGTGCGCAAGCCGCGAGAGGCCGGACTCTACTCGCCTTGCGCCTGCGCCTGGCGTCGAATTCGTACCTCCAGCGCCTATCGATCCGCAATCGCTCTCAAGGGTCGAAGAGGCGCCGATTCAGCTACAGAGAGCGCCGAAAAAGACCTCACAACCTGTCAGGTCCACTGGCCTAGGGCCCGCCTCTGCGACCGCGGCTCAGAGGCCGTGCGGCTCGGTTGCGGATCAATTGCCGCCGCCTGCCCGGCCTAGTGAGTGTGCAGCGATCGGCTTGCCCTCTGCGTTATCGGCTTGCAAGCACCGGCTCACGGTGCCGCAGCGGGGTTAGAACTTCTCGAAGGCCCGGATGCGGCCCTGCGCGTGGAGGATGAGCAGGCGGCTGCCATCGGCGACCAGCAGCTTGGGCTTGCTGAAGTCGGCCTTGACTGCCGGACCGTCGACGTTGCCGCTGCCGCGGGCAAAGCCCGGGATGGTCTGCCCGGTCACCGAGACCAGGGCCTTGGTCGTCAGGTTCAGGTGGCGCAGGCCGGCGAAGTTGGGGCCTTGCAGGATGTACAAGCCGCCCGCCTCCGGGCTCAGCCCGGTCACGCTGGATACCCCCGCCTTCACGCCGATCCCATCGTCGCTACCGATCCCCTTGGCGGCGCCGAGCACGGTGGTGAGCCGCCGCGCCTCCAGATCCAGCGCCCGGATGGCCTCCCCGTCGGCGAGGTACAGCGTGCGGCCGGACAGCGCGAGGGCGCGGATGCCGATGAGCCGCGCCTGGTTGCCGACCCCATCGGCGAAGCCGCCCTTGCAGATGCGCTGCAGGCCGAAGTCGCACTGCGCGTCGGCCTCTCCGACCAGGGTGGTCACCGCGCCGCTGGCCAGCGCGACCATGCGCACGCGCACGTAGTCGGCGACGTACAGGTTCTGGCCATCGGTGGCAAGCGCCGTCGGGCGGGCAAACAGCGCCGCCTCCTTACCGCCGTCCAGGTTGCCCAGGCGCTGGCAGTCGCCGGTCAGCGTCGCCGCAGTACCGGCGTCCAGATCGAGGCTGCGAATGCAGGCTCCGCCGTGCTCGGTGGCGAGCTGGGTGATGTACAGCGTGCGGCCCACCGCGACCATCGGTCCGGGCTTGTAAAAGCGCGCCTCCGCGAGGCTGCCGTTGACCGTGCGGCCGTCCCGCTGCTTGCCGGCTACGGTCGTGACCTCGCCGCTGGCCAGGGTGACGCGGCGGATGAGGGAGTTGCCCGAGTCGCTGACGTACAGCTCGCCGCCGATCAGCGCCGCCCCCTCCACCCCGTCGAACTGCGCCGCTGCGCCCACGCCGTCCTTGTAACCGGCAGAGTCCGGGGCCGGCAGCAGGGTGCTGACAAGGACGCTACCCGGCGCCGGCCGCGGGCCGGGCGGTATCGCTGGGACGGCCGGCTTCGGTGGCGCGGCCGCCGCCGGCGCTCCCGCCGCGGCCGGCGGCGCCGCCGTCGGCGCCGCCGACCCAGCCGACCCGGGCGCCGCGGCCGCCGCCGGGCCGGGCGCTGGTGCGGTGTTGGGCGAGGCCGCGGGCGCCGCGCCGCCGACGGCCGCGGGATCTGCGGGGGCCGCGCTGGACTTGGCCGGCGCGCGCACCTTGGTCTTGCGCGCCCGCTTGGCGCTGGCGACCTGGTCGCCGTCCATCACGCTGCCGACCAGCGCCAGCACGGCCACCACGCACCCAAGCTTCATCGAATTACGCATGAGCATTCCCCCTGGTGGGAACGATCTTATCCCACCCGGGTAGCAAGCGTGAAGCTTCATCGCCTTGCCGAGTGGCACACACGCGCAATCCCTGCTCCCGCGAGCGGGCAGGCTCCGCCGGCGAGGTCCCCGCTGTGGGCTGGGCCCGCTCGCCGCCTGCGCCCCGACAATTTGATTGAAGCCCGCCCTGAGGTCGGGCTAGCCTGCCCTGGTTCGCAGCCCGAAAGGCACGAGGTCAGATCCTCGCATGTAGCTGCCTATACCCAGCCATAGACTCAAAGAGGCCTTCGTGATGCCAAAGCGAATCATCTGCCTCCTGCTCGGCGTCGTCGCCCTCGCCGCCTGCAGCCACAGATACTATGCAATCGAGTATAAGTTCTACCGCAAGGACGTCTTGCCCCCGAGCGAGGTCGGAAAGTTCCGGGCAGCTGAGCTGGATGTCCTGGCGCGCGCCAAGGTCGTCGCGTTCGCCCCGGCGTCCAAGTGCCAGGACATTGTGGCCTGGGCGGATCAGTCAGTGGCGCAGAAGGACTTCCTGTCCACCGACTGCGGCGCCCTCATGTCCGAGCTGGAGTCGTCTGCCCAGGCGGCCGGCTTCACCGTCATCGCCTGGAAGTCGCTGCGCGAGCCGGCGCAGCTCCACGCCAAGGAGGCCGGGGTAGATCTGCTTATCGAAGTAAACCGGCTGGCCATCCACGTGATGAAAAAGAGTGAATTCATCGTCGGAAATGTCCAGTTTTTTGAGGACTATGCTGACGCCTCGCGCCGCAAGCTGGAGGTCAACAATGGCGATGAGCTGTTTGGTCCGCGCTGCAAGCGGAAAGCGGCCCAGCTCGAGCGGCGGGAAGAGCTGGCGGCGATCCTGGACGTCAAGGTGATCGACGCCCGGGTCGGTAACGTCCTGACGCGACAGATTCACATGTGGCCTAGCCAAGCCCTTACTGTGGATGTGGTGACCCAGTTCTACTATGGCTATAAGCACGAGTCCCCCGAGAAGGTCCTGTGTGAGGCCGATCCGGTGGAGCCCGACTGGCACGAGAAGCCGAGCCTGAAGAAACCCGAGAGCACATCGGCCAAACCGGTGTCCGGCTTCACCTTTGCCCTCGAAGACGGGGTATCGGAGGCCAACCTGGTGCCGCACCTCCTGCAGCGCACGGCCCAAGAGTTTATCGGGACTCTGATCACGATCCGCGAAGTATACAGTCCCAAGGGGGGTGCCTACGCAGCCGGGTCTATCGGGTCCAAGGAAAAGTCGTCGGGCAGCGGCCCGCCCAAGGTTGGCGTCGGTGGTCGCCAGCGCGACCTGGGGACCTTCCGGGTAAATGAGCTCGACGAAGCGCGGGCGCTGATGAGTCAGTCGCGCGCCGCGGAGGCCATCGATAAGCTCAGGGACCTGGCCAGCCGCGGGGGCACTGCCACCTATCCTGTCGTCTATTTCAACCTGGGGATGGCGCTCATCCGGGACAACAAGTGCAAGGACGCAGTCCCAGAGCTCAAGAAGTTCCTTTCGGTGAAGGACAAGACCGGCATCCCCCCGGCCTACGTGGGGATCGCCGAGAAGAACGTCCAGTCGTGCCAAGGGTAGCGAGCCGAGGGCAGGCGGCGCCGTCACTCCTATTTGGCCAGCACCGCCAGGCTGGTCACCGCTGAGGCAGTGTCCTCGACCGGCAGCAGGAGAATCTTGTCTGCCCAGCCCTTCTTGCGCAGCCGGAGGCGCAGCAGCTTGGACCGCGGCCGGCGGGCGTACAGATCGATGGGCGTGGCGCCCAGTTCCTCATCGTCCGGCGGATCCACCAGATAGACCGTCGCCCCCTGCGGCTGCGAGTCAAGCTGCAGCCTGATTAGCGGGCTTATCGGACCAGCGGCGGACCCGGCCAAGGCCTCACCGGCGGCACGGCCCTTCCCGCTGGCGCTTGGTGGCGAGGCGGCGCTGGAGGTCGACGAGCGAGTCCTGTGTAGAGCCGCTCCGAGCCCCAGGCTGCCACCGCAGAGCCCGAGGATGGCCAGCCCCAGAAGGACGCGCGTCTGGCGGCGCCTATCGCTTGCCAAGCCGGCATGCGCCGCGGGCCTTGCGACCGGTCCCGTGGCAGCTGGCGACCTGGACCCTTCACCATCCTGCGCAGGCGGAGGCCCTGGGGGCTCTGCGCGGTGCCCGTGCACGAGGTGGGCGATGCGCCTGCAGGCATGCACGAGCTCGAGCTCAGCCTCTTGCTCAGACAACAGGGCCAGGGTGCGCGCCGGCCCCACCAGAGGCGCGATGCCGGCCAGCTCAGTCTCCTCATAGGCGCAGGGGCGCACGGGCAGCCATAACAAGGCGACGCCCCGCGCCCTCGCCTCGCGCAGCATACGGGTGCTCTCCGCCGAGGCGAGGTAGTCTGCCGAGACCAGCAGCACAAAGACGCGCGCGCAGCTGAGCGCTCGCTCGACCTCGGCCTGCACCCCATCGCCTGCCCGCACCTGCGTGTTGTTCCAGCATGACAGCCCGTTTCGTCGCAGAAGCGGCTCCAGATGGACCTCTAGCCGCTCCAGCCAGGGTCGATCCTTGTCATGATAGCTGATGAATGCGAGGTCTTGCCGGTGCTCTGACATCTGGTCGATCTCACGCCGAGCTAGATGGCCGGGCGAAAAAACATAGTACAAATGAAGGTCGCAAGTCCCACAAACCCTGCACGAAGGGGCGCAATTCCTGCCGGCCAGAGTCAGCCGGCGCAAGCCTTGCGCTGCCTCGCCGTGGGCGGGTCCGGTTAGTACCTGATTTTCCCCGGCTTGCCGCGCCAGCAGATTGGCCCATCAATTGCGGTCATCTTGGGCTGCTCCCCCCGTACCTCGGACCAAGGGGCAGGCGCCTATTGGCGGGCGATGCCGCTGGCATCGACCCCTTCTTCGGTGAAGGGATCGGGCTCGCCCTGGGGTACGGGGATCTGGCGGCGGCGGCCCTGGAGCGGGCCCTTCGGGGAGGCGACTTCTCGTTCTCGCATTATACAAAGGACGTGGCCCAAAGCCCGCTAGGTCGCTCGCTCCTTGCGCGGTGGCTGGTCGCCGAAGCGGTCTACCGCATGCGCGCGCCAGCTCTCCAGGCGCTGCTGTGGCGGCACGGCGAGAAGGCCATCGTGGCGCTCTGCGAGAAGGTCATCTTCAACTGGGCGCGCCGCATCCAGTCGCGACCTGCCCTGGCAAGCTAACGCGGTCGCTACTTCTACGCAGGTCACTGCTCGAAGATGTCGTATCGCTCGGACAGGGCGCGCATAAAGCCCACGTCGGCGTACTGGCTCTCGGTCAGGGCCACAAGCTCCTCCAGGTAGGCATCAAAGCCGCCGGGGCTGAAGATGGTCAGGAGCTTTGCGCCGCCGGGGCACTGGACCTCGTGGTGGATGCCGGGTGGGACGTTGAGCGTCGTTCCGGGGGTAGCGATCACGGTCTCGTCGTCGAACCGGAACTCCACTGAGCCCGCTAACACGTAGAAGATCTCGATCATCTTTTTATGGTGGTGGCGCGCCAGCCGGAACCCTGGCTTGAGAGTGTCCTCAACCAGAGTGAGCCGCCCGTCGCTGAGATCGAGCGTGGATTTCACGTGAACCTGGTCACTGGACCAGTCATAGCTCTTGCCTTGTCCCGGGAGTACGATTTGCTGTTTTTTCATGGTCAGATCCTTTTCTGATCTTACCACATTCGTTACGTGACCATGGGGGCGCGATGCTCGCGACGCAATAACGCCCTGTATGTACAGTGCGGTGCGCGCGCTACGCTGTAGCACCGCACCGGAGTCTAAAGAGTGGGGCTGCCGGCCGCCGCGGCACGGCGCGGCATATTTAGGGGCTAGCGCAGCAGGCGGAGAAGCCCGCTATCGGCGACGGCCAGGCTCTCGCCAGACGGGCTCAGCCCGATGCTGTACACCGCTCCGTAGCTCGGCGCCAAAGGGGCGTCCGGCGTCCAGTTCGTGCCATCCCAGCGCAGTACCGTGCCGCCGCTCCCGAATACAACGGCGGCGCCCGGACCAGCCTGGCGGATGCCAAGCAGTTCCGTGGTCACGCCGCTGACGAAGCTCTTCCACTGCGCCCCGTCCCAGTGCAGCAGGGTCCCGGCTCCTCCTACGGCCCACAGATCATTTTCCGCGGTGCCCCAGACTCCGTGCAGATCCTGGGTGGTGCCGCTCGCCAACGCCGTCCAGGTGACGCCGTCCCAGTGGAGGATCCTTAAAGTCGCTCACAACACTTTGCCTGCACACACCTCCAAGGCATGCAGACCTCAGCAAAACGGCCGTCGGATACGTTCGTGTCACGACACAGGAGCAAGCGCCGGCGGGTGTCAGCCTTTACGCACAACGCGATAAGCTCCGCTCCTATTGTAAGTCAAGTGGCCTTCGATTGGTCGATATCGCAGAAGATGAGGATGGCCATCGCAACCTTGTCGAGACGCTACTCCAGGTCCTGTTTCGTCAAGGAGTGCGGGAAGGGGGCGGGTGATGCCGGGAGCGCATCGCGGGGCGCCATCGTGGGCCCGCGTGACGAGCGCGGCCCCGGGCAGGGTCAGGCGGTCATTTTCGGAGCGCTCGGACTGGATCTTGGGGTGCGCTTGACGTGCGATTGTCCCAATCGGCGCGCTGCTTGTGCAGCCACTCCATTGCAGCTGCTTCGGTATCGACGAAATCTACGGCTGGGGTCTGGCGGGCAATGAGCTGACTGGCGCGGATGATGAGAACGGAGAAAGCGCGTACCAGCTTGGGGGTTCCGTAAATGACGCTCCGCCCGCGGCTGGTGATGTCGTGCGTAAGTGCCCAGTCGGCCTGAACGCGCCGCGCGGCGGGTGTCACCGAGCGTGCCTTGGTGCCATTCATGATCAGGAAGGCGCGGCCGTGCTTGCTGATGACTTCCTCGCCCAGCTCCAGGCAGCCACGCAGCTCATCGGCATCGATATCGCCGAGCAATTCCCAATACACGGCATCGTCTTCCGCGCACATGCGGTGCTTGCCATTTGGCGTCCATTCGCGCATCACCAACCTTCTTCCAGGAGTCCGCTAAGGCCAGGAAAAATAAAGCAGGTTTCTTGCGACGTATGCCGGTGGCGAGCCAGCAGTCAGGCCCGCGGACCCCCGGGGCCGACAAGAGTTATTATTTCAAATTAATGTGACTTAAACCACGAAAATTCGCCATCCTCGGCCCAGGGGGAACCGGCTCAGCGCCGACTCCCCCATTCACCGCTGAGGTAGGGAGCTTGGATTGATGCAAGCCAGGGAGTGGGCGTCCCTGCCACCTGACGCCGCGAACTCAGCTGAGCCAGGGGAGCAGCCAGGATGGCCCAGAGCCGATTCCTACACCATTTCTATACGCCGCCACCACCGGGATGACGCTCGTGTTTGAACCGATCGTTCCCTGTCGCCCCACCGCCCAGGCGGCAGAGTCCCCGATGCTGAACACGCCGTATAGGTCGGCGCTGGTGGTGCTGTCGGTAAAGGTCCAGACACCGCCCGCGCGCCGGAGCGCCGTGCCGCTGTCGCCGACCGCCCAGACCGTCTGTGGCTCGGCGCGGACGGCGCGCAAGCTCTTCAAGGTCGGCTGCGGCTCCGGCGCCCAGGTCTGGCCGTTCCAGTACAGCACCGCCCCTCTCTCCCCAACCGCCCAGGCAGCTGTCGGCGAAGCGCCTGCGATGGCGAGCAGCTGGGGGTCCGTTCGGGTCGGCAGGTGGTCGGGGCTGAGCAGCTTCCCGTCCCAGCGCCACAGGGTCGGACTGCTCGGGCTGCCGCTGAAGTCGCGCTCGGGCGCGGCGACGATCCAGGCATCCTGCGCGGATACTGACCAGATGTCGCGCGGACTCTGTAGCGTCGCAGTCTGCGCAACGGCGGCCGGACACCAGGATCCGCGGGTGCAGGCCGAAAACTTCGCGGTCAGAGAGGTCGGGGTCGGGCCGAAAAAGAACGAGCAAGTCGCACCGCCACTACAGACTGCCTGACCGGCAGCTTCCCAGCCGTCAAACCGAGAGCCGCTTGAGGGCACCGCAGTGAGATCGATCGAGCCGGTCTGACCCAGAGCGCCGCTAGTGTAATAGCAGTCACTAGTGGTGCATGGGCCAAAAGTCAGATCTGCGCGCCCGGAGACCGCGACCTGGATGACGCCCTGGCCATCGCCGGAGCGGTGCAGCTCCAGAAACAGGACTCCGGACGGCGGGCTCTTATTATGGACAAGGACGCCGTCGGCGAAATAGTTATGCTCGCCCTCGACGGTGATATCAAATACGGTGGCGTGCGCGGAGCCGACGAGCAGTGGCTGCAGCACCCGGACCCGACAAAGAAGAGGCGCGGTGGCGGGCGAATCCGCCCACACCAGGACCTCGTCGCCGGCGACGACTTCACCGGCCGCTACATACTTGGCGCGGTTTGCCAGATAGATGGGGTGACTCGCGGTCGCAAGCAGGCACCGGCCGCCGTCCAGGGTCAGGCGCCCGTAGAGTCTGTCCTTATGCTGGAAGACCTGGGTCACCGCGCGCACCGTGATGCAGCGGCGCTCTTCGTCATAGGCAAAGACCTTGTGACCGGGCTGAAGCTGCTCGATCGGCAGCGGCCCTGCGGGCGTGCTTATCATCGTGCCCGCGACGAGACAGCCCCCGCCTGGGATACAGGCCGTGACGCTAAGGAGTGCAAGCGACATGGGCAACAGCGACTTCTTGGTCCGGCGAGGCTTGGTCATCATTTTTCCCCCAACTAATGAATAATGGGCACTGGCGATCCTCAGCGCGCTGTCGGTGAGTGAGCTACAGCCCACCCTGCAGAGCACCGGCGCACCGCCGGCCCGCAAGCGGCTTGGTCCTCGCTCTGGCCCCTAAGGACAGGGCGCTGCGAACCTGACGGATGCGGACGGGCAGGCCGAGGTTGAAGCAGCTTTCAGGCCAGGGCGGATGCCACTTCTGCCCTCGGCAAAGCCCTTGGCCGCAGGCGTAGCCCCCTGGCTGATTTCATCCAGGCGCCGGACATTGGACCCGATCGGCCAGGGCCCCAGCTGGCACGGCTGGCCAAGGCTCAGCCCGCGAGAGTGTTGATTGATCTCAGGGGGGCGTCCCCACCGCACCTTGGCCCCCGAGCGCGCCGAATATCGATCCGCGTCCAAGTCCCCAGGCTGCAAGCCCTTCGCACCGCTGCGGATCGTTTGATTGGCCTTGTCTCCCGGCAGCGACCTCGCAACCTGCGTTGTCGCGGCGCTGGTCACGGACATGCTCGAGCTCATCATCATACCACGCAATCACTCCCTCGCGTAGGAGCGCCCTCACCCGGCCTGGTCGAGCCTCCCCACCTATGCATAGCCTAGGGCCTGACTCGCGGTTTGGCTAGGGGAGACGGCGACCGTACTGGGAGCTCGCGGCCAGCCGCTCAAAGCAGCTGTAGGCGGCAGCGGCGACGCGGGCGATGGCCGCTTCCGCTGCTCTGCCATTGTGGGCATATGCAACCATTGCACTCACAATAAAGGGCTGCTCCTCATGGCGTCCGGCCCAGATGATCCCGGCATCGGTGCGCGCGCCGTCCAGGCTCCCGGGCTTGTTCGCCACCCGCAGGTCGAGCTCCTCGGGCAGCTCGGCGCTTAGATAGTCCGCCTTGTGCAGCGCCAGCAGGCGCAGCGCCAGCTGGGTGTGCGCGGCGTCGAGCAGCTGACCGCGGTATAGCTTCTCCCACAGCAGCGCCAGCTCGGCCGGCGTCGAGGTATTCTCCAGCCCGCGGCGCACCGCCTGCGCATCCATCATCTTGCGGCGCAGCCGGGTGTGCGTCAGGGAGAGCCGCTGCAGCAGCGCGTTCACCGCGTCCATCTGGACGCGGTCGATAAGGACGTTGGTGGCCCCGTTGTCGCTGACCACCACCATGAAGGTCGCCAGACCCTGGTTGCTCAGCCGCGCGGTCGCGCCAAGCCCGGCCAGGATGTTGCTATCGGCGACCAGGTCCTGCTCGCGCAGGGTGTAGGAGTCCGCCAGGCGAGCCAGTCCCGGAGCGCCCGCGTCAGCCAGCTGCGACTGCCGCAGGAGCTCGATCAAGATCGGCACCTTGATCGCGCTGGCGACGGGAAAGACCGCGTCCTGGTTCCACCCCAGGCGCTGGCCGGTCTGCAGATCGACGATCATGACTCCCATCACTCCGTCCACGCCGCGCGCGATCGCCGAGATGTCGTCGCGCAGCTTCTGCAAGAGCAGCGGCCGCAGTCCCGGGTCGGCGGCCGCTGAAGGGCCGGGGGGCGGACTGGCGCGCACGGTCGACAGCGCGGTCAGCAGGCACAGGACACCGGCCACCCGTCGCCAGTGCGCCTGCCGCCGGCCGCCGCTTCCCGCTGTGGCGCGGGCCGCCACGGGGTGACTCCGGTTCTGCTCTTGGGCTGGTTCTTGTTCGTCTCGCATGGCCGTGGCGCTCTTTGTAGGTTCTGGTGCCGGTCTGCTGCACGCCGGCCGGCGGCGAGCAGCGTGGTAAAGCAAGAAACAAGGCCCCTGACGGTACTTGCGGCAGGCAGCGGAGTCCAGGCCGGAGCTCGGCACCGGCCATTTTCTCCTGCGCTGACCGGCGGCAGTCTGCTATAGGCTGGGAGCGATGACCAAGCACCGTTCGCGGGCCGAGCGCGCGCCGCAGGGGAACTATCAGATCCGGGTCGTCGGAGCCCGCACCGCCTGGTTCCGCGACGCCCACCACGCGTTCTTACGCCTGCCGTGGTGGGCCGGGTTCAGCTGCCTGATCGCCGGGTTCCTGATTGTCAATGTGCTGTTCGGCATCGCCTACGCGGCCGTGGGCGGGGTCGCCAACGCCCGCCCGCAGTCGATCGTGGACGGGTTTTACTTCAGCATCCAGACCATGGCGACGATCGGCTATGGGGCGATGTACCCGCAGTCGACCGCCGCGCATGTGCTGGTGGTGATCGAGGCGGTGCTCGGGCTGCTGGTGACCGCGCTGTGCGCCGGGCTGGTGTTCGCCAAGTTCTCGCAGCCGACCGGGCGCATCGCGTTCTCCCGCCAGGTGGTGATCGGCCCCATGGACGGGGTCCCCATGCTGATGTTCCGGGTCGGCAACGAGCGCGGCAACCTCATCGCCGAGGCGACGATCCGGGTCTCGCTGGTGCGCACGGTCAAGACCCGGGAAGGGGTCACCTTCTATCGCATGACCGATCTGCCGCTAGTCCGCGATCGCTCGCCAGCGCTGTCGCGCAGCTGGAACGTCATGCACGAGATAAACGACGCCTCGCCGCTATACGGCTACGATCCCGAGCGCATGGCTCGCGAGGAGCTGGAGCTCATCGTCTCGCTCATGGGAGTCGATGACACCTCGTACCAGCCGGTGCACGCGCGCCACCAGTACCAGCACCTGCACATCGTCTGGGGCGCCCGTCACGCCGACGTCCTGTCGGAGACTCCCGATGGCGACCTGGTGCTCGACATCCGCAACTTCCACGCCGTCCTTCCCACCGAGCCGAGCGAGTCCTTCCCCTACCCGAAGAAATCGCCCGCCCCCTAGCAGGCGCGGCCGACTACGCGGGCTGGTCCTCGAACACCGCGGCGGCCAGCGGGATGCTGTGCACGAGCAGCGCCTGCGCCGGCGCGTAGGTGAGCCACACCAGATCGCCGCGCACGGCCTCGGGAATCGCCGCAAACAGCGGCGGATTGAACATGCGCATCGCGATCACCAGATCGCTGAGCAGAAACAGCGTCCCGCCCAGCGCCAGCGGCCAGTAGCGGCGATTCTGCAGCGCCGTGCTCCAGGTCTGCGCGCAGGTGCTGGCCAGCAGCAGCGAGTAGCCGAGCCCGGCCCACCCGAGCGCCGTCGCCCCCTTGGGCGAGCGCCACACCACGGCGTACCACCCCGCCACCGCCGCCCCGAGCCACAGCCCCCACACCCCGTAGATGATCGGCCGCGAGCGGAGCCCCTGCTGCCGCTGCAGGCGCAAAAGGCCGCGCACGTAGGCCACATGCCCCACCGCAAACGCTGCCATCCCCGCCGGCACCGACATCGGCAGCAGCACATCGCCCGCCGCCCCGAACGTCATGCCGGTGGCGATGTGCGTCGCGTAGTCGGCCGCCGGCCCGTTGCGCAAGGCGCGGCGCCAGCCCCAGCCGATGACGGTGAGCAGCCCCGAAGAACCGAGCGCCACCCAGTGCGGCAGCCGCCGCCCCCCCGGAACCGGCGGCTTGCCGAGCGCAAACCCCGCCGTGACCGCCGCCGCCCACAGACCCCCGAGCCCCCCAAGAAGCGCCTGTTTCGTCTTGCCGATGTTTTTTAGCAGCATGATTTCTATGATTCCTATTTGTATTCCTATTTCTACTTCTATTCTGAAATCCGCTGTTCGCGCCGGCCCGCTCAGCGCGGCGCCGGCGGGCGCAGCTTGACTCCGAGCCCCGGCTGCTCGGACAGGATCAGCTGGCCGCCGCGCACCTGCAGCCCCGTGAACGGATCGTTGGCGATGAGCAGGAAGCCATCGAGATCGATGTAGTCGACTAGCGGCGCCAGGTGCGCCGCCGCGGCGATGGCCAGGCTGCTGCTGATCATGCAGCCGAGCATCACCTTCATTCCGTGAGCGCGGGCGACGTGGATCATGCGCAGCGCCTCCCAGATGCCGCCGCACTTGTCGAGCTTGATGTTGATCCCGTCGTAGGCCTCGGCCAGGCGCGGGACGTCGCGCAGGTGCAGGCACGCCTCGTCGGCGAAGATCGGCATCTCGACCTGGTCGCGCAGCCAGCGCTGCTCTTCATGCATTTTGGCCGGCAGCGGCTGCTCGATAAACTCCACGCCCTGGGTCTGCAGCCACTTGATCTTGCGGCGCGCCTCCTCCTTGCTCGGCCAGCCCTCGTTGGCGTCGACGCGCAGCGGCTTGTCGGTGACGCTGCGCACCGCGGCGATCGTCGCCTCGTCGGAGGTCAGGCCGACCTTGATCTTGAGGATCGGGAACTCAGCGGCCTCGCGCACCTTCTGGCGGGTCACCTCCGGGGTGTCGATGCCGATCGAGAACGTGGTCAGCGGGACCTTGCGCGGATCGAGCCCGAAGTACCGATACAGCGGCACCCCGAGACGCTTGCCCACCCAGTCCATGACCGCCGCCTCGAGCGCCGCCTTGAGCGCCCACTGGCCCGGCAGCCGCTCCCACAGCTTGGCCATGAGCTCGCGGTGCTGCCACGGATCGCCGGCGAGCAGCAGCGGTCGCACCTCCTGCAGCGCCTGCAGCGCGGCCTGGGCGCTCTCGCCGTAGCGCTTGATCGGCGCGCCCTCGCCCAGGCCGACGACCCCGTCGCGGGTGTAGCGCACAAAGATCGTGTCGCGGGTGTCGCTGGACGACATCACCGTGGTCCAGGTGTGGCGCAGCTGCAGGCGCAGCGCTTCTGCGCTCAGCGAGGCCTGGCCATCGCCCGCCCCGCCGGCGCCCGCGGCGGCCGGGGACGGTCCGGCGGCGCCAGCGGCGCCAAGGCCAGCGGCCACAAGCGGCAGCGTGCCCGCCGTCAGGAGCATGTCGCGTCGATTCATGAGAGCCTCGCGCGCCGGCCCCTCATGGGGCTCGCTGCCGCGGGCCCGCGCCGGTCCGCAGAGCGCGGCCGCGGCCGCGGCCGATAAGGGTTTGTCGCCATGGCTGTGACTTCCAAGCGCCGCAAGATCTCACCACGGTCTGCCGCGGGTCAAGCCGAACCAGCGCCGCTGGCGCTCCGGCTTTCGCTGCGGCATAAGTCAGGGCTCGCCAGGCGCTTGCGGCCGCGCGCCCTTCTCTTATGTCCAACGCCCCTCCGCGCTCGCCTGCCTCCGTCCTCGCCTCGGGCGCGCCCGGGCCGCCCGCCGATCCGGGCGCCGAGGCGGCGCTCAACCCGACGCTTGGGCGGCTGCGCGAGCTCTGCGGGCTCGGGCGCACCTTTGTGCAGGGCTTTGGCGCGTGGCTGAGCGATGAGCGCCGGCGGCGCTTTCTCGACTTTCATGCCCAGGACGGTGAGGTCGTGCTCGGGCACAACGCCCCGGCCTTGCGGCAGGCGGTCGAGCAGGCGCTGCACGACGGCTTGCCGGCGCTCGTGCAGCCCTATCGCGCCGCCGGCGCCGAGCAGCTCGCTGACGAGCTGGCCCGCCAGAGCTGCCTGCCGCGCTGCCTGCTCACTGCCTCTCGCGAGGAGGCGATGAACGCCGCGCTCACGCTGGCGCGCCGGCGCAGCGGGCGGCCGCTGATCATCGTCGCTCACGGCGTCGCTCACGGCGTCGCTCACGGCGTCGCTCACGGCGTCGCTCACGGCGTCGCTCACGGCGTCGCTCACGGCGTCGCTCACGGCGTCGGCAACGGCATCGGCAACGGCATCGCTCCCGACCGCAACGAGGACGCGGCGATAACCCGCTCCAGTCCAGGCGTCGCGGACGCGCCGTCTTCGGTGGCCCGAGTCCGGTTCGGCGACCTTGCGAGCCTGGCCACCGCCCTGTCGCGCGAGTCGGAGCGGACGGCGGCGCTGGTGCTGGCGCCGATCGAGCTCGATCCAGATGGCGGGCTTATGCTGCCGCCGCCCGACTACCTGCGCGCTGCGCGCGAGCTGTGCGACGCCCATCAGGTGCTCCTCATCTTTGACGAGACGCAGCTCGGCGTGGGCCGCACCGGCCGCCTGCTCGCCGCCGAGCACGACGGGGTGCGCCCGGACATCCTGCTGCTCGGCCGCGGGCTGGGCGGCGGCCTGTTTCCGCTCGCTGCGCTGCTGTGCCGGGCCGAGGTGTGGGACCAGGGCTGCGCGCTCTCGCCCAGCTTCGCCGCTGCCCCCAACAACCTTGCGTGCCGGGTCGCGCTGGCGGTGCTAAGCGAGCTCGACGAGGGCGGCCTGTGCCACCAGGTCGAGTCTCAGGGTCGCTACCTGCAGCGCCAGCTGGCGGCGCTGCAGCTGCGCTATCCGACTGTGATCACCGCCGTGAGCGGTCGCGGCCTGCTGCACGCGGTGGCGCTGCAGCCGGGCCCCCCGGAGCCCGGGTTCTTCCTGAGCTACCTCGGCGGCCAGGGCCTGCTCGCCCAGCTGGCGGCGGCGGCGGCGGCCGAGCGCGACGCGGTCCTCTTTCTGCCGATTCGCGGCCGCGCCAACTGGCTGCAGCTGACCCCGCCGCTCAACATCACCCGCCAGGAGGTGGATCTGGCCATCCAGGCGCTGGCGACGGTCTGTCAGCTGCTGGCGGTCGGCGACTCCGCCGCGCTGGCCCGGTCACTGGGAGCGACCCATCCCCGCCACCTTCAGGCAGCGGCACTGCAAAAGCCGCGGCTGGAGCTGCCGCTGCCGGCGGTCGCGCCGCCGCCAGCGCGCTCGACCTACGCCTTCATCTTCCCCTACCCCGACCAGAGCGCGGTGCTGCACAGCGATCCCGGCCTGGGAGCGCTCAGCGCGGACGAGCTGCGCGCTTTTACCGGCTTCGCCGCCGCGCTGCCCACCGGGGTCGTCCTGCGCGTAGGGACCGTGCGCTCCGCCACCGGGGCCGAGGCGGACGGCTACGTCCTTTTGCTGCCGCTGCTGCCCGAGCAGCTGCGGCGGCTGGGCCCGGCGCGGGTGCTGGGCGAGCTGCAGCGCGCGGTCGACCTCGCCGCCCGGCTGGGCGCCCAGGTCGTCGGGCTGGGCGGCGCCTGCCCGGAGTTTTGCCAGCAGGGGCTGGCGCTGCGCGGCCGCGGACCGCTGATCACCACCGGCGAGCTCCTGACCGCGGTGATGGCCGTGCGGGCCGTAGAAGCGCGACGCGGGACGGACTGGCGCGGCACGCGGGTGGCGGTGCTGGGAGCAGAAGGTGCGGTGGGAACGCTGTGCGCCCGCCTCGTGGCGCAGCGGCGACCGGCGCAGATCCTGCTGTGTGCCAGCTCCGACCTTGCGCTGCCGCCGCTGCACACCCTGGCGGCGGAGCTGGCGGTGCTGGGTCCGCCGGTGCAGGTGTCTGCCAGTCTGCTGGCGCTGGCCGCCTACCCGGTGATCGTGGCCGCCAGCAGCCGCGCCGCGCCCGGGCTCGACAGGGCGCCGCTTGCTCCAGGAACGCTCCTTTGCGATCTGGGGCGGCCGCTCGCGGTGCCCTCTCAGGTCCGCGCCCGCGGCGATCTGACCGTCATCGATGGCGGCCTGGTGGCGCTGCCCGACCGCCGGCTGCGGCTCGGCGCCGGCAACCTGCACGGCATTGCCGCCGGGCTGCAGCAGGCCGATTTCGCGCAGACTCTGCTGCTTGGCTTCGCCGGCGCGCCGGGCGAGCTGGCGGTCACGGCCGCGCCCACGCTGGACACCGCCGCCCGCCTTGCCGCCCTGGCCGCCGCGCACGGCTTCTCTCTGGCCGCCGCGCCAGGCGATGGTCAGCGCACCTGTCGGGCTTCCCGCGCGCGCCGCGCCGGATGTAAAAAGATGTAAGAAACCCGCATTCCAGTGCAAACTGGCTCATCCTTTGAGGTTTCTGTTGAACCCACGTTCAGTCGGCGGTCTCTTGCTGCCCCGGAGTATCAGATGATCCGCATACGATGGTTCACTCCGCTCCTTATCGCTCCGCTGTTGGGGGGTCTCGCGCTCGCCGCGACTGCCCCGGCGCCCAAACCGGCCGTGGCGCCCAAGCTCGCCAAGCCGCCCAAGCCCGGAGCCCTGGCCGAGCCGGCGGCGGCGGCGCAGACCGGTCTGCCCGAGGTCCTGGTCAAGGCAGTGACTCCCACCGACCTGCGCGCCTCCAAAGAGGTCGTCGAGCTCGGCAAGAAGCTGTTCTTCGACGCCCGCGTCTCGGCGGATGGCACCGTCTCGTGCGCCAGCTGCCACGATCCAGACAAGGGCTTCACCGATCACAACCAGACCGCGGTGGGCATCCGCAACCAGCTCGGCCAGCGCAACTCGCCCACCGTCCTCAACGCCCTGTTCAACGAGACCCAGTTCTGGGACGGCCGCGCCGCCAGCCTCGAGCTGCAGGCCAAGCTGCCGATCTTGAACCCGATCGAGATGGGCCAGAAGAGCGAAAAGGACGTGGTCGCCGCCCTGGATCGGCTGCCCGAGTACCACGAGGCGTTCATGCGCCTGTTTGGCCGGCCGCTCAACTACGACGACGTGGCGCGGGCGATCGCCGCTTACGAGCTCACCCAGGTCGCTCTCGACTCGCCCTTTGATCACTTCCTGCTCGGCGACGATAAGGCGATCGACGCGGCGGCCAAGCGCGGCTGGACGCTGTTTAACGGCAAGGGCCGCTGCATGAGCTGCCACGGCGTGAACCTCACCCAGCCGCTCGGCACCGACAACAAGTTCCACAACATCGGTGTCGCCGCCCACAAGCAGGACTTCGTCACCCTGGCCCGCGAGGCGCTGGCCACCGTGTCGCGCGGCACCTCCGAGGAGATCGACCGCCTGGCGCTGGAGACCCGCTTTAGCGAGCTCGGACGGTTCCTCGTCACCAAGCAGCAGAAGGACGTCGGCGCCTTCAAGACGCCGGGCCTGCGCAACGTCCTTGTCACCCATCCCTACTTCCATGACGGCTCGTCGGCGACCTTGTGGGACGTCATGGACCACTACAACAAAGGCGGCGTCCAGAACCCGTTCCTCGACGGCGGCATCACCCGCCTTGGTCTGTCTGAGAACGAGATCGACGATCTGGTCATGTTCATGGCCTCGCTCACCAGCAGCCGGTATAAGGACCTTGGGCAGAAGGAACTGGCGCGGCAGCGGCAGCTCTCGCGCACCCACCGCCCGGACCGCGACACCACCGCGGCGCTCGGCAAGTCGCCGGGCCTGACCGGACCTTTGGGCGACGTCGCCCCCAATCCCCCTACGATCGCCAAGGACCCCGCACGCATCGGCGGGCGGTAAGGAGCAGGCCCCATGGCAGCGAAGCACAAGAGCATCGAGACCAAGTACCTGGAGGATCGCGAGAACCTCCTGCGCAAGCTCGGGCAGCTCCCGCGGCGCAGCTTCCTCAAGGTGGCCGCGGCCACCGCGGGGGCGGCGATGGCCAAGGGACTGCTGCCGCCGCACTCGTTCCAGATGGTGGAGGTCGCCGGCGCGGCGCCCAATAAAGGGACTGCGATGAACGGCTTTGGCGGCAAGCCGCCGTTCCGCTTTGCCTACATCTCGGACACCCACCTGTATGAAAAGAAGCTCAACGAGCGCTTCATCCGCGCCATCTTGAAGGCCGTCGACGATGTAAACAGCCTCGATCCGCAGCCTGACTTCGTGTTCTTCGGCGGCGACCTGGCGCAGCTCGGCAAGCCGGGTGAGCTGAAGATGGGGGCCGAGATCCTCAAGACGATCAAGGCCCCGGTCAAGATGATGGTCGGCGAGCATGACTGGTTCCTCGACATGGGCGAGCTGTGGCAGGAGCTGTTCGGCCCGCCGAGCTACTCCTTTGACTGGAAGGGAGTGCACTGCGTCGTCCTCATGAGCGTGATGGAGAAGGACTTCTGGACCGCGCGCCGCATGACTCCCGAGGAGCGCATGCACACGGTGGCCGGCCTGGATAACGGCGTGCAGTCGCGCTTCGAGGTCGGCGAGGCCGGGCGGAGCTGGCTCAAGAACGATCTGAGCCGGGTCTCGCACGACACCCCGATCCTGGTGTTCTCGCACTCGCCGCTTTACAAGTACTACCGCGACTGGAACTTCTGGACCGACGACGCCGAAGAGGTGCAGGCCATCCTGCGGCCGTTCAAGACCGTCACCGTGGTGCACGGCCACACCCACCAGCTGCTCAATAACCGCATCGGCAACATCTCGTTTCACGGCATGCTGTCGACGGCCTGGCCGTGGCCGTACGCGCCCTCCGGGCTGCCGCCGCTCACCATCCAGATGGACCGCGCCGATCCGTTCGATCAGTTCGACGGCTGCGGGGACGGCAGCTTCCAGGTCCACGAGGGCGGCCTTATAGACGGCATCAACAACCTGTGGGACCGAAACCCGGTGACCGTGAAGCACTCCTATCTGTCTTCCAACGGGGCCACCGATCGTCCGGTGCCCACCAAGCTTCCTTCATATTAGGAGAACGTGATGGAGTCACAGCGCAAGCACCGTAGTCGGGTTCTCCCCTTTGGGCTGTTGCTCGCTGCCGGCCTTATCGCCGCGGCCGCCCAGGCGCAGGATAAGCCGGCGCGCAAGACCCACGCCTCGCCGCCGGCGCGCCAGGGCGGGACCGTGGTGAGCCTGTGCGATGGCGAGACCAGCGTCGAGGTAAAAGGTCTCAAGCCGGGCCAGGCGATGAGCCGCGAGCAGGCGCAGGCGGTCTCCAATCAGCTGATGGCCGACTGGCGCAAGAAAAATCCCAACGCGCACTGGGATGAAGCGCTGGCGCAGGCGGCGCCGCTGCCGCCCGCCCAGGGCCGCGCCCTGCCGCCGAGCGCTTCGGGTGGCGCGGCGCAGACTGCCCCGCCGGCGGCGCGCCCCGCAGCGGCGCCGCCGAGCGAGTCCAAGCAGTCCGGGGTGTACGAGAACTTCAGCTCGCGCGATGAGCTGGTGTGGGCGACCGAGACCCAGAAGTTCGTCGAGCTCGGCAGCGCCATCTTCCACAGCGACCAGCAGCTCGGCGGCACGATCGGCGTCAGCTGCGATATGTGCCACCCCAACGCCGCCAACACCCACCCCGAGACCTATCCCAAGTATCAGGTGCAGCTGCAGCGGGTGGCGCTCCTGCGCGACATGATCAACTGGTGCATCGAGAATCCGGTCAAGGGCCACCCGCTGGCCGACGACGATCCGAAGCTGCGCGCCATCGAGGCGTACATCCTGGCGCAGCGCAAGGGCGCAAAGCTCGACTACGGCAAGCACTAGCCGGCTGACTGGGAAAAGCGGCTGCGACCGCCGCCCGCTTGCGGGGGCGGCCGCAGCCTGCTACCGGGCGCGCAGACCGCGCAAGATCTCTGCGTGCTCGGGGAAGCTGCCGGTCAGGTGCTTGGAATAGAGCAGCTTGCCGTCTACCTCGACATCAAACTGACCACTCCTGCCTACTTCCAGCTCAGCATCAATGCCGGTCTCCCGCTTGATTGCGGCCGCGAGACTCGCGGCCTTGGGCTTGTAGTTTCACATATGGCAGTACTTGATGATTACCTGCATGGTAGGCCTCCTTCCGGTTGCGGAGCGCATCCTCCTACAAGGTAGCGCCGGGCGGTGGTCGCGGCAAGGCGCGGGCTGCCACCGGCGGGAAAATCGGCCGGTCGCCGAGTGTGTCGTTGCTCCGTCAGAGGCCGGCGATTAAAGTGGAGCAGGCATGGAGTCATGAGCAAAAAATGAACGGCCTCTTACTCATAAACCTGGGAACTCCCGAGGCTCCCGAGACCGCGGCGGTGCGCCGCTACCTGCGTGAGTTCCTCAGCGACCCGCGCGTCCTTGACATCGGACCCGTGGGACGGGCCGCGCTGCTCAACCTGTTTATCCTGCCGACGCGCCCGCGCAAGAGCGCCGAGGCCTACAAGAAGGTGTGGACCGATCGCGGCTCGCCGCTGCTCGCCCACAGCGAGGATCTGGCAGCCGGCGTGCAGGAGCGCCTGGGCCCGTCGTGGCTGGTCAAGCTCGGCATGCGCTACGGGGCGCCGGCGCTCGGCGAGGCGCTGCTGGCGCTCTTGCGGGCGGGCGTGTCGCGCCTGGTGGTGCTGCCGCTTTATCCGCAGTACTCCGCGGCCTCGACCGGCTCATCGCTGGAGGAGGTGTTTCGGCTCGCCGGCTCGCTGTGGGTGACGCCCAACCTGGCGGTGGTCGAGCCGTTCTTCGACGATCCGGGGTTTATCGCCGCCTTCGCCGCCCGCGGGCGGCCGATCCTGCAGGCCGAGCGACCGGATCACATCCTCTTTAGCTACCACGGCCTGCCCGAGCGGCAGATCCGCAAGGCCGACGACACCGGCAGCCACTGCCTGGCCCGGCCCGACTGCTGCGAGCGCATGGTCGCCGCCAACCGCGCCTGCTACCGCGCCCAGTGCTACGCCACCACGCGCCTGCTCGCCGCCGCACTCAACCTCAGGCCCGAGGACTACACGGTGTGCTTCCAGTCCCGACTCGGACGCACCCCCTGGGTGCGCCCCTACACCGACGTGGTGCTGCCCGAGCTGCGGGCGGCCGGCAAGCAGCGCATCGTCGTGTTCTGCCCCGCCTTCGTCGCCGACTGCCTGGAGACGCTGGAAGAGATCGGCATCCGGGCGCGCGCCGAGTTCCTCGCCGCCGGCGGTCAGTCGCTGACGCTGGTGCCGTCGCTGAACGCCATCCCCGAGTGGATCGACGCCGTCGTCGGACTGGTGCGCAAGCAGGCCGACCTCTACCGCAGCGCCCCGCCGGAGAGCGCGCCGCTCCCGCTCAGCTCCGATCGCCGATGACGATTTCCGATTGCGATCGGAGCTGAAGCCGAGCGCCGCCCGCAGCAAGGCGCCAGGCCGCGAGTTCCTTGGCCTTTTGGCGATTGGCCTTGTGGCACGACCACTGCTAGGTACACTCAGACAAGAGCCGCGGACAAGAGCCGCGGACAAGAGCCGCGGATTGATTCTTCTGGTCACTCGATTTTTCACTTTGTCATGCACAAAAGTACTCACGCACAGGTCTAACCAGACAGAGCCGCTCGAGCCGTCGCGGCGGCGCTGAGCGGTCTGGGTATTGCTTAGCTTATTGCCGGGCCTCTTCTGACCCCCAAGCTGCCGGGTCCAGGTCGCCCGCTTATTTGGAGAACTAACTATGTGGAAGCTGCTGCAAAGGCAAACTCCGCTCCTTATTTCGCCGCAGCCCGCGCGCTCCCTGGGGTTCCGCGCGCTCGTGCGGTTATTGCATCGGGCGCGCAGAAAGCGCGCGCCGCGCCCTGCCGGCACCGGTCCGCTCAAAGGCGACTCCATCAGCACCCTGCGCCGCCCTGTCGTCGAAGGCAGCGGGCTGCCGGCGTCGGCTACCAGCGCCGAGACGCGGCGCCTGCGCGGACCGGGCGACTATGCCAGCTATGCCAGTAACCTGCGCCTGCTCAAGGCGCAGCACGCGGCGCTGTCGGCCGACCGCAGCCAGCTCGACCAGGTGGACCAGCGGCAGCGCGAGCAGCTCGCGGATCTGGAAGCGCGCCTGCACTTTATCCTGCGCACGCCCGAGCCGCTGGCGCTGCCGGGAGCCGCAGAGCCCGATCCCCACGGCGCCCCGGCCGCGGCGGCCGCGGTCTCGGCCGCGGCGTACCAGCAGGCCCTCCAGCAAGCCCAGCACTGGCAGCGGCTGGCCGAGGCGCTCAAGCGCGAGCTGCACTCGGTGAGCGAGCTGGTGCGCATAGACTCGCTGACCGGCCTGCACAACCGCCGCGCCTTCGACGAGCACCTGCCGCGCGAGGTCGCCCGCTCGCAGCGGCTTGGCGAGCCGTTCTGTCTGCTCATGATCGATATCGACCACTTCAAGCGCCTCAACGACACCTACGGTCATCCGGCCGGCGATGCGGTGCTGCGCAGCGTCGCCCGCGCCATCGCCGGCTGCACCCGGCCGAGCGATCTGGTCGCGCGCTACGGCGGCGAAGAGTTTGCGGTGGTGCTCAGCGGCGTCGACCGCGCCGATGGGCTGGCGGTGGCCGAGCGCATCCGCCGCCAGGTCGCCCAGGCCGACAGCGGGCCGCACCGGGTGACGGTCTCGCTGGGGGTGGCGCAGTTCTGGCCGTATCGCGGCGACAGCGGCGAGCAGCTGCTGGTAAGGGCCGACCAGGCTCTTTACGCCGCCAAGCACGGCGGGCGCAACCGCGTCCAGGCGGCGAGCGCCGACACCTGAGAGGCTGACGGCCGGCAGGCAGCGGCTACTTGCTGCGGCGCAGGAACGTCCACGGCAGAAACGACCGCTTGGGCGGCGTATCCACAGACGAGGCGACCCGGATGTCGTCGACGACGTAGTAGCAGCGGGGGTCGATGCGGCGGGCGACATCGATCACCGCCGGCACCAGGCGGCGCTCGGTCTCGGTGTAGAGCATGGCGACGCTGCCGTCGCGGCCCTGGGCTTCGAACAGGGTGACGCGGAAGCCGCGCTCGCGCAGGATCTCGGCCATCTCGTGGCCGCTGCGCGAGAAGATGCGCACCACCTGGCGGCCGAGCGCCGCCCAGCGCTCGACGGTCAGGCCGACATAGTTGCCGGTGGCGAAGCCGAGCGCGTACGAGATCGCGAACAGCGGCTGCCGCAGGTTCTGCAGCACCGCCGAGACCGCGCACACCCAGATGAGCACCTCGAAGAACCCAAGCAGCGACGCCCGACCGCGCCGGCCCTGCGTGACCATGACCACCCGCAGCGTCCCGAGCGACACGTCGCCGACGCGAGCCAGGAAGATGAGCAGGCATGACAGGAACGTAGAGCGATCCATGACAGAGTCGCTGGACAGGCCGCAAGCGCCGCCGACCAACGCTCCTTACACAATAGCCGAGACCCCGGCACCCGCCTAGCTTGTTACCAGCAGGAATCCAGGGTTTACGAGGATCTTGGAGCTTGCGGCGGCGCCGGTTAGACGCTGCCTGGGGGCAGGTGCGGTTTCATCGCGACCGGCGCGGCAGCTTGCTATAGTCCCCGCCATGCAGCTCATTCAGACGGTGCCCAGGCAGCTCAGCGACGGCGAAAAAGGGCCTGGGGCCCCCGCCACGGACGACCCTGCGGCGCCCCCGCGGAGCCAGTCGGGCACCCGCCGGACGCGACGGCCAGCGCAGGTGCCGGGGCCGACCCGCCACGTCCGCTCGCTTATTTTCGCCGCCGCGCTCGCCAGCGGGCTCGGGTCGCCGATCGCTGAACCAGCGGGCGCCGCCGAGCTGTCGGGGGCGCCCGACATGCCGACAACCGAGGCGCCGGCCGAGCTGGTCATCCGCGGCGCCCAGGTGATCACCATGAACCCGGCGCGCCCGCAGGCCAGCGCCGTCGCCGTACGCAGCGGCATCATCGTGTATGTCGGCGACGACCTCGGCGTACAGGCTTACGTCGGCCCCCACACCCGGGTGCTCAGCGGCGCCGGCGCCCACGCCGCGACCTCGGCCGGAGCACCCACCGCTGGCGCGGCCGGCGAGGCGACCCATGAGCTCACGGTGCTGCCGGGCCTCATCGATGCGCACGCCCACCTCATCGGACTTGGGCTGGCGCTCGGGCAGCTGGAGCTGCGCGGCCTCCGCTCGCCCGAGGCAGTGATCGCCGCGGTGCAGGCCGCAGTGGCCAAGGGGCGCGACAAGGCCGCCGCCAAGCCCGCCGAGTGGCTGCAGGGGCGCGGCTGGGATCAGAACCTTTTTACCCCCGCGCGCTTCCCCGGCGCCGCCGAGCGGCAGAAGCTCGACGAGGCCTCGGGCCGGCGGCCGGTCTTTCTCCGCCGCATCGACGGCCACGCCGGCTGGGCCAACAGCGAGGCGCTGCTGCGCGCCGGCATCAACCCAAGGACCCCGGAGGTCGCTGGCGGCCGCATCCTCCGCGATGAGCGCGGCGAGCCGACCGGGGTGCTCATCGACAACGCGATGTCGCTGGTCGAGCAGGTCATCCCCGCCCCCGACGCCGCCGACCTCGAGCAGGCCATCCTCGCCGCCGGCGCCTACGTCACCGCGCGCGGGCTGACCGCTGTGCACGAGATGGGCATCGGCCCGGCCGCCGTCGCCGTGTACCGCCGGCTGGCGGAAGAAGACCGGCTGCCGCTGCGGGTGTACGCCTTCCACGACGATCCGATCCCCCATGGCCTGGCCCAGCTGCCCTACTCTCTGGCCTACAAGGCCGAGCTGCAGCGCCTGAGCGAGCGCCTCGGCCCGCCCGAGACCAAGGGCCGCTTCAGCCTGCGCGGCATCAAGCTCTACATGGACGGCGCCCTCGGCTCGCGCGGGGCCGCCTTATGGGAGCCCTACAGCGACGACGCCAACCAGCGGGGCCTCTTGCTCTGCCCGGCCGAGCACATCGAAGAGATGGCGCGCTGGGCGCTGCTGCACGGCTATCAGGTGGCGACTCACGCCATCGGCGACCGCGCCAACCAGCTGGTCCTGGACGCCTACGAGCGCGCCGGCGTGCGCGAGAGCCGCAACGCCCGCTTCCGCGTCGAGCACGCCCAGGTCCTGACCCCCAGCGACTTACTGCGCCGGCGCTACCAGACCCTGGGTGTCATCGCCTCGGTGCAGCCGACGCACGCGACGAGCGACATGGAGTGGGCGCCGGCGCGCCTGGGACCCACGCGGCTGACGAGCGCCTACGCCTGGCAGAGCCTGCTCCACTCGGGGGCGCGGGTGTGCGGCGGCTCGGACTTTCCCGTCGAAGAGGCCGATCCGCGCCTGGGTCTGCACGCCGCCGTGCTGCGCCAGGATCTGGCGGGCAAGCCGGCCGGCGGCTTTGTGCCCGAGCAGCGCTTCTCGGTCGGCGAGGCGATCCGCGCCTTCACCAGCGAGGCCGCCTACGCCGGCTTTGCCGAGAGCCAGCTCGGTCAGGTGGAGGCCGGTCGGCCCGGCGACCTCACGGTGCTGCGCGGGCGCATCGAGCTCGATCCGGCCCTGCCGCCGCCGCGGGATCTCGCCACGCGGCCGGTGGTGCTGACGCTCATCGACGGGCGGGTGGCCTACGACGAGCAGGCGCGAGGGGCGCCGGGGCTTGCCGAGCGCGTCCGCCCGGCGCGCGCCAAGGGAGCCCCGCCCCTGCGCAAGCGGGGCCGCCAGCTCGCCCGGCTGGCGGGCTCGCAGAGCGGCGGCTAGGCCGACCAGAGGGTATAATCCGCCGATGCCCGCCGAAGCGATCCACCTGTCCGCCCTGCAAGACACCCTGGCCGGCGCCTCCGCGTGGGTCACCGCCGCCACCGCGCGCCCCGAGCTGCGCGAGGCGGCGCGCCTGGGCGCGGTGCTGGTCGACCTGCCCTACTTCGCGTCCTTCCCGCGCGTGCTGCTCGATTATGTCCTCAAGCGCCCGCAGCGGCCGTCGCGCTGGGGGGACATCTTCCACCAGCGGACGCCGATCGCGCTCGGTCGCGCCCTGGCCGAGTCGGCGGCGGCGCTGCAGCGCCACAGCGCCTCCCGCAGCGCGGGGCAGTACCTGCAGGCGCTGGCGCTCGGCTACTTCTCGCACGCGGCGGTGGATACCTCGGCGCACCCACAGATAAACGCCATGGCGCGCGCCCGCGCCCGGCGCCTGGGCAGCACGCCTTCCCAGGAGCACCAGGAGGTCGAGAAGTTCCAGAGCATCCTGTTTCATGAGCAGCGCTTCGGCTTTGACTTCATGGGCACCGCGACGCTGCGCGAGCACATCGCCATCGACATGCGCCCGCTTCTCGCGCCCGGCCCGATAAATAGCGCCTTCCACGCCGCGCTGCACCGCTGCTTCGGTGAGGACCCCGGTCCCGGACCGCTGCGCAGCTGGGTGAGCGGCTACCGCAGCTACGTCCGCATCCTGGTAAGTCCGCTGGGCAAGACCATCGCTCCCGCTGCCGCCAAGCGCCGCGCCCGCCCCGAGCTCTTCGATGCGGTGGACTTCCCCGCCCGCTTCGCCGCCGCGGTGGCGCAGTCGCGGCGCTGGGTCGAGACGCTCGGCAGCTACCTGCAGGACGGCCGCTTCGATGACTCGGCGCAGGCGGCGTTTGCGCGCGCGATTCCAGAAGGGAGCATCGATCCAGACCCCGGCGCCGCGCCCGACTCGGACTCCGCCACCGTCCCGCCGCCCGGACGCCAGTAGGCTCCGGTCAGGCGCGCTGCCCGTCCGCTCTCGGCATGGCTTGGGATCTCTGATAAAATGGACGACAGCGTCTTGACCAAGCCGGCTCTGCCAACCTGGTAGGTACTCGGGCATGATAAATGAACATGTGGGGAACTATCGCATCGTGCGCAAGCTGGGCGCCGGCGGCATGGGCGTGGTCTTCGAAGGCGTCCACGAGCAGATCGGCCGCCGCGTCGCCATCAAGATGCTGCACCCCGAGCTGTCGCGCCACACCGACACGGTCAACCGCTTCCTCACCGAGGCGCGGCTCGTCAGCATGCTCCATCACCCGGGGGTCGTCTACACCTTCGAGTTCGGCCAGCTCCCCGACCAGACCGCCTACATCATCATGGAATATCTGGAGGGCGAGTCGCTGGCCAAGCGCCTCAAGGCAAACGGCGGCCGCCTAGGTGCCTCGGCGGTCAACCTGGGGCGCCAGGTGGCCTCCGCGCTGGCCGCCGCGCATGCCCAGGGAATTGTCCATAGGGACTGGTTCGCCCCGTCGTGAGCGACAGGGCGCCGCTTCCAGCCGAACACCGGGCCGACACGGTAGCGCGGGAAACCGGCTGTCCGGCTGGGCAAGAGTCGCGCCCGGACCGCGCAGTCGCGAATCGGCCGCTGGGGCGGGCGGTGAGTGAGGCTGTCCAGCAGGCGGCCCGCGGCATGCTCAGGCGGTCTCGGCGTCCTGGGTCAGCTCGGCGGTTGCATCGCGAGTGACAAGGAGGCTGCCGGCGCTGTCGTCGGCCGGCGGCGCATCCGCGGGGGCCGTCAGCGTCAGCTTGGGCAGCTCTTGCTGCCACCACCGGGCGGCGCTCTCGGCGTCCCAGGTACCGGCGCTCGGGCAGGCGCTCAAGGCCTGCTCCAGCTCTTTCACGCTCTGGTAGCGCTGACTCGGCTCCTTTTCCAGACAGCGCATGATCACCGCGCTCAGCGCTGCATCTTCCGCTGGGAGGAGCTCCGCCAGCGGCCGCGGGCGCTCTCTCTCGTGCGCTGCCATCATCTGCGACACCGTCGGGCGGCGGAACGGCGGCTGGCCGGTCAGCAGGTAGTAGGCGACTGCGCCGACGCTGTAGATGTCGCTGCGCGGCTCGGCCAGGTCGCCGCGCGCCTGCTCGGGCGACATGTACGCCGGGGTCCCCAGGATGTGCCCCGCCTGGGTCAGCTTCACATCGGCGCTGGAGGTTACCGCCGCCGGCGCGCTTGCCTCTGTCTCCAGGGCTGGGGCGGGGACCGGGGCCGGCGGCTCGCTCGCCCCGGCGAGCTGGACCAGCCCGAAGTCGAGCAGCTTCACCACGTCGTGGATCCGTCCCCGCTCGCAGATAAAGATGTTCGCCGGCTTGATGTCGCGATGGATAAGCCCGGCCGCGTGCGCCTCATCGAGCGCGGCGCACACCTGGCGCAGCAGGTGGACTGCTCGCCCGGGCGGCACGCGGGCACAGCGGCGGATGAGATCCTCGGCGCTCAGGCCCGGCAGGTACTCCATCGCGTAGTAGAACGTCCCGTCGTCGGTCCGTCCGTAGTCGTAGATCTCCACCGTGTTGGGATGGGTCAGCTTGGCCATCGCCTGGACCTCGCGCTCAAACCGCGCCAGGCTGCTGGCGTCGCCAGCGTGCTCGGGCCGGATCAGCTTGACCGCGCACGGACGCCGCAGCATGCGGTGCTGGGCCAGGAACACCTCGCCCATCCCACCCTTGCCCAGGGTCTGCTTCAGATAGTACTGCCCGACCTGCTGGGCGGTCAGGACCTCGCTCTGCAGGGTACTTAATTTATGGGAGCCATAAAGACCGATCGCCGCGAAGCTGGTCACGACAAAAAAGGTATAAAAGAGCGACCAGCCGGCAAAGGGGAGTATGGCCGGGAAGCAGTAGCAGGCATACGCCGTACACGACAGCGCTCCGGCTACCATCAGCGACAGGATGATCGCGCACCGCGTCCAGGTATTGGGAATCAGGACCGAATAGGCGACGGCAAGGATTCCCCAGGTGATGACGATGGGGTTACACACCGCCGCGACCGGGTAGCGGAAATAATAGGAGCCGTCCGGAAACAGCACCCGCGCGGTCGACCCGAAGACGCTCGCCAGCTCTGGCGGCAGGTGGGAGAGGGTGGACACGGCGGTGCTACGGACGGCACAGATAAAGAAGCCCCCGGCGAACATCACGGCCAAAAGGTGCAGCTCGAGCAGGCGCAGCGAGCGGAGCGGGATCTCCTTGGCCCGCCACAGCCAGAGGGCGGGGAGCAGGAGGAGGGCGACGAGGACCAGCTGTCCGTACCAGCGGAATCCACTAAACGAGGGGTAAGAAAACAGACACAGGCAGGTAACCAGGCAGAAGCCGATGGAAAACCAGCGCTTGAGCCGCAGCTGCAACAGCTCGCGCAGCTGCCGATCCGCGCGACTCTTTTGCGCCGCCCGCAGGCTGGATGGCAGGGCGGAGCTCGAGGTGGCGGTGCCCTGGGTCGGCTGCATGCGCGGGGCGATGACAGGCCGCATCGACCCAGTGTATCACGAGCGGCCTCTTACTGACGACCCGCCGGGGCGCGACCTACTTTTCCGCTGTCGGCTCAGCGAGGATCCGGAACGGCTTGGGAAAGAAGGCGAAGTGGCCATTTACATAGACCAGGCCATCGAACGCCAGCCCCAGGCTCTGGCCGGGCTGGACAAACCGGAAGCGATAGATGGTCAGGCCGGCGGCGAGCTTTGGTGCAAGCTTGCCGTAGCCGCCGGGGAACTCCCGCGCCTCCCCGGAGCCCTTCTGCAGATCTTCGGTGGAAGCGGCCGACAGCTTCAGCTCGCTCTGTCCGTCTTTGGGCTGGATGACGATGCGGCCGGCGTCCCAGTCGGCCTTGTACATCGCCTCGGCCGCCTTGCCGAGCTCGGGTCCGAAGACGGCGCGATAGTCGGCGGTCTGCGGGCGCAGCTTCTTGGTCAGCGCCCCAGGGTCGGCGCCCGGCTTGAGGAACTCTTGCAGCAGGGCCTGCGCCTCGGCGCGGTCGCCGGCCGCCCGAGCCGTGCTGGCCAGGCCGAGGCTGAGCAAGAGGGCGCTTGCAGTCGTGAGTCTACGGTCCATGGGGTCGATCCTTTCCCTTATCACATGATCTTGGGTCAGCGGCCGACCCGCTGCCGCAGCTGCTGGCGATAGCTCTCGAAGGTGAGGGCGCCAGTGAGCTCGGAGAAGTTCTGCGGGTCGACAGCGCGCGGGAACAGCAGCGCGCCCATTTCAACCTTGCCGTTATCAAACGACATCGCGCCCATCAGCGCCGCGATCTGCTGGCAGGTGAAATAGACATTGCCGGCCAGGGTATCGCGGACCGCGTTCAGCTGCGCGTCCTGGAAAGACGCCCCGCGCACCTGATTCACGAGCTTGGCGAAGCGGTCGGGTCCGATGACGCCGCCCGGCTGGCCATAGGCCGGCGGCGGCTGATTGTTCCAGCCCGGCGGCGGCGGCGGCGGCGGCGATGGCGGCGGCGGCGGCGGCGGGCGGTTGTTCCAGCCGGGCTGTGGCGGCGGCGGCGGCGGCGCACTCCAGCCTGGGGTGCCCCAGCCGGGCGGCGGCTGCCAGCCTGGGGGCGGACCGCCGGCGCTCCACGCCGCCGCGGTGGCCAGCAGCTGCTCGACGCGCTGCCCGAGCAGATCGAGCTGCTGCTGCATGCGCGGCTGAACCTCTTCGTCCTCGTAGTAGCTGTTGGCGTTGAAGGTCGTGATGACGCGCAGGCTCCGCTGGGTGAAGCGCAGCGCCTGGATGAACGGCACCGAGCCGTCTACTGCCCCAAGGAGCTGGCGCCGCGCCTGATCGATCTGCTGCTGGACGGCGCGCTCGACGCCCGGGTCTTCGCGCTCGACGTTGCTGATCTCGACGCGCGCCAGATCGAGCAGGAGTCCCTGCAGCGCCCGCACGCGCGGACCGCGCCCGGGGCGGGCCTGGGCCGATAAGCAGGGAAGGGTAAGGAAAAGGGCCAGCAGGCAGGCCCACAGCGCTCTGGTTCTCGTCCGCATGGTGCTCCTTATTACCAATGGGGCAGTATTGTGCCTTCTTCAGACCCCGCCAGCAGCGAATTATTCAACCCGCTCGGGGGGCTGCCTGCGGCTCGGCGATTTCCCGCAGCTTTTCAGCGAGCTCCGGGCGACCTGCTTTCGCGCTGGAACAGGCTGCCAGCGGCCCACTCCCTTTGCTATGGTTGTCTCCTTTGTCCTCTTCTGGCCCAGGAGAACCCCCATGCTGCTCGTCGAAAAAGCGGAGCGAATAGCGCTCGTCACCCTCAACCGGCCCGAGGCGATGAACGCCCTCAATAAGGCCCTGCGCGCGGCGCTGTATGAGGCGATGGCGGCGCTGTCTGCCGATCCCGAGGTCAGCGTGGTGATCCTGACCGGCGCCGGCGAGCGGGCGTTCTCGGCCGGGCTCGATCTGAAGGAGCTCGGCGCCGACCCCGCGGCGATGAGCGCGGCCAACGCCGAGCGGCCCCAGGACAACCCCGTCAAGGCCATCGAGCTGTGCGAAAAGCCGGTCATCGGCGCCATTAACGGCGTGGCGATCACCGGCGGCTTCGAGCTGGCGCTGGCCTGTGATGTGCTCATCGGCTCGACCAGCGCGCGGTTTGCCGACACCCATGCTCGGGTGGGCATCATGCCCGGCTGGGGGCTGTCGCAGAAGCTGTCGCGGCTCATCGGGCTTTATCGCGCCAAGGAGCTGTCGCTAAGCGGCAACTTCCTGGATGCGCGCACGGCCGAGGCGTGGGGGCTGCTCAACCGCGTGGTGGCGCCGGCCGAGCTGCTGACTACGGCGCGCCGGCTGGCCGCGGACATGGCGACGATCCCGGTGGAGATGCTGAGCGCCTACAAGAAGCTCATCGACGAGGGGTTTGGCGAGAGCTTCAGCAGCGCCTGCGCCCTGGAGCACCGCCGGTCGAGCGCCCACAACCGCGCGGTGACCCCGGCGGCGGTCGAGGCCCGCCGCGCCGCCCTGCAGGCGCGCGGCCGGACGCAGTAGTCGCAGCCGGCGGCGGCGTCGGCGTCGGCGGCGTCGTCGTCCGTCACACCGGGCGCGCCTCGTGCGGCGAGCTCGCCGTGCCGAAGATCAGGTCCCATAGCGGCGTGATCGATGCGTAGTAGCCCGAGCGCATCGAGTCGTGGTGGATATCGTGGTGCCGGACCAGCGCGGTGAGCGACCGGAAGGGAAAGAAGCGCAGATCGATCGATGAGTGGATGAACACGTTGAGCAGCGAGTAGATGAGGAACGCCAGCCCG
Organism: Polyangia bacterium; assembly: GCA_044222245.1. Taxonomy (GTDB): domain Bacteria; phylum Myxococcota_A; class Polyangia; order Palsa-1104; family JAEUJZ01; genus CALFML01. The sequence continues at coordinate 35,860 of JBGANQ010000016.1, read as the reverse complement.
AACGACGACAGGCCGACCGGCCCGATGAGCACCGTGCAGCCGAGAAACAGGCCGACCCCAGCCGCCGTCTCGGCCGGGTGGATGTAGAGGCTGTCGCGGGCGTAGGGGGTGCGGATCGAGTGGTGCACCGCGTGAATCCGCCGCCCCACCGACCACTTGTGAAAGGCAAAGCGGTGCAGCAGGTAGTAGCCAAAGTCGTACAGAGAAAGGATGAGCGCCGCCTCGCCCAGCGTCCGCAGCACGCCGACCGTCTCGCCGAGAACCAGATAGGGCCGCAGTGGCAGGGTCACCCCGAACAGCAGGCCGATCGACACCGCGACATTGGTCATCACGCCCCGCTGATAGGTCCGGGGATCGACGCGCGAGACCCGGTCAGGCCGCTGGCGGTGGCGCCGAGCGAGCTCGGTCTGGGCCAGCGCGCTGAGCGCCAGCATGAAGCCTCCGTTGAGCGCGAGGATGATAAGGAGCATGGAGACAAGCTGCATGATCTACCTTGAGAGCCGGAGAAAATAGATGCGGCGTCTGGTTCCGCTTGTTCTATATCACGGGTCGAGATGGCGAGCATGACTTCGCAACCGCCCACCGCGATCGTCACCGGTGCTGCCGGCTTCGTCGGTCGTCACCTTGTCGAGCGGCTCGTCGCCGCTGGCGCCCGCGTCGTCGCGTCCGACCTGCGCGAGCCCGAGCTCACCGGGGCGCGCCCGGTCAGCTGCGATGTGACTGACCGCGCCGCCTGCGACCGCCTGGTCGCCGGGGCGACAGTGATCTTCCACGTCGCCTCAATGGTCCAGACCCGCCGCAGCGGCGCCGCCGCGGTGTGGGCAGTCAATCACGGGGGCACGCAGAAGCTGCTCGCGGCGGCGGCGGCGGCCTCTGTGCAGCGCTTTGTCTACGTCAGCTCGGCGAGCGTGGTCTATCAGGGCGCCGATATCGAAAACGGCGACGAGTCGCTGCCCTACGCGACGAGCTCGCAGGCGCCGTACGCCGACAGCAAGATCGCGGCGGAGCGGGACGTCCTTGCGGCCAACCGGCCCGGCGGGATGCGCACCTGCGCCGTCCGCCCGCACGTGGTGTTCGGCCCCCGGGACGGCCGGTTCCTGCCGGCGATCCTGCGCCGCGCCCGCGCCGGCGGGCTGCGCCTGGGCGTGGGGCGTGACGACAAGCTTTCCGACTTTACCTATATCGACAACCTCATCGACGCCCTGGTGCTCGCCGACCGCCGGCTGCAGGCCGAGGCGTCGCTCGGCGGCCGGGCGTGGTTTATCACCAATGGCGAGCCCATCGCCTTCTGGGATTTCATCGACCGCGTGCTCCGCGCCCTCGGCCAGCCGCCCACGCGCGGACGCATTCCCTATCGGCTCGCCTACGCCGGCGCCGCGCTCGCCGAGGGAGTCGGGGCGCTGCTCGGCCGCGACGCGGGGCCCGAGAACGGCCTGACCCGCTTTGCCATCCGCTACATGTGTACCCACCACTACTTCTCGATCGCGCGCGCCCAGCGTGACCTCGGCTATGCGCCGGCGGTCAGCATCGACGAAGGCATCCGCCGCACGATCGCTGAGCTGCGTGCCGCTGGCGAGCTGCGTGCCGCTGGCGAGCTGCGTGCCGCCGGCGAGCTGCGTGCCGCTGGCGAGCGCCCCTAGCGCGGGGGCTTACTCCCCTTCTAGCAGCTTGGCGAACGCGGTGGCAGAGCGGATCTGCGTCACCTCGTCGCCGGTCTCATCGGCGATCTCGACGATCCGGCCGGCGGCGCCGCGCAGGCGGCGGCACAGCTCGCGGGCGATGTTCTGCAGCACCATGACGTACGCCTGCACGTCTTCCATGTAGAGCCGGTACAGATCCTTGTTGGTCAGCTCTAAGAGCTGCGCCGGCGTCTCGGCGGTCACCGTCATCGAGTGCGGGTGCACCTCGATGAGCGCCATCTCGCCGATAAAATCGCCGGGGCCCAGCCGATGCAGGCGCACGTTGTGGCCCGACTCGCCGGCGCTGCTGGCGACCAGGGTGCCGGCCGAGATGATGTACAGCGACCGCCCGAGGTCCCCCTCGCGAAAGACGATCTGACCGCGGGCGAGGCTGCGCGGCACCAGCATGCCGATGACGCGCGCGAGCGCCGCATCCTCCAGACCGCCGAAAAATGGTGTGCGAGACAGGGTCTGCTTGCGCGCTTGAAGATCGTCGCCCACTGTCTCATGAAAGCACGATCCGCTCGCCTCGCCAACCGATCTATCCGGGCCCGCCCAAGTGCTGGAAAATGCAGGACTTGGCCGGGCGCCGGCCGGCGTGTTGATTCGCTCGTGGCAGTTTCTGGCAGCTTCTGGCAGCTTCTGGCAGTTCTGGGCAAGCTGGCGGCGGTATCTTTGCGCGCGCCCTTGGGCTAGGGTCGGCAGCGATGGCTGTGACACCGTCCCGAACCACGCTCTCCACTGAGGCGCTGACCCTCTTTTTGTTCCTGCTGGCCGGGACCGCGCTGTACGCGCCGATCCTCGGCTCCTTTTTCCTGTCGGATGACTTCATCCTGGTGGACGCGGTGCGTCGCGGCGGGCCGCTCGGCATCTGGTGGCGCGGCGCCGACTTCTTCCGGCCGCTCGTCTCGCTGAGCTTGTATCTGGACCACTCCCTCTGGGGACTCCGTCCGCTCGGCTACCACCTGACCAATGTGCTGGCGCACTCTGGCTGCGCGTTCCTGGTCTATCGCATCGCCCTGGCGCTCGGCCTGGATCGGCTGACCGCGCGGCTCGGCGGGATCTTCTTCCTGCTGCTCCCCTCCCACTCCGAGCCGGTCGCCTGGATCTCGGGGCGCACCGATGTCCTGGCGGCGCTGCTGGGCCTCGCTGCGCTAGACTTGTACCTGCGGTTCCGCTCTCACGGGCGCCCCGGCGCGCTGGCGCTGGCGGTGGGACTGTTTCTGGCGGGCCTGGGCGCCAAGGAGTCGGTGCTCCCGGTGTTCGCGATCGTCTTTTTGACCGACGTTCTGCTCGCCCGGCCCGCCGCGGGCGCGGCGCGGCGCCGGCGGCGCGTGACCCTGGTCTTTGTCGGCGCAGTCGGCGCCTATCTGCTGGTGCGGCGGGCGGTGCTCGGCAAGTGGCTCGGAGGCTACGGAGCGGCCGTGCACCTCAAGCAGGGGGGGCCGCAGCTTCTGGCCAACCTGGTGCTGTTTCCGCTGCGCGCGCTCGGGTGGCAGCTGCCCGCGGCGCTGCTCCCGCGCAGCCTGCCCACCACCGGCGTCCAGCAGGCAGCCTTGCAGGCGCTGCGCAGCCACCTGCCGGGGTGGGCGCTGCTGCTCCCGGCGATGGCCGGCGCGGCCGGTGCAGCAGCGCTGAGCCTGTGGGTCGGCCGCGCGGCGCGCCGTCGGCTGTCGCGGCCGCAGCTGCTCACCGTGGGCTTCTGCCTCGGGTCCTTCTATCTTGCGCTGCTGCCGGTGCTGAGCCTGACGGTGTCGCTGCTGAGCAGCGATGGCGAGCGCTTCCTGTACTTCCCTTCGGCGTTCGCGGTGCTCGCGGCGGTGGCGCTGCTGCGCTACTGGCTGCGCGGCCGGTGGGCGCAGCGGTCGGCGCTCGCGCTGCTCCTTGGGTTTTATGCAGCGGCGCTGGAGTATGCAAACCACAGCTGGCAGGCGGCGGGCCAGCTGGCGGCGCAGCTGGTGGCGCAGCTGCGAAAGGAGCCGGCCGCGCCGCCCCTTTTGCTCGCCAACCTGCCCGACAGCCTCGGCGGCGCGTTCGTGTTCCGCAACGGCCTGGAAGCGGCGCTGCGCCTTTTTGATCCGGTCCCGCGCCAGGTGCTCGTGCTGTCCCGGCACACCCTGCTCGACCGCAAAGATGCGGTCACGGTGACCGTCACCGCGCCCTCACCCCCCAGCCGGCCGAGCACCGAGCTGACGATCCAGCTGGCCGAGCCGCGCGCCTACTTCTTCAGCATCACCCCGCCCCCAGCCGCGAGCGGACTCGCCGCCCAGCTGACCGCCGCGGACCGCGGCCGCTGCGTGTTCCACCTGCGCGAGCCGGCGGCGCCCCCCGCGCTGCGCTACTACTCGCGCGGCGCCTTCCACCCGCTGCTGCCGGCCGCGTCCAGTACGGTCCCCGCAGGTTAGTGCCCGCCGAGCCGCGGCAGGCTCGCCCGCAGCCCCGCCCTCAGGCCGGCAGCGCCTGCGTAAAGAGCCGCGCCAGCCGCGGCGCCGACTCGGTGCACAGCGACTCGTTTATCCGCAGCTCGAAGCCGGGGAAGTCGCGGCTCGGCCGCGGCAGCAGGACTCCCTGCGCCTTGAGCGCCGCCTGATAGGCCTCCAGGTTGCCGCCTTGCACCCGCAGCTTGTGAATGTTCGAGCCGTGGGGGATCGACTCGAGCCGCAGCCGCGGGTGCTTGCCGAGCAGGACGAACAGCTCGCGCGCCACCGCGACGGCGCGCAGCGAGCGCTCCCAGTAGCCGTCCAGGTAGTGGCCGGCGACCGCGGCGAACTGCCAGGCGTGCAGCAGGCTGCCGCCAAACAGCTTGCGGTCGTGACTGATCGGCTCCAGGTGCTCCTTGGGGCCGGCCAGCACGGCGCCGCTGCCGGCGTTGAAGCACTTGTACAGCGAGATGTAAACGGTATCAAAGAGGGCCGCGTAGCTCTGCGGTGGGATGCCCGTCCAGGCAGCAGCCAGGAACAGCCGCGCCCCGTCCAGGTGCAGCTTCAGGTCGTGCTGGCGGGCGTAGGCGGCGATGCGCTGCAGCTCCTCGAAGTCGAAGACTTCGCCGTCGCGGCGGCGCACCGGACACTCGATGCTGAGGGCGCCTATCGGGGTCGGAAACGGTCCCGAGGTCGCCCGCTCGCAGGCGGCCTGCACCTCCTGCACGGTGAAGGTCGCCCGCCCCGGGCCGAGCGGCACCAGGTTAAGGTGCGACAGCGCCTGCACGCAGTCGGCCGAGTCGCAGTAGATGTGGCTCTCGGCCGGGACAATCACCCGCGTCCGGCCGCCGGCGAGGTGGCGCAGCGCCAGGTGGTTGGCGAGGGTGCCGCTCGGCAGAAACAGCGCCCGCTCCTTGCCGAGCGCGCGGGCGAACTTCTGCTCCATCGCCGCCACCGCGCCGCCCTCCAGGTAGATGTCGGCCGCGGCCTGGCCGGCCTGCTCGAGGGTGACCAGCAGGCGCGCGTATTCGCCGGGGGACAGGCGCAGTCCGTCGTCGGTGAAGCTGAGCGGGCGCGGGGCCTCGACGGGCGCCGCGGCCGGTGCTGCCGCTGCTGCCGCCGCCGGGCCGGCCGGCAGGGTCGCCCCGAGCACGGCGCAGGCAGAGCTGGTGCGGAAAAAACTGCGACGACTTAGTGGTCTCATGCGGGGTCTTGGTTTATCAAATATCAGGCCGATGCCCAATCTGTGCTCTTTCGCCGCCAAGATGAGCTAGGCTTGACCCCACCCCGGCCTGCCGTCGCCACGGCGAGCGCTGCAGGGCCCCTCGAAACGGAATAACGGAGCAGCGATGTCCCGCATGGTCTTGTGTGCAAAGCTCGGACGGGAGCTTCCCGCCCTCACCTTCCAACCCTTCGACGACGAGCTCGGCGAGCGCATCTACAACGAGGTCTCCGCCGAGGCGTGGTCGATGTGGCTGGAGCACTCCAAGATGATCATCAACGAGTACCGCCTGGATCTGGTCACGCCCGAGGCCTTTACCCTGCTGCACGACCGCTGCGAGCAGTTCTTCTTCGGCGAGGGCTCGGCGCCGCCGCCCGACTTCAAGCCGGCGGGGCAGAAGTAGGCGGCGCGGTTGCCCGGCACCCTGCGCCAGCCCGGAGCGGTGCTGCTGGTGTCGCTGTACGAGCTGGGGCACCAGCCGCTGCAGCTCGCCTCGCCGCTCGGCTTCCTGCGCGCCGCGGGCTTTGCGCCGCAGGTGCTGGACCTGTACGCCGAGCGCTTCGCCCCCGAGCGCGTCGCCGCCGCGCAGGCGATCTTGATTGCGGTGCCGATGCACACTGCGCTGCGCCTGGGCCTGCGCTTGCTCGCGCGGGCGCGGGCCATCAACCCGCAGGCGCTGGTCGCCTTTTATGGCCTGTACGCGACCCTCAACGCCGGCCACCTTTTCGACCAGGGCGCCGACGCCATCGTCGGCGGCGAGCACGAGTCCGCCCTGGTCGCGCTGTGCGCCGCCCTGACCGCCGCCCCCAGCGGTAAGGCCGAGCTCGGTCCGATCCCCGGGGTCATGACCCGGGCCCACCCGGCCACGCCGGTGCTGGCGCGGCTGCCGTTCGTGCCGCCGGCGCGCGACACGCTGCTGCCGCTTGGGCGCTACGCGCGCTTTGACCCCGGCGACGGCAGCGAGCGCCCGGCCGGCTACACCGAGGCGAGCCGCGGCTGCCTGCACCTGTGCCGCCACTGTCCGATCCCGCCGGTCTACGGCGGCCGCTTCTTCGTCGTGCCAAAGGACGTGGTGCTGGCCGATGTCCGCCAGCAGGTCGCCGCCGGCGCCGAGCACATCACCTTCGGCGATCCCGACTTCCTCAACGGCCCGCGCCACTCGCTGACCATCCTGCGCGCCCTGCACGCCGAGTTTCCCGCCCTGACCTTCGACGTCACCTGCAAGGTCGAGCACATCCTGCGCCAGCGGGCGCTGTGGCCGGAGCTAGGGCAGCTCGGGGTGCGCTTCGTGGTCTCGGCGGTCGAGTCGCTGAGTCCGACCGTGCTGACCCTGCTGCACAAGGGCCACACGCCCGAGGATGTCGAGGCGGCGCTGGGGCTCCTGCAGGCGGCCGGAATCGCCATGCGGCCGTCGCTGGTCGCCTTCACCCCCTGGACCACGCTTGCCGACTACCAGGAGCTGCTCGGGTTTGTCGCCCGCCACGACCTGGGCGAGCACGTCGATCCGGTGCAGTTCAGCATCCGCCTGCTCGTGCCGCCGGGCTCTCACCTGCTGCAGGTGCCCGAGCTTCTGCCGCACCTGGGCCCGCTCGACGAGGCGCGCCTGTGCTACCCGTGGCGGCATCCCGACCCGCGCATGGACGAGCTGCACCTGCAGGTCGCCGCGCGCGTCGAGGCCGGAGTGGCGGCCAAGGAGCCGCCGCTGCAGCTGCTTGCGGCCCTTTTCGCGCTCGTGCGCCGCTGCGCCGGCTCGCCGCCGGAGGCCGTGCGCCTCGTGCAGAGCCGCGCCCGCGCGAGCGGCGTCCCGCGCCTGACCGAGCCGTGGTTCTGTTGAGCGGAGCCCACCGAAGGCCAGTTGGCCTTCTAAGTCTCGCCTGCGAAAGCGGCGTCCCGTGCCTTACCAAGCCGTGGCCTGGTGAGCAGAGCCCACCGAAGGCCAGTGGGCTCGCGGCGCCTCGCTGGCGGCGCGGCCTGTCGCCTTACTCCGGAGGCGCGTCCGCGGTCTGAAGCGTCTTGGTGATGACGAACTCCAGCTCGCGGTGGGCCGCGCGCAGGGCCGCCTCGACCGCCGCGGGCGTCGCGCCGCGCGCAAACAGGAACCCGAGGTAGGCCCCGCCCTCGGGCAGCGGCACGAGCTCCTCCCCGGGGCGCGCGGTGACGGTCACCTCGACGATGCCGGGCACCGCCTGCGCCCGCTGCAGGCCGCGGGTCGCGCGCAGCACGCCCGCCTGCGGGATCGGCAGCATCATCACGCCGGCCGCCGCCTGCTCGCGGTGGACCTCCTCGGCGGCGAGCGGCAGGCCCAGGGAGTGCAGCAGGATCAGCTCCTCCAGCGAGCGCCCGGTGCCAAAGCGCAAGGTGCGACTGCACAGGCCGCCGATTGAGCGGGCGGCGACCTCGATGACCACCGGCGCTGGGCTCAGGCGCAGCTCGGCGTGCAGCGGGCCGTGACGCAGGCCGAGCGCCCGCGCCGCCGCCGCGGTGGTCCGGGCGATCGCCTGCTGCTGCGCCGGCGGCAGGCGCGAGGGCGTGACGTAGATCGTCTCCTCGAAGAACGGGCCATCGAGCGGATCGGGCTTGTCAAAGAGCGCTAGCACCGTGAGCTCGCCGTCGCGCAGCATCGCCTCGACCGCCACCTCGGGTCCGGGCACGAACGACTCGCACAGCAGCACCTCGGCGGCGGCCCCCTGCTTGCCGTGGATCGCCGGGCGCCGCAGCAGCGCGCGGATGCGCGCCCGCGCCTGCAGCAGCGCCGCCTCGTCATCGGCGCGGATCACCCCCTGGCTGGCCGACAGCATGACCGGCTTGAGCACGCACGGGAAGCCAACGGCGACGGCGGCGGCGACCAGCACCGCGGGCGGCGCATCGAGCGGCAGCACCCGGTAGCGCGGCTGCGGCACCCCGGCGCCCTGCAGCCGCTCGCGCAGGCCGCGCTTGTCGCGCGCCGCCAGGGTCGCCGCCAGCTCGTTGTGCACAAGCCCGAGCGCCGCCGCCGCCTGCGCCGCGATGACCGTGGTCGCGTCGTCCACCGGCACGATGGCGGCGAACGGCCGCCGCTTGTGCAGCTCGACCAGGGCGGCGACCGCGCGCTCGGGCGGGCGCAGCTCGATGCACACCGAGCCGGTGGCCTCCTCTGTATAGTCGGCGGCCAGCACCGGGCAGCGATCGGTGGCGAGGATCAGCTCGACGCCGACCCGCAGGCCCAGCCGCTCGGCGGCAGCGACAAAGTCAGCCTGGCGGTAGCTGGTCGTGGGCGCGAGCAGGACGACGGCGACCATGGCCCGAGAGTTTGCTCTGCGCGGGCGAGAAAAGCGAGCGCTCGCGGCGGACGACCCGGAGTGTGCTAAACACACGCCCATGAACACCGCGCGCAAGCTCGTCGGTTCGCTGGTGCTCGCGGCGGCGGTCTGCGCCGGCTGTGCGCGCCACGACCATGCCCCGTCGGCAGCGGCCCGCGGTCTGACGCCCGAGCCGACCCCGTCGACCGCCCCGGCCCCCTGGGAGCCGGTCGACAAGCAGTTTACCGGCTGCGCCGGCAGCTGAGGCAGACGCGCCGCCGGCCGGTCGGCCGACATCAAAGTCCAGCCCGGGGTGACCCCGGGCCAGCGCACCTACTGCCCGGTAAGCGGCGTCGTGTTCACCGTCCAGGAGGCGAGCTCCCGCCGCGCAGCCGGCGACCGGTCCCTGTACTTTTGCTGCGCGTCCTGCGCCGCCTACTTCGCCGCGGCACCCGAGCGCGTACTGGCGCTGCGCGGCCTTGGCCCCATCCGGTAGAGCACGCGCCGCGTCCGGTGGGCACCGGCAGCAATACCTGGGAAGTCCGCGGCAATTTCTTGAATAGCCGCGGCTATTGCTTGAACAGCCGCGGCAATTTCTTGAATAGCCGCGGCAGTTGGCGGCGCCTAGGACGGGGGCGCCGCTTGCGGCAGGGGCTGCTCGCGGAGGAAGCGCAGCGCCTCGCTCTCATCAGAGAAGATGTGTAGATCTTGCCCGCTCTCGCGGCTCAGGCGCTGGAAGTGCAGCCGGCCGACCGCGCTGTGCACGAGCACGGCGACCTTGCCGAAGCCGCGCAGGAGCCGTCGCAGCGCGACCAGCGCCGCCTGCTCGAACTCGGGATCGTTGTTGCCCGGCGCCAGGCGCATATCGAGCAGGATATGGGCCGGGCGCAGCGGCTGCAGGGCGCCCAGGAGCTCGCTCACCAGCGACGCCATCAGCTGCGTGGTCTGCGGCACGGCGGTGCGCACCAGGCGAATGATCCGCTGCTCGGCGCCGAACTCGACCCGGTAGTGCTCGCTGCGAAAGACCTCTCGCATCATAAGAAACAAGGCTAGCACGGCCCGTCCAGTTCGGCCGTCGCGCCCTGGGCAGCGGGTCCGGTGAGGTCGCGACCGGGGCCGGGTTTGCCAGCCCGCGGCAATCGTGCTAGGTGAAAAACCTCAGTCATCCTCGTAGCCATCTGGCGTTCCGATGGCGGTCAGCTGACCGCAGGGCGCTGGTGCCGACTTGCCTTGCGACCCAAGTCGCGCCGGAGGACCCGGTCGCCGCAGAGAGTTTTGATGTTGGAGCTGCTTACTGGATGTCTGCTCGGCGGCCTGCAGGGAGTGCGCCACGCGCTGGAGCCGGATCATCTGGCGGCGGTGTCCACGCTGGCGACGCAGCAGGAGTGTCCGCGCCGGGTCGCGGTGCTGGGCCTCTGGTGGGGGCTCGGGCACGCGCTGGCGCTGCTCGGCCTGGCCGGCAGCCTGGCGCTGCTGCAGCGGCAGCTGTCGCCGCGCTGGATCACCGGCTTCGAGCTTGGGGTGGCGCTGCTGCTGCTGCTGCTCGGCGCGCGGGCGCTGCGCGCGGCCTGGCGGCAGCCGCAGGACGGGCCGCCGCTGTTGCACGCGCACGGCGGGACGCGGCACCACCACCGCGGACCGGTGGCCCACCTGCACCTGGGACGGTGGACGATGGCGCGCCGGCCGCTGCTCATCGGCACCGTGCACGGACTGGCCGGCAGCGGCAGCCTGACCGCGCTCGCCCTGGCCAACATGCCCTCAGCGGGGATGCGGCTCTGGTACATCGCGGTGTTCGGGCTGGGGTCGCTGCTCGGCATGGCGGCGCTGTCGGGGGTGGCGGGGCTGCCGCTGACGCGCGCCGGGCGCCACCCGCTGGTGCAGCGGGTGATGGGGCTGACGGTGGGCGCGCTGTCGATCGGCTACGGCGTCTACCTGAGCGGCCCGCTGCTGCGGCGGCTGCTCGGCTGAACAGCGACCGCCGGCGCCGTCCGGTTGACCAGCAGGCTGTGCACGACCACCGTGGCGAGGATGACGCTGCCACCGAGCAGGGTGCCGCGACCGGGCTGCTCGTGCGCCCACAGCGCCACCCACAGCGGGTTCAGGATCGGCTCTAACGTCGCCGCCAGCAGGCACTCGACCGCGCGCAGGCGCTGCACCGCCGCCGCATAGAAAAGGTACGCTAGCCCGATCTGCACCGAGCCGAGGAACATCACGATCAGCCAGTCGACGGCGCGCTGCGGCGGGCCCTGCAGCAGCCATGGGAGCGACAGCACGACGCTCAGCGCGTTGCCCAGCACCAGGGACAGCTGCGGCAGGTAGGCCAGATAGGCCCGCTGGGAATGACCGGCGTCGACCGCGGCGCCCGGCTCGGGCCGGCGGGCCCCGCGCAGCTGGCGGCGCCACAGCAAAGGCAGCAGCCCGTAGCAGAGGCCCGAGGCGAGCGCCAGCAAGTTGCCGGTCCACCCGGAGGCCGAGAGCTGGCCGGCAAAGCACCAGCTGACCCCCAGCAGGCAGCCAAGGACCGCCAGCCAGTCGATGGCGCGCACCCGCTCGCCGAGCAGCGGCCAGGACAGCAGAGCAACATAGATCGGCGCGCTGTACTGAAGGAGGATGGCGTTGGCGGCGGTGGTCAGCTTGGTGGCAAAGACAAACAGGGTGACGCACAGCGCGTAGGCGGCGGCGCTCGCCCACACCGAAGGCTGGCGCAGCGCGAAGGCGTAAAGTCCGGGCTCGTGCGCCTCCTCGCCGCGCAGCAGCAGCGCCGCGGTGAGGATGGGCAGCGCGAACAGCGAGCGGAAGCCGGCAATCGCCAGCGGCGCCAGCGGCAGCAGCTTGATGCCGACGCCGGCGGCGCTCCAGGTGAGCGCGGCGGCGACCGCCAGGGCGATCCCTTTCCAGCGCTGCTCCGCGGCTTGCGACATCGCGCGTCAAGATATCAGCGGCCGGGCGGGCGGGGAATCTGAAACACCCCCAGGCCGAGCTGCGCTACGGTGCGGCCATGCTTGGCGAACCCAACTCCGCTCACGGCCACGCCCACGGCCACGCCCACGGGTACGAGCACGCCCACGAGTACGAGCACGCCCACGGGCACGAGCACGCCCACCCCCGGACGCCAGCTCACCCGCGGCGGCCTGGCCCGGCGGCCCGCGCGCTCGCCTGGGGACTGCGGGGCCTGCTCGGCGGCCTCTTTTGCTGCGCCGCGCCGCCCAAGGGCGATGCGCCCGAACTGACGGCCCTGGCGCCGGCCACCGTCGCCGGCGCCAGCGAGTTCGAGCTGACGGCGCGCGGGCAGCGCTTTGCTCCCGGGGATCTGCTGGTGCTGGACGGGCAGCCGCTGGCGACCCGCTTCATCTCGGCGGAGGAGCTGCGCGCCCAGGTGCCGCCGCAGCGCCGCGGCCGGCCGCAGGTCGTCCTGTCCCGGGGCGAGCTGCGCAGCGCGCCGCTGCCGCTGCAGGTCGAAAACAGCCCGCCGCGCATCCATAACCCCGGCCCGCAGACGGTGGTCGAGGAGGCCAGCCTGCAGCTGACCCTTACCGCGGACGACTTCGACGGCGACCGCGTGCGGCTGCTGGTGAGCGAGCTGCCGCCCGGCGCGACGTTCCATCCCGAGACCGGCGCCCTCACCTTCATCCCCGACTTCATCCAGGGCGGCGAGTCGTACTCGCTGCTGGTGACCGCGGACGATGGCAGCGCGCGGGTCAGCGAGCGGATTCCGATCTCGATCCTCGACACCATCCACCCGCCCGAGCCGGTGATCAGCAAGGTCGAGACCCTGCCGACCTTCAAGCGCCTGACGCTCACCCAGAAGACCGACGCCTACCTGGACAGTCCGGGCTACGCCGGGCGCAGCTTCTCGGCGGTGGTCACGGTGCCGCTGGCGCTGAGCGAGGCCCACCCGCTGCCAGCGCGGGTGACGCTGCACGGCTTTGCCGGCACGCCGTGGAGCGAGGGCTGGGAGGGCGAGCTGCGCATCGCCCCGCACGACCCGGACAATACCTACTGGTGGGGCTACGCGAGCACCCTGCCCGCCGGGCCGGCCGGCAGCGCGGTGCCCGACTATACCCTGCGGCGGGTCCTGCACCTTTTGTCATGGGCGCTGCGCACCCAGCCGGGGATCGATCGCGAGCGCATCTATGTCGAGGGCGCCTCGATGGGCGGGGCCGGCGCGGCGACGCTGGGCCTCCTGTACGCGCGGCACTTCTGCGCCGTGCAGGCGACCATCGCGCAGGCGATTCCGCGCAACCACCGGCCCTCGCGGGTCGCGCAGCTGGCGCCGCTGTGGGGCAGCCCGCCGGCCCCGGGAGCGACCAGCGACCTGCGCAGCGGCGTCTGGGATCGCGCCGACCTCACGCGGGTGGTGCAGGACGTGGCCGAGGCGCGCGAGCAGTTTCTGTTCCTCAAGCACGGCAAGGATGACTCGACGATTCACTTCGGGGCGGTGGTCGGCACCAGCCCGCTCACCGGCCGGACCCTGTACCAGGCGCTGGCGCAGGCGCACGTGGGTCACTTCGCGGTCTGGGATGAGGGCGGCCACGGCATCGCCGACCCGCTGCTCGGCGACAGGTGGTGGGAGAGCGGCTGGAATCCGGTCTTTGATGAGACCAGCTTCCTGCGCCTGCACCGCGCCTTCCCGGCGTTCAGCCGGCTGTCGATCGACGGCAACCCCGGCGATGGCAGCGGCAACGGCCGGCAGGTGTGGAGCCCCGAGTCGGGCTTTGCCGGCAAGGTGGAGGTCGCCGGCGACACCGGCTGGAGCGGCGACATCGCCGGCGCGCTCAACCGCTTCCTGCGCTGGGACAGCACGCGCATCGTCGACACCCTGGACCGCCTCGAGCTGCCGCTGCGGGTGCTGGACGGGGCGGGCGGTCCGCCGCCGCGCCCCGGCTACCCGACCACGGGCGACAAGCTGCCGGTGGCGCCGCCGGTGCGGGTCGATGTCACGCCGCGGCGGGTGCAGCGCTTCCAGTGCGCGCCCGGCGAGGCCATCGCCTGGCGCTTTGGTCCCCAAGAGGGGGTGGTGAGCGCGGCGGCCGATGGCAGCGTGACGGTCCCGGCGCTGCTTGTGACCACCGCCTGGCAGACGCTGGTGCTGACCCGGCCTTGATCGATGGGCGCGGCGGGCGACCCCAACCACCGCGAGCCAGTCTGTACGCCAAGGGCAGGCGCCAGCCAGGCCGCCAACCTCGAGCGGGCGCACGCCCGCGGCGGGCTCGAAGCGGCCTGGGATCAGCTGGGCATCGGCGAGCAGCCTGGCCCGACCCGCTGACCGACTTCCGTCTTGGCCGCGCTACCTCTAGGATAACAGGCTGCAGATGCAGCGGACGCTTATCGGCCCTCATACAGTCGAGGCGGAGCCCGACCTCATCCACGTTCACTGGGTAGGGCTGCCGACCCTGCCGCAGCTGGAGCAGATCTACCAGGCGATCGAAGGCCACCTGCGGCCGGCGGGGCACAGCCTGGTCCTGTTCGACCTGCGCCAGGCAGTCATCCCCGGCGCCGAGCTGCGGCGCTACGCCGGCCGCTGGTGGCGGCGCCACGCCGACACGGTCAGCCTGGCCTCCTACGGCATGGACCGCAGCGTGGGCGCCGCGGTAGCGCTGGTGGCGCGCGGGGTTCAGCTGGTCAGCCACAAGCCGAGCTACTCGATGAACCACGCCACCGAAGCCGAGGCGCGCGCCTGGCTGGCGGCGGTCGCCGAGCAGCGGCGCGGCCGCCGGCTCGGGTCCGACCGTTAGCCCGGCGGCCGACTCCCTCTGCAGCAGCCTGTTGACCGCAACCTGATTCCTGTTGTCAGCAGGGTGCGGATCCGGATGCATATCATTTTCAGCAGTTGGCGATTCCCAAGGGAAGGCACAGCAGTTGCTTCGACCAGAGAGCAACTGCTTCTGCAAACCAAAAGGAGTCCCGATGCACTCTCTGCGCACTGCTCTGGGCCATGCTGTCGTAATCGCCGCTGTGGGCTGCCTTCCCATGACGCTGGGAGGCTGCGAAGGACCGCAGGCAATCTCTGAAGGAGAGGCTGATCCAGCGACGGTGCTGGTGCCGTCCGCAGAGGGCAAGGACAACACCCTGGCGACCCTGGGCATCGACACCCAGACAAGTGACTCCGCAGGCAGCATCCACTATCTGGGCGGACACATCGAGGCGGGAATCCGCGATGCCAGCGATGTCCGGACCCTGCTCCTCAACCGGCTGGCCGGGGCCTATCAGCTCACCGCGGGCACCGACTTCGAGATCCTCGGCGATCAGCGCGATGAGCGCGGTCACCGCTACGTCCGCCTGCAGCAGCTGCAGGGCGGGCTGCGCGTCGCCCGCGGCCAGCTCACCGCGCACATCGGTCCCGACGGCACCGTGCTGGCGCTGCTCGGTGAGCTGGTGCCGCGGCTGCACCCGATGGGACCTAGCGGTCGCGATGGCGAGCAGGTGGTCCGCGCTGCCCTGGCGCCGCTGCGCGCGAGCGGCCAGCTGCAGGTCCACGGTCCGGTCAGCGAGGCCATCTTCACCACCGCGCAGCGCGACTCGGTGCCGGCCTTCCGCACGGTGGTCGAGTACTTCGACAGCAAGGGCCGGGTGCTGAGCGAGGTCTATGTGAGCCAGCAGTCCGGCGCCCTGCTGGCGCAGTACACCCTGATCCACGATGCGCTCAGCCGCAGCCTGTACGATCTGCAGCAGGGCTGCATCAGCAGCGGCAGCAACCTGCCGGGAAAGAGCTTGTTCAGCGAAGGCGGCAGCAGCAGCGACGCCGCCGCCCAGGGCGCCTACGACGGCGCCGGCACCACCTACTGGTTCTACAAGAACTACTTTGGCCGCGACTCCTATGACGGCAAGGGGTCGCCGCTCAAGGCGTCGGTGCACGCGCAGTTCTCAAGCGGCAGCCAGTGCTCGCCCAACAACGCGGTGTGGCTCGGCTACCCCTACAACCAGATGGCGTACGGCGACGGCGACGGCCAGACCCTCAAGAACCTGGCGCTGGCGCTGGACGTCACCGGTCACGAGCTGACCCACGCGGTGACCGGCTCGACCTCGGCGCTGGTCTACCAGAATGAGTCGGGCGCGCTCAACGAGGCGATGTCGGACATCATCGGCGTCACCGTGGCGACCTGGAAGCGCGCCGGCGGCAGCGCCGCGGGCAACCCGGCGACGCTTGCGGCCGACGCCAAGACCTGGCAGGTCGGCGCCGACGCCGCCGGGGCGCAGCTGGCCGGCGGCGCCCTGCGCTTCATGAATAACCCCACGCTGGACGGCTACAGCGCCGACTACTACCCGCAGCGCCTGACCGGCACCGCCGACAACGGCGGCGTCCACGGCAACAGCGGCATCGCCAACCTGGCCTACTATCTGCTCTCGCAGGGCGGCAGCCACCCGCGGCAGAAGACGACCACCGTGGTCACCGGCATCGGCCTGGCCAAGGCCTCGCGCATCTTCTACACCGCCGACACCTCGCTCTTGACCGCGAACGCGACCTTCCAGGATGCCCGCAACGCCACCGCGCAGGCGGCGCAGAGCCTGTTCGGCGTCTGCTCGGCCGAGTGGACCAGCACCCAGAAGGCCTGGGATGCGGTCGGAGTCCCCGGCGCCTGGACGCCGTGCCAGGGCGGCACCCCGGGCACGCCGCCGCCTTCGACCATCAACGAGGTCAAGCCCAATAACACCCTGGCCACGGCGATGGCCATCACCACGACTGGGACGACGGTGGTCGGCCAGCTGGCCAGCAGCAGCGACACCGGCTACTTCAAGGTCCAGCTGCCGGCCGGCGCCTCGCTGTCGGCGCACCTCACGGTGCCGGCGCAGTCCGACTTCGACCTGTACATCTACAACTCCAACGGAACCCTCATCGCCAAGTCGGAGAACGGCCTCGGCGTCGCGGACGATGCGCAGGTGACCAACACCGGTACCCAGACCTTCACCCGCTACATCCGCGTGACCTACTACAGCGGCACCCTGGGCAGCGCGGCTCCCTACCAGCTCAAGCTCTCTTTCTAGCCAGCGCGGCGCGGACAGCAAAGGCACGCCGCGCGAGTCCCCCGCCGGCGAGCCGCCTCAGCGAATCCACAGCGGGTGCCAGTTGGGACCTTGCGCGTGAGTCAGCTGCTGCACCCCGCGCAGCTGCGCATCGGTGATGAAGATCTGCGCGCTTCCGCCCTCTTCACCGCGCAGGGTGACCGCCAGCCGCAGCGGGCGGCCGCCGTGACCCAGCGACCAGGCAGGCTCGCTGGCGCGCTGCCCGGGGGGAATCAGCACCTCGCGCTCCTGGCCGCTGCCAAGCTCCACCACATGTAAGCGAGCCCCCATACCAGCGCCGCGGACGATGAACGCCAGGCGCTGGCCGTCGGGAGAAATCGTCGGCGAGTCCTCGACCACGGCCGAGTCGAGCGAGCGCCCGGTGAGCCGCCGCGGCTCCGAGCCGTTCATGTGCACCGAGTAGATGCGGTCGGCGCCATCGCGGTCGCTGACAAAGTAGATCCGCTCACCGCTCGGGTGACAGCGCGGCTGCCACTCGCTGCCCGCCGAGTAGGTCAGCCGCCGCAGGTCGCTGCCGTCGGGGCGCATGCGGTACAGCTCGGAGACCCGGTCGCGGCTGGAGGTAAACGCCAGCAGGTTGCCGCGGGCGCACACAGCCGGGGCGAAGTTGCCTTCGGGGTTGTCGGTCAGCTGCCGCAGCGGCCCGACGGCGCGCGGGCCGGCGCCGAGCGTGAGCTGAAACAGATCGCGCAGCCCGCGCGACTCCGACTCGAAGTACAGGCGCCGTCCATCCGGGGAGAAGCTGGGATTGAGGAGCACGGCGCGGGCGGGAAACAGCGCCGGTCCCGGCTCGGCGGCCGGGCGGACTGCTCCGGCGGCTCGGTCTCCCTCCCAAAGGGGCATAAGCGCGTAGCTGAAGCGCCGCCCGCCGCGGTCGGCGCTGCCGGTGCTCAGCAGCAGGTACTTGCCATCGGGAGTGAGCGCGAGGTTGCTCTCATCGGCGGCGGTGTGGAAAAGGGCCTGCTCGGCCCGGCCATCGGCGGCGATGCGGTAGATGTCGCGATTGCCGCTGCGCTCGGAGATAAAAGACACGACTTCGGGCGACACCGCCGGATCCGCCGCACCACCTGCGGCCGGAACTGCGCCCTGCACGTGCCCCGGGCCGCGGGCGCCGAGCAGCGCGCCCGCGACGAGCAGGACCTGCGCGCCCCTACTCAACCCGGATCGCGTCGGCGACAACTTTGCTGCCCGCGGTCGTCCAGCGCGAGACCGCTACCTTGTTCCAGCCCGCGGTGAAGTCATAGCGACCCAGCGAGACCCACTTGCCGCCATCGGCCTGCTGGTTCTTGTAGACCGTCGCGAGCTTGTTGCCGTCGCCGTCGAAGATGACAAAAGGCGCGGTGGTCGTGCGATCGGTGGCGGCGGTCCACCAGGCAAACACTTCCTTGGTCGCCGGCGCGGTCAGCTGGAACTCAAACTGGGCGGCGTCGGACACGCTGTCGGTCGTCGCCACATAGTAGCCGCTGCCCCAGTAGCCGGCGACATTGGTCGAGGCGACCCAGCTGGTGCTGGGGGTGGTAAAGCGCGCGGTGGCGCCGTTATTGGCCTGGTTGCTGTCGACGATGATGCCAGAGCTGCCGCCGCCGACGCAGGTGTTGATGCGGCTCATGTAGTCGGCCCACGGGAAGTCGGTGCCCGGATCGTCGGCGCGGTTGACCGGATCGGGCTGGTAGTGGCCGATGATGTGGTCGCGATCGCGCACGATGCGGTTGCGCTTGACGACGTCGCACGACAGCTTGGCGGACGTGGCGATCTGGCCCTCGGTCCACTTGTTGGTGCCCTGGTAGGAAAAGCCTGCGTGCTCGATGCCGACCGAGCGTGAGTTGGTCGGCAGTCCCATCCACGGCTTGCCGACGTGGTGGGCGGTGTCGGTCTCATCGACCAGGGCGTAGACCAGGGCGCCGTCCTCCTTGACCACGTAGTGGGCCGAGGTCTTGTTGGGGTTTGTCGGATAGGGAGTGGTCAGCCAGCCCCAGCAGCCGGACCAGGCGCCCGAGCAGGTGTGGATGACCAGGAGCTCGATGGTGGCGGCGCGGCCGCTGGTGAAGTTCGACGGCGGCGCCGGCTTCCACGTCGCGCCCGAGTAGTAGACGGGCTGCCAGCCAGCGCCGGGCGCCGCGGGGCCCGGGTCGAGCGCCGGCAGCTCACTTTGGGGGGGCAGGTTCAGGCCATGCAGGCGGGCGACCTCGTCGGGCAGGCCGCGGCGCAGGACCTGATAGACGCCGCCGGCGACATACTCCGCCTGCTGCTCGGGCGTCGGCAGACCGGAGAAGCGGGCGACCGCGTCCGCCCATCCGGCCAGGGCCAGGCCGCGCACTCCCTGCGCGTCCGCTTCGGCGCGTAAGAGCGCCGCCGCCGCTCGGACGTTGGCGCCAAGGTCACTCTGCACGGCGCTCTGCGGCAGCCGGGCCAGGCTGGCCGCGCGCGCCAGCCGCTCGCCGCGCAGCGCCATCACGCCGAAGGCCGGCTGGCCTTCGAAGGCATCGCCGGACAGGCCGGGCACGAAGTAGAAGCCGGTCTCGGTCTGGGCGATGGCGATGAGCAGCTCTTGCGGGACCGCGAACTCCTGCGCCGCAGCGGCAAAGACTGCGCCAAGGGGCGGCGCCGTACGGCTCTCGCCCGCCGGCAGCGCCGACGACGGCTGCGCGGCCGGCGGGCTGAGCTCGGCCCCGACGCCGCCGCAGCCGAGGCTAAGCAAAAAGACGGTGCTGAAAAAGGAAGGGGAATACTTCATCCGGCTCGATTGCATCGGGGCCTCCTCGGGTTTGATCGCAGCGCGAGCGGACTATATGAAACAGTAGCGGCCTAGGGCAAATGCTGCAGGCGCCGCTGCTGCAGGCGGCGGCGCCCACCTGCTGACAGCCGGCGCCATTGCTGCTATCTTGAGGCAGGAGGTGGTGTCTTGACCCACGACGAGCTCGCTGAACAGCTGGCGGAATTTGACCGCGACCCCAAGCAGGCGATGAACAAGCTCCCCGTCAAGAAGGAGCACGGCGGGGAGCAGCGGCAGCAGGTGTCCAGCCTGTTCACCGCGGCGTCCCGCCAGGGCAACGCCTTTGTCGAGCAGCGCGACCGCTACCGCAAGCTGCTGAGCATGGAGCGCGACGGGCAGCTCGTGCGGCTGGGTCAGGTGCAGCCGGGCCGCGCGCCCTTTCAGCAGAACGACCGCGCCGAGGATCTGGTCGATGGACCCGCCGGCGAGCTCGTACGCACCCTGGAGGAGATGGAGAAGCAGGAGCTGCTGAGCGCCGAGCTCGCCCAGGGCCCGTGGTCCGACTGGTACTGGCCGATCTACCAGGGCATCCTCGGCGCCCGCTACAATGACCCCGCCTTCCCGCTCAAGTCCCAGGACTGGAAGGAGAAGTACGACTACATCCTGAAAAACCCGGCCAGCACCTTCGTCAGCCGCGGCGGCGACGCCGTCAACCGGCTGTCGCCTTCAGAGAAGTACGACCTGCTCATCGGCGACGCCGACGGCTACCTGACCCAGGCGATGTGGGACGAGGGCGAGCGCTACTACGACCAGAGCGGCAAGGTCGAGCTGTGGATGGGCATCTGCCACGGCTGGTCGCCGGCGGCGTACATGCTGCCGCGGCCGGCGGCGGCGATCGAGGTGCTGGCCGCCGATGGCAAGACGCTGATCAAGTTCTACCCCTCGGACCTCAAGGCGCTCGGGTCGCTGGTCTGGGCCAAGGGCGCCCCCTCGGTGCGCTTCATCGGCGGGCGCTGCAACGACAAGACGCCGGCGATGGATGAAAACGGCCGCGTCATCAGCCAGCAGTGCTTTGACACCAACCCGGGCACCTTTCACCTCGCCCTGGTCAACCAGATCGGGGTGCGCGAGCGCAGCTTCATCCTCGATGCGACCTTCGACTATGAGGTCTGGAACCAGCCGATCTATTCCTACTCGTATACCTACTTCAACCCGCAGACCCGCAAGCCGGCAAAGACCCTGGCCGCGGCCAAGGTCGCGCGCAGCGCCTTCCCGGGCGACCGCTTCGCCAAGTACCGCTCCGACAAGGCGACGCATCTTGTGGGCATCGGCCTGGAGCTTGCCTATGTCGCCGAGACCATGCCGTCCAGCGATGAGAGCGACACCCTGGCCAACGACTACCAGCGGGTGGTCAACTACACCTACGATCTGGAGCTCGACGCCGAAGGGCGCATCCTCGGCGGCGAGTGGTACGCAAACGCCCACCCCGACTTCCTGTGGACGCCGCCGCCGGGAGTGATGGCCAGCGCGACCACCGACTACGCCGCCACCGGTGACTGGGCCGATGGGGCGCCGCCGCTCGCGTGGCGCCGCGCCGCGATCGCCGCCGCTCGCAACGGCCAGCCGCTCGGCAAGCTGGTCGCCGCGCTGTTTGGCCGGTCGCACGGCAAGCAGGGCTAGCGGCCATGGCCCCGGGCGTGCGGTAGTGGTGCCATCCCCGGCCAGCTGGCGCGGCGTCGCCTGCGCCGTGCTGCTGTGCCTCCTGGCCGGCTGTCCGCCCGGGCCGCCCACGTCGCCCCTGCACGGCGCCTTGCGCGCCGGCGGGCGGCCCGACTGGTTCCCCCAGCAGCGCTGCCAAACGACCCAGCCCGCCGATCGCAGCGCCTGCTACAAGCCGTGGACCGTGCTCATCAACATGGCCGCGGACAATGACCTGATCCCCTACGCCTACCTGAACCTGCTGGAGATGGAAGCCCAGGACGACGCCGGCACGCAGGCGGCGTCGACAGAGCGCACCGACGTGGTGGTGCAGCTCGACACCCCGGGACCGGGCGGCCTGCGGCGCCTGCTCATGCTCTCGCAGGGCGAGCGCTACGACGACACCCTGACCCTCTCGCAGCTGGCGCGGCGCCGCGAGAGCGACCTGCGCTCGCCGGTCATCGAGCAGCTCGCCGAGGGCGCGGACGCGGCGGCGCAGCTGCGCGACTTCCTTGCCTGGGGCGCCCGGCGCTATCCGGCCGAGCACTACCTGGTCGTGGTCTGGGGCCACGGCGAGGGCTGGGCCGCGGCGCAGCCCCCGGCGGCGGGTCAAGCGCCGGCCGCCCGCCCTCCCCTGCCGGCGGTGCCGACGGCGCTGGACGATCCGTTCGGCGGCCGCTTCCGCGGCGGCCTCGCCTTTGACTGGACGCAGCGCAGCTACCTGGACATCCCGGCGCTCGCCGAGGGGCTGCTGGCGCTGGAGCACACCGTCGGCCGGCCGGTGGACGTCTACGCCGCCGACGCGTGTCTTATGCAGATGGCCGAGGTGGCGACCGAGCTGCGCGACTCGGCGCGCTTTGTCATAAGCTCGGCCTACCTGCAGGACTTCGTCGGGCTGCCGTATCGCTCGCTGCTCGCGCGGCTCAACCAGAGCAGCAGCCCCGGCGACGACAGCGACCCGGCGCGCCAGCTGGCGCTGAGCATTCCGACTCTGTATGCGGAGTCGCTGGACCCGGCGCGCAACCCGCTGCGCGGGCGCATCGCCGCCGAGCTGCGCAAGCGCTTCACCATGAGCGTGGTCGCCACCGATGAGCTGCGGCGCGACCTGCTGCCGGCCCTTGGCGAGCTCGGGACGGCGCTCGACGCCTACCAGGCCGAGGACCCGCTGCGCACCGGCGACCTGCGCTACCTGTTCGAGCACCAGACAGGCCTTTACGGCAGCATCCAGGATCTCGGGGCGTTTCTCGGCGCGCTCAAGGCGCAGCTCGCGGAGCGCAGCAGTCAGGGCGTGGCCACCGGCCCGGTCAGCGAAAAGCTGCAGGCGGCGATTGGCCGCGCCCGCGCGGCTCTAGACGGCGCGGTGCCGGCCTATCGCTTCGGCACCGACTACCAGGCCGACGGGCAGAGCGCGCTCGGACTGCGCGCCCTGACGGTCTGGCTGCCGGTGTCCGAGAGCGACTTCCGCACCCGCATCGCCGACTACCGCACCTCGGCGCTGTACCGCTACGGCGGCGATGGGGGCCCCGGACCCTGGCAGCGCTTCATCGAGCGGCTGTACCCCCAGTAGCTCGCACTAGGGGGATTCCCGGTCGTCCTCCGGAGCCTGGCGGCCGCAGCGCGGTCCCAAGCTAACTGCCGACGGTCGCCGCCGCGCAAGAGGTCGCCGCCGCAGCCGGAGTCGCCATCGGACGGGTAGAACGGAAACTCCCTGCTACACTCCAGAGTATGCAGGGATTCCCCGCGCGCTATGTAAATCTCGCCGCGGCGCGGCGCAAGTTCGGCGACCGCGTCGACCGCCTCGGTCGCTTCTTCGCCAAGGTCGATGACGCCGCGGATCAGGCAGTACTGGCCCTGGAGACGCTGCCGCGCGGCGAGGGCTGGCGGCTGTTCGAAGCAGGTCTTAAGCACGGGCCGCAGGCCATCGCCGCGGCGCCGCGCGCGCTGTGCGAGCTCATCGAGCAGGCCGCCGAGGTGCCGCCGTGGGTAGACTGGGAGGCCTGCGACCGCGGCGGTCAGCTGCTGCTGCGGGCGGGGCCGCTCGGCGGGGCGGTGCTCGGCGCGGGGTCGCTGGTGCTCGGCTACGCCTCGCCGGCTGGCAACAAGCCCCTGGTCCTGTCCGGGCGCCTCAAGGAGCAGGCGAGCCGCCGGCTCAACGAGACCGCGCGCTTTGTCCAGGCGGTGTCACGACCGGGCGGGATGCGGCCGTTTGCCGACGGCTGGCAGATTACCATGAAGGTGCGGCTCATCCACGCGCAGGTCCGGCGCATGATCTACAAGAGCGGCCGCTGGGACGCCGCGGCGTGGGGCGAGCCGATCAACCAGCACGACATGGCGGGCACCTGCCTGCTGTTCTCAATCGTGATCCTCGACGGCCTGCGCAAGCTCGGCCTGCGGATCGAGTCCGACGAAGCGGAGGCCTGCGTACACCTGTGGCGCTGGACCGGGCGGGTCATCGGGGTGCACCCGGATGTGCTGCTGACCACCGAAGCCGACGGGCTGCGACTGGCCGAGCTGATCCGGATAACGACCGGGGATCCGGATGCCGACTCGCGCGAGCTGACCCAGGCGATGTTTGCCAGCTCGTACGAAGGCTGCAAGACCGCCAGGCAGCGGCGCGACGCCGCGCGGCGGGTGACCTTTGGCAACATGGTCTGCCGGGAGATCGTCGGCGACGAGCTTGCCGACAAGCTTGGCGTCGAGCGCACTCCCTTGCGCTACGCCATGCCGGTGCTCCGGCAGCTGGTGCGCAGTGTCGAGCAGGTCCGGCACCGGCTGCCGCTTGCCGAGCGCAGCGCAGTCGCCGCCGGAGCCCGCTACTGGGACCGCGTCATCGAGGTCGGCCTCCAGGGGGCGACCGCCGAGTTCGGCCTGCCGAGTCAGCTCGTCGCCGCCTGAGCCAGCGCCAGCGGTGAGCGGGGTCGTCTCTCGCCTCGCTGCCAGCGGCTTAGGCGGCGGCGCTCAGCGCGCGCTCCAGGAGCTGAACTGGACAATCTCCGCGCACGGCTGCGGGAGCTTGTCGTCTCTGCGATCCACGGCGTTGCACTGCACCCAGACTCGCTCATCCCCTACCTGGGCCATGGCGGCGGTGGCGTTCAGCGCGGCCTGATTTTCGCGCGCCACGGTCAGATCGCGACACTCGGTCGGCGCCGCGCCAACCAGGCAGGGCCGGATCTTCTCGGTGAGCTTTCCCTGCGTCGCCAGGCTCTTTTTTATCGGCTGATAGATCCAGTCGCTGCCGGCCGGGTCGTCCTTCTGCATGGACACCCAGGAGACGTTGGCCCCCTGGCAGCGGATCATCGTCCTTGGGCCTTCCACGGCAGAGGTACATCCTTGCGGCACAGCCACCGAGCGCCCGGCAAACTTTAGCGCGCCCACGCTCCGCTGGGGCGACTTTTCGGGCCCGGTCTGGCTGCCACTTTCCTTATCCCCGTCTTTGAGCTTGTCGGACAGGGCGCCGAGAACCCGATTGCACAGGGCGGGCGACTTCTCCTCACAGCCGACCAGGCGAATCTTGCCTGGAGTCGCCGCCGGCACCATCGCGAACACCCCAGCGGAGGTCGTCTCCCCGCCAGGGCCTAAAGCCGTGTAGCGGGCTCCGGGGCGCTTTTCGCCGTTTACCAGCACTGCTGCCCGGTCGACCTTGAGCCGCGGATCCTGCTGGATGCCGTTGACGGTCAGCTCGACGATCTGCTCCGCGGCGAACGCGGGCTGCTCGACCGACATATTCGCCGAGAAACCCGGACACTGGAACTTGCGCTCGCCGGGACGCGGAGTCGTCTCGCGACAGTCTCGCAACAGAAGCCCGGGCGAGTCAGCGGACGCCGGGTCCGCCGAGGCACTTGCCGAACAGATGAAAAAGCTGAATAAGCTCACCACGACAAAACGATCCTTCATACCAGGCTCCTTGTTCAACAGAGCGGGCTTCTTAGCATAGAGGCTGGCGGAGGGTCACCAAGAGTCTTCTTCCGGCGGGACAAGGGGGTCTTTGCTGCACGCGCCTGCTCGCGACGCTGTGGAGGTTTATCCCGCCGCCAAGACCAGCGACGCCACCTGGGACAAAGACTGCATCCTCAAGAGCCGGGGAACCGCAGTCATCGACCCCGAGGCACCTGGAGCAATGTCACCAAAATGTTGTCCAATTGTCGCAGCGCTGTGCCCTGCGCTCAGGTTTGCTACTGCGCGAGATTGTGATGATTTCTTCACTCGTTCTTCATGTGCGCAGGCTTGCCGCGTGCTTGACT
Organism: Polyangia bacterium; assembly: GCA_044222245.1. Classification (GTDB taxonomy): domain Bacteria; phylum Myxococcota_A; class Polyangia; order Palsa-1104; family JAEUJZ01; genus CALFML01. The sequence continues at coordinate 10,587 of JBGANQ010000016.1, read as the reverse complement.
CGGTACCGCGTTGACTCGGGCTCGCCCGCTCGCGGCGCCGGCCGCCAGGCGACTTTTACTCTCGGAGACCCTCATGACCCATCGCTCTGCTCACCGCACCGGCACGCGCCCATCCCGCTACCTCCAAGTGGCTCTGAGCTTGGTCTTCGCCACCGCGGCCGCGTGTTCTCCCGACAAGGTCGAAGAGCCTGCGGTCGCGCTGCCGGACAACCCCGGGGAGTATGGTGAGACGGCGGCAGCGTGCGCGCACCCGCTCTGCGCGACCGGCGCCAAGCTGACCAAGAGCTGCACCCCCTGCGTGAAGCAGATCTGCGCCAAGGACGCCTACTGCTGCAATACCAGCTGGAACTCGATCTGCGTGGCCGAAGTCGGCAGCGTCTGCGGGCAGACCTGCGGTGGCCCGCCGGATATGGCCACGGCTGCTGACATGTCGACTGGAGGGCCCGACCTGGGCGGGCACTCCGGGCGGTTCCGCTTTGCCGCCTTTGGCGATACGCGACCCGGTAGCGCGGCTGTCGGCTCGCCCTACCCGACCGCGGTGGTCGAGGCGATCTTCCGCTCGATCGATCGCCAGGCTGTCGATTTCGTCGTCGTCAGCGGGGACTACATCTATGTATCCGGCACCGATGCGACCCGGGCGGCGGCGCAGATGGATCTGTTTCTGGCCGCCCGCACGCAGCTGAGTGCCAGCACCAAGGTGCACTACGTCCTTGGCAACCATGAGGACAAGAACATCCCGACCTTCCAAGCCAAGCTCTCCCCGCAGGTCTATTGGCGGATAAACCAGGGCGACGTGAAAGTAGTCGCCATCGCCAACGATGCCTGGGACAGCACGCAGGGGACCTGGCTCGAGGCCCAGCTGGCCGACAAGACAAAGTACACTTTTGTCTTCCGGCACCAGTACTGGGGCTCTCATGGCACGACCCATGATGCCGAGATCAGACCCATCGTCGATGCCCACCCCTATACCTTGTTTATCGCCGGGCATGACCATGCCTATAAGCACAAGACCACCGTAATTCGCGGCGACCAGCGAGAAGTAGTCGCCGGCAACGGGGGCGCGCCGTTTGACACGGACTGGACCACCGGCACCCAGTATTATGGCTACATCCTCGTCGAGCAGCAGCCAGATGATCGGGTGCGGGTGACCGCCTACAAAGTAGAGCCGGGGATGGACGTTCCGCCGGTCGCCATGGACACCTGGACAGTCTCGCCGTAGTCCGCCGCTGGTCGCTCAGGATGCCGCCGCTTCTGCCAAGATGTCTATCGCTTGTCTGCTGGGTCCTCGCCGCCACCGCTGCGCTGGCAGAGCCTGCCGGGGCGCAGTCGGCCGCGGCGGGGCGTCAGCGCTTTGACGCCGCCCTCCATGAGCTAAGGCAGGGAAGCCCGCGCACCGCCGCCGCGGCGTTCAGCAAAGCGGCGGCGTCGCTAGCGGCCGAGGACCCCGAGCTGGCAGCAGAAGCGCTGTTCCGAGCGGCCCAGCTGCATGACGAAAAGCTGAGCGAGCCAGCCCTGGCTGCGCCCCTATATGCCCAGGTTGCCCACAGCTACCCCCGCAGCCGGCTGGCCGCGCGCGCCCGCCAGCGGGCAGTCGAGTTATCCACCGCAGCGGACCCCGACCCCGAAGCCCAGGCCGAGTTCAACCAGCTCGCTGCGGCCTATCAGACCCTGGGCTCCCCCGCCTTGATTTCTCGGCTGACCAAGCTCTTGGCCGAGCACCCGCGGTTTGCGCAGGCCGACCGCGCCACCTACTTGCTGGGGGTCGCCTATCGACTCGCCGGGCCGCACTCGGCCGGCGCCGCCGCGGCAGCGCTGCGTCGGGTGCTCAGCGACTACCCCGGCAGCGCCTGGCGCCCGTATGCGCAGCGGACTCTTGCCGAGCTGGCGCTAGAGCGCGGCGACTACGCAGCCGCCAGCCGCCTCTTTGACGAGCTGCAGCGATACCCCCAGCCGCTGTGGCAGCAGACCGCGCACGAGGGTCAGGCGGCGTGCCGACGAGTCATGTGGCGCCGTCGCGCCGCGCAAGCCTGCTGGGTCTACCTGATGGTGGCCGGCGCCGCGCTGGCGCTGCTCGGCCGCCGCCAGCTCCTACCGCCCCCGATGGAAGTTCTGTACTACACTCCCGTCGCCGCTTTTTTGACCTCGATCACCCTGTTTGGCCCCGCCGTCCACGCGCGGACGACGATGGCGGCGCTGGCCATCAGCGGCAGTCTGTTCTGCTGGCTCAGCGGGGCCGCGGCGCGCCGCCGCCAGGGTCTAATCCCCGGCCTCCTGCTGCGCGCGCTGGCCATCGCGGCAGTCTGTTATCTGGCGGTCTATCACGGCGGCCTGCTCAGCATGGTCATCGAGACCTGGCGCAGCGGCCCCGAATCGGGCTGACAGACCGAGCAAGCTCCGTCCGCGAGCGCAGCGCGCCGTACCCAGAGATGTACCTAAACGGTGAGGAAGTCGGTGGGCGTACAGCGCCGTCCAATCCGCGATTCCCCCCTGCGTAGGTTCCCCTACGTCGAGATCTGAAGCTCAGGCCGATGCGTCGTGGTCTGCGAGCAGTCGCGCCGCTAGCGCGTCAAGGCACCTCTTATCTGTACTTGTTACCGCGGACAAGGGCCACAGAAGGGCGAGCTGCCACGGCACCGATGGGGACGCGCCCTACAAGGGCGATAGACTGCAACCGCGGCCCGAGTCGCAACAGCGTGGTCCGTCTGTTCCCATATTATCGACAATAGACTCGGTGAATGGTTACAGTGGCATCGGTCAGAAAGCGAACGTCACGCCAAACTTCACCGCCGGATAGCCTACCGACCAGGTCAGCCCGATGTGGCGAGTGAAGAACAAGTTAGCTCCAAGTTCGAACAGCGGAAAGCCGTAAAACGGCACGCAGTCGCAGTAGTAGCCACGGGTAATCCACGGCCACAGTCCGAACCCGAGGTTAGCGAACGCCGAGAGACTGCCGCTCTGAAAGAGGTCCAGGATAACGAACCGCCACTGAAAGACCAGCCCGAACGAGGGACCGAAGATAAACCGGTCGAAGCCGTCTCGCGAGTGAGGCAGCAGCAGGAAGTCGGCGAAGAAGCCAAGATACATCGGGTTGTTCAGGGATGGAATGGCGTTCTTGACGATCGGGAAGAGCATCTGCAGTCCCGGCCCGACGGCGTAGTCTCCCCAGTGGTTGTAACCGTACAGGTTGTCGTACCAGCCATAGCCATAGTAGGCGCTGCCGTGAAGATTGAGCTCGATCTGGCGATCGCTGCGCGGCTGCGTAATGACCACGCGCGCCTGACCCCGGGCCTGATTGAGCCCCAAGACTTGAGTACCGCCGACCGCAAGCAGAAATAAAGACAGAGATACACACAGGGATCGTAACGACATCAACCCTCCGCTCCTGAGATCGACTTCCTTGACAAGGTGCCCAGCGGTAAGGGCTCGCCGCGGCGGGCCGCGCTGGGGCCGTGGATGCTTGCTGCTAACGGCCTCTGGTCCGGCGGAAGACCTTGGACAGGGCCGAGATGGTCTTACCATCGGGATCGGCATGATCCCGATCGGCGATCGCGAACAGCATGCTGCCGCGGCGAAGGACCACAGCCGTCGCAGTCTGGGCGCCCCAGACCTCGGCAGCTGCCTGGCCCGCTGCAGCGGAGTCGCCGCTTGCATACTCGCAAAGGAGCACAGAGAGCCGACCAACAGTCCCAGTCTGGCACTTCTTTGCGCCGAAGCCACTCGGATCTGTATCAGCAAACCCAGAGACTGTCTGGCCGCTGCCTTTCAAGGCGCTCACTTCGTCGGCGATCCCGACTTGCCGCAGCCCATGCCGAGAAGGCCGAGCACCAGCACAGGTATGGCAACCAGCGCTCGCCAAGCAGTGACGTTGTAGCTCATCGAGTGCCTCCAGAAATCCTGCTTACGGCGTCACAACGCAGTGCCTAGGCTAGAAGCACTTACCAAGCCAAGTCAGTAAAGGCTCTAAGTGCGGGGCTTCATGAGGATGCACTGGCGAGCCTCTTTGGGAGGTGTCCCGTCTGGTTCAGTAGGTGTCCCGTTTGGTACACTTTCCAAGAGACCGGGCAGCCCCAGCTACCTGGCCAGTCAGCTCTGGGGTGAGGGGCTCGCGGCAGGTGCTTGGACAGGGCTCTCCTGGGGGTCCGGGCCGGTCCGTCGCTGGGCCTTGCGGTCCGTGGCGGCGCGCAGCGGGCCGAGGACGTGCTGCTTGACGCCCGGGGGAAGTTCGCCAAGAAGCTCCGCCATTTGCAGCATGGCGCTCATCGCGCCGACGATCCGCACCCACTGATGCTGGGCCGACTGCAGGGCGCTGTCGGTAGGCGCCACCGGTACCGAGAGGCGCTCCCGCTCTTTTTTGCCAAGCTCCTTCCCGACCGCGATCCAGCGCTCGATAATCTCCAGTGCAGAGCGTTTGCCCATATACTGTTTCTTCAAGGTATCCCGGTCGGCGTCTGGCAGCTCCGCCAGGATGTGCTCCAGCAAAGCCGCGTTGTCGGCCTCGACCTGGTAGGACATGTTGGCCAGCTTCCGACCCTCGGGCAGCAACAGCTCGTGCAGCTGCTCCCAGCGCGCGCGCTCCTCTTCGTCCTCGATGAGCAAGCGCGCGCTCTGAAACAGGCAGTCGAGTCCACTTACCAGATCGTCGTGCTCTGCGTCCAGGGTAGTCACGGCTTTTTGCAGGGAGCCAGCGCGCAGCTCGTCCGCCGACTGGCTGGCGAGTAGGACTTGATTGACTTCGCGAAGGCGCGGCATAAGGCTAGTCACCTCGGGCGCGCCGGCCAGCGCCTGATGAGCGGGATGGCTAGGGTCCAGGAAGGTCTGGCTCAGGGAAAGCATCTCGCCAATGGTCAAACGGCTCAGGTGCATGTAGTACCTCTTAAAAGGGAGCGGCGGCGTCAGTGTCGGGGCGACCGCCACAGAGAATGGCCTTGCCTATTTTATCTTAGAGACGTTCTGTTATGCGCTAAAGATGGCTCCCTCGTCGCTGTCTGCCGTCAGCACTTAACCATCGCTCATACTGACGCGGCAGCTTCTACGTCTGTTGCCAGTTGCTTGGGAGTGGCAAGCGCGTTCCCGGCGCGCCCTGGCTGCTGGCGCGGCTGGCGCGGGCATGGCGCGTGGCGGCGCGCGACCGGCTACGCACTGGCCTGGCTACTTCAGTGAATCCAAGCGCTGCGTCGATAGCGTCCGCAGCTCGGCGGCTAGCTTGTCCAGCCCTCCCTGCTCCGCCTGATCAGCGAGCCCTCTAAACTGCTCAGCCTCGCGACGTGCGCGGTCGCGCATCGCTTCGTGCATCTCACGAAAGGTCTCAAAGAAGCTGTGGAGCATGTCGCCTTTGCGCAGCGGATGAAGTGCTCCGAGGTACCCGTCGCGCATGCGTTTTGCCTGGTGGGCAATATAGTAGAGCGGCCCCGCGACGCGATGGGTGGTGACTATCTGCCAGGCAGCCAAGACCACTGACAGCACCACGCCAAAGACAATCAGACCGATCAGTAGCTGGCGCTCGCTCCTATGGAACGCGGCGGATAGCACCTGCGCCTCGACGTCTGCGGGGTCCAGCGCGCGCAGGTCGACCACCCGCGAGGCCACGCCGTTGAAGTGGTAGACCAGCCAGCCTAGCCCCACGGTGAGCGCGGCACTGACCAGTGCGATATGACCAGCGTAGTGGAGCTGGAACTCGTCGAAGACGAGTAAGTTGCGGATCCTGCGCTGCGATCGACCGGCGGCTGGCTTTTGCCTCATCGAACACCCTTGAGGTAGGTCTGCACCTTCTCAGCGGCTTGTTTAGCCGCGTCATCGAGGCAGAAGGTCTTGGCGTCTGTGATGCCTTTGGGATCGTTTGGTTCGTCCAGGCAACCCCCGACGCTGGCGGTCATCTTCATCGAGTGCTCGGGATAGGTAGCAATGATGACGCTGACGTCGCACTCTATATTGACGCGGCTGCCCTTGGCGAATGTGACAGCGGTCAGCTTGGTGATCGTAGTATCGATGAAGTAGCGAGCTGCACCTGGCTCTGGCGTCAGCGTGACATTGCGTAAGAGTCTAAGATGAGAAAGGAGCTTGTCGTGGGCATACCTGGCCAGCTTGGGGTCGCCCATACTACCCATGGTAGGACTGACATCGAGAGCGATCCGGCGCGAGCCCACTGACGAGCCGCCGACGCTCCGGCCGGAATCCCGCGCCGCTTCGATGGCGGCGATGGCTTTGCCCGCGGCCGTGCGCACCGGGAGCTCCACGTCTGCCATGCTGGCGCGGAGGCCATCCAGTGCCGAGGGGTCCCCCAGCCGGCCCAGGGACGAGGCAGCGACGATGCGCACAGCCGGCTCATGGTCGCGCAGCGCGCCCAGAAGGAGCGGCACGCCGCGCCGATCCTTGAGGTTGCCAAGGACAATGGCAGCTTGAGCGCGGACTTTGTAGCTCGGATCACCTCTCAAGGCTGGGCCCAGCTCATCGACCTGGTCGGCGAAGGCCGCCACGGAGACAAAGCAGATCAGCGCGGAGACTCCGGCCCTCATGATAATAGGCTACCTGCTGACCGTACCGACGGTCAACGCTGTCACGTTTGCCTAGCGCCTAGCCCGTCGCTAAGCAAGGATTAGACAAGATGCAGCCTGACCCAGAAGCAAGCTGAAAACAGGTATGCTAGCGCCAAGGAGACACTTGTCGCGCCCGACAAGAAGACTCTCTCGGTCGAGCAACGTCTTCCGGCCGCCGTGCAGAACATCCCGCTACCGCTTCTTTTGCTGGCTCCAGCTGCTCTTCTGGGGCTCCTTATCCAGCTCTTCATCAGGTATTCAGGACCCTAGAGGTCGGCAGGGATGATCAGGTCTTTTTCGTCAAAGACCACCAGGCGGTGAATCAAGTTGCGCAGCTGGCGTACCTCGACGCTGATTTCTTCTCCGCGGTTCAAGTTGCTCGCTGCTGCGCGAACCGTGACGACCGGGCCCCGCGGGGCGTTGCCCAGGGCAATCTCGGGCAGCGCGAAGCCGGTCAATTCCGGCGCCAGCTGGCTGCTCTGCGCTTTCCGGACGAGAGACCGAAGGTAGTTCAGGGTCTGCTTTTCCAGGATTTTTCCACAGCCCAATCAATTTTGCACTTGTCGACGAAGATTTTAGAACGAACTGTCCATAGGGACCTCAAGCCTGATAAGGTAGCCACCGAGAGAGTGCGAGCTTCAAACGATCCGCAGCGGTGCCAAGTGCTTGCAGCGAACGACTTAGAAGCGGATCGCTATTCAGCTGTTTTGCCGCTGCGGGCGTCGCAGTGGCTGGACCCAGACGACGGACCCGGTCGCGCTAGAGGCGCTCCTCCGCGGCGAAGTCCACTGCATAGTCGTCCAGGTTCACTCCGTGGTCGATGAGCGGCTGGCGCACGCGCGAGCGAGTCACCTTGGCGCTCGACAGAATGAACGAGCGGATGACATTTTCCCGCGACACCACGCGGGTCGCGGCGGCGAGCAGCTCGGCATTCTTGGCAACGCGCCAGCGGGCGAGGGCGCGAAACAGCGCCGGGACGCTCTTGAGCAGCGACTTGAGCAGCTCCTCTGCCTCGGGCTGCCAGGAGAGCTCCTTGGGCAGCTCGGGAATCTGCTCGTACTCGTCTTCACTAAGCTCGCGCCAGACGATCAGCAGGTGGCCATCGGCATCGGCGAGCTGCGCCATCAGCTCTTGCTCGGGTGTGCGCATCGGCTCGTAGACCTGTCGCAGGCCGGCCCCACGCAGCGTCTTGACCATCCCTGCTACATCGCGCACCAGCAGGCGCAAAGTCACTCGCTGCTCGACCTTCTGAGTCTTGAACAGCCGCAGGGCGCAGGTGCCGGTATCGATGTCTACCCAGCCCTCCCCGCGGCGCTTGACCCAGAATCCACACAGGTGGGTGAGCAGATGCTCGGTGCGCTCCAGGCTGGTCACTGGAATATCGATATGGCTAAGTCCAAAAACAGACATGGTACAGAGCTTACCGTCGTTTCTAGCCTCAAGGAAGAACGACGACGGATTTTCTTTGCTGGCCCGGGCAGACAGGTCGCTCCGTCTAGGCCCAGGGCGAGCCAGGTTCTGCGGTTGGCAGCGGCCAAAGCGGCGGCCTCGCCCAGCAGGTCGACGCATAGCTCGCTGCCGTCGCTGACTTGCTGGCACACGCGGGCCCGAGTGTGCCCCACCTGGCCACCCGCGTCACTGCCGCCAGTTCGGGGATGGCCCGCGCGCAAATTGGCAGTATAGTCGCCCGGTGAGCCGAGAATCTCCCTATCTTCGCCGCGCCGATGAATCACTCCGGGTCGCGCTGGTCACCGGTGCCTGCTCGGGAATTGGCCAGGCGCTGGCGCACAAACTCGGCGCGCTCGGATACGAGCTGGTGATCGTCAGCCAGCGTCCGGCGGAGCTCGCGGCCGTCGGCGCCGAGCTCGCGGCCGCCTACGGCGCTCGCGTGCATGCAATCGTGCTCGACCTGGCGCGGCCGGATGCGGCGGAGGAGCTCGAGCTGGCGACGCAGGCGCGCGGCCTGGCCGTAGACATCCTGGTCAACAATGCGGGCTTTTTCTTTTTTGGCGAGGCGGCCGATGCCCCACTGCCGCGGGCCCGCGCGATGCTGGGGCTCCACGTCGTGACGCCGTCTCTGTTGTGTTCGCGTTTCGCCCGGCAGATGCGCGCCCGGCGACGCGGCCATATCCTGATCGTCTCCAGCCTCTCCGCCTGCCGGGACTTCCCCGGCATCAGCTACTATGGCGCGAGCAAGAAGTACCTGCGCGGCTTCGCCGCCTCGCTGCGCAGCGAGCTTGCGGTCTATGGCGTCAATGTGACCTGCCTGTTGCCTGGGGCCACGGCCACCGCGCTCTACGATCCCACGGTCGTACCGGTGCAGTGGGCCAAGCGGCTGGGGGTGATGATGGACGCCGATGCCGTAGCCGAGGCGGGGCTCGGCGCCCTGTTTGCCCGCAAGGCCGAGTGCATGCCCGGGCTGCTGACGAGGTGTATGGCCGTGGGGGCAGCGGTCATGCCCCAGCGGGTGATTGACCTGGCCCGCCGGCACGCGCCTTGGCTCCCGCCCATCGCTGCAGGGCCGCCTGAGCCGCCCGCGGAGGGGCCCCGATGAGCGCAGCCACTTCGCCCTTTGCGCCGGTCCGCCTGGCAGGGCTCCCGCTGCGCAACCGCGTGATCAAGGCTGCGACCTTCGAAGGCATGACCCCGGGGGCGCAGGTCAGCGCAGGGCTGATCGAGCACCACCGGGAGCTCGCCGCGGGCGGAGTGGCCATGACGACCGTAGCCTACTGCGCCGTAAGCCCCGACGGGCGCACCTTCGCCGATCAGCTCTACATGCGCGCCGAGGTCGTGCCAGCGCTGCGCCGGCTGACCGATGCCGTGCACCGCGAGGGCGCGGCGGCCTCGCTGCAGCTTGGGCACTGCGGGGCCTTCTGCAACAATCGCCAGCTCGGACGCCGGCGGCCCATCGGTCCGTCGCGAGCGTGGAACCCGATGGGAGCGCTGCAGGGCCGGCCGTGGGCCGACGCCATGAGCGACGCCGACATCGAGCAGACCCAGGAGGACTTCGTACAAGCGGCGCGGCTCGCGCGCGAGGCAGGCTTTGACGCAGTGGAGCTCCACCTGGGGCACGGCTATCTGCTCAGCCAGTTTCTCTGCCCAGCCACCAATGGCCGGCGCGATGGCTGGGGCGGCTCGCTGGCGAACCGGGCCCGGCTTCCGCTGGCCGTCGTGACGCGGGTGCGCGCGGCGCTGCCGCCGCAGATGCCGGTGCTCGCCAAGATCAACCTCCGAGACGGCTTTACCGGGGGCCTGGAGCTTCCAGAGTCCGTGCAGATAGCAAGCTGGCTGCAAGGCTGCGGTGCCAGCGCGCTCGTCCTGTCCGGCGGCTTCGTGAGCCGGGATGCGTTCTATTTGTTCCGCGGCAGCCGTCCCCTCCGGCAGATGATCGAGGTCGAGAAGAGCTGGGCGCAAAAGCTCGCCCTGTTGCTGCTTGGGCCGACGGTGATCCGTGAGTATCCGTTTGAGCCCCTGTACTTTCTGCCCCTGGCCAACGAGGTGAGGCGCGCGGTCACCATGCCGCTGATCCTCGTGGGCGGCGTCAAGTCGCTCGACGATATCGAGACTGCGCTAGGCCACGGCTTTGAGCTGGTCGCGATGGGACGCGCCCTCCTGCACGACCCGGCGCTGATTGCCAAGTACCAAGCAGGAGCCAAGCGCACAAGCGGCTGCATTCCCTGCAACCAGTGCGTCGCCGAGATGGACCGGGAGGGAGGCGTCCGCTGCGCACGGGTGCCGGAGCAGCTCGCCCAGCGAGACAGCTACCTGCGCTCGCTGCACCAGAGGACCTGACTGCCACCGCGCATAGGCAGGCCCTTTGTCGGGATAGCTTCCTACGGCGCCAAGATCCGCAGTCGATCCCCAGGTAGCCCAGGCAGCTAACTCAGCGACGGAAACTGCAGAAGCGGACATTTAGCCTGATAAGGTAGCCACCGAGAGAGTGCGAGCTTCAAACGATCCGCAGCGGTGCCAAGTGCTTGCAGCGAACGACTTAGAAGCGGATCGCTATTCAGCTGTTTTGCCGCTGCGGGCGTCGCAGTGGCTGGACCCAGAC
>JBGANQ010000015.1:0-135447 GCA_044222245.1 Polyangia bacterium | reverse complement strand
CCATGTCCCTGCGCCTGCTAGATTGCGCCATGCTTGAGGGCTTCCACCACTGGCTACGAGCGCACCGCGTCCGCCGTCGCTGGAGCCACGAACAGCTCGGCTTTGAGGCCGGTGTCTCGCCGCGTCACCTGAGCTGCCTTGAGACCGGCAAAGCCAGCCCCAGCCGCGACATGGTGCTGCGGCTGGCCAAGGTGCTCGACCTGGAGCTGCGCGAGCGCAACTCGCTGCTGGTCAGCGCCGGCTTTGCTGTGGCGTACCCGTCGACCGGACTCGATGGGCCGGCGATGGTCCCGGTAAGCCGCGCAATCGAGCTGCTGCTGGCGCAGCAAGAGCCGTACGGCGCGATTCTGATTGATCGCGGCTGGAATGTGCTGCGCGTCAACCGGGGCGCGCAGCGGCTGCTCGCGACCTTCCTCGATCCGCGGCGAGTGCCCGCGCACATCGCCACCAACCTGGTGCGCGCGACGATCTCGCCCGAGGGGCTGCGGCCCCACATCGTCAACTTCGCCGAAGTCGCGGCCGTGGTCCGCGATCGCGTCGAGCGCGCGCACCATGCCCACCCCTTCGATGAGGCGCGGCACGAGCTTCTCGTTGAGCTGCGCGGAGATCCGGAGATCGCCGCACTGCCCGCAGTGACGCCCGAGCTGACGGCGCCCATGGCGGTTCTCCACCTGCGCCGCGGGGCCGAAGAGCTGCGCTTGTTTGCGCTGCTGACCACGATCGGCACGCCGCTCGATGTGACCGCGCAAGAGCTGACCATCGAGTCCCTGTTCCCGGCCGACGACGCCTCTGAGCGCAGGAACAATACTCTCTGTCGAGAAACGCAGTTCTGGGTTTGCAGAAACTGCAAGCAGCGACGAAAGCGCGCTGGAAAGGATTCTCGGCCCCGGCGCTTGAAGCTCCAGCGGATCCGAGAGGCTTCGGATAGCGAGGGAAGTGCAGGACTACGGCTTGGGTGCAGTGATAGTGGCAATGACCTCTTTGAATCGCCAGCCGGTTGGACCCTTTTCATATTTTTCCGCATAGCTGCCAAACACCTGAAAAACCGGCGAGGACGGAGTCGTATTGGGCTGCGTGTACAAGAGCACGTACCAGCGGCCGGTGGCGGTGGAGCCGATGACCTCAATCACCGGGTTCAGGATGTAGTGGGTGCTCCACGCGGTCTGCGCAGGGAAGATATTCTCGAAGGCATTGAGGATGGCGGCGCGTCCGGTGTAGCGCACTCCCGAGCCGGGATCGAGCACCGCATCGTCGGTGAAAAGTGCGGTCGCTGCGACCGCCGTGGCGTGGCTGGGGTTTCGGTGGTTGTTGTCTACTCGCTCGGCATACAGCGCCTTGAGCAGGCGAATGTCTTCCAGATCTTCTAGCTTCGACATGTGGGCTCCTTAGTCTGCTTCCGCGGCCGCGTGCTCGAGCGGCCCAATAAAAAATAATCCTGGTAGCTTGCGGTGTGCCCGGTTGCGGCTGAAATCATACCGAGTCAGGCCGCGCCTGTAGCCGATCTACACAGAAGTGTAGACATCGAGTTTTGCTCGCCCGGCACCTCGCCCTTGGCTTAGTATACTGCATTGTGCGCCTCAGCGGGAGGTCGCACCAAGAAAGTCTCATGAGTCAAGGTTCCGACGAAGAAGAGCTACTTTCAGGGTCCGCGGGGGATGTGCCAGAGAACTCTGCCGCGGCGCCCTATCGCGCTGTGGTCCAGCTCGACCCCGCTTATACCGCGCCGACTTTGCCTGAGACTTTGGAGCAAGCCGCCCGCCATCGCGATTTCCTTGTCGCCATGATGCCGGGGATGGTGTGGTACTGTCCGATGAATGCGGACGCTTCACTACAGCCTGCGGCTTATATGAGTCGCTATCTGCAGCGCTTCGCCGGCTACACACCCGAGCAGTGGATTCACACCCCCGGGTTCTGGGCCAGCGTGATTCACCCCGAAGAGCGGCAGCGGGTGCTGGCGGCAACGCGACTGGCGCTTACCGAAGGGACTCCGGTACCGCCCTACCGCCTGCGGACCAGCGAAGGCCGTACGATCTGGATCCAGTCTTTGCTGCAGGTCGAGCATGCAGCCGATGGCCGCCCGACGTGCGTGTATGGGCTGTCGCTCGACATCACCCAGTACAAAGAAGCCGAGCTCAAAGTCGAAGAATCGCTGCGCCGCGAGCGCCTGCTCAATGATCGCCTGGATGCAATTCTGGCGAGTGTCCCCGGGGTAGTATGGGAGCGCTGGGAAGGCGATGCCGAAGCCGCATTCTGTAGCGAGTTTGTCGAGCAGCTAAGCGGATATACGGTCGCCGAGTGGCAGGCGATGGCTGACGGCTGGCTAGAGCTCACGCCGCCGGCCGAGCGCAGCGCTGCGGCAAATTCCTGGCGCGCCGCTTGGGATAGCCATGCCACCGTAGTCCGCCAGCGATTGCAGCGCCGCGATGGCGAGCTGCGCTGGGTCGAGCATCACGTGCGCGTGGTCGCCGAACCGGGCCGGGCGCGCTGCATGCGCGGCCTGGCGCTGGACATCACCGAGCGCGAACGGGCTGAGGCCGAGCGCGAGCGCCTGCGCGTGCAGCTCGATCGCCAGTCGATACGCATCGCCGAGCTATCCACACCGCTGATCGCGCTAAACGATAAGGTCGTGCTGTTGCCGCTAATTGGTACCATCGATGCCGAGCGCGCCGAGCGACTGCTCGACGCGCTGCTCGGCGGGCTTGAGGCGACGCGGGCGACGGTGGCGGTGATCGATGTGACCGGGGTATCGACCGTAGATCAGCTGAGCGCCGATCTGCTCGGGCGGGCGGCGCACGCCGCGCGGCTTTTGGGTACGCGAGTTCTCATCACGGGAATCCGGGCGCAGATGGCGCGGGCGCTGGTCCAGCTAGGAATCCGCCTACAAGGGGTCGAGCTGCATAGCAGTCTGCAGGCAGCCATTAAAGAGCTGCTCCCCGGCACCCCGCCCGCTCCGCGGAGCGCCGGCTGTCAACCTGGCAAACCGCCGCGTGCCTGATGCGCTCCGCCGGCCGGCAGATGGCCCCGTGGTGGTGCCGACCTCTCGCGGGAGTACACTTGCCAGCCGTTTCATGAGCCGCTCCAACTGCTCTGCGACCTCGGTGCGCTCGCGGCGTACCTGCTCTAGCTCGGTCTGCAGGATCGTCGCGCGCTCCTGCACACGCGCTGCATTGTCTGCTGCCGAAGGCTGGCGCTAGTCGGTGGTTCACGCGCGGCAGCGAGGTGTAGCGCCCGCTCATGCTGTTGCCTGGGGCTTGCCGGCCGGGGCCGCGGAGACGGCCCGTCGCTCGGCCCACCGGGCTGTCCATCGGGGGACGATGGGTCGTCGCCTCCGCCACCGCCTCCAGGCTGCGAGCTATGGGGGGCTCTCCGTTTGTCTCTTGCTCGACAGGCTCGCTACGCGCCTCGGCCAGAAGTCGTTCCAGCTCCGCGATCCGGGCTCAGGCCTCGGCCAGCTCGCGCGCCTGCTCGTCGAATCGGCGCTGCAGGTCGGTGGTAGCTTGCGCTTGTCCTTCGAACATGCAGATGATCGGCGCCGACTACGGCTTCGACGGCACCTCCTGCCGCTGCTTGTCTGTACACAGCGGGGCCATCCTGCAAGCCCTCGCCAGGGTCTATCCTGGCTTAACAACTTGGATGGACTGCATCACGTCCAGGCACTGAAAGGTTTTGCTCCGAGGAGTCCCAGAAGAGCGCACCCAATATGAAGTGGTGGAGTCTGCCCATGCGACAGCTGCTCATGTCGAGATTTTTGCATTTGTGTAGGTACGCGATCGTGGCCGCCATATGTCCATGGCTGGATTGTGGCGTCGCCCCTTCCATGGAGGCTCCGGTGTCGTGCCCAGCCGGGCCCCTGCGCAGCCTGGACTGCGGGGTCGAGCAAACGCCGCCGCCCATCCCCCGGAGCTGTGATGGAGACTGCGCAGCCCTGGACGGCCTCTCCGCCGCCAGCGCGCTCGCCGGCACCACCAACCTGACTGCCGACGAGCTGCTGTCACGCTACCCGGTACGGTTCCTCAGCACCCTCGGCTATGATCCGCTGTCCGCCACCAACCTGGACCTCATCGCCAAGACCGAGCTGGCGCTCTCGGCGGAGGAGACCGGCACGCTCCAGAAGAACGGATTTTTGATCTCTGCTCATGGTAAGTTTCCTAACTTCGTGTATGGCTACCAGACCCTTTACCTGCATGACCTGCCGGTGTTCGTGTCCGCTGATTCAATCATGCACGCGGTGCATCGCTCGTATGACTCAATCTTGGAGAGCATTGAGGAGTCCTATCTTTCAGGCGAGCTTACGGCGCTGCTCAGCTCCGCTCGCGCCCAGCTCGCCGGCAGCGCCGCCAGCGGGTTCAGCGCCGCGGCGATCGCAGACGCTGACGTCTACCTGACCACGGCGCTCAGCCTGCTCGCCGATCAGCTCCAGCCGCCGATTGCGGGCGGGTCCGCGGCTGCGGTGGCCACGCTCTACGACCTCGCCCAAGCCGCCAGCGGCCCGAGTAGCGTGTCGCTGTTCGGGCAGTCCCTCACCATCGACTTCTCGCAGTTCAACCCGCGCGGTCACTATACCGACACCCTGCAGCTCATGCATTACTTCCGCTGTCTTATGTGGCTCGGTCAAGTTCCGCTGCCGCTTACCGCGTACGATAATAATCAAGTGCTCCTCCTAAGCCGCCGTCCGCTCGAGGTCGCGTACCTGCTGACCCGCCTCCAGGACGCGAGATCGCAGCAGCACTACCAGAGCCTCGATGCGGTCCTGCGCTTGTTTGTTGGTGAGCCTGATAGCATGACGCCCGGCCAGCTCACTTCGCTGATGGCATCCTTAGCGGTCACGACCCCGGCAGATCTGGCCGCCCTTCCCGATGGCCCGATACTGGCTTCACTACAGAGCACCCGTTTCGGCGTCCAGCACGTCGTAAGCCAGCTCCTGGAAGGCGGGACTGGCAAGACTGCCCCGCCCTCACCGGTATTTCGGCTTCTCGGACAGCGCTTTGTCCCGGACACCCAGGTGCTGAGTAATGTTGTCTATGATCGGGCCGGCAGCGGTAAGGTGAACCGTTTCTTGCCAAGCCCCCTGGATGTCGCCTTCGCGGCGCTACACAATAACCAGGCGGCGCAGCTGCTGCAGCCCGAGCTGTCGCGCTATGCATATGCCCCCGACCTTGCCGCCCAGCGCGTGCTGCTGGATGGCTATGGCGCCGACTATTGGCAGAGCAACCTGTACACCGGCTGGCTAGGGGCACTGCGCGAGCTCGCTCCCAGCGCGGTCAACTCGTCGCCCGATGCCTACGGCCTGCCGACCGTCGCCGGAACCGAGGCGTGGGGCCGGCGGTTGCTCAACACCCAGCTCGCTTCCTGGGCCGAGCTGCGGCACGACACCGTCTTGTACGCCAAGCCTTCCTATTCCTCGGCTACCTGTGAGTTCCCCGATGCCTACGTCGATCCTTATCCGCGCTTTTACGCCGCGGTTGCGGCGCTGGCCGATCGCGGTGCCGCTGGCCTGCGGGCGTTGCCGGCGGCTGCCCCCGTGATTAGTCAAGCGGCCGAGTACTTCGACGGACTGCGCCAGGTAGCCGGCATGCTGGAGGAGATGGCCGAGTTCCAGCGCGCCCGGCGGCCTTTCACCGCTGCCCATATGGCCTTCATCAACGAGCTGGTGCAGGTCCAAAAGGGGTGCACCGGCTTCCGGACGGCGGGCTGGTACCTGAAACTTTTCTGGGATCCCAAGGAAGCCGATCGCGATCCTTACCCCATCGCCGATGTCGCCACGGATCCGAACACCGGCACCGTCCTGCATGTTGGAACCGGGATGCCCAGGTTCACGGTGGTGACAGCTGAGACCTGCAAGGGCGTGCGGGCTTACTTCGGGCTAGCTTCTGCCTATTATGAGGTGAGCACCAGCAACTTCCAACGCCTAAACGACATGGCCTGGGCTGAGCTCCTATCGGAGAAGCCCCCGGCCGAGGTACCTTGGCTCCGCGACCTCCATTGAGCTCAGGATTCGCCCGCGGGCAACCGCGCGTGGAAGTCGATGCCACCGTAGGCGGTTTGGATAAACACCCACGACGGCTGAAAAGAACCGCCGACTGCTATGGCTGATCCGAGTGCATTGCTTTGACCGTCGAGCGAGCGCACGCCCAGAAAACTTCTGACTTGCCGAGGGCGAGCGGATAGTTCGTACCAGCCCGAGCTATCATCTTCGTAGTAGCCCGCAAGCTGCAGCTTGTAATACGTCCCGCCGCCGTTCACCTTGATCTGAAAGCGCTGCACTGCCAGGTCCCACTCGGTGGAGTCGAGCGGATCCCCGGGTGTGACCTCCTTGGCCCCGGCGAGCTGTTCGCTCGATCTCGGCGCGGGTGACGACCTCGATCGGGACCGCCGCCGCGGCCAGCTGCTGGGCGGTGCGCGAGGCGGTTACGACCGTGGAGAAACGCGCCGCCGGCTCATCGGCCCGCGCCGAGAGGAAGGGAAGCGCGGCCAGCCCCCCGCAATAGAGCGAAGTGGAAAGCAGACTGAGCCCGCCCCTGAACCGCTGGGCAGAGGCGATCTCCGACGGGGGAGTATTCTTTGTTGACTTAGAAATGGTCATATTGATAATGAATATCATAATCACATTCAATTTGGAAGCCCAACAATGAGAACCGACCCCTTTGAGTCGCGCCGCATATGGATCTGCACGCTGGCCCTGCTGTGCACGGCGTTTGGATCGGCCTGCCAGCGGTCGCGCGCCGCAGGGCCCGCCCCCGGCGCCGCCTCCGCCCCCGCCGCCGAGCGTCTGATTACCATCGGCGGACCGATCACGGAGACGGTATTCGCGCTCGGCCGCGGGGACGCGGTGGTCGCGGTGGATACTTCCAGCGTCTTTCCCGCCGAAGTGGCGCAGCTGCCCAAAGTCGGCTACCAGCGGACCCTCGCCGCCGAGGGCGTGTTAGCGCTGCGCCCGACCCGGATCATCGCCACGGAAGAGGCCGGGCCGCCGGCCGCCCTCGTGCAGCTGCGCCGGGCTGGCATCGTGGTCGAGCTCATTCCCAGCGAGCCTTCACTCGCCGGCGCCCGCAACAAGATCGCATTCATCTCCCGACTGCTCGCGGTGCCGGAGCGCGGTACCCAGCTCATCGCGCGCCTCGACGCCGAAGCCGCGGCCGCCACAGCCCCTGCGGCCGCCATCCCGCTGCGCGTCTTGTTCATGTACGCGCGTGGAACCGGCACGATGCAGGTCGCTGGCTCGGGAACCAACGCGGACGCGATGATTCGTCTTTCCGGCGCCGAAAACGCCGCGCGTATGCTGGCCGGTTACAAGCCGCTGTCTGCGGAGTTCTTGCTCGCGGCGCGACCGGACGTGATCCTGCTGACCAGCCGCGGCATGCAGAGCCTGGGCGGCGCGCAAGCGGCCCTGCAGCTCCCGGGCTTATCCGCGCTTCCGGCCGAGCGGCGTCCGCATCTCCTCATGCAGGACGATCTGCTGCTGCTGGGATTCGGCCCGCGGACCGGCCAGGCCATCGGAGAGCTGCGCGCCAGGCTGGCCGCCGTCGCCACCGGCCCGACTGCCACCGCTGCGGCGGATCCGGTGCGGCAGTGAGCGGGCGGCGCGCGCTCCTGTGCGGGCTGCTGCTCGCGCTGCTGTTCACCGCGGTGTGCTGCGTGTGCTTGGGCGCCTTGACCATCCCGCTGCGCTGCGTCGTGGGTGCTCCGTTTCATTGCTACGAACGCGCGCTCGCGCTGTGTCCGGACGCGGAGCTTTCGGCTTGGGTCCTGAGCCTGCGCTTGCCGCGCGTCCTGCTCGGCGGCTGCGTGGGGGCAGGTCTGGGAATCGCGGGGGCGGTTCTGCAGGGCTTATTCAGAAACCCGCTGGTCGATCCCGGACTGCTCGGCGTGTCGAGCGGCGCCGCGCTCACCGCCTCCGCGCTGATGGTGCTGGGCGGCAGCGCCGGCAACCTGCCACCGGTGCTCACTGCGGCGGCACTGGCCGGCGGCCTGGTCGCGGCGTGGAGCGTGCAACGGCTGGCGCGAGTCGGCGGCCGGACGCTAATTCTTTCGCTCCTTCTGGCGGGCGTGGCGATCAACGCGACCGCGGGCGCGGTCATCGGGCTCCTGAGCTACATCGCGACCGATGCGCAGCTGCGCAACCTGACTTTCTGGAGCCTGGGGAGCCTCGGCGGCGCGACCTGGGAGCGAGTGCTATGGATGGCCGCGGTGGCCGCACTCGCGGTAGGCGCGCTGCTGCGTCTCGCCCGCCCGCTCAACGTCCTTCTGCTCGGGGAGTCTGAAGCGCAGAACCTGGGTGTGGCGGTGGAGTCGGTCAAGCGGCGCGCGCTGCTGCTCGCGGTGCTCCTGGTCGCGAGCTCGGTCGCGCTGTGCGGCGTGATCGGATTCGTTGGGCTCGTGGTGCCGCATGGAGTCCGGCTGCTGGTCGGCCCGGATCACCGGCTGGTGCTGCCCGGCTCGGCGCTGCTCGGAGCGATGCTGTTGCTGTGGGCGGATCTGGCCAGCCGCACCGTGGTCGCCCCGGCCGAGCTGCCGCTTGGCATTGTGACCGCGTCGATCGGCGGGCCGTTCTTTCTCATGCTGCTCCTACGGGAGCGGCGGAAATGGAGCGGCGAATGTTGAAAGCCGAAAAGCTCGACGTAACCCGGCGCGGCCGGCGCATCCTGCGCGAGGTCTCGGTCGAGGTTCGCGGCGGCTCGCTGCTCGCCGTCATCGGTCCCAACGGAGGGGGCAAATCGACGCTCCTGCGCACGCTCAGCGGGGAGCTGCAGCCGCAGTCCGGTCAGGTGCGGCTCGCTGGCCGGCCACTGTCACAGTGGACCGGACCGCAGCTGGCGCGGCGCCGCGCCGTCCTCGCGCAGCAGTGCACGCTGGCATTTCCGCTCTCCGCGCTGGAAGTCGTCCTGCTCGGCCGCACTCCGCATCATGACGGGGAGCCAGCCGCGCTCAGCCGACTCTCCGATCGCATCATCGCCGGCGCTGCGCTGGAGCTGGTCGGCCTGGGCGGGCGCCTGCATGACTCCTATGCGACCTTGTCCGGCGGGCAGCAGCAGCTGGTTCACCTGGCGCGAGTCCTTTCGCAGATCTGGGAACCGCCCCCGGACGGCATGCGCTGCCTGCTCCTTGACGAGCCGACCGCCAGCCTGGATCTGCGCTACCAGCACCTGGTGCTCTCCCTGGCGCGGCGCCTGGCCCGGGAGGGAGCCGCCGTTCTGGCGGTGCTGCACGATGTGAACCTGGCGGCGCAGTACGCCGATGAGCTGCTCATCCTGCAGGCGGGAGCGGCGGTGGCGCACGGCCCCCCGGGCCAGGTGCTGCGGCCAGCGCTGCTGTCGTCGCTATTTGGTGTTCCCGTGTCTCTCGTTGGTTCTGCCGAGCGTCCGGTGGTCGTCCCGCACCCGGCGGCCGCTCTTCCCGAGCTCTGAAGCACGACCTGGAAGTGAGGTATTCGATGCACCTGTCGACACAAGAAATCCGTAATCAAGCCGGCACGCTCAGACTGCGCAACCCCAGCTTGCGGGCGCGTGAGCTGGCGCAGCTGCTATGCGTTCCCGAGGGTGCCCTGGTCGCCGCCGACTGCGGCGAAGGAGCGATGCGCCTACAGAGCGACTTCGCCGCGCAGCTCGCCGCGCTCCAGACGCTGGGTCCGGTCATGGCACTCACCCGCAACCCACACGCCGTGATTGAGCGGGTCGGCACCTACCGCAACTTCGCGGACTTCAGCCACGCCAGCCAGGTGCTCGGCGAAGAGATCGATCTGCGGCTGTTCCTGGGCCGTTTCCACACCGGCTTCGCGGTGGTCGAGTCCGGGCCGCGCGGCGAACACCGCAGCCTCCAGTACTTCGATGCCTCCGGCGGAGCCGTCCACAAGATCCACCTCCGCCCGGAGAGCGACGCCGCCGGCTGGGCCGCCTTCCTTGCCCGCTTCTGCGCCGCCGATCAGACTCCGGGCCAGCAGTTCGCGCTGTCCGCCGCGCCCACGCCGCCCCGCCCTGACCACGAGGTCGACGGCGATGGGTTCCGCGCCGCGTACCGGCAGATGCGCGACACCCATGAGCTCTTCGGAATCCTGCGCAGCTTCGGAATTGGGAGGCTGCAGGCGCTGCGCTTGCTTGGGCCGGAGTTTGCGCGGCCGGTCGAGCGGCTGGCGCTTCGCGCGCTTCTCCGCGTGGCGGCTGGGGAGGCGCTGCCAATCATGCTCTTTGTCGGCAACCAGGCGGTTATCCAGATCTACAGTGGACCGGTACGCACGCTCAAGCAGTACGGGGACTGGTTCAACGTCATGGACCCCGGCTTCAATCTGCACCTGTTCGAGCCCGGAATCCGCAGCGCGTGGATCGTCCACAAGCCGACAGCGGATGGCCTCGTGTCATCGCTGGAACTGTACGGCGAACACGAGCAGCCGCTGCTGTTGGCGTTCAGCAAGCGCAGGCCGGGCCAAGAGGAGTCGACGCAGTGGCGCACGCTGCTGGCGGAGCTTGTGACCGCGGGCGGTGCCGCGTGAGCCCGGAGCATGCCTGCTTGCGCCACGTCATCGCCCGCGGCTGCGTCGTCCAGATCGAGCGCTGCACCTGCGGCACGCTGCACCTGGTCCTGGGCCCGCTCTCGCTGCGGCTGACCCACGCGCAGTTCCAGTCGCTGCTGGAGACCCTGCTGGAGGCGCAGTGCGCGCTCGAACTGCGGGCCAGAGATCCGCAGAGCGCGGGACTGGACCTGGCGACCCTGCTGAGTCAGACCGCGGCACGCGGCGAGTCCTGAGCCAAGAAGCGGCTGCCCAAGGCCCCGGCGATGAGTCAGGCGCCCACCAGCTCCAACCGATCGCTACTCAGCGCCGAGCACTCTTACGACCGCAGGATTCCCTTGTCGGGGAGCAGGCCGGGACACCACTGCTCGCGCAGGACCTGCAGTCCCTCAAGTCATTGACCCCCCAACCTTGCGGCCCCAAGCACCTGCCGCGGAACGAAACGCAGCTTTGCGCCCTCCGCCGGCCATTCACGACCCCGATCAGGGTTCACGCCCGTCGGCGAGCGGCGGCGGGCCGTCGCCACGTCGCTTGAAGCTCCCACCATACGCACCCCATTCTGTACGACCAGGGGGTCTCGGATCGTCCAATACTCGGGGGTGCTCGGTGATCCTCTGCACCTGATTGCTTGGGCCCCTGCCGCATCAGCCTCATCCACACATTCGCGGCCCGGCATGATCGGCATGCCGACCTGCTCGTACATGCGGAGCGTACAAAGAGGGCGTGGAGCGGCGGACCTGTTACCCCAACCGCGAGGAGGTCTCGACCTCGTGCTCGGCGAGCTCTTTGAGGGTCAGGAGCTGCTTGCGCATCATGACAAGATCGCCGACGGCCAGGAGCGGATGGAGGAGCCGGAGGCAGAGCCGCGAGGCGACCTTAACGACCAGGCGGCTGCCGCTGGGGGCGGGGGTCACTTGATAAGTGACGGCAACCTCGCCGTAGCGGCTGGGTGGGGCCAGGACCAGCGTCAGGTGGTGATCGCGTTCAAGCTCGACCAGGCGGAAGATCTTCATGACCGAGTCGCCGATGGCCAGCTGCTCATTGGCGGGGTCGCGAGCGCGTGGGCTTTGGCGGCCACCGTTGTCGAGCCAGTCGTAGCTGTAGGGCGCCACGCGCAGCTGACATAGCCAGCAGAACACCAGCGAGGGCGGCGCAGCGATGTCGACAGCGCGGTACAGGGCTGAGCTGGCGCCGGGCACTTGATGGTCGCAGGGATAGGTGCGGGCGCGCTCCTCTGCGGTCGAGCCCCAGTCGGTGAAAAAGCCCATGCGTCATTGTCCGCCGAAGCGGTGCGTGGAGCAATTGCACTCAGCTGCCCACGAGCGGCCCGGGCGGCCATGCGTGGGATCGGACACGGCAGTCGCCTGCGCGCCCAGACGTCACGGAGCCACGATTCGCATGCGGTTGCGATACACGCCCGCGCCGTGGCCCACCGTATCCCAACCGCGTCCGGCGCCGGTCTCGGCCAGCGACAGCCCGATCCACGCTCCCTCTGACGAGCTGCTGCCGGTGTTGAACCAGATGGTGTTGGCCGGCAGCCCCCAGCCGGCGGTCGGCGACAGGGTGGTGGCCACCTGCGCGGCCCAGTCCTCGAGGATCAGGCGGCAGCGCGCCACGCCGTCGGCGAAGACCGTGATGGTCAGCGCCTGTTGCCGGCGCATGGCGCCGGCGGCCAGCGTGGTGAAAGGTCCCTAGGGAACCGCAAAGGCGAAGCCGAGCGCATCCACGTCGGGCCACAGCGCAAGAGCCGCGAAGATCAGCGCGGCCTTGCGCGCCCGCGCCGGCTCCGTGCTGAAGGCACCAGCGCTAGCCAGCCCTACGAAGACGTGCCCGATACCGGCCATCTATCCAGGCAGCACCCTAGCAAACTGCCGACCCTGCGTCCATGATGGCACCGGCGCCGCCGCCGCTGGACCGCGGTGCCGCGGAACCCTTGGTGAACCAGGGCGTGGCGCCGCAGCCTACCATCACGCTGGCCGGATAGACCCGTGATCGTCATCTATCAGTCCGCGTCAAAAGCGTAGCGAGCGGCCCGAGTTTACACCCGGACGCATAGGGAAGCGGAATAGCGGGTCCGCGTGCCCGGCCTGAACCAACGGACCTGCTCAATCCACCGCTACTTGCAGATAAAGTCCCAGCCCATGTCGGTGCAGAGCGGGTCGGATCGGCAGGGCCAGTCGGGGCTGCCCGTCGTGGGCAAGGCGGCATCCGAGCGCCAGCACTGCCAGGCGCAGTCGGTAAAGGCCGACTCCAACGTGCAGACACCGAGCTCGGCGGCGCTGCCGTCGAGAATCTCATGATCGGAGCTCGGCAGGTCCCGGAGCTCCGCAGCCGGACCGTCGCCCGAGCGGTTACACGCCACGAGCAAGAAGGCCGCGGCAAGCGATGCAAGAACTTGGGAGGCACCTGGCGTGCGCATGCCGGGAGTATGCCTCCGAGTGCCAGCGGCTGACAAGGCGCTGCCGACCGCCCGACCGCGCCGCCAGCACCAAACGTCTGCAGTGGGAGCGGCTCCCTCAGCGCAACATTCGGCGCTCTGACGGAGGCCAGCCTTGCCTTGCCTGCTGGGCTTGTCTCGGGGCCAGGCTGGCAGGGGCTGCGGCGCACAAGCTGGAACCCGCGCCGGTGAGGGCGTCAGGCCGCCCCACTACTCGAAAAAGGTATGCACGACCTGGGGCACCGAAGGCAGGGTCGCGATCTGGCAGTGCTGCGCCCATGCGGCATCGGTCAGCGCGCCGTGCGGGCTCGTGCATGTGCTGGTGTCGGTCGGGAAGAAACACAGGTCCTGGCGGGTGGGGTCGCAACCGGCTCGTCCACGACCGGGACCACAGGAGACGCTGGAGGCGATGCGCTGGACCTCCATGAGCGTCGCGGCATCGCCCTTGGGGATGCAGAACTCGTTGCTGCCGTCGTTGCTGCAGCCTACGGCCTGGGTGAAGGCGATTTTGCCGGTGGGGCAGGCAGTGGCCGCACCATCGATCGCCAGCAGATCCGACGGACCAAAGAGATCTGCCCCGGCTCGTGCGTCGGGTAATTGGCCCGCGTCGGTCGGGGACTCGGGGAGACGCGGGCAGGCTGCCAGCGAGAGCACAACAAGGGCGATCCATCCCCCCTTCACGCGACGAGAGGGCTTTTCGAGGCCAGTCATTGGTTTATTCCCTGCAAGCATCAAACCACAAAACGAGTGACGCAGGAAGCCCGAGCGGCGCTGCGGCTGCAGCTATAGCTTAGCTGCCCGCCGCCCCGGGGCAACGCGAAGTGGCCTTCGCTGTCATAGGGGCCGTCCTTGCTTTATTGAACGAAGCCGGAGACTTGGCAGTCGGGCTGGCTTATGGGCAAACTAGGCGCGGGTGGCGGACGGGACCGCGGACGGCCGGCGGCGGGGAGGCTCCGGGGCGGTGGGTCCCAGGCTCAGCGGAGCCCGCCGAGCGGGCTCCAGCCGCGGAGTCTGGGCGGCTGAGGGCGGTTGCGGCGGCTCGGGGGCGCAGATTCGGCCCGCCAGAGAATGCAAGGTCCCCGTGCCCTCCGCTGGGGCTGCCTCGCCACCCTGGTTGTGTCTGTTTCGGCAGGCCGTGCCGAGGCTCATGACGTGTCACTGCAGGCCACCACGGCGGGGGGCTGGTAGGGCAAGGGCTCCCGGGTCAGCCGGCCGCTCTGGCACGCCGGACAGCGCGAGATATCGATGCCGCACAGACGCAGCAGCCGCTGGATGAAATCCTCGGCTTCGGACTCACCCTCTGCGTCGGGCTCGGCCTCGGGGTCGGCGGCCCCTGCCTCGTCTTTGCAGCCCAGCGGCGGTCGCAGGGCGGCGGCCTGCTCTGGCTGCCTCTGCAGCAGCGTCCGCGCTACCTCCAAGGCCTGCTGTGCCTTGCCGCTGGCCCACAGTCCGTCGTGCCGCGTCTTGACAAAGTTCTCCGGCAGCACGTGCAGCAGGAAGCGGCGGATAAACTCCTGAGGGGGCAGCGTGAGCTGCTTGCCATTCTTGCTGGCGAAGCAGACCCCCTGCTCGTCCATGAAAATCAGACGCTGATTGGAGATCCCCACGCGGTGGGTATACCGTCCCAAGTAGCGGAAGACCTGCTCCGGTCCCCCGAAGGGCCGCTTGGCATACACGACCCAAGGCTCCCGGTGCAGGACCTGGAGCAAGGACGACAAGTCCTGCCCATCCAGGCGCACCTGCTCCCGCTCGACGAGCTTTTTGAGCCCATCGACAAACAAGCCGCGAAACAGCGCCGAGAGCACCGCCACCGGAAACAGGTACCGCGTACTGCCGAAGATCCACCGCGTCGCCTCCAGCGATAGTCCGCCAGCGCTGACGATGCAGTGCAGGTGCGGAGGGTACTGCAGCTCCCGGGTCCAGGTGTGCAGCACCGCAGTCACCGCCAGTCGGCCTCCCAGCCACTTGGGGTCCTGGCCCAGGCGCAGCAGCGTCTGCGACGCCGCGCTAAACAGCAGATTGTACATCTGGCGATCGTTGCGTCGGCACAGTCGCCGCAGCGCGCCGGGCAGCGTGAAGACCACATGGAAGTACGGCACCGGCAGTAGCCGCTCCCGTGGCAGCTCCAGCCACTGCGCCTGCCGCAGGCTCTGGCACTTGGGGCAGTGCCGGTCACGACATGAATTGTAGGCCGGCCGGCTGAATCCACACTCGGAACACACCTCCAGATGGCCGCCCAGCACCGCAGTCCGGCATTGCTGAATGGCAACAAAGATCTTGCTCTGCCTGTCGCTCATGGGGTGGTGCCGCCGATATACCGCACCGTGGGCACAGAAGATATCGCCCACCTCCACCGCGGCCGGCCGGGGGGCTCCCACTGCGCCGTCCGCCATGGCCTAGCGGCGCGGCGCCCGGTCGAGCGGACTGGGGGTGGCGCGGATGTGGCGCTCCGAGACGTGCGTGTAGCGCGCCGTGGAACGGATGCTGCCATGGCCCAGCAAGACCTGGATGGTGCGCAGATCGGCGCCGTCCTCCAGCAAGTGGGTGGCGAAGCTGTGGCGCAGCGCGTGCGGGGTCACGCGCTTATGCAGGCCGACTCGTCGCGCCGCCTCCCGCAACGCGTGGCGAACGGCCTCCGGCCCGACGTGGCCGCGCTTGGTCAGGCCCGTGAACAGGTAAATCCCCGCAGGACGCGCCATCGGCCAGTACACCCGCAGCAGCTCCAGCAGCTTCTGGCTGAGCATCACGAAGCGATCCCGCCCGCGCTTGCCCAGGCGCACATGGATAAGCATCCGCTGGCTGTCGATGTCGCCGGGCTTGAGCGAGCAGGCCTCGCTGATGCGCAGGCCTGCGGCGTACATCGTGGTGACTATGGCGCGGTACTTGACGCTGCCCAGCGCGTCCAGCAGCGCCATGACCTCCTCGGAGGACAGAATATCGGGCAAGGTGTGCGGCACCTTGGGATAGGGGATGAGCACCGCCACCTCGGGACGGCCCAGCGTCACGCCGTAGAGGAAGCGCAGGGCGGCCACATGATTGGCCGCCGTCCAGGGGGATGCGTGCTCCTCGTCCATCAGGTGGAGCAAGAACGTCCGGATCTGGTCCTCGCCCATCGTGGTCGGGCAGCGCATGAAGTGGGCCACGAACTTGTGGATGTGTCCCAGATACTTGCGCGCCGTCGCCGACTTGTACCCGCGGAGCTTGAGGTCCTGCTGCATCTTGTCGCGTAGCTGTCCCATGGGGTCTCTCCTTCAACTCTCTGCATGAGCGCCTGGAGACACCATCGCAAGACGCGGCCTTTCGCCTGCTGAGACCGGACTTATTCTGGCTGGACCATGTTGCTCGATCGCATCTGCCCTTTGTGCGGCGTGCAGCTGCCCGCGACAAAGCGAGCGGACGCCTTCTTCTGCGCGGAGCGGCATGCGGCCGCCTGGCGCAAGGCGCGTAAGCTCCTGCACACCTCGACCCTGCTGTGGGAGTTTGAGCAGCAGCTCATCACTCGCGCCCCGCGGGAGGCGCTCTGGTATCGGCTGACCATCCTCATCGATGGGAAGAGCTGGAGCTATCCGGCCCAGAGTCGCCCGACCCTTCGCTTCGATGGCCACCATCGCCAGACCTCGGGCTTCCGACTGCGCCCCTATGAGCCTCCGGTCGTGCCGAAGCGGGGGCAGCATACGCCGCTGCTTTATGACGCGGTGGGGCAGCCCGTGCCCACGCCATCGGCGATCAGCGCCATGTATGCTGAACCGATTCGCATCATTTCCATTGAGAGTGGTGATTCGCTCTGAGCTCGCCATGGTGAGCGCCGGCCCAGGCAGTGAATTTATTTAGGAGAAACCCAAAATATGAGTGACCTCAATAAGCCCAGCGACTCCGCATCCATCACCGAGCGAATTGCCCATCTCTGCCCGCTGGCCGGGGCCTACTATCGTCTGCTCTTCGCTCGCGGCCCGGCCGACTCCATCTACTACCCGCCGCAGAGCCAAAAGCCGCTCTCGTGCAAGAAGCCCCACACGCCGCAGTATCCCTCGGCACCTCCGGGGACCTACCTTGTCGAGTTCTATGATGACGAGCTCCATGTCGTCCCGCCTGGCCCCCAGGGGCCGCCGTCGGCGACGATCAGTTATGGCTGAGCTTCCGATGCGCCGCCTCAGAGCGTCGCGCTTTCGACTACAGCGCGCAGTCAGCCTGCTCTGAATCCGCCCGCTCCGACCGCGAAAAGCTCCAAGGAGAAGCTCGAGGACACCAAGAATCAGGTCGCAGAAGCCAAGCTGCAGATGGACAACGAGCTGCGCCTGGAAGGGATCCTCAGCCACCAGGCGCTCCACCAGCACTTCCGCTCGATGGCCGAGAGCCTGGAGGACCTGCGGCAAGTGATCATGCAGCTCGGCAAGCAGGATCTGATCGAGCAGCTGAAGATGCAGCGACTAATTTCCGAGCAAAGCAGGCAGAGTCTGGAGTCCCAGCTCCAGGCGACAGATCTCATCCACGAACGAATGAAGAACCTGGAGCCGAAGAAGCCGATCGCTGACCTCACCGCCCTGGGCACTACGCTGCTGCAGTCGGTAACCGGAATCTGGACGGCGTCGCGGTCGCGGGCGAGCCAGAAAGGCAAAGGGAAGAAGGGCAAGAACAAGGATAAGAACAAGGGCAGCTCAATGCCGAAGACCGAACGGCCTACGCCCGCGCAGAGCCCGACTCAGACAGCCGCTCCTGCTGAGCCGATGACCGAGCAGCAAGGGGATGAGCTCATGAAGGCTCTGTTAGAGAGCTCCGCGCAGCTGACGCAGGCCGCCGAGGATCCGGAAGTAGCAGCCAAGATCGTGGCCAGGCTGCAGGGCCTGATGGGCAAGCAGGCAACTGAACCGAGTCTGGACACCGCGTCGGAAAAACCGCAAGCCGAGGACGCAGCCGAGCCAGACGAGGCCGATGAGCCCTACGTGCAAGAGCTTCCTCCGAAGGAGAAGCTGGCGTGGATGATGCTCGACCGCTGCCGGCTCCAAGAAAAGCTCCTGGTGAGTGAGCTGAAAGGTGCCAACCGCTCCCTCCTGCATGCCAAAGACGACGAGGAGCGTGAGCGGTGGCGCGTTGCGGTTGAGAACAAGACGCTGGCCCTCATCGCCTGTCGCCGGGAAGCGCGAAAGTATCTGGGGAAGTCGAAGCTGCCGCCGAACATCGCCGCGTTTGCGGATGCCAAGTCAGCCTCGGATGCCGAGCCGGCAGCGGAGGCCAAGGCGTCGCAGGCTGGCAGTCCTCCAACGGAAGCAGCGACAGCCGCAGACAAGCCAACCAGCATTTCTGCGGGCGAGACGTAATTAGCTCTGCCGGCTGCCTGCGGCTGTAATGAGTCGATGATGAACGAGCGTCAGCTCAGGGTACTTGGTACCCCTTCTGACTCGCCAATTTCCTCCGGTGACCGCGCCGCGCCGGCAGTTCCGGGCGCCCAGACCTGTGGTAGTTTCGCCCGCTATGTCGATCCTGGACCGGGTTGGGCGAACGCCGCTGGTTAAGCTGCGCAATATCGCGGCGGGGCTCAAGGTGCCGGTGCTGGCCAAGTGCGAGCATCTCAACCCCGGGGGGCAGCGTCAAGGACCGTATTGCCGTCGCGATCATCCAAGACGCCGAGCAGCGCGGCCTGCTCCAGCGGGGCGCGACGCTGATTGAGGCGACGGCTGGCAACACCGGGACCGGGCTGGCCCTGGTCGCGGCGATTCGCGGCTACAAGCTCGTCTGCGTCATGCCCGTCGTGCTGGCCGATCCCATCGGGTCGGCCTGGGCCGCCTGGGTCCACACTGGGCGGCCCGGTACCGAGGGGGCCTAAGCTACGCGACCGCACACTCATCGACTCCGCGCAGAGCGTGTCCGATGAGGAGAGCTTCGCCATGTGCGGCCGGCTGCTGCGCGAAGAAGGGCTCCTGGTGGGCGGCTCCGCCGTGGTCGCCGCGCTGCGCATCGCCGCGAGCGCCGCGGTGAGTGAGCCGGTGGTGGTCCTGCTGCCCGACTCGTGGGACCGCTATCGATCTTGCGCCTGGCTGCGAGCTGACAGAGAGCCTTTTTGATCCGCCACGGGAATCGATGACGAATCGTCGACGGCTCGTCGCCAGATCGTTGAGCCGAGGCGAGCGATCGTTGCCGATCGTGGGCGATCGTTGCCGATCGTTGACCAGGGGCAGGGATCGTTGGCGATTTTCAGAAATCGTTGTCTGTAGGCGCCAAAAGATTGGCCGGCAAATTTCTCGGGGTGCGGCCGGACGGTTTGCAGCCAATCGCCCTGGACGGCTTGTTCGCAAGCCGCCCGGTCGCTCTGGCCGGCAAAGCGGTCTGACCAATTCGCCGGCAAACCACTCGGACCCATTGGCCAGCAAGATGCATCCTGCCAACCTGGGGGCTGACCGTAAGTGCTTGTCATCAGAGGCGAATTGCTTCCCTGTCCGATTGGCAGCCCGATGTGGCTGGCAAACCCCTCGGCGTATTTGCCGGCAAGCACGCAAGCCCTATTACCTGCCAGCGGGGCAGAGTCGATTGGCTGCAAATCGCCCGGCCGCTCCGCGCCGCAAAGCGCCCGGAACAGACAACGATCAACCAACGCATGATCAACGCAAAACCAACGATCGCTCGCCGCCGCCTGAATCAGGCTGGAGATATGGACAAAAAAACCTGCCCCAAGTGTGGAAAGATCTTAAAGCCGAACCGCCGCGGAGTGCTCTGCGGGCGACGTTGCGTCTTTCGTGCCTGGCGTCAGCGCAGCATCGCGCGCGGCTACAGGGCCAAGAACCTGCCGCCGGCAACACCGCCGCCGAAGTCAGAACCGACGCTGCCGGAGCTGGGGCGGGAGCGGCGCACCGCAGCACTGGTGGCTCATACAATTTTGCCTCACTTGGGCAAAATTGCTGCTCCACGCAGGCACCTGGCTGCTGTCGCGCGGAGCTGACGATGCAGGATTGCAGATGAGTCCCACGTTTTCTTACTCCAAGTCAACTCTCTGAAGGTTTTACGATGGCGCTTTTTTTGCAGGGCTCAGGAGGCAAGCGGCCCAACAGCAGCTCCGATACAGGCGCGCTGAACGCTGTTGAAGGAGAGTTCCATGCCTCGATCACTGCGCTTCGTACTTGTCCTGCTGCTCGGACTGTCGGCCCTTTCGGTTGCCGCGCTGCTCGGCATCCAGGGTCAGATGCGGGTCTGGTTTGCTCAGGACCTGGGCCTGCGAGCGCGCCTGGCAGTCAGCGGTGCACGGCGGTCGTTAACGGGCGAATGGTCGCACCCGGTAGCACTGAAGGAACTGCTGACCGAGCTGGTACGCGACGAACGGCTGCTGGCAGTGGCTGCCTGCGACGGAGCGCGTCAGATTATCGTCAAGACCGAAGCCTATCCCGAGGAGCTGGGCTGCGCGGTAACCGCGCCGCACTTCGTCCGCCTGCACGGGGTCGAGCTTCATGTAAGCACCTTTTCCGTCGAAGCCGGGGCGACTGTGCTCGGCTCGATCAGCATGGTCCATGACCTGCATTATGTAGAAGACCGCATCGCCAGTGCGCGTCGCTTTCTACTCCTGGTCTTTGGCGTCCTCACGTTGCTCGCGGCGCTGTTTACAATCGTCGTTGCCCGGCTGGTGTGGCGGGAGTGGAGTGAGGAGCTGCGGCAGGCGCTGCGGGGTCGCTCACAGCGCCGAGATTTCCAGCCGCTCCTGCGTGAGGTGCGCATGCTCGTCGATCGCATCGCGACCGAGTACCACCAAGACGTGCAGGAGGGAAACTGGTCCCCAGCCCGGCTGCGGCATATCCTGACCAGCCAGCTGCATGGGGAGCGGGTTGTCATCTTGGCCAATCGCGAGCCTTACGTACATCAGCGCACCGCGGATGGTGGGGTCGCCATTCTGCACCCGGCAAGCGGCCTGGTGACTGCGTTAGAGCCGGTGATGCGCGCCTGCTCGGGCACCTGGGTCGCGCACGGCAGTGGCAGCGCGGATCACTTGACCGTAGACCAGCACAATCGAGTCCACGTCCCGCCCGGGAAGGAGTCCTATTTCATCCGCCGCGTCTGGCTGACTCCAGAGGAGGAGAAGGGCTATTATTACCACTTCGCGAACGAAGGGCTGTGGCCGCTGTGCCATATCGCTCATACCAGACCGACATTTAGCGCCGAAGACTTTGCGATCTATCGGCGCGTGAATCAGAAGTTCGCCGACGCGGTCTGCGATGAAGTAGACAGCGACGACCCGATCATTTTAGTCCAGGACTATCACTTCGCGCTGGCTCCGCGAATGATCCGGCAGCGTCTGCCACGCGCGACAATCCTTACCTTCTGGCACATCCCCTGGCCAAACGCCGAACGCTTCGGCATCTGTCCGTTCCATGCCGAGCTGCTGGAGGGACTCCTTGGCAGTAGCATAGTCGGGTTCCACACTCAGCTTTACTGCAACAACTTCATCGATAGCGTAGATCGGTTCCTGGAATCTCGCATCGATCGAGCGGCGCATGCGGTGGTCCAGCACGGCGGACGCACGCTGGTGCGCGCCTATCCCATCTCGGTCGAGTGGCCGATCAGTCATCTGAAGGACATTCCTGACGCTGCTACCTGTCGCCGGGCCATCCTGATTGAGCACGGACTTGCCCCAGATACGCTCATCGGCGTGGGCGTGGACAGGATCGATTACACCAAGGGGATCGCCGAGCGGCTGCTCGCCGTAGAGCGGCTGCTCGAGGTCGCCCCAGAGTTTCGCGGCCGCTTCGTCTTCATTCAGCTGGGTGCCCCCAGTCGCACGGAAATCGAGCAATACCGCGAGCTGAACCGCAGCGTGGTCGCGCTGGTGGAGCGCATCAACCAGCGCTTTGGCACCGAGGGCGGATATCGTCCAATCATCTTCGCCCGTGGGCACCATGAGCCATCGACGGTCTTTCGCTACCTGCGGGCAGCTGACCTCTGCTATGTAAGCAGCTTGCATGACGGCATGAACCTGGTCGCCAAAGAGTTCGTGGCCGCCCGTGAGGACGAGCGTGGAGTCTTGGTGCTGAGCCACTTTACGGGTGCGGCCAGTGAGCTGACCGAGGCCTTGATCGTCAACCCCTACGACCTGGATGAGGCGAGCGCCGCACTCGCCTCGGCCCTGCGGATGTCACAACCGGAGCAACAGGCACGCATGCGTGCCATGCGGTCCCTGGTCTCTGAGTTCAACGTCTACCGCTGGGCAGGCCGCATGCTGGTCGATGCGGCAACCGTCCGCCGGCAGGCCCAGCTTCGTGGAGTCATCATGCCCCTGAAACGGTCCGCGAGAGAGCCGTCATGAAACATTTGTTTACGCGAGTAGGACGGGAGATCCTACGTGAGCGCATCAAGCAAGCGCCCTTGTTGGGCTTTGACTTCGACGGCACTTTAGCCCCAATAGTCGACAATCCGATTCGGGCAGAGATGCGGACCCGTACGCGGGCGCTCCTCCACAAGGTCGCGGCGCGCTTCTGTTGTGTGGTCCTTTCGGGCCGCTCTCGGCAGGACGTGGGGCGCCGCCTGGAGGGAATTCCTCTTTGGGAAGTCTTCGGCAACCACGGCCTTGAGCCCTGGCATGATTCTGAGGCGCTGGTCGAGCGGGTCAAAGAGTGGAAGACGAGGCTCACCAGTCTGACAGACCGACCAGGCGTATGGATCGAAGACAAGGAGTACTCGCTAAGTATCCATTATCGCAGCTGTGCCAACCCAAACCTCTTTCGGCGAGAAATCCTGGAGGCCTTGGTGAGGCTGAAGGAAGCGCGGATTGTTTCGGGAAAGTTTGTCTACAATGTATTACCCGATGGGCTTGTGAACAAGGGCACCGCCTTTGGCGAAGCCATGCGCCGCTGTCAAACCGAGACGGCGATCTACGTCGGCGACGACGATACCGATGAGGATGTCTTTTCTTGCTGTGATTCGGCTCGCGTCCTAAGCATTCACGTCGGACGGGGACGGACCTCGCGAGCTGTCTACTACCTTCGTCACCAGGAGGAAATCGACGAGCTGCTCGCGGTCATCGCTGGGACCTGACGCTGTCGGCGTGATTCAACTTTGCGCAGCATTTTTGCCAAGCTGTCGCAGAAGTGCAGGACTTGCCAGCTTGCATAGCTGGCGAATATTGCCAGGCCGGGGCAGTGCGTGAGGGGAAAAGTGAAGGAGCTTCCAGACTCGGCGACCACCTCCATGGACTGGAGCAGGATATCCAGCCGACATACTGATTTGCTAAACCGACCAACTGGTTAGCCGCCCCCTCCGACCAGCGCACGAACGTCGCATCATCTCCAGGGCGGCTTAGGCAAGGGCACGTCGTAGCTTGCCGGAGGGGCGCACGGTTCCTGACTTACCCGAAAGTGCGGTCGCTCCGCTTCGAGGATCGTCACCCGAGTCCCCAGGGTACTTCCGGCCGCGTGCATCGCGGCGATGACCGCTCGATCTTGGAGGTCCGCCAGGCTTGCCGTCTTGGACGGTTCGACCTTCGGCAGCCACAGGCAGAGTCCGAGCCCGGATTGAGCCCTCACTGCTGCCATTGCGGCCAGAAGGTCACGCCACAGCTTATCCTCATCATCCAAACTCACTTCGTGCTCGGTTGCATCGAGCGCTCGATCTTGCAGGTGCACCGGGCCGTGCAGCGCCTCGTCCAGGCGGCGCTCAAGCAGCTGCTCTGCGGCGGCTCCGAGCGCTGGGCCGAGGTGGGTCACCTCGACTACGGCGCCGTTTTTGTCGGTCCCAAGGCGCCAGTCAAGCAGTGCTCCAGCGGCGCCCTTGGGCCACTCTGCCAGCAGCCGCTCGCCTAAGAGGCGTTGCAGGGCGAAAATGTCGGGCTCCGGTGGCAGCGGCGCGGGGTGCGGCGTGGTGAGGGCAAGCGCGGCGTCCCGCACCGCTTGCTCATCCGGAACGGCCAACACGTGGATGACCGGCTCCACTCCAGAGACCTGGGCGATGCGCAGCCGCAGGCGCGCTTCAAGCTCACGGGCCCGAGCTGGCTTGGCGACCAGCACTACCCGTAGGCCTATATGCCCCTGCATTACCAGCAGGGTGTTCTGTACCGCTCGCTCGCGCGGAATTTCTAAATCCAGGATGCTCTGCACCTGGCCGCGGACCCGTACGTCCCAGGCCACCGCAGACAGGATTGCCGTCGTGGCGCTCTTCAAGAGTCTGGGCGCGCCGCAGCGGCTGACGGTTCTGGTCGAAGGTGAGAGCCTGCTGAACGATGGCACCGCGGTGGTATTCTTTACCCTGAGCTTGGCGGTCGTGACCGGCGGTTCGTCGTCGCTTGTCGGGAATCATCGCAACCTTTCCTGCGGGCATGATGTGCGGCAGCTACGGAGCGCGCACCGGCATGAGCCCATCGACGCGGATCGCCGTCGAGTCTTTCTGCGAGTATGTCGCCTTCGCGCTGAACTCGATCGTCTTTCTGCTCATCGGATTCGAGGTGCGCGTAAGCGCTCTTGTACGCTCGTGGCAGGCGATCCTGGTCGCATACCTGGTGGTCACCCTGGGTCGCGCCGTGCTCGTCTGCCTGGCGACGCTATTTCTGCGCCGCACGCGCGAGACGATGCCATGGTCCTGGAGCGCCGGGCTTACCTGGGGCGGGCTGCGCGGGGCCTGTCGATGGTGCTGGTGCTGGCGCTCCCCAGAGACTTTGCGCACCGCGATCTGCTGGTCACGATGACCTTTGGCGTGGTCATTCTCTCCATCCTTCTGCAGGGGCTGAGCATGAAGTTGCTGCTGCGCAAGCTCAAGCTGGCGGGCACCGGCCCCTCCCTTCCCCCAAGGCGGCCCGAGCAACCGCGACCGCCTTGTCTGCAGCATTTTGCCAAACTGTGGCAAAAATGCAGGCCGCGTGCCCAGGTCTAGGAACTCTCTTGGTAGCGCTCGAGCTTGCGGTAGAGGGTGCGACGGTCCACTCCCAGCACCTGCGCCGCCAGGGCCTTGTTGCCGCCGAGAATCTCCAGCGCGTGCAGGATGTAGCGTCGTCGATCTCCTCCAGCGAAACCAGCTCGGAGGCGTCGGGACTGGTGAGCACGAGCTGAGCTTCGGCCGATGGTCCCGCACTTTTTCCGGCAAGTCGTCGACACCAATCTGATCATAGTCAGCGCGACCGCGCGCTCGATGCAGCGGCGTCAGCACGTTGCCTGGCCAGGCGTAGCCGAGCAGTCGCCTTGCCGGCTCAGGGAGATCCCGATGACCGCCTGCTACGCCGCGCCGCGCACAGGTCCGCTTGCGCTGCGCGAGCAGCAGCACGTCCCGTCGCGGTTGCGCAAGGCGGGAGAGAGTCACCTGCACTACGACGGGCAGCAGCGACGTCGCGGAAGTGGTGCCCTTCATCGCCGCCTCCAGGTCACGGTTGGTCGCGGCGCGATCTGCACGTCGATGGGGATCTCGGTGCCGCCAGCGACCGGGCGTACCCGCCGCTCCTGCAAGGCGCGCAGGAAAGCTTTCGCTGTACGCCAGCGGCAAGTCGCCGATTTTGCCGAGCAGCAGCGCCGCCCTTCGTGCTGGAAGAGCCTTGCGCGCCGCCCGCGCCGGTGGACGTTTCAGGCGGCCCAGCATACTTCTCCAGCAGCGTTTCGGCAGCGCCGAGGCAGTTGACGCAACCAGGCGGGTCGGTCGCCGCGGACTCTTTGGTGGATCGCGCGCGCCGAGCCCGCCGCGCCGCTTTCGCCGGCGGATATAACGACCGTCCGTCTCCGCCACCTGCCCGACCAGGGCCAGACCTGCCGCATCGCCGGGTTGCTGCCGATGAGCTCCTCGAACCGCCAGACGAGTGACCGCTCGCCGCAGCAGCGTACCTCTTCGCGCAGGGCGCGGTGCTGACCGCCCGCTGCAGCGCCAGCGCCAGCGTCGACCTCAGCGGCTTTACCGTAGAAAGCCGTGCTGCCATCGGCGGCGATCGCGTCTCCCAGGCTACAAAGGCGGTGATGATGATGACCGGCAGACGATTGGCGAGCACCTGCCGTACAGCTCGGTGCCCTTGAGCCCGGCATGTTGAGGTCGACGACGATTGTTCGATACGCTCTTCTTGAGCAGAAGGCAGCGCCAGCTGCGCCAGACCTCGTGCCGCGCTTGCGCAGGCCGATCCAGCAGTTTC
Source organism: Polyangia bacterium (assembly GCA_044222245.1). Taxonomy (GTDB): domain Bacteria; phylum Myxococcota_A; class Polyangia; order Palsa-1104; family JAEUJZ01; genus CALFML01. Next base: position 109,440 of record JBGANQ010000015.1, on the reverse strand, counting down.
GCACATGCCGCGATCATCGTCATCGATGAGCACCGCAGTTTCCAGCGCGGCGGGGCCGGACTTGGGGCGACATCGGCAGAAACACTGAACTGGCCCCTTCCATGGTTCGCTCGACCCTGATCCTGCTGCTGATCGCGGCAGATTATCTCAGTGGTGATTGATGTTGAGCCTGGTGCCTCACCAGCAGAGTGGTGGTGGTGCTCAAGATCAGCGATATTGCTATGTTCCCGTTCCGTTATCCCGACCTTGAGCACTGCATATATTCGCCTGATCTGCCGCCGGATCGCTGGCGCGGCCTTGTAGATCTGGCAAACCGCGACGCGAACACGACCTTCCTCGGTGATGGCTGAATCGCGTTGAGGACCAGGGTTGCCCAAAGGCCAGTTCTCAATCTGTATCGGCATCGAAGGGGTGGTCGCCGGGGACGCTATGCCTATCGAGGATGAGTCGACCTGCCGCTTGCGCCAGCCAGCGCCGCAGCATGCCAAGGACGCGAGTGGCGAGATCAAGGAGTTGGTCTGGTCGCGCTGCGGCCGCGCGCTGGCGGGCGAAGCCGAGCAGCTGGCGGATGATCGAGGCGACGCGCTCGCTCGCCCAAGATTTTTCGTTGCCGTGGTGTGCGCGACTCGTCCAGGGTCGCGTCCGGCTCGGTAATCAGTCGGCGCACTTGCGACAGCATGGGTCCCGATCTCGTGGGCGATGCCTGATGGAGATCTGGCCGACCATGGCTGGCCGCGATGGCGGGAGCTGTTCCACGGTGGCGATCCGCGCCGTCGTCTCACGTTGAGGAGCTCATGGAGCTCTTCGTACGTGGCGCACCCGCGCGGTGAACTGCCCGACCGCGATGAGAAAGACCAGCCCGCACGGTGGCGTTCCACCTTACGGTCAGGTCAGCGCCCTGCCCTGCTGGGCGACGCTCCAGATATTGTTCGTACGCTGTGGTCCAGAACGCTGTCGCCGCCATGAACGCCAGCGAGAGTAATTGAGAAAAGAAGCGCGGAGATTCGTGGCCCACACCAGTCAGTCCACAAGCCCGATGGCCAGAACCGGCACGAGCAGCGCAGCCAAGCCGAGCCCGTGTTGCAGGCGGGTCTTCATCATGGGGCAGCCTAGCACGCCTTGCGCCAAGGCAGCTGCCGCCGCCAGGCCCGGATGCCAACCCCTGCGCGAGCCTGCACCTGGGATTGGCTTGCAACTTGCTTCTACATCTTTGAATGCCGTCGACCCAGAGCGCAGAGCCCCATCGAGATCGAACCCCCGTCAGGTGGCATGAAGAAGCCTCCAGTACGACATTGGATCCGCGGGAGAGCGCTGCGGCTCCGCACGAGTCGGCTGACTCCCCCAGCCGCAGCCTGAGCGAAATTGCGACGGGCCACGTCGCCAGGGCGGCCCGGCTCCTCAATCTGCCTGAGGAGATCGCCTTGATCCTCGGGCAGCCCAAGAACGAAATCACCGTCAACTTTCCGGTGAAGATGGACCGCGGGTCTTATCGCCTGTATGCCGACTGCGGCATCTGGCCGTAGCAGTCTGTTCTGCTCCGGGAGGGAATGCAGCGCTATCTGCGGACTCGGCGGGGGTCTCCCTGCTCGATGGATACCGAGGTACGGATGCCAAGACTCTTCATTCGCGATGCGAGCGTTGTTGGTTTCAGGCCGAGCAGCTGAGCCGCTCCCCCCAGGCCATAGAGCTTTCCTTTAGTCTGCAGCAGGGCCCGTCGAATGTTGTCGGCCTCCAGCGCGCGCAGCTGGGCGTCGGTCATTATTGAGCGGGACGTCTCTTGAGTGGCGGCGGCTACGACTCGCGGGCCTCTCTCCTTTTGTCCCAGGTCGAGCCTCAGCCTGCCGCTGCTGGAGGTAATGATTGCGCGCTCCAGCACATGCTGCAGCTCCCGAATATTCCCAGGCCAGTCGTAGCGCTGCAGCTCTTCCAGATCCGCAAGAGTCAGTGATGGCATCGGTCGTCCGATTCGCCGCGCGAGCTGACCCAGAAAGTGCTTCACCAGCAGCGGAATATCGTCCTTGCGAAGCCGCAGCGGCGCAATCGTGATAGGGAAAACGCTCAGTCGATAATAGAGATCGCTGCGGAAACGTCCAGCCTCGCTCTCTGCTTTCAGGTCACGATTGGTCGCAGCGATGATGCGGACATTGACTTTGCGCGTCTTCTCTTCGCCCACACGCTCCAGCTCACCTTCCTGCAGGACTCGGAGCAGCTTGCTCTGCAGGTCGAGCGGAATCTCTCCGATTTCGTCTAGAAACAGCGTACCCCCGTCAGCGAGCTCGAACCGTCCGACCCGGTCGCGGAGCGCGCCGGTGAAGCTACCTCTTAGGTGGCCGAAGAACTCGCTGTCGTAAAGCTCGCGCGCTATAGCGGCGCAGTTGACTTTGATGAGGGGCCGGTCGGCGCGATTGCTGCGGCGATGGATTTCGCGGGCAACCAGCTCCTTTCCGGTTCCGCTCTCCCCCAGGATGAGGACCGTCGAGTCCGTAGGCGCTACGAGCTGGATCTGCCGACTGACGGTATCGAGCGCGGTGCTCTGACCAATCAGCTCGCCAAAGGACCCGCCTGCCCGGACTTCTTCGAGCAGGTATTCGTTTTCCAGCTCCAGCCGCTTCTTCAGCTCGGCGATCTCTTCCCAGGCCTTTGCGTTGGCGAGGGCGTTGGCGGCGTGATCGGCGATCATGCGCAGCCAATCCAGGCTCGTTTCATCAATCGCCATCCGGCTGAAGACCCCCAGCACCCCGAGCACTTCACCTCTGGCAATGAGCGGCTGCCCGCCAAACCCCTGGATCTTCTCCGCTTTGATCCACTGCGGCCTGATGATCCAGTCAGCCCCGGCGGAAAGATCTGGGGCTTCGACCGGCTGACCGCTCGCAGCGATGAGCCCGACTTTGCGAATCCCGAGCGGAAAGCGGCGGAAGGCACCGTCGATTCGGCAGAAGTGCTCGCCCGGCTGCCCGACCGACGTGCCGGCGCTGGCGACAAGATGCAGGCAGGTGGTCTGGTCGGGACACTCAGCGCGCATCGGACAGGTCGCACAGCCCGACCCCGGACGCAGCAGCCAGATCCTGGCCATTGCGACCTGTGGGGATTCGCCCAGGCGCTTCACCACCAGCCAGAGCAGCTCTTTGGCACTGCGCTGCTGCGCCATGTCCAGCAGCAGACGCTTTGGATCGGCAAGGAGGCCCGGCGGGCCGCTGGACGAAAGCATGGGCTCATAGTCCACGAGAACTCGTGGCCAAGGCAACGAGATTTCGTGAACCCGCGAAATTTCGCGCTCCTGGACTGGCCGCCGCTGGGCCACCCTGGCCCGATATTCCGTCGCATATCAACGAGCTGCGCCAAGACTGCGGCAATGGCACGCAGGCTGCAATTCCAACCCATGTCAGCACGAACGCCTACCCCATCTCTTCGTTCCAAGGAGCTCATCATGTCAGTGTTCTTTTCGCGTACTCTCGGTGCCGTAGTCCTCGGGATCTCCCTGCTCGGCAGCGCCGCCTTTGCGGACCTCAAGGCCGGCGGTGCGTACAACAGCCTCTACGCCGGTATTGGGGCCAAAGGCTATGATGTGGTCAGCTACTTCACCGATGGCAGGCCCGAGAAAGGCAGCGAGTCCTACGTGGTCGAGTTCGGGGGCGTGAAGTGGCAGTTTGCGTCCTCTGCCCACCGCGACCTGTTCAAGGCCAAGCCGGAGAAGTATGTGCCGCAGTTTGGTGGTTTTTGTACCTGGGGCGTGGCCAACGGCAAGCTGTTCGACGTCGATCCGGCCAGCGGCTGGAAGATCGTCGACGGCAAGCTCTACCTCAACTTCAACGCCGACATCGAGAAGGTCTTCGATAAGGATCCAGCTGGCTTCATCGCCCGCGCCAACTCCCGCTGGGCGCAGCTCTAGGCTCCCTCTCTGATAGGGAGAAGCATTCTCGATGCTGGACACCAGCCACTTCGTCCGCATGGTGAACCATTCACTCGCCTGCTGTTGTCATAGGAAGATTTTCTTGCGGTGAACCTTCGACGGTGAGCCGGCGTGGGGCTCGGGAATCTCATTGGGCCCAGCACTTGCTAAACAGCCTGTGCGTAACAAGATGCCCACCTTAGTCACCCTCGGTCTCATGGCAAGCTATAAAGTCCACGTCGTCTGTGCAGATGCGTCCAGGCCTCTATAGGGAGATCCAGTTGTCTCGTCCCGGAACATGCCAGGGGAAAAATAAGGTAGACCGGCTTCATAGTCTGCTCCGGTGACCATCAAGCCGGAGTCACACAGCTTGCTCGATGAAGTGGTCGCCCTCATCAACAAGAATCCGCAGCTCAAGAAGATCTCCAGCACGACCGCGCCTGATTCAGTAGGCCAGTGCGTTATTGCCAACCTCGACGGAGTCATCCTGCAACCCGGCGACAAGCGCCGCGGCGAAGCGACCTGGAACTGGGACTTCAGCGCCGCCCAAGAGGCCAGGTAGGGGCGACAAGAAGCCACTGGTCCCCTGAAACTTTCATTGGCATCGCGTTTGCTGAAGTTCTCTCTGCCAGCGGCTGCCACCTCCGCAAAAACGACCAAAACGGCTCTCCTTGCTCATGGGTTGACGAACGGGGCAGCCGCTGGCGCCATCGGTTCCTCTTCCTCCAGCCCGGGCTACACTCCCTCCACGCTTGCCGGGGCGGCGCTGGACTTCGTGCGCGTGATCGGCCTGGGCAGGCTAGTCGGCGTCCTCATAGGCTAGCTGGCTTCCAAGCTGACGCAGCGGGTAAGCGACCCGATGATCGAGGTCACGCTGACCACGATCGCAGCCTACGGCAGCTTCATCCTCGCCGATCAGCTCCACCTGTCCGGCCTCATTGCAACCGTGGCGGCGGGGATGCGGTGCGGCAGCTACGGTGCCCGTACCGGCCCCGCTGACCAAGTTGGTTGTGGCATTTTGTCGAGCTGTGGCAAAAATGCTGCGATCCGTCGGGTGCAGACGCTTGAGCGACCGGCACAATGGCTCGGCAGCCGGAGCTCAAATTCTCAGCGGCGCACTTTTCCTAGTGGCGTGTTCCCACCCCGCATCCCTGAACCGGCCAAGTCCATCCAGGCTCTAAACGCAGCCTCGCGCACCGTTTGCTCAGGATCATCCAAGGCGGCATGGCACAGGGAGTACTTGACGAGCGGCCCGCCAATCAGCCGGAGCGCCCGTGCGGCTTCGATGCGGGCGCGCGAGCTCTCATGATGTAGCAGGCAGTCTACCAGCGGGGCGACCGCTTCCGGTCCCACGGTTTGACCGAGCGCGCAGCTCGTGTCTCGCTGCAATATGGGGTCCTTCGGCCGTGCGACCAGAGCAGCGGCGGTGCTGGGGTCACCGATTCGGACAGGGGCGCCTATGACCTGGCGGCACCACTCGCGGTCTGCGCAGTCATCCAGAAGCCGAGGCAGCAGCGGTGCGTCTCCGCTTGTCAGCCGCCATGCCGCTGCAGCCCGCAGCCCGAACCGCAGGGCGGCGCCAGGCAGCATACGCTCGATAAGGGTCGCGAAGCAGCGTCCGGGCAGCAGGGCAGCCATCGAGAGCTCTGGCAGCGGAACCTGCGCATGGGTGCTCTCACATCGTGGGGCGCGAATCGGTGACTGATGGGGACGCTCGTCGAGCGAGATCTCGACAGGAGGTCGACCAAGCCCCACTGCGAGGAGCGCAGCAAGCAGCATGGAAGCAGCACAGGCCAGGCTGGAGTAAATCCGCGGGCAAGAGAGTGTATGTGAGCGCGCACTCATCCCCCGATATTCTGCAAGGAGCATACCAGCGACTACAAGCTGGCCTATGAGAGGTCGCTGCGAGATGGGCTCACCGCGGCAACTTGTACGTCAGCCCGTCGTGCTGCGTTGCTCAGCAGACCAGGTAGCAATGGCTCTGACGAGGACGCCTGCCAACATCCCAACGGCCAGCAGGGCCAGCAGGGTCATCTCTGCCAGCGCAAACAGACCCAAGGGATCATTGCACAGGGGCTGCGCCTGTGCCAAGACCGCAGCGGTGGGCACCAGCCCGCATCCTGGACCCAGAAGCGCCGTCGCCAGCAGTGGCTCAAGCGACAGCGTGGAAGGCTTGCTAGTCAGCTCCATGCGAAAGTCCTCATCCAAACTCGGTCCCTTTGGGAGCGCGCATTCAGCGCAGGGCCATTGCAACTTGCGATCCAGATCAGGTTCCTGATTTATCGACGAGCAGACCCCTGCTGGCGGTGAACGAGAACCACGATAATTCAACCGCTGCTGTTCTGGATGACATTTTTCTTACCGCTTCGCGGTAATATTTTTGCCGCCTGCTTGAGCTTGGCGAAGTAGGGTCTGTATTCCTGTACGGGCCGCGCACCACACAGGCCCTTTTAGACGACTTCGAACTTCCTGACTCCTAAGCGAATAATCTTGTTCATCGCGCTTCAAGCGCATCCTGGCGTATAGAGCCAGCGAAAATCCCCACAACTTGCCCAGGCATTCAACAATCTATGATTTCAACAAGATCCGACTCTTTGGCACCGCAGGTGATATCCAGCAGGCCAGCGACAAGGTTGCCAAAAATGTCGCCGAGCGACTGAGGCTCGGCGATGGTCCAGGGCAGACGTATCCCTGGACCTCCGAGCTCCAGCAGCCCGTCCGTCCGCTGCGCGAGCTGCACCGAGAGAATGGCCTGGGTCTCAGCGCTGATGGCGAGCTTCTCCACGGGCACCGTGCACAGCGCCTGCGCCTGGCTTAGCTCCTCACGCAGCCGCATGGCCGAGACGGTTACGGTGCGACCGCCTAACGCCTCACTGGCGCGATGAAGCTCGCGGAACCTGTCAGCTGTCTCTTTGTGCTTGAAGTGATGCAGCACGTTATCGTGCAAGAGCGCGTACTGGATCCAGGGAAACTCGCAGGAGCCAGCCGGCCCGATGAATGTCATGCTCATGATCAATTTCCTTTGGAGGCCAGGCCGGCGCCGCACCCGCGGCCCAGCCTAACGCTCATCGCTCTCCATTGTCTCTTTTGCAAGCGGCTTGCCTTTGCAAGCGGCTTGCCAGGAATCGGTGCACCGCAGCGCTGCGTGGCTCGGACAATTTTGCCTCACTTGGACAGAATTGCTGTTCGAAGTAGGCACGGACCTAGTTCTACACACATCGGCCCAGCTAGGAGAGGGGCAGACGCGAGGTGGCGCAAACCTACAGGAGAACCCTCGATGTCTGAGCTTGCCCACCTGACTAGGAACTCTCATGATAGCGCTCGAGCTTGCGGTAGATCGTCCGGCGGTCCACGCCGAGCATCGAACGGGGCTGTCGCCGGAACTCTACTCGGATCCAGGATCCGAACCTAGCATACAGCGGGCCAGCCAGGCCGACCGCAAAGGATGCTAGCCTCGTTGGCGAGCAAAGATATTTGAACAACTTCTGCTCGTTCCACTATTCTCAAGTCCAACCACAATGAATAAGAAACCGCCGCAACGGGGCGTTCGGGTGATCTTCAAGAAATGGTGGCACGAGGGCGAGCGCACTCTGCTGCCACTCCTTTTCTCAGAGCAGGCAACTCTGGATCTCCGCTTTGTCGGACGAATGCTCTTTCACGCCGCGATGGTCGGCATCGCGGCTGGACTTCTCGGCGCGGCCTTCCTCATGGCCATTGAGCACACCCAACAGCTACTCCTGGTGGATCTCGCAGGCTATCTGCCATTGCGGGCTCACGGTGAGCCGGAGGTACATTCTCATACAGTACCTGTGTTCCGTCCCTGGGTCCTGGTGCTACTTCCGGCAGCCGGCGGGCTCCTGTGCGGACTCTTAACACGCCTTGCTCCTGAAATTCAGGGCGGGGGCGCAGACGCGATGATCGAAGCCTTTCATCAGCGGGCAGGGATCGTGCGCCGACGAGTCATCTGGCTGAAGTGGCTAGCCTCGCTATGCACGCTAGGCACTGGCGGGGCGGGGGGACGCGAAGGCCCGACCATGCTCATCGGCGGGGCGCTCGGTTCGGCGGTCGCCCGCATTCTGCAGGTCAGCAAGCGCGAGCGGCGCATCCTGCTGGTCGCTGGGGTGGCTGCAGGAATCTCCGCGGTATTTCGTACCCCTCTCGGCGCGGCGCTTCTGGCTGTCGAGGTGCTTTATCGTGACGGCTTTGAATCGGACGCCTTGATCCCATCCGTACTATCCAGCGTCGTCGCCTACTCCGTGGTGATCTCCCTTTTTGGGGAGAGTACGCTCTTTTCCCACGCGGCTCGCTTCCCATTTTTCCCGGCTCATCTTTGGCTATTCGCGCTGCTGGCGCTGGCCATTGCGCTGGTGGCTGCAATCTTCCTGCGATGCTTCCGCACAGTCCGAGCGCTTTTTACACGAATGCCGGGGCCAGCCTGGGTGCGCCCAGCCATTGGCGGGATACTGCTGGGGCTCTTCTCTGTGCCCATCATCATTCTGGTCGGCAGCCGGATCCATCAACCGGGCCAAGGACTGGGAATCCTCGGCGGTGGCTACGGAGCGGTGCAGATGGCCATCTCCGGAGCTCCGTGGCTACCGCAAGGCTGGAGCTCTGTCTGGCTGCTTGTCCTGTTGTCAATGGCCAAGCTCGTCTCTTCGTCCCTGACGATTGGTTCCGGGGGCAGCGCCGGCGACTTCGCACCCTCTTTGGCCATCGGAGGACTATTCGGCGGGGCGTTCGGACGCGCAGCTCAGTTGATGCTACACGATCCGCGCATCGACCCGGGGGCCTTCGCGCTCGTCGGGATGGGCGTGTTCTATGGCGGCATTGCGCATGTGCCGTTGTCAGCCCTGGTGCTGGTCTGCGAACTGGCAGGCAATTATGATCTCCTGGTGCCCCTGATGCTGGCGCAGGGCATCGCCTTTGTCGCGCTCCGAAAAAGGACGCTTTACGAGGCGCAGGTGCCGACACTGCGTGACTCGCCGGTGCATCAGGAGGCACCGCTGCTTGACCTGCTGAAGTCCTTCCGCGTCGACGGACTGGTCAATCGGGAGAGTAGCTACATCACCTTGAGACCGGGAACATCGGCGAGTGACTTGATCCGCCAGATTGCTAAGGAGGCAGTGCAGACTGTCTTCCCGGTCGTGAATGCCGAAAACGTCGTCATTGGACTCATCTCGGCCGATGACCTACGGCTGTTGGCGAGCCAGGGTGAAGACACCCAGTGGCTGGTAGCCGCTGACCTCATGCAGTCGCTGATCACCGTGGATCCTCGCGACAACCTGCGGACCGCAGCGGAAAGAATGCTGACAAGTGGACTCCGCGAGCTACCAGTGGTCGATGAAACAAAGCACATCGTCGGATACCTTAATGAGACGGACATCGCCGAGACTTACCTTCGGGCTACAATCCGCAGCGATACCGCCAGCTCTGCGGATCGCAGCGATGAAATGTGGACGGCAGCGGAGTGATCTCCACCAGACTGTCATCGCTACTGAGCTGGCCAAGCGCTCCTCCGACGGTTCTCGGCCTGGGACTACGTAAGGGGGGGGGGGCTCGACGGCGTGGGTATTAGGAGCGCAAGTGGCATTCAGTCACTTACGGGTCACCCGATACGACCCCAGAGCAGCAGTCAGGGCTGGCTCTGGTTTGTATGGAGCTCGGGCAGCTCGAGCGCTGCCGTGATCTTCTTTGGATCGGTTTCGCCGTTGAGGTTGACGATGACCAGCCTGCCGGCGCCCTGCTTCAGGTCATCTCGGAAGTCATAAACCGCCCCGAGTATGGAGAGCCGCCCGGCGTGCATATCTTCGGCATACTCCAGTATCGCGTATTTCACCTGCTGGTGGACGTTTCCGACGACGTTGGTCAGCCAGCGCTCTTGGAACGTACCTCGTCCGCGCTCGACCGACCGATCCGCGCACGGGCAGGAAAGTCGAGATCCGGAGAGTGCTGCACCAAGCCGAGACGGCCCTTACGGCCTACGCGCAGCTCCAGCAGCTCATCCACGACGTGAAGGCTGGAGCCACAGAGCAGCCGCGCCAGAGGCTTCGCTTCGGCGACTGGGCGCATCAGCTGTTTGAGCGCCGCGTGCGCACGGCAGTTCTGGGCTCCGCCTTTACGCGGCACTCGTGGCGCTTCGTTCTCAAGTGCCACCTGCTACCGGCATTCGGCGATTTCTATATGGACCAGCTTCGCCGAGCGGATGTCATCAAGTGGCGGGAGGAGCTGGCTGAGCTGGTAGCCTGCGGCACCATCACACCCTACACGGCGAACACGCGGCTAAAGGCGCTCAAGACGATTGTATCGGCTTGGGTCAGAGACCATGAAGCCGGCTACGATCCAGCGCGCGGCGTCGATCTGTTCGATGCCTCGAGCCACCGTACCTACACGCGGGAGCAGCCCAACGCGCTGCGCGAGGAGGAGGTGCTGCGCTTTCTGCTGGGCATATATCAGCTGTACCCGCAGCACTTCGCCCTCGCCGCGCTAGGCATCGCTACCGGGTGGCATACCTGCTCGCTGCGTCGGCAGGGACCGACGCCCGATCTGTTGCTCGAGCGAGGCGTGCTGCTCAACCGCCGCTCCGCGACGATCGGCCAGCAGGTCAATGAGCGCACCAAGACAGGGCTCGACCAAGACATCGAGCTGCCGCCTGAGATGCTCGATCTTCTGCGCTGGCATATCGATCGCCTGAGCCCGGGGCCGATGCAGGAATCGGAACTGCTCTTTCCGGGCCGCACGGGGAAGATCATCAGCCGCTCGACCTTGGGGCGCGCTTTTGCCAGCGCGGCTCTGGCCGTGGGGCTCGGCAAGCGATTCACCCCCCATGGCATGCGCCGCACCAACAAGGACCTGCTGCGCCGCGCCGGGGTCTCGCAAGTGGTTTCTATGGCGCTCAGCGGCCACCTGACCGAGCGCATGCACGAGCACTACAGCACGGTCAGCGGCGAAGAGATGCGGCAGAGCATCGCCAAGGTCGTCCAGGTGGCTGGGCTGCAGGTCCCGCTGGCCGGAAAAAGTGGTGGGGAAAGTGGTGTTTTGAGCCCCGGTCGTCAAATGAGCCAGCGGCATCAGCGACGGAAAGAACACGTAGCCTTGGCTGGACGCACTGTCCCCTCCAGAAACAGTGCGTTGCCCGCCGACTGCTGGACGATCGCCGCTACCGTCTCGGGGCGCACCTGCTTGCCGAGGACCTGCAGGATCAGGCGCTCGCAGGCACGCTTGCTAAGGCCTTTGAGCGCGATCTCTTGCGGCCGATGGTCTTGCCACAGTCGCGGGAACACGGTGTGCACTTCCGGACGTGCCAGCACAAGGACGAATAGCGGAGCGCTGCGTAGCTCGCGCAGCGCCTCATCCAGGAAGCCGACCGTCAGCTCGTCGCCCCAGTGCAGATCATCCAGCACGAACAGCACGGGCGCGGCCTGGCACTCGGCGGCCAGCCAGTCGAGCGCCGCCCGCCGCAGGCGCTCGGGCCAGCCTTTGGGATCCTTGCGCGCGGCGGCCAGCACGGGGCTCTCGTCGTCAGAGAAGTGGATACCGCAGAGCTCTCCCAGCAGCACCCCGACGCGCTCCTTTTCGCCGGCGGGGACGTGCTCGGAGACGCGCTGGCGCAAGCGCTCCCGCTGCACCTCCGGCGGCTCGCTGCCCGACAGGCCGCACAGCCGGCGGATCGCCCGGCCGACCATCCCGTAGGCAGTGCCGGCGCTGAGCAGGTCGCCGCGGCCCAGAAGGACGGTGACTGGCTCGCTCCGGCGCTCGACCCGGCGCAGCAGCTCGTGACGTAGGCGCGACTTGCCCACGCCGGGCGGCGCGGTGACCAGCGCCAGGCGGGCCTCGCCGTCTTCGATGCAGCCGCTGAGCTGGGCCTCCAGGGTCGCCAGCTCGACCTCGCGCCCGACACACGCCGTCGGCTTGCCGAGCAGCAGGCGACTGTCATCGCCCTGCTGCTGCTCGCCGAGCAGCAGCAGGCCTTCCGCGGTCTTGGACACCGCGAACGGCGGCCCGAGCAGCCGCGCCGACAGCTCATCGAGCCAGACCCCGCTCGGCGTGCTGGCCGCCGTCGCGCCGCCGGTGCGCCGCTGCAGCAGCCGCGCCGCCCGATCGGCCACGTCGCCCACTGTGGTCAGGCCCTGGCTGGCGCCGCGTCCGGTGCTCACCGCGACGCCCGCCTCGGGCCACCGATCCTTGATCATCAGCGCCACCCGCGCTGCCATCGCCGCCTGGTCGGTCGCGCTGCCGGTCTGCGGCAGGGTCACCACCAGCGCCCCATCCATGAGGAACTCGGCGCGCGCCCCAAGCTCGCGCACCGCGGCCAGGAGCGCAGTGCGCCGCTCGGCTCCAAGCGGGGTCGCCGTGGTGGGGGGCGGGAACTCGGTTGGAGTCTCGGACTTGGGACCGGCGGCCACCACCAGGCTGAACAAGACCTGCTCGTTCTCGGCGAACGTGGACGGCGTGTGGGGCGGCGCCGCCAGCCGGGGCAGCAGCTGCAGCTCGGCGACCTCACCGAGCCCCGTCATCGCCTGCACGAGCTCCGCGGCGTCGGCGATCCGCTGCCCCGGCTCCTTGCGCAGCATGTGTCCGACGAGCCCCGCCACCGCTTCGGAGAGCCCCGGGCGCCGCTCGGCGATGGGCGTCGGCTCGTCAAACAAGATCCGCACCAGCACCGCGGCCAGGTGCTCGGCGACAAACGGCGGCTCGCCGGCCAGGCACTCGTACAGGATGCAGCCCAGGGAGAAGATATCCGCCGCCGCCGTCAGGTCGCGGAGGCCGCGGGCCTGCTCGGGCGCCATGTATTCCGGCGTCCCCATCACCCGCCCGGTCTGGGTCATCGCCTTGGCCATGGTCTGGCGGCGGGCGATGCCAAAGTCGAGCAGCCGCACGCGGTCGGGATCGTCGTCGGGAAGAAAGAGGTTCGTCGGCTCAAGGTCCGCGAGCCGACCAGAAGTGGCTGAGGGGACTTGGTGGAGGTCTCGCGGAAGGCCTGGGGAACGCTTGCCCGCGGCAGCTCGCGCGAGCGCCGGCCCCCGAGGGCGATGCCACTTCAGGCGATGGTGAGGGTCTTGGATGCCAACAGCGCTCCGTCGCTCTGTTGCGACACGGTCATGAGCACGGTGCTGAGCGTGAGCCCGCGGGCGACATTGTCGCTCGCGTTGGTGGTGTCCTTGTTGCCGCGCGCGCTGTAAGCGCCGTGCTGGGTGTAGACCGCCGTGGTCAGCGCCTCGTCAAAGAACAGCTGCGAGGTGGCTGAGCTGTGGCCGCTGGCGGTGATGATGAAGTGCACATGCGTGGTGCGGCTCGCGTACCAGCCGGGGAAGATGCCGTCGATGGTGACGCGGCCGTCGGCGCCGCTTATCTGGAAGCCGCGCAGCCACTTGGACGCCAGGGCCTCGGCGTTGTTTCCGGTGCAGAACGCGGTGCTGAGATCCGCTCCCGAGCCCCCATAGCCGGTGCCAGAGTCGATCACCTCGGCCGCCTTGGAGTAGGTGCCGGCGGGCGAGGCGTACCAGATCTCGACGAAGGCGTTCTTCACCGGGTTGCATGCGGTGTCGACCACCAGGAACTCAAACCGCGTCGGCAGACCGATGAGTCCATCGGTCACATCCTTGCGCAGGTAGGTATTGGAGTGGCACGGTCCCTTGGTCGAAGACATATAGGCGGTGCAGGCGGCGCCCAGGCCCCCTTGGAACGGGTTGCCGTAGTCCTTGTCGGCCAGAAAGGCCCCCGAGCCGACCGCGAAGCCGCCGGCGGAGATGCTGCCATCGCCGCCCGCGGTGCCGGCGTCGGGTGAAGTCGAGCCGGTACTGGGCTCTGTAGCGGAGCTCGCGCCGCTGCCGCAGCCAAACAGAGCCAGGGTCCCAAAACCGCCAAGAGATCTGAGGATGGCACGCCGAGATGAGGACTTCATGGGAGCTCCTGTGAATGAAGTGAAGTGCTGTCGAACGGGGCCGGCAGGGCCCCGCGTGTTCTCGGCAGAGGCAAAAGCAGGATTTATGCCAGGACAAAACTTCGGGACTCACCAACGGAATCATCTGTCCTGGTGATGCGTCCCGTCAGCCCCTGACTGCAGAACCTGCAGCGGGCGCTGCAGATGTCGCAGCGCAGTCACCTCGCGACGCAGGAGCCGCGCAAGCGACGACCCCGCGGCGCCCAGGAAGCATCAGCGCTCGGCGCAGGGACCGCTGACCGGGGAGCGGCTGAGCGGCTCCAGGGTCATCGCCCGGGCGCGCGTGAGAGTGTCATCCAGGGTCAGGTCGAGAAGGAGGTTGCCGCCGCGCTCGCACGTCAGCGCCAGCGATGCCCGACTCTCGCCATCGCCGTCCACCGGCTTGCCGACGACGCAGCTGCCGTGCTGCTGGGCCAGGGTGCGGAACAAGCTCTGCATGGCGGCCCGGGGGAAGGTGGGCAAGAGCAGCGCTGCATACGCCGGCTCGTCCCAGGTCTGGATCAGGCTGGCGATGCGCGCCGCTGCCCGCGCCACCGGGACGGACGGCGGCAGCTCGCGCGACTGCACGCTGGCGGCCAGCAGCCTGGCCGCGGCGTCAACGGTAATGTCATACTCAAGATAGCCGCGCGCGCACGGCAGCTTGAAGCGGGCGCTGGACGCGCCAAGGACCTCCAGCGGCACCGGATCCTTGCAGGCGCCGTGGAGCCGGGTGAGGCGGCGCGTCAGCTCCACCACCTGAGCGCTTGGCACCGCGGCGCGCAGGGACTGGCTGAACAGCTCCGTGTAGTCCTTATCGCTGTAGCTTGTGTAAAGCTGCGCCACGCGCGCCATCGCCTGCGCCAGCGCGGAGGTCACTGGCAGCGTACGCAGCGGGAGCCCGCCCGACCCGCGCAGGACGGCGAGCGCCCGATCGACGAGCGCGCGGTGCGGAGCCTGGAAGGAGTTGACCAGCAGAAGGAGCGCGACACCGCGCTGCGGCAGAAGGTGGATCGCGGCGGTGAAGCCTTCGGTGCCGCCCGAGTGCCACACCCGCTGCTCGAGGTCGCAGGTCTGCTCGCTCCACCAGGCAAGGCCGATCCCCGATGCGGTCGCGCCGACTTCTGCCTGCCCGGCTGCGTCGGCACGCGGGGCGATGGCGAGGCCGCTGTGGTGCTGGACCGCGTGGGCTTCACGCACCGTGCTCCGCCGCACCGGGCCGCTCTCTGGCTCGCTGCGCGCAGGATAGGCGGCGAGCTGAAAGGCCGCATAGCGCGCCAGATCGCGCAGCGAGGTGTAGATCCCGCCGGCTGCCTCGGACGCTCCGAGCCGCCAGTGGGGCACCCGCTGCGGGCCGCTCGGACTGGGCGCGTACGCGGTCGCCAGGCGCTCTTTGGGGACGTCCTTTTCCGACCAGTAGCTCTCGCGCATGCCGAGCGGCAGGAAGATCTCCCGGCTCACGTAGTCGCGGTAGGCGAGGCCGCTTGCCCGCTCGATCACCAGGCCAAGCAGGGCGAGACCGAAGTTGGAGTAGACCTCACGGGTGCCCGGAGCCGCCGCGAGCGTCATGCGGTCAAGGTCGCTCAGCATCTCGGCCCGGGTGACGTCGTGATCGCTCTGCGTGAAGCTGAAGCCCGCCACCGGAGGCAGACCCGAGGTATGGGTGAGGATGTGGCGCAGCGTAAACGGCGGCGAGTCGCGCGTCGGGTAGCGGATCGCCGCCAGCTCGGGCACAAAGCGCGCCGCTGGATCATCGAGCGCCAGCTTGCCGGCGTCGCGCAGCTTGACCACGGCGAGGCTGGTGAAGGTCTTGGTAATCGATCCGATGCGGTAGACCGTGTCCGGGGTGGCCGGCGTCCGCGTCTGCAGGTCGGCGACCCCAAAGCCTCTGGCATAGGCCAGCTCGTCATCAATGACTACGCCCAGGACAAAGCCCGGCAGCTTCAGCGCGGCGAGCTGCGCCGCCAGCTCGCCATCGAGGGCAGGAAACGCCGCGGCGAGCTTCGCCTTGCGGTCCGGCTCGGCGAAGGTTGCGACCAGCGCGCGGTCGGCATACTGCTGCGGCAGGGTCGCTATCGCCGCGCCCGACCCGGGGCGCGCAAGAGGGTGAGGCGCCCCGGGTGCCGGCGGTGCCGGCTCACCACGTCCGGCGATGAACAGCAAGGCCAAGGGAAGGCAGGAGCGCATGCGCATAAAGCCAATGTGCCACGAATGCGCGTCTCCCAGAGTCGCAAACGCTCTCCCGCAGCCGTGCCGCCCAGCGGTCGCGCGCGAGGTATCATTCCGGCGCGCTCACCCGGTCAGGGAACGCTATCTTCTGTCTCTCGCGGGGGCTTCAGTGGTCGGCTTAAGGTCGCGATGGATGATGCCGCGCTGATGGGCAATCGTCAACGCCTCGGCGACTCGCCTGGCCAGGAGCAGCGCGTCGCGCAGGGGCAGCGGTCCGCGGGCGAGGCGATAGGCCAGGTCGTGGCCCTCCAGCCACTCCATGGCGAGGAAGCGCTGCCCATCAGGGGTCTGGCCGTGGGCGACATAGGAGACAATTCCGGGGTGGCGCAGCTCGGAGAGGATCTGCGCCTCACGGGCGAAGCGATCGGACTCCTCGGAGTCGCCGGCGCTGCGCGGCCGGACGTTCAGGAGCTTGAGCGCGACGGTGGCTTGCGAGTATCGATCCGTGGCGCGGTAGACCGTGCCCATGCCTCCCGAGCCGGCGAAGCGGTCGATTTCAAAGCGGTTGGCAACCACATCTCCGGCGCGAAGCAGCGGCATGATCCCCTCCTCGACAGCCTGACCCACAACCCCAGGATCTGCTTTTGCGAAGTATATCCGACGGTGCGCTGCGACAGTCAGCGAAATCAGTTTCGCCTGAGTACGCGACGAAGACCAGCCAGAATTTCGGACACCGACGGCGTGCAAGAATTGCCGCTGCGGTGCGTGCGCGCGCAAAAATTGCCGCCGCCCCTGCGCCGGTCGGGCAGGCGCTCTGCAGCGGGCTCGGGGCCGGGCGGCCGACTGATGGCAGCGGCAGCGGTCCGCAGGTGGCACTGCGCTTGCGTTAGACCCGGGCATGCGAACCCTGCTCACGCTGCTCCTTGTCGTTCACGGCAGCATTCACCTTCTCGGCTTCCTCAAGGCATGGCATCTGGCGGCGCTGCCGCGGCTTAGCGGGCGGACCCTCATCCCGCTCGTCGAGCCGATGGCGCGGGCGGTAGGTGTCCTGTGGCTTGTGGCGGGGGCTATTTTGGTCCTGGCCGCGGCGCTGCGGCTGGCCGCGCTGCCGGGGTGGTGGATGGCGGCGGCCGCCGGGGTAGTGCTGTCCCAGCTGCTGCTCATCCTGCAGTGGCATGCTGCCTGGCCGGGCACGCTGGTGAACGTGCTCCTGCTCGGGGCGGCGATCGTCGGGGGCGCGAGCTCGTGCTTCCAGGCTCAGGTTGACAGCGAGGTGCGGTCGCTGCTCGCCAGCGCCCCGCGCGACCTCGGCCCGGTGCAGGCCGCCGACCTCGCACCGCTGCCGCCGCCGGTGCGGCGCTGGCTGACCGGTGCCGGGGTGGTCGGCAAGCCGCGGGTCCACACGGTCCGCCTGAAGCAGCGCGGCCTGATGCGCACAAGCCCGACCCAGGGGTTCATGCCCGCGCAGGCCGAGCAGTACTTTAACGTCGATGAGCCGGGGTTTGTGTGGCGAGTGCGGGTCACCATGCTGGGCTTTATCCCGGTGAGCGGCCGCGACCGCTACGCGCAGGGCAGGGGCCATATGCTCATCAAGGCCGCGGCGCTGCTGCCGGTGGTCGATGCGACGGGGGACAAGATAGACCAGGGCTCGCTGCTGCGCTTCCTGGGCGAGATCGTCTGGTTCCCTTCGGCGGCGCTGTCCTCGTATATCAAGTGGGAGCCGGTCAGCGCCGCGAGCGCGCGGGCGACCATGAGCTATGGCGGCGTCTCCGCCTCGGCAGTCTTCTCGTTTGACGAGCAGGGACGTTTCGCCAGCCTGACGGCCGAGCGCTACCTGGGAGGTGGCGCTGACGCGGCGCTGCACCGGTGGTTTATTCCCGCTACGGCGTGGAAGGTGTTTAACGGAGTCGAGGTGCCGGTGCAGGGCGACGTCATCTGGAAGCTCGACGACGGCGATTACGACTACTACCGCTGGGAGATTACCGAGCTTGAGTATAACCAGCCGACCCTGTATTAGCCCGCCGTACGGCCGCCCGCCGCGGTGCGCAGCTGGCGCGGCGGCGCAGCGTCGCGCGGCCAGTTGGGCGGCGAAGCAGGCGCCGCGGCGACATCACAACCAGCATGAGCACCCCGCATCGCCTGGAACGCGCGCAGCTTTTGCCCTGGGATCTGGACACGGTCTTCTTCTTCTTCGCCGACGCGCGCAACCTGGAGGCGCTCACGCCGCCGTTTCTCCGCTTTCGCATCCTCACCCCGACGCCGGTCGCGATGCAGGCCGGCGCCCGCATCGACTATCGGATCTCCCTATTCGGGATTCCGCTGACCTGGCGCACCCGCATCGCCGTGTGGGAGCCTGGCGTGCGTTTTGTTGACGAGCAGGAGTCGGGTCCCTACGCCCTGTGGCGCCACACTCATCAGTTCAGCCGGCAGGACGGCGGCACCCTCATGCGCGATGTGGTCGAGTACCGCGAGCCGCTTGGACCGCTCGGCCAGCTCGCGCACGGGCTGTTTGTCGCCCGCACCCTCGATCGCATCTTTGACTACCGCCGCGACGCCATCCTCCAGCTGCTCCCCGGCGCTGCTGCCAGCCGGCAATGAGGACGCGCCACTTCCACCCGGTCCTGTGGTACAGGGATAAACCATGAGCTTACGAGTCTTTATTACCGGAGCTAGTCGCGGCCTTGGCCTTGAGTTCGTGCGGCAGTACCTGGCGGCCGGAGCCCAGGTCTACGCGGCGGCGCGCGAGCCGCAGGTGGGCAAGCTGGCGCAGCTGGCAGAGGAGCACGCGGGGCGGCTGACGCTCATCGAGCTTGATGTCCTCAGCGAGCCGCAGCTGCAGGCGGCCGTGGCCACGGTGCGCCAGCAGACGACCGCGCTCGACCTGCTGATTAATAATGCGGGGCTTAACCTGCGCGGCATGGAGCTTGGTACCTATGAGCGCGGCGCTATGCTGGAGGTGCTGCACGTGAACGCGGTGGCGCCGATCCTGATCGGGCAGGCGTTCCGCGGCCTGCTCGACCAGGGGACGGCGCCCAAGCTGGTCAACTTGAGCTCGCAGGTCGGCTCGTTCTCGTGGAACAAGAGCGGCAGCTCCCCACTATATGCGGCGAGCAAGGCGGCTCTCAACATGTACACCCGGGCCTTCGCGCGTGAGGGAGCGCCGATCATCACCGTCGCTGTTCATCCCGGCTGGGTCCAGACCGACATGGGCGGGCCGAGCGCGCCGCTGGCTCCGGCGCAGGCGGTGGAGCAGCTGCGCAGCCTCATCGCGCGCCTGACCCCGGCGGACAACGGCCAGTTCTTCAACTACGACGGCCGGCCGCACCCCTACTGAAGTCAAAACAGCTGGGCGACCACCACCGGCGCGGTCACGCCGACGCAGCCGAGCAGCAGCACCGCGTAGAACACCAGCAGGACCTGCAGGGCGTCCGCGGAGTGGGGCTTCCGGGGGCTGCTCATGGATCGACCTCACGGAGGACCGCCCGCAGCGCTGCGGGTAGCCCGGCTACGGCGGCGCCTGGGGGAGACTGCTCAGGCGCTTTAGGAGTCCCTCGACATCCTGGACGATCTGATCGAACTGCGCGCCGTGGATCATGAACGCGGGAATCGAGCCCCCCGGCTCACTGAACGACTGATAGGTCAGCCGGCTGCCGCCCGCGGTCGCGGGCTCGATGAGCCAGCGGCCGCGGATGGCGGGGATGCGCACATGCTTGGGATCGACGGGCGGGCCGAGCTGGTTGGCGGTCTCGAACGTCATCTGATAGCGGTGGCTGCTGGCGTCGCCGAGCTTGCGGACGAGCAGGGTGTAGTCGCGATCGCTCACCACCGGCGTCTTGACCTGGTCGTACATGAGCAGCTCGGTGGGCTCCTGTTTGAGCACCTGCCGCCTCTTGATGATCGGCGAGCGCCCTTCGCTGACAAAGCGCCACATGTGACTGATCACCGCCTCGGGCGAGACGGGGGCCGACACGGTGGCGCGGTACTCGAAAAAGCGCGAGCCCTGGACCGGCCGCCGCTCGACGGCGACGCCGCGCTTGACCTTGTACGGCTGCCAGCCGGCGGGCGAGTCGGCGGCGGCCAGCACCGGCAGCGAGTCGGCGTAGGCGGTGGCGAGTCCTTCCCAGCGGCCAAGCGGAGGCGCAAAAAGGAGCAGAGCGGCGACGGTCAGACCCCGGACTGACGAAAGAGACGACAGCATCGTACAGCGAATTGTATCATAAACTGCGCAGCGCAAGCATGTCGGAAGGTCGCGACGGCGCCGCGGGTTTTAGTCTGGCTGCGTGGGCTTGGCGCGTGGCCTGGGCTCTTTTCTGCGGGCGCCGACTTCTGCTAAGCATGGCGCTGGAGGTCCTGCCCATGTCCGACCCCGCTGCGTCTGCCAGTGTCGCTTTTTCTGCCGAGCCGCTCGTCGCTGCGGGCCGCCCGCGACTGCGGGCCGAGGATCTCTATCACCTGCCGCGCCATCGCCTGGCCGAGGTGCTGGCCAGCGGTCATCCAATCGATCCGGCGGCGCTCGCTGGCGCTGCCTATCGCGGGGTCAGCCTGGGCTTGCCGCCGCTGGTTGAGCGCCTCAGCTGGAAGACCTTCCAGAAGACCTTCCTGCGCGACCCGAGCAGCGGCGAGCTGTGGGGCTGGAACGTGCGGGTCGAGCAGCGCGGCCTGCAGGCGCCCTCGCTGGCCAAGCAGCGCCGCGGTCGCCCGTGGACCTTTGGTCAGTATGTAGTGCGCCCGAGGACGGAGTACCAGCCGCCGCGGCCGATTCCGGCTGCGCTCATGATTGATTACGGACGCGGTGGCAACGGCAGACTCGGACTGATGTCGCGTCTGCGCGACCCGATTGTGGCGGTGAATCAGGGCAGCGTGGAGCTTCTGCTCGGCTGGTCCTACCTGGACCTGTGGGGGTGGCCGCTCGGGACGCCCAGCTTCTTTACCCTGGAGCGCGAGGGACCGCTCACCTACGTCCCGCCGCGCCTGGTCGCCGCCCGGCGGTAGCGGCGCTGAGCTCGGGGCCGGCGCGGGCCGCGGCACCGACCGGGAACGCAGACTATTAAAGGCGCGACGGTTCAGTGATAAGTTGCCGCGCATGAAATCCTACGTGGTTGCGGCCGCCGTCTGGCTCTTGTCCTGCACAGGCTCTGGGCCCGCGGTCAGCGAGTCGCCCGAGACCCTCACCGACTTGGGGGCGGTGCTCCCTGGCGATCTGGCGCTGATCAGGGATCAGGCAGAGCTGGCCGCAGACTTGGCCACAGATTTGGCCCTGGCGCCCGGGCCGGAGGAGTGTCTGCTGCCGCTCATGACCACTTTGTACCCGGGCGGGCTGCCGCCCAATCCCTACGGCCCGCTGCCCACGGCAGATGCCTGCGTGCGCCGCCGCCACGATGCGATCATCGTGCTCGGCTGTCCGAACCAGGCCAGTGGCGCCCCGGCCGCGTGTCAGACCCGCCGCGTCGAGCTGGCGGTGGCGCTGGCCGCCGCCGGCCTTGGTGAGCGGTTCATTCCCAGCGGCGCCGCGGTCCACAATAGCTATGTCGAGGCCGAGACGCTGCGCACGCTGCTCCTTGCCAAGGGCGTACCGGCGGCGCAGATCTTCGTCGAGGACAAGGCTCGGCACACAGACGAGAACCTGTACTACAGCAGCCAGATCATGCTGGCGCACGGCTGGCGCAGCGCCCTGGTCGTCTCCGAGGACCCAGGCCACCTGATCTTGACCGCGGTCTGTGACAGCAACTGCTGCGTCGAGCTCGGGCGACTGACCGTGCTCGGCTTCCCGCTGCAGCTGCCCGGCGAGACCGCGCCCACCCCGCGCGCCATCGGCCACTACGCGCTTTACCCGGCGACACCGCCGGCCACTCCGGTGACGCCGGCAGAGTGTACGCCCATCATGGCGCCGCTCAAGCTCATGTGCACCAACCTGATGACGCGCAACGCCTGCCTCGGGCGAGTCATGCTGCCCTGAGCACTCCGGCGGGTCGAAACTGGACTGCGCGGCCCGACCGGCGAGCACGCGGTCGGGACCGGGCCGCGGCCCGAGCTTTACGGCCCGGTTACCCGTCGAGCAGGGCCGCCTCGGCGGCCAGCCCGCGACCGGCGCTGGCAGACTGCGACCGCGGCGCCTGGCCGCTCGACCGCGACTGCACCGTGGAGGAATCCGGTCCGCTCAGAAACGTCGAGACGCCGAAATCCGCCAGCTTGACCCGCGGCTGCCCGTCCTCGCCCTCGGTCAGCAGCACATTGGCCGCTTGAATGTCCCCCCTAGCGTCCTTCCGTCGCTGACTACCCTCGCAGTGATCCCGTGGGAACGATTGCGAAACGATTCGCGCGCTAGCTCGTCGGTGCGCCGCCTTTCTTGGTTTCGACCAGCATGGCCAGGTGTCCTGGTCCAGCGTGAATCTAACAGGGCACGTACGCCATGCTAGAGCAGGACGGATGACGGTTTCGAATCCTACGCGATCTGGCCCATCCGCCCGGCCTGGTAGTCACGGATGGC
This sequence comes from Polyangia bacterium, assembly GCA_044222245.1. Lineage (GTDB taxonomy): Bacteria > Myxococcota_A > Polyangia > Palsa-1104 > JAEUJZ01 > CALFML01. The sequence goes on along the minus strand of JBGANQ010000015.1, from coordinate 86,979 downwards.
CTCGGTGATCTGCTCCTGGGTATTCATGACGAACGGGCCGTAGGCGCAGACCGGCTCGTTGAGCGGCGTGCCTGCCAATAGCAGCAAGCGCGCCGGCTGCTTGGCGGTTGCGACCACCGCCAGCTGGACCCGCTCGCCGTCTCCCAGGATCGCCAGCTGGCCCTCTTTGACCGTGCGGCCGCCGACCTCGGCCGCGCCTGCGAACACGTAGACGTAGGCGGCGAACGCCGGGGGCAGCGACACGTCCACCGCCGCACCCGGCCGCAGCGTCCAGTCGTGATAGGCGATCGGGGTGCGGGTCTCGATCACCGCCCGAGCGCCGAGCGCCTCGCCGGCCACCACCCGCACCTGCGCCAGTCCGTCCGCGGTCTGGGCCTGTGGGATGCGCGCTCGCGGGATCTCTTGGTAGCGCGGCGCCATCATCTTGTCGGCGGCAGGCAGGTTCACCCACAGCTGGAACCCGTGCATGCGTCCGCCCTCCTTCTGCAGCTTCGCCGACGGCATCTCGGAGTGGATGACGCCGCGGCCGGCGGTCATCCACTGCACGTCTCCGGGTCCGATGACGCCGCGGTGACCGGCGGAGTCGGCGTGCGCTCCCTCGCCCTCCAGGATGTAGGTCACGGTCTCAAAGCCGCGGTGCGGATGGTCGGGAGCGCCGATGGCCTCCCCGGGCGCATAGTCCACCGGGCCCAGCTCGTCGAGCATCAGGAACGGATCGGCGAAGCTGTAGCCGGCGGTGGGGAAAGGCCGGCGGACCAGGAAGCCGCCGCCTTCACGCTGGCGGTGGGCGGTGATGACTCGCTCTACGATACGGACGCTACTTTTTTGCATGACGACTCCTGTTCAGCCAGTGAAGCGCGGGGCGCTTTCCGGTTCGGCGCTGCGATGCTCATAGGATGAATCGTTGCTCGGTCGCGCACTAGGCGGTGCATTTCAAACAGCTTGTTGCCATAATGCTGACAATGGACCTGAATCGAGTTGCCATCTTTGTCCGTGTCGTCGACGATGGGGGCTTCAGCGCCGCGGCGCGGACGCTGCGCTTGCCCAAGTCTTCGGTCAGCCGAGCCGTCGCCCTGCTGGAAGAACAGCTGGGGGCGCGGCTGCTCCAGCGGTCGACTCGCCGCGTTCGACTGACCGAGGCCGGAACCGCGTTTTACGAGCGAGCCTCGCGCGGGCTGGCGGGCGTCGAGGAGGCAGCGGCCGCCGTGGCCGACCTGCAGGGCTCCCTGCGCGGGCCGATCCGCGTCACCGCGCCTGTCGATGCCGGTGTCTGGGTGCTGGCGCCGCTGGTGGCGCGCTTCGTGGCGCTGCATCCCGGCGTCCACATCGACGCCGTCCTCACCGGCCGCGTCGTCGATCTGGTGGCCGAGGGCTTTGATTTCGCGCTGCGCGCTGCGCCGCTGCGCGATGCCGGGCTGGTGGCGCGCAAGCTGGCCCGGGTCGAGTCAGCGCTGTACGCCGCGCCGGCCTACCTGGCACGGCGCGGGACCCCGAGCCGGGTCGCCGACCTGCAGGCGCACGACTGCATCTTGTTTCGACCCGACCGCGGGCGCGTGACTTGGACGCTGCTCGGCCCTGCCGGGGAAGAGTCTGTCGAGGTAACCGGCCCGGCTGGTGCGGACGATTTCTCTTTTGTCCAGCGGCTCGTCCTTGCGGGGTCCGGCATCGGTCTGCTGCCGTCGTTCTTGTGCCAGGAGGCGGTGTCTGGCGGCGGACTCTTGCGGCTGCTGCCCGACCACGTCGGCCTGGGCGGGACGTTCCATCTGGTTTATCCATCGGCCCGCTATCTGCCGCATCGGGCCGCGGCCTTTCGCGACTTTATCGTCGCGGCGCTCGGATAGTCTCAGTCGTTAGCTCTCATCGGGCAGCTCTATTGGCTTGGAAGTATACGTAATATGGAGAGCACTAGCAGTCGACTCGCACCTGGGGCTAAAGTGCGCTCCTTCGCTCAGCGAAGGTAGACGGCGCGAAAGGCGCGCTCAGCGACAGCGACAAGGTTGTACAGATCTGACTGAACACCACGCAACAGGCGGGGAGTGGCGCGTCCGCCGGGGCTGTGCAGGAGGCGAGCGTGCTCTTGCCCCACACGTCATAAAGCGGCGTCTCAATTGAGAGGGTCAGCTGCCCGCCGCTCCAAGAGACGAAGGTGACTCCGTCGCTGAACGACGAGACCGGCGTGTCGATGTGAAAAGTCCAGTCGGGCACCTGAATCTCGTGCGGCAACTTGTCGAGCGCGACGAAGCGGTAGGCCGCCCGGATCTGGTCGAGTGTCGTGGCCCCCGCGATGGAGCAGTCAAAGAACACCACGATGGCCGTCTCGCCGTTGTCGAAGGCCGCCTCAGTCAGGTTGTTGGTCTCAGGCCCGCACGGCCGCTGCCAAATCGGTCGCGCAAAGCGCAGCGCGGGATCGGTCGTGCTGATTGAAAAGGACCAGCTCGCAGGATGCTGCATTGCCCACAGATCGACGCTGCTGACGGCTTGATCGTAATTGGGGTCGCTCTGCAGGCCGCTGCGCTGCCCCGCAGGCGGGCAGTGTGGGTTGGCCGAAGAGCTGTCCGCCATGCAGGCGGGCGGCGACGTCGTCTGCGGCGGCGGCGACGGCGCCGTCTGCGGCAACGAACCGCTTTCCCCCTGACAAGCGCCAAGCAGCGCACCCAGCGAAGCAATGGTTATGCGGGAACCGAGACGCGAGCCACGGGGTAGGACGCTTAACATGGGCCACCTCTGTTCAATACTATGCTGAAAGAGTAGCAGCCAATACGCCTGCGGGCACTTCGGGCCTGACAGACACTGGGCACAGTAGCGCACCTCGGACGGCTCTGTAGGCGGCCAGGTCACGGGCGAGCGGCCAGAGCTCCTAAGTCACTATACTTTCCGACGGCAGGAACCCTGGCGAAGCATCGGGTTGTGCTGCGGCCCTTGCCACACCGAGGTCACGAACGTACCGCCCGGTCGCAGGACGCGGGCGGCCTCGCGCCAACCAGCACGGCGATCGCTAAACAGGAAGATGCCAAAGGACGAGAAGGCGGCATCGAAGGCCGCGTCGTCAAGCCCAAGCGCCTCGCCGTTGCGCACCTCACAACGGATGATCTCCTCGCCAGCACCCAGCTCTGCGGCGGATTGCCGGGTATGTTCACACGGGCAAGCACTGCCGGCTTCAGAAGGAAAGCTGGAGGATCGCTGTCTCTGCAGCCGTGAGGGTCGCCTCAGCCGCCTGGGAGGTCGTGAGAGTAGTGGTGCCGCTGGCTTCCGTGGTGCGACGCATGCACCTGGCCACATAGGTATCGACCGGCAGACCGTCGAACTGTACCTGCTCGGCAGTCTCCCGGCTCGTCACGTCACTGGCGACGATGAGCAGGTGGTCCTTGGCGCCTTGCAGGACCATGCAGGTGTCGCCTGCCTGTTCGCCCGCCATGGGGCTGACCTGGACTTGCAAGCTACCGACACTGACCGCCGGCGCCGCCGTCATGTCCAAGGTCGCAGTCGAATGTTCGCGGTCTAGCTTGATCTCAGTGCCTGCCATCCCTCGATAGGTGACTCCGTTGATACTCGTCCGGCTCACGACGACATGGTAGGCCGCATCCAGCGGCAGCAGATTAAGCTGGTAGCTGCCGTCAGCTCCGGTCTGCGCCCGCCGCACGATCTGCGGTTGCCCTTGGGGGTCGCGACTCTCGGCATAGATCGTGGCTCCGGCCAGCGGCTTATCCTGGCCCGCGACGGTCAATCGACCGTTGATGGCTCCGCTGGCGCGCTTCTCAATGGCCCGCAAGACCGGACGAAGGATGTACTGGTCATTGCGACCAGCCGAAACGATGTGGATGGATTCAGCGACATCAAAGTCGATGAATAGATCCTGGCTGTCACCCTCTGCAATCACGAGGTCGAGCGATAGCTTGATTCCCGACTGCTGCCCCGAGGGCACCTTGAGCGGATGCACGGAACCATCGGCCAGGCGCACTGAGTTGTTGCTTCCCAGTAGCAGCCGGAGTCCTACATAGCTGCCGGCGCTGGGGTGCGCCGTAGCCAGCGTCTCGCTGATGCCATCGCGCAGCTTGAGCAGATTGAGTACCTTCATGGGGGCCCCCAGCTCACTGGCTATACCTTGGCCATCCAGAAGCACAACCTTGAGCACTTCAACGTTGACTTCACTTAACCTATCCAGCGGGCCATCTACCAAATGGACTGAGAACATCGAAGGTCCTGTAGGCGGCGGATTGACGCCAGTGTCTGGCGGCACAGCCGAACCAGGTGGCTGCTTGGATGCTCCGTCACCCGGCATTAACAGATCCGGCGTCCCTGCCTCGCATGCCAGTAACGTCCCAAAACAGACCAGCATAGTACCAAAAAGTGTCTTGCGCATGACTCACTCCTTTCAAAAGAGGTTCTCTTGGGTAAGGAGCACTTGGCATGCCAGCGCTGCTCTCAAAGGAACGGCCCGGCGGGCTTGTTGAGAAAACTGAAAATGATCGGATTCGGAGTCCAAAATCGGAATCGCGACCAGCTTACCCTCCACAAGGAACTCGCCACTCCACCGCCAACGACGCCCTGGTAACCGGTGGTCGCTGTCTTTTGCGCTGGCGCTACTCGCGCGCTTCAGAGTCCGGCGCGGCGCCGCTGCTCTTGCACCTGATGGACAAGTCGTGCCGCGTCTTTTGAAGCAAGGCCCAGGCCGCACAGCTCGGGCGCCAGCTCTGCGGTCTCGCCAAAGCCGGCCAGCGCGCCGTTGAGCCGCGCCGCCAGGGTGGAATCGAGCAGCGCCGCCTCGCTGGCAAACCGCCCGGACAGCTCCTTCATCAGGCCCGCGTGGCGTCGCAGGTAGTGCTTCTGGTGGTAGGGCTCAGCCAGGTAGAAGCGCTCAAGCGGCCACAGCTCGGTGGGGAAGCGGAACATCCCGCCCATGCTCTGCTCTTGCACGGAGTGCCGGGCCTGCTGCTGCTGCGCCGGGTCGTGATAGAAGATCGCCGACATGTACTGCCGGCCCCACACTTGCTTGGCCGGGTTGTGTCCGGACCAGAACATCTGGAGCAGCTGCGGGAAGCTGAGGACCTGGGGATCGTAGTCGAGCTGGACGCTCTCTGTATGGTCGCCCAGGTGCTTGTAGGTCGGCTCCGGCTGCTGCCCGCCGGCGTAGCCGACGCGGGTCCGCAGGACGCCGCGGGTGCTGCCCAGCAGGGCCTCTGGGGACCAGAAGCAGCCCATGGCGAAGGTCGCAGTTACTGCTTGCAAACGAGCCCTCCTTGTCGCGCGAACATATTACCACGGCGGGCTCTTATTGCGGCGGCGGCGGCGCTCGGGTCGCCCGGGCGCGAGCGCTAGCGCGCCGGGTCCGAGGTGGGTCGGGCGAAGATCGCGTGGTCGCCAAGCTCCTGACCCGCCAGCCCTTCCTGCAGGACGCGCGCGTAGAAGTCGCGCAGGGTGTCCTGGCCGTACTCGGGAGTCGCCGCTGCATCGTAGACCCCGCGCGCTGTATCAAGGACAAGCATCGACTCGGTGGCGTAGTAGCGGCCGATACGCGCCAGCTCGGCCTTGTCGCGCAGGCGCGGCAGCAGGTAGCCCAAAAGACCCAGCACCCAGATGATCGCGTCCAGCAGGCCCACCGGAACCTGCCGGTAGCGCGGCTTGCGCCCGCACAGCTCGCCGAGCAGTGCGCCCTGCTGGCGGGGGGCGAGCGCCGGTCCGGGGCCGCCGATGGGCAGGATGGCGTTGCGCCGCGCCGGCTCGTGCAGGCAGTCGCACAGGAAGCGCGCCAGGTCGGCCTCGCTGATCGGCTTGCACGAGGTGAGCTCACCGCTGCCAAAGACCAGGAACGGCTGGCCGCGCTGCACCCGCGTCACCTGGCCGGAGAGCGACTTGAAGAAGGCGGTGGGACGCACGATCGAGTACGCCAGGCCCGAGTCGATGAGCGCCCGCTCGAAGGCGAGCTTGGCCTTCTGGAACGCCAGGAGCGGCTTCTGCACGCAGATCGCCGACAGCAGGACAAAGTGCTGCGCCCGCGCCTGCTGCGCCGCGGCGAGCAGGTGGAGGTTGGCCTGATACTCGATGTTCCAGGCGTCCTTGATGCCCCCGCTGCGGGTGGCCAGGCACGACACCACGGCGTCAAAGGTCTCTCCGCGCAGCCCATCGCGCAAGAGCGCCTGCGGGTCGGTCACCTCGGCGAACCGCACCTCGGCGCCGTCCAGCGCCTGCTGGCTCTGTCTCTCGGTCACCGTCCCGCCGATGCCAGAGCGCCGGCGGACCAGGCAGACCACGCAATGGCCGCGGCGCACAAGCTCGCGCACGACGTGCTTGCCGATGTAGCCGGTGGCTCCCGCGACCAGGATGCGCCGCGGTTGGCTACGCGCGGCTTCGTTGTGGCTATTCATGGCTGGCCGCATGCTGCCACGGAACGGCGGTCCGCCGCCAGCCGCTCGTGATGCGGCCCAATCTTGGCCCGCCCGGCGCACTGGCGTGGGTTGGGTATGGGAACGGTTTTCTTGGTTTCTCTCTCGATCGTTACAGTGGCCGCTTTGAGGTCGTGCTGGCCGGTTGCTGTCGCTGATTCAGGCCGACCTTGCGCGCCACAGGCTGGTAAATCGCCGACGACTGGCACAGCGAGAAAGCGCCGTCACGCAGGATCGGCACAGCTGGCCAAGCGGCGTGCTCGCCAGGTAGCGCTGCTTGCCCTCGGGCGTCGGCCACACCTCGGTGGGCACTACTCATAGGGAGCGCCGACGAGCTCCAGCAGGAGTCGCACCGGCTCGGCGCGTCCGCGGGCGCAGAAGTAAACCAGCTTCATCGGAGCATTGGTTGTAGTCGTTGTCCTGGGGGAGGCTAAACCATGGCAAAGTTGGCCGCCTCGACCTAGGGCCTGCCTAGTCGATGCGCTGCAAGAAGCGCGACCAGCGGGGACCCTCGGGGCCGGCGGACCACAAGACCCGACGGGCGCGGCCGCGGATGCGCTCGATCGGCACGAAGCCCCAGTAGCGCGAGTCCGACGAGTTGTCGCGGTTATCACCCAGGACAAAGACGTGGCCGGCGGGCACCGTCACCGGCCCGTAGCTGCCGCCCGATTGCAGCGACAGCGTCGTGAATCGTGCCTGTCCCAGCTGCTCCGCAAAGCCCTGGTAGCGCTGCTCGAACCAGCGGTCGCTCGTCTCGTCATAGTCTTTTTCGCGGACCGGACCTATCGCCGTGCGGCCCTGCGCTTGGCCGTTTACGCGCAGCCGCCCGTCCGTCAGCTCGACCCGGTCGCCCGCCACCGCGACCACCCGCTTGATCAGATCCTGGTCCGTCGCCGGCTTGGCGAAGACCACAATGTCGCCGCGGTCGGGGCTCTGCGCACCCAGCTTGGCCTCGACCAGCGGCAGGTTCAGGCCCAGCGACAGCTTCTCGACCAGGATGCGATCGCCGACCTGCAGCGTCGGGATCATCGACCCCGACGGGATGACATAAGCGGAGGCGACGACCGAGCGGAAGGTCAGCGCGGCGAAGATCCAGACGGCAAAAGAGGCCGCGCTGCGGAGGCGTGAGGGTTGGTTCATGCCAGCACAACAGCCGAGCGCCGGCCGCTATTCCTGGGCGCCTGCATGTACCGTCGCTTGCCGGCATCCGCCGTCGCCGTGCTGCGAGCCAGGCGCCGACCAGGCAGCGGACTAGCGCGCCCTCAGGGGCCAACGAGGGTCCGATGCAGGATCAGTCCTCCGTCCCCCACTGCCCAGACATCGGTCGCGCTGGCCCACACCCCGTACAGGTTGGTGCTGGTCCCACTGGGCTCATCGGTCCAGCCGGTTGCGCACGGCGGCAGGTCGCAGCGCAGGATCTTGCCGCCATCGCCGACCGCGAAGATGTGCTGACCATCGGGCGTGCCGGCGACATCGCGCAGGTTGGCGGTGGTGGTCACGTTCAGCGCCGTGAGCATGGTCGGCCCCCCCACAATATTGGCGTAGGCGATGCGGCCGGCGGAGCCGACATAGTAGACCCCGCCCGCGCGTGGCGTCGCCCAGACGCTCGCGAAGGTCGGCAGGCCGCCGGCGAACGTCCAGATATTGTTTATGTTGTAGAACTCCTGACTGCCGCTCATCGCCGCCCAGAGCTCGAAGCTCGCGCCGCGGAGGGTTCCCGATAGCGCATTTACGCCGTTGACTGCTCCCGCTGGCGCGACCGCCGCTGTCCACATGGGAGTTCCACTGAGCGCCAATGAATAGACGGTCGACTGATTCGCGAGCACATAGACCGTCGAGACGGACTGGGAGCTGGCGGCGAGGCCGGAGAACGGGCCGCCGCTTGGCTGCGGGTTTACGAGGTTACCGGCGGTCGGCGTCAGAAAAAAGACGGCCGCCGAGGTGAGCGCGGCTGCCAGGCCCTTGTCGATGTAGGCGACCCGGGTCATGGCCAGCGTGTTGTTGCCGGCAACTACGAAGGGGCTGAAGATCCCGCTGCTGGAGCTTGCATAGGTGGCGACGCCGCCGCTGCCCACCGCCCAGATGTCGTTGCTGCCAGCCGTCGCCCCGGGACCACCGCTGATTCCCCGCAGATCGACGGTCGTGTTCGAGGTAGAGACCGTCCAGGCGCTGGCCGGCGAGTGGTCGACCCCTGCCATGTCGATCATCGTGAGGTCGATCCCCGCCAGGTCGATGGCGGCAGGGCTCTCACACCGCTTGGTGGCGCGGTTGCAGGTCTGGTCGCTGCTGCATGCCTGCGGATTGACGACGCAGTTTTCCGGGTTCGGATCCTGGAAGGCACTCCAGAGCGAATTACAGCCGGCAGTCCACACCAAGGCGAACCAGAGTAACCCTCGCATCTTGAGACACCTCGATTCGCGATTACTTGCCGGGCTCGCAGTCAGCGACTATCCACCTGCCAGCCAGAACCGCGCCCGCGAAAGCCCAAGCCCCGCCCATGACATCATAGCACCTTCGAGGAGCGCCGGTCTGCGCCCCTGGTCTTACGGAGCGGCGATGCCAGTGTCAAGCCCACGGGATGGGACTGCGGGCGAAGATCAGCGAAGGTTCGCTGCGGCTGCGGGCACTAACGATCTTGAATGCCAGAGCGCGCCGATGACGCCTGGGCACCTGGGTCCTTCCTGAGAGAAAAATGGAGACATGATGCGGTACCTATTCCTGCTTAGCCTCGCCCTGATTACTGCCTGCGGCAGCGCCGCCGGGCCTACCAGCCGCGCCGTGGGAGGCGCCTGCACCTCGAACAGCGACTGCGATCAGACCTGCTTGACCAACCAGACCTTCCCCGCCGGTTACTGCACCAGACCGTGCACCAGCGATGGAGACTGCGCCAGCGGATCGATGTGTGTGAAGGACGACTTCGGCCAGATATGTGAGGTGCTCTGCAGCACGGTCCAGAGCTGCACGGCGTTCGGTCCGAAGTTTGCCTGTGATCAGAAGGCCCTGGTCGCTGCCGCGGGCTCGGTCATGGTGTGCCGTTCCCACTGAGCCCCTTGGTGGGCAAGCCCGGCGAGCGGATGCGGATCGCTTGCGGTGCCAGCTCTGGCGATGGTCACATCGGCCGCTTCAAGGTCCCGCTAGCGTCCTTCCGTCTCTGACAACCTCCGCAATTATCCAGTAGGAACGCTTGCGAAGCGATTCGCGCGCTAGTTTGAGCAGCTTAGAGATCTGCGGTAGCCTCGACTACTATCGTCTACAATAATATACATCACCGTAAACACTCATGGAGACCGCATCGGGCAAGGCCCGAGCTGGGTAGGCTAAGCGTCCCCCGCCGGATTGAGACATTACCCGCCCGCACTTGGGTCGCAGCCAACAATGACAGGACATGATGAGTAAGAGCAACAGCAGCACACCATCGGCTGAGACGAGCGCCTTTGCCTCCGATATCCCGCACCTGCGGGCCGTTGCCGATCTCCTCCCGCAGCTCGCCTGGAGCTGCCGCTCGGATGGGTATTGCGACTACCTGAGCCGCCGCTGGGTCGATTACACCGGGGTCCCCGAGGCGCTGCACCACGGCAGCGGGTGGCTCGATGCCGTCCACCCCGACGACCGGGCCCCCACGCAGGCCGCGTGGGCCGACTTCATCGCCGGCAGGTCCGAGTACGACGTCAACTACCGTCTCCGTCGGCATGACGGCGAGTACTGTTGGTTCAAGACCCGCGGGGTCCTCGTCCGGGGCGAGGGCGGGGAGCCGCTCCGGGTAGTCGGGACCACCACGGACATCAACGACCAGAAGCGAGCAGAGCAGCGGGATCGAGAGAGCCGGGAGCGGCTCGACGCGGCCCTCTCGGCGTCGGGGACGGGGACGTTCCGCTGGGACATCCAGACCAATGCCCTCGACTGGGATGAGCAGCTCGACCGGCTCTTTGGCCTGCCGCCGGGGCATACTGTCCGGTCGCTCGATAAGTTCGTGGAGCGGGTCCACCCGGACGACCGGGCCGGGGTCTTGGAGCGGTGCCGGCGGTGTAAGGAAGAGGGGGCCGACTTCGCGATGGAGTTCCGGGTCGTCTGGCCGGACGGGTCTGTCCACTGGCTCGATGACCGCGGGCGGACCTTCCTGGACCCGGCGGGCCGACCCGCCTATATGACCGGGGCGTGCGTCGATATCACCGACCGGAAGCAGTCGGACGAGCGGTTCCGGGAGCTCGACGAGCGGGCGACCTTCGTCCGGAAGGCGAGCGGAGTGGGTTTCTGGTACTGCGACCTGCCGTTCGACGTGCTCCAGTGGGACGAGCTGGTCAAGGCCCACTTTCACCTCGCGCCGGAGGCGACCGTAACCATCGACACGTTCTACGCGCGCATCCACCCCGACGATCGTGAGCCGACCCGGAAAGCCATCGCGCGGAGCATCACTAGCCGCGAGGGGTACGATGTCCATTACCGGACCGTGCACCCCGAGACCGGGGCCGAGAAATGGATCCGGGCGATCGGCCGGACCTTCTACGCGCCGGACGGCACGCCGCGGCAGTTCGACGGGGTTACGCTCGACGTCACGGCCGAGCGGCGCGCCGAGGAGCGCCGGCAGTTCCTCGCCGACCTCGCGGCCGCCACCCAACCACTCACCGACCCCGCGGAGGTCACGGCACTGACCGCCCGGATGCTCGCCGAGCACCTTCGTTGCGATCGGTGCGCGTACGCCGAGGTGGAAGACGAGGCGGTCTACGTCATCACCGGGGACTACACGCGCGACGTGCCGAGCATCGTCGGCCGCTGGCTGGTGGCCTCCTTCGGGGCCGAGCATCACAAGATGATGCGGGCTGATGAGCCGTTCGTCGTCCACGACGCGGACGTCGACACGCTCATCGGTCCGGATGATCTTCCGGCATACCGGGCGACCCGGGTCCAGGCGGTCGTCTGCGTCCCGCTTCTCAAGGACGGGCGGTTCACCGCGGCGATGGCCGTCCACCAGGCGAGCCGGCGGCAGTGGACGGCGGGCGAGGTGGAGCTCGTCCGTACGGTCGTCGGCCGATGCTGGGAAGCCCTCGAGCGCGCCCGGGCGGCCCGGGCGCTCAAGGAAAGTGAAAAGAACCTCCGGCTCATCACCGACAGCGTCCCGGCCCTGGTCGCCTTTGTCGACGCCGACCAGCGATACCGTTTCGTGAACCGCGAGTATGAGGAGTGGTTCGGCTGCCCGCGAGAAGAGTTCGAGGGGCGTCACCTCCGGGAGGTAATCGGGGAGGCAGCGTACCAGAAGCTCCGCCCGTGCATCGAGCGCGGGCTCGCCGGCGAGCGGTTCGAGTTTGAGGCGTTCAGCCCGTACCCGACGGGGGAGCGCCACATCCACGCGGCCTTCGTGCCGCGGATCGACGACGGTCAAGTGACCGGGTACCTGTCCCTCATCACCGACGTCTCGGACCGCGTCCATGCCCAGCAGAAGCTCCGCGAGAGCGAGGCGCTGCTCCGGTCCGTCACTGACGCCGCGCGGGTCGGGCTCGTCATGATCGACCAGGAACACCGCTACCGATTCGCCAACCGCGCCTATGCCGAGGTGCTCGGGCTCCCGTCCGCCGACATCGTCGGCCTCCGCGTCGCCGAGGTCCTCGCCCCGGTTTATGAGCAGCAGATCCGTCCGCGGCTCGAGCGAGCCTTCGCCGGCGAGCGGGTTAGCTACGAGCTCCGGCTCCCGCCGTCCCCCAGCGGCGGGCCGCGGTTCTGCGCCGTCGCGTACGAGCCGCGGACGGGCCCGTCGGAGGAGCGGCTCGTCGTGGTCGTCATCGCGGACGTCACCGAGCGGCTCCGGGCGGAGGAGCAGCTACGCGAGGCGGACAGGCGCAAGGACGAGTTCCTGGCGATCCTCGCCCACGAGCTCAGAAATCCGCTCGCGCCGATTCGAAACGGTCTCCAGGTGATGCGACTCGCCGCCGACAACGCCGCCATCGTCGCCAAGTCGCGGGACATGATGGACCGCCAGCTCACGCACATGGTGCGCCTGGTCGACGACCTGCTCGACGTGTCGCGGATCTCCCGCGGCAAGATGGAGCTCCGCCGCGAGCGGATACGCCTATCGGACGTTGTCGCGAGCGCTGTCGAGACGGCGCGGCCGCCGATTGACGCGGCGGGGCACCGGCTGACCGTGAGCGTCCCGCTGGAGCCGCTGTACCTGGACGGCGACCTCACCCGGCTGGCGCAGGTGTTCAGCAACCTGCTCACCAACTCGGCGAAGTACACGCCGCCGTCGGGGCAGATCTGGCTGGTGGCGGAGCGGAGCGACAACGACGTGGTGGTGAGCGTGAAAGATACCGGCATCGGCATCCCGGCGGAGGCACTGCCCCGGATCTTCGTCATGTTTTCCCAGGTCGACCGCTCGTTCGAGCGGGCGACGGGCGGCTTGGGGATAGGACTCGCGCTAGTCAGAGGTCTGATCGAGATGCACGGCGGCAGCGTCGGCGTGCAAAGCCAGGGCCCAGGTCAGGGAAGCACCTTCACCGTGAGACTTCCGCTCTCGCCGAGTCAGCCGGGGAGCGAGCCGGCTGACCCGGGCCAAGGGCGCGCGGTTCGCGGGCCCTACCGAAAGATCCTGGTCGTCGATGACAACCTTGACTCGGCCCAGTCGATGGCCGAGATGTTGGCGCTTCTGGGCCACGAGGTGGCGACGGCGCACGACGGAGCCTCGGCGGTCGACGCCGCCGAGGTCTTCCGCCCCGACGTGGTGCTGATGGACATCGGAATGCCCCGCATGAACGGTTTCGAGGCGACGCGGGCCATCCGGGGGCGTGCGTGGGGCCGCGGCGTCACAATCGTGGCGCTCACCGGCTGGGGTCAGCAGAGTGATCGGGCCGAGTCTGAGCGGGCCGGGTGTGACGGGCACCTGGTGAAACCAATCCACCTGAACGACGTCGAGCCGTACCTGCTTGCCCGGCGGCGGAGGTAACGCTTCGGCGGATCCTCGGGAGCCCGCCGGCCACGGGCCCGGCGCCTCCAGCTTGTCACAAGCTGAGGGTAGCTGGTGAGGCGCGAGCGCGAACGAACGAAGGTTCTTGCAGGTACTCTGTACCTCAGCGAGCAGATGCACCGCGCAAGAGAAGCTTGCGCGTGGGGCGCGGCAGCGGTGGTGCCGAAAAGGGCTTTACCGCACAGCAGTGGATGTACTTTACTGGAACGGACTTGATCAGCCGCTCATCACCCCACCATTCACACGGCGCATCCAACTTCGGTTTTTTTAGGCGGGAGCCGGGAAGCTCGTTAGGAGGCACCCCATGCTGGTTGAAGCTCAGGTAACCATCAACGGATCCAAGGCGGCGATCTGGGCCGCAATCACCGACATCGAAAACGCCGCGGAGACCATCAGCGGAATCGAGAAGGTTGAGGTTGTTGAGAAACCGGCAGACGGGCTCGTCGGACTCAGGTGGCGCGAGACGCGAATGCTGTTCGGCAAGCCAGCCACCGCGGAAAAGTGGATCACCGATGCGGCTGAGAACGAGTTTTTCAAGACCAGAGCCGAAAGTGATGGCTTCGTCTTTCTGTCCACCATGAGTATCGCAGAGAGCAGCGGCGGCATTACGCTGACTAGCTTGCATGATTCCCAGCCGCAAGGTCTCGTTGCCAGGCTCATGTCGATCCCGATGCGGCTGGTGTTCAAGGGAGTGGCGAAAAAGGCCATCCTACAAGATCTGCACGATATCAAGTCGGCGGTTGAAAAGGACTGACTGCTGACGGCCTGGCGTGGAGCTGGAAGGCAGGTGCAGAGTCGGATTCCGCACCGAAGTCCTTGATTTGCAGGCACTTGGCCCCGTCGCGGAACAGCTTTCTTAGGTTGTCTCTCGATAGTTACACTGGCCGCTTTGAGGTCGCGGTGGATGATGCCGAGCGCGTGGATCGCCGCCAGGCCCTCGGCGATCTGCTGCGTAACCGCGACCGCGAAGCCGAGCTCGCGGTAGCGCGAGCGGACCAGCTTGAGGTTGGTCCCGCGCACCAGCTCGCCATAGCGGTACTCCCAGGTACCGGCACAGGGAACGACCGGCGCCGCCGCCGGCAGCGGGCGGGGATGGCAGCCGCCCAGGGCGCCGAGGCAGCTCAGCAGCGGCAGCAGGAGCCAGCGTTTGTGCAGGGCGCAGGCAGGCGGGCAGGCCGGGCTTGGAATGCGCGGGCTGCGACCTGCGACCATGCTCTAAGTCTAGCCTGGATCTCGCGGCGGGCTGCCGCTCGGCTGGCGGAGGTTGGCGAACACCCGCTCCAGCTGCTCCAGCAGCACCCGCCCCGAGACGCCCTTGAGGATGTAGCCGATGGCGCCGCACTTGTCGGCGACCGCCTGCATCGCCGCTGGAGTCGCGTTGGTGTAAAGGACCATCGGCACCGTCAGCCCGGTGCGGCGGTTGATCTCGATGAGCTGGTCGCCGCGCAAGGCCGGCATGCTGTAGTCGACCAGGACCAGATCCGGCAGGTGTTCCTGCACCCAGGTCCGCATCTCAAAGGCGTTGGTCAGGCAGGTCACCTGATAGCCGGCCTGGCTCAGAACGGCGGTGACGATGCGATTGTTGAGCAGGCTGTCATCGATGATGAGCACCCGGCGGGCGCGACTGCCGCGCGGCGATACCGGCGTGCGCCCCGACTCGGAGCTCTGCGCCGACAGCTTGCCGGTCGCCATCAGCTTGTACAGGGCCTCGGTGAGGGCCTTGGGCGGCTCATCGAACGCCAGCACCAGATCGATGTCGTGCACGTACTTGAGGGTTGACCTGATGCCGCGGTCGGCGAGCACGACGATCTTGGCCAGCCCCGCCTTGCGCCGCTCGCGAAAGTAGTGGCGGGCCACCGAGGTCACGCGCATCCAGCAGTCCTTGTCGGTGACCAGCAGCTGGGCGCCGTGGCGCAGCGCGAGCGCGGCCTCGCTGTCCTTGTCCACCCGGCGCACCGCGGCTGCGGCGTTGAGCTCGCGGACGATGGCAGGGGCGCAGCCCGGGGTCAGGAACAGGACGATGCGCAGGCGCTCAATCTCATAGTCGTTCATTCGAACAGCTCCACGCTGGGCTCGCTGGATTCCTTGTCCTCGATGCCGCAAGCGTGGGCGCTGATCGCGCGCTCTTCATCCAGGGGAAAGAGCGCGACCGCCTGGGCGAAGACTTCCTTGCCGGACAGCGGCGCGGCCGGCAGCTTCTGCACCACCTGATCGATGTGCTCCAGGCGCTGGCGCAGCCGGTCGTAAAACTGGCGCAGGATGTTCAGCGGCGAGCCGAACGCGCGCATCGTCTGGTGGTCGGCCAGCAGCTGCTCGCTGTAGGCGTGCGCGGCGGCGGCGTCGTGGCGCGCGGCCTCGGCCTGGTGGCGCTCGATGAGGCCGAGCAGGGCCTCGCAGATCATGCCAAGCTCGACGCCGTGCTGCTCCACGGTGTCAATCAGGTCGGCGAGCTGCGGGCGCAGAAGGGCGAGCAGCTCACCTGGGGTCAGCTGCGGCAGCGCCGGGGTCGATCGGTCCATGGGTCCTCCCAGGGTCGGCAAGGTCGGCAAGGTCGGCACGCCTACCGCCGGACCAGTCTGCGCACCAGGGCCAGCACCTCGTCGACGACGAAAGGCTTGACGATCCAGCCGGTGGCCCCGGCCTGGCGCGCTTCCTCCCGCCGCTCGCGACGGGTCTCGGCGGTGAGAATAAGGATGGGAATAAAGCGGCTCTTGTCCGCCTGCCGCAGCGCCCGCACCAGCGCGATGCCATCGAGCCGCGGCATATTGATGTCAACGATGGCCAGCGAGATCGGCGCGCCGGTCTCGGCCAGGCGCTCTAGCGCATCCTGGCCGTCCACGGCCTCCAGGGTGTGGTAGCCGGCACCACCGAGCACGCTGGCGATGGTCTGCCGGATCGAAGGAGAATCGTCGACGATTAAGATGGTGGCCGCGGTCATGAGCGTCTCCTTGATGCCTCTCCGAGCAGAATGCGGGCGATCTGGTCGAGCGGAGCCACCGTCATCGCGGCGCCGCGCTCGATGGCCTCTTTGGGCATGCCAAAGATGAGCGAGCTGGCCTCGTCCTGCGCCAGGGTGAAGCCGCCGGCGGCGCGAATTGCCAGCAGCCCGGCGACCCCGTCATCGCCCATCCCGGTGAGCAGCGCGGCGATGGCGCGCCCGCCCAGCCGCTCCGCCGCTGAGCTGAAGGTCAGGTCGATCGCCGGGCGGTGACGGTTGATGAGCGGTCCATCGCGCAGCTCGAGATAGGGCGGGTTGCAGGCGCGCACCAGCAGGTGGCGGCCACCGGGGGCGAGGTAGGCGCAGCCGCGCTCCAGGGTGTCGCCAAAGCGCGCCTCGCGCACGCGCAGCCGGCAGTTGGCGTCCAGCTGCGCCGCCAGCGCGGTCGAAAACTGCGCCGGGATGTGCTGCACACAGACCACCGGCGGCGCGTCTTCGGGGAAGCTCGACAGGATGGCGAGCAGCGCCTCACAGCCGCCGGTGGAGGCGCCGAGCAGGATGACCGGCTCGCTGGCGCCGCTGCGCACCCGCGGCGGCTGCGGTCGCGGGACCGCGGTGGCCAGGGCCGAGGCGGCGGCGCTGGCGGCCGGGCGAGCGGGCCGGCGCAGGCGGGCCCGGGCCGCCGCCTTCACCTTGTCGACCAGCTGCTGCGCGAAGTCGTCGCCGACTTCTTGCAGCGCCCGATCCGGCTTGGCCATCACCTCGACCGCGCCGAGCTCGATGGCGCGCAGCGCCAGCTGTCCGCCCGCCGGGGTCAGGGCGCTGACCACCACCGTGGGCAGCGGCCGCACCAGGAACAGCGCCCGCAGAAACGACAGGCCGTCCATGTCCGGCAGATCGACATCGAGCGTGATCACATCGGGGCGCAGGCGGGCGATCTTCTCCTTGGCGAAGCGCGCGTCGGCGGCGGTGCCCACGACCTCGATCTCGGGATCGGTGGCGAGCGCCGCCGACAGCACCTGCCGCGCCAGCGGCAGATCGTCGATGATGAGCACGCGCAGCTTAGCCACCGCCGGCGGTCCCCTTCTTGTGCAGGCGCGCCGACTGCGACCGCGGGCGCGGCTCTTCCGGGGGCCGGTTGTTCTGATAGATCGAGTGCCCGAGCGCCGTGAGCCCCGGCGGAATTCGCGTCAGCCCTTCGGACAGACTGAGGAACAGGCAGCCGCCGGGATTGAGCTGGTCGGCGAGGCGGGCGATCACCGCCTGCTGCGTCGGCTCATCGAAATAGATAAGGACGTTGCGGCAGAAGATGACGTCGAAGCGGCCGCGAAAGGGCAGGCGCTCGGTGAGCAGGTTGAGCAGCCGGAAGCTCACCCAGGCGCGCGCCGCCGGGGTCACCGTCAGGTAGCGCTGCTCGCCGCTGCGCGTGCTCAAGAAAGAGCCGCGCCAGCTGGTGGGAATCACGCTCAGCGGCTCGCTGTAGCGCGCCGCCTTGGCGATCGCCAGGGCGCGGCTGGAGACATCGGTGGCGAGGATCTTGGCGTCGACTCGGGAGCTCTCACCGAGCACGCTGTGCAGCACCGCGGCCAGTGAGTACGCCTCCTGCCCGGTCGAGCAGCCGGCGCTCCACAGCCGCAGCCGCGGCGCCCGACTGCGCGCCACTTGCCTTTGCCACGCCGGCAGCAGCATCTGGGCGAGGAAGGTGAAGTGGACCGGCTCGCGGAAGAACGCGGTGATGTTGGTGGTGACGCGGTTGACCAGGTGCTGCAGCTCGTCGTGCTGGTTGTCCGCAGTCTGCAGGTAGCGATAGTACGAGAGGAAGCTGGACCGCTTGCGCTATTACAACGCTACGCCGCCCAGCGGCCCGCTCGCGCTGCCCGCCGCTGCTACTTGAACCTCCACTTTACTCCGTCAGGCAGGGGGCCGGTCGAGACGCTGGAAGTGGCCATCTTGGCTGCCGCATTCATCGTCAGCTGCAGGACCTCGCGGTTCCAGCCCGCCTTGAGGTGGGCGTCAGCCGTGCTCTGCTGCGTGAAGCCGCTGAAGCTGCAGGTCAGGGTGCCGGTCTCGCTGACCTCGCGATCTGCGTAGGCAAAGCCGGCGCTGATCTGCACTCCGCCCGCTGGGGCCGTCCCCAGGTTGCTCAAGCTCACCGACAGGGTGGTGGTGCCGCTGACGGCGTCAAACAGCGCCGAGGTGCCGGCGAAGTCCTGCGGGTTGACCTGGAGATCGCCGGTGCAGCCCGGCGGCAGCTGGCTCGGATCGGAGTGCTGGGTTGTCAGCAGCGGACCGACGACGGCGCTGCCGGGCAGGGTGATGCTGAAGTTGCCAGCGGCATCGATGGGCGCGCTGGCAATGACGGTGGTCATGGGCGGACTTACGGTCTTGAGCACGCTCGCCCGCAGGGTGAAGCCAGCGCCGCGGTCCCACCCTTCGATCTGGCCAGTGAGGGTCGGCTGGTCGCCGAGCGCACTATCGCTTGTGCCGCAAGCGGCGAGCGTCAGGGTAGCTACAGCGGACAATAACCGGGCGAAGCGGTGAGCACGCATGGGTAAGACTCCTGAAGTAGTTATTCGGGGCCATCTCAAGTGTCCTGTTAAGACGCTTCAGCTTCATAAATCCGGCCAGCTGGCGGAAGCCGCGGCGCAGGCCCACGGGCCCTCGTCGCGTGGGCGCTGTAGGTCGGTGGCGGTGGAGCGTTGTATTAGGGCGAGCCGGACATTCCTAGCTCGCGCAGGCGGCCGCTCAGGCGGGCCTGCAGCAGCGCCTTCTTGCGGTCGCCCAGGGCGATGCCGGTCTGGGCGTAGACCAGGTTGCGCAGCAGCTGGAACTCGGCATCGCTGAGCAGGGCGTCGCTCATCCGAGCAGCCTCTCGCGCAGGATGCCGCGCTGCTCATCGGTCAGCACCCGCTCGACATCCAGGACGAGCAGGGTGCGCTTGCCGCTCTGCAGCAGGCCGGTGAGGAAGTCGGCGCGCACGTGCGGCGCGAAGTTCTCCGGCAGCGCCTCCAGCTGGCGCTCGTCCAGGCTCACCACGTCCAGGGCGCTATCGACGATGAGGCCGGCCACCGTGCCCACCGCTTCGACGATGATCGCCACCGTGAAGCGGGTGTAGGGCGCCACCGGCAGCTCCAGCTGCTCGCGCAGGTCGACCACCGGAATGATCGAGCCGCGCAGGCTGATGACGCCGCGCAGGAACGAGGGCGTGTTGGGCAGGCGGGTGATCGGCGGCAGGCCGATGATCTCGCGCACCTGGGTGAGCGGCACCGCATAGATCTCATCGCTCAGCCCAAAAGACAGAAACTCACGCTGGGTCGGCACGGCGGCGCTCCTAGAAGGTGGCGAAGTCGCTGTCGCGCGGTGAGCTGTGGATGGGCGCGGTCGCCTGCGGCTCGCCGCCCGGCTTGCCGAGCGCCCGGTGCAGCGGCAGCCGCAGCCCAGCGCTCGGCGGGCGCCCCGGCTCCTGCTCGCTGGCGCCGGCGATGAGGCCCAGGGCGCGCTGCAGCTCCTCGGCCTGGAACATCAGGTTCTCGGCCGCCGCCGCCATCTGCTCGGCCTGCGCGCTGTTGGACTGGACCACCGTGTTTAGCTGCATCACCGACTGCGTCACCTGACCGATGCCGCTGGCCTGCTCTTGCGCGGCGGCGTTGATGTTGGCGACAAGGCTAATGTACTCGCGGCTGCTCTCGACCATGCGCTCGATCTCGATTGCCGAGCGATCGACCAGATCGACGGCGCGCTCCATGCGCTGCAGGCTGTCCTTGATGAGCTCCGAGATCTCACGCGCCGCCAGGCCGGTGCGCTGTGCCAGCGTCCGCACCTCGGTGGCGACCACGGCGAAGCCGCGACCGTGATCGCCGGCCCGCGCTGCCTCGACCGCGGCGTTGAGGGCCAGGATGTTGGTCTGGAAGGCGATCTCGGTGACCGTCTCGCTGATCTCCGAGATCTTGGTGCCGGCCTGCTTGAGCGAGGTCATGGCCTGCGCCGCCTGCGAGGTGATCTCGAAGTTCTTCTGCGCCGCCTCGCCGTTGCGCTCGGCCAGCTCGCGCGCCCGCGAGGCCCCGTTGCGGTTCTGCTCGACCGTCGCCGCCATCTCCTCCATGGTCGAGCTGGTCTCTTCCAGGGACGAGGCCTCTTCGCTGGTGCGCTGCGCCATCGACTGCGTGGCGGTGCGGATCTGGGTCGAGGCGTCGGTCACCTGCCGCACCACCCGCTGTATGCCCTGGACGCCGTTGTAGATCCGCCGCGTGGTGAAAAACGCGAAGGTGCCGGCGACGATGATGCCGACCATGGCGGCCATGATGAAGAAGCTGCGGGTATGGGTGTTGGTGCGCTGAATCTTGGCGTGCTTGGCATCGACCTGGCTGAGCAGCTTGGCCTGCAACAGGCGCAGGATGCCGCGCGCGGTATCGATAGACGCGTTGCCCTTGTGCACCATGTCGATCATCTGGTGGCGATCGTTCTTGCTCGCCAGGCGCGCGATCTCCAGCACCGACTTGCGGTACGCCTCGAGCATCGGCGACAGCCGCAGCGCCAGCCGCTGGCCCACCGCGTCCGCCTCTGCTACCTGCGCCAGCACGACCGGCAGCTTCTCGAGCAGCGGACCGAGCCGCCGCCCGAGCTCGGCCAGCCGGGCCTCGCTCGACTCGATGGGCATCTGCCCCAGCCAGCCGTTGAGCGTCACCAGGGTGAGGTGCAGCTCGCGCACCGCCTGCCCGGCCTGCGGGTGACCCTGGTCGAGCTCCGCGGTCGCGCGCAGGAGTATCTCGCGCAGCTTCTGCAGCAGCTCCTCGTGCTCGCCCAGGTAGACGGCGATCGCTTTATCGGTGGCGCTGCTGGCGACCAGCTTGCGCAGCTTGGTGTTGCGCCGCTTGTAGTCATCCAGCAGCCCCTTGATCTGGTCGATGACCGCGCCCTCTTCGCTGTTAAGCAGCTTGGTGAGAGCCGCGAGCTGGGTGTCCATCTCGGCCAGCAGGCTGTCCTGATCGTGAAAGAGGGTGCTCGGGTCTTCCTCGGGATCCAGGGTGATGAGCATGTTGGACAGGGCGTTTAGGTGCTCGAAGTCGCGGTACAGGTTGTGAGTAGCGCGGCGGGCCTCGATGACCGTGTCCAGAAGATCGAAGATCTCCTCCTCCATGGACGAGACCCCGACGATGCCGGCGATACTGATGAGGACCGACACCAGGGAAAAGAGTCCGACAAGGAGGAACAGGCGGATGCGGATCGAAAGGTTGGACATGATTATTCTCTCCTCAGCGCGCCCGCCGGACTGACGGCGGAGGCCGAAGGGGACTTGGTGATGACTTTGTCCAGGGCGGCGATGTCCAGCACGAGCGCCAGGCTGCCATCGGAGATCATCGCCGCGGCGAGCACCCCGGGACCGATGCGCAGCGAGCGATGGAAGCCCTTGAGCAGCACCGGCTCTTGCGCCAGGACCTCATCGGCGCACAGGCCGAGCAGGCCGCTCTGCGCGGTGGCGACGACCACCATGCGCGGCAGCGCGGCGGCGGCAGCGGACAGGCCCAGCACCTGGTTGAGCCGGACCAGCGGCACCACCGCATCGGCCAGGCGCAGCACCTCACCGCCGCCGGGCAGGCGGGTGAGCTGCTCCGCCTGCGGCCGCACCAGGGTGCGCACCACTTCCAGCGGGACGACCAGGCGCTGGCCCTCGCAGCACAGCACCAGGCCCTCGATCATCGCCAGGGTCAGCGGCACGCTCAGAGTGAAGGTCACGCCGGCATCGGGCAGGCTGGTCACCCGCAGATCGCCGCCGAGCGTCATGACGCTGCGGTTGACCACGTCCAGGCCGACGCCGCGGCCCGACAGCTCGCCGATCTGCTCGGCGGTGGAAAAGCCCGGCAGGAAGATGAGGGCCGAGGTCTCGGCATCGGTCAGCTCGGCGTCGGGGGCGATGAGGCCGCGGGCGCGCGCGGTCTGGCGGATGCGCGCAAGGTCCAGGCCCCGGCCGTCATCGCCGACATCCAGCACCACCCGCCCGTGCTCCTGTCGCGCCTCCAGAAACAAGAGCGCCCGCCCCGGCTTGCCCTTGGCCTTTCGCTCTGCCGGGGTCTCGATGCCGTGATCGAGCGCGTTGCGCACCAGGTGCTTGAGCGGATCGAACAGGCGCTCGGCGACGATCTTGTCGACCTCGGTGTTCTCGCCGCGCTGCACCATCTCGACCGACTTGTGCAGGCGCAGCGCCTGGTCGCGCACGTAGCGCCGCAGCAAGGTGAAGGTCGGCGCCACCGGCACCAGGCGCACGGTCAGCGCCGCTTCATGGATGCGGCTGGCGAGGCGGCGGATTCCCGCGCACGCCGACTGCATGCGATCATCGCCGCCCAGCTCGTCGCGCAGCTGCTCCAGGTGGGCGGTGGCGGCGGACAGCTCGGTGGCCAGCTCGACCAGCGCATCGACCCGGCGCACGCTCACCAAGAGCGTCTGCGTCGAGCGATCGAGCGGTGACGCCTCGCGCCCGTCTTCGCCAACGGCGGGCGGCGGTGCCACCTCGCTCAGCTCGATCTCGCCGGCGCCCTCGGCGAACAGGAACAGCGCCCGCAGCTCGCGCTCGCTGGCGGCGGTGTCGATGACCAGCTCGAAGCTCAGATAGAGCCGCTCGGGATCGAGCGCGTCCAGCGCTGGCAGCTGGCTGTCATCGGTAGTGCTGGTCACCACCTGACCAAACTCGGCGACCGCTTCGAGCAGGCGCAGCGGCTCCAGGCCATTGCGCAGCGAGTCTGGAAGGAGGCGCAGGCCCAGGCGCAGGCGCCGGGTCAAGGGCGGCAGCGAGACTGCGGAGCTGGCGACCGTGGGGAACGAGCTCGTCGAATCGGAGCCCGACAGCAGGGCGATCAGCGAGTCGACGTCCCCGAGCAGCTGCGAGATGGTCGGGGTCGAGATGACGCGGCGGCCGTTGCGCACCTCCTCGAGCACGGTCTCCATCTGGTGCGCCACCGCGCTCACCCGCGACAGGCCGAGCATGGCCGCGGCAGACTTGATGTTGTGGGCGTGGCGGAATAGACCGGCGACCCGCTCGCTGTCGGCGCTCTCCTCCAGCTGCAGGAGCCCCGCCTCCAGGCTGCGTACGAGCTCGAGCAGCTCCTGCTCGAAGGACTCTTTCTGCTCGGGCCTCATGCCGGGTCCTCGCGGTCCTCGCGGTCCTCGCGGTCCTCGCGGTCCTCGCGGTCGCCCGACGCGGTGACGCCGAGCTTGGCGGCGAGGTTATACAGCTCTACAGCGCCGCGGAGCACCGCTGAGCAGCGGCAGAGTCGCAGGCCGCGGTGCGAGGCGCGCGCCGTCTGCGCCGCCGACAGCAGCAGCTGCAGGCCGGCGGTGTCGACCTCGGCCACCTGGCTGCCGTCGAGCCGCACCTCGCCAGCGCTGCTCACAAGGTGCAGGATGAGCAGGTCGCGACAGGCTGCTGCCTCGGCAATCACCAGCCGGGCGGGCAGGGTCAGCTCGCTCATCGCGGCTCCTCTTTGGGCGGGGCGCTGCTTATCCGCTGCACCAGCACCTGCCCGGTGGCGACGTTGAAGCGGATCCGCCGGCTGTCGGTGCCGCCGACATCGGCGGCGATGATCGGGATGCCGGCCTTGCGCAGCTCGGCCCACGCCACAAGGATGTTCTCGGCGCCACCGTTCCAGTCGTGCTTGCCGGTATGGGCGCCGCCGAAGACCTTGGCGACCAGCTGGCGCGGGCTGACGTCCGCGGCGGCGGCCCGGACGGGCAGGCCGCGAGGCAGAGCGTCGCCGCGCAGCAGCGGCGGCCGGGTCGCTCGCTGGGCGCGCATGTGCTCGAGCATCTGCTCGATGAGCGCCGGGATTGCGCGGTCGCCGCCGAGATAGTTCTGATCCGTGGGCTGGGACCGCGGCACCAGGTAGTGATTGATGCCACCGATGTGCCGGGCGGCCGACCACAGGCAGACCGTGACGCACGAGCCAAGCACGGTGGCCAGCGTCGCGGGCTCGGCGAGTACGCAGACCTCGCCGGCGACCACGAAGGTCACCTGGTTTCGAGGGAAGCTCGCCGCCGGGACCAGGCTACCCGGCCTGGCCAAAAGACCCCCGGAGCTGCTGATGACTTGCGAACATTCAGCTCTGAGAATAACAAAATCAATCCCGCTGTGCCCGCCTGTCTGTGCGGTTCCGCAACAACCAGGTCGGCAGCGCGCTCCTGCCCGCGCACCTTGTGCCAGCGGCACTGCGGTTGTCCGACCTCGCAGCGCGCCGCGCCGCGCTGGCCCAGGCGGGATGGCAATGGCGGGCGGACCTGGGCCGGACCTCCGGCGACCCGGCGCGGTTTCCCGAGCCGCAGCGACGCCGCGGCGCGGCGGTGGAAGCGCTGGCGGCGCCGCGGCGGCGGTGCGAACAGAACCCGATGAGTCACTCTGCCGACGAGGTTATCGGCGGAGCTTTCCATGGGCGCAAGTTACCGTCGAGCTCTGGGCCCGGGCGATGGAAGCTCGTCCGAGCTATTCGCGCGGTGCCGGCAGACTGCGGGTGCGCGGCGAAAATGCAGTGCTAACGTCGATTATCATGGGAATCGAAGATCTGGTGCGGCAGGGGGCGACGGACGCCAGCGTGATCGCAATCGGCGGTGGACTGCCGGCGCCCGAGCTGTTCCCGCGCAAGCAGATGGCGCGCGCGTTCCTTCACGCGATGCACGAGCCCGGCTGTCCGGCCCTGCAGTATGGCTGGCCGGAGGGACAGAATGATCTGCGCAGCTGGATCGCGCAGCGGCTGTGTCGGCGCGGTGCGCAGGTCGAGCCCGACAATGTGGTGATCACCGCCGGCGCCCAGCAGGGCTTGTCGCTGGCGACGCAGGTGCTGCTGCGCGCGGGACGGCGGGTCGGGGTGGCGCGCGAGACCTATCCCGCGGCGCTCGATCTGTTTCGCCGCCGCGGCGCCATCCTGGTCCGCGAAGACCAGAAGGCCGACTGGCTCTATGCGGTCGACGGCATCAGCAACCCCCATGGCCGGGCGCTGCCCGCCCCGCACCGCGCCGCGCTGCTCGACAGCTCGCGACCGATCGTCGTGGATGAGGCCTATGCCGAGCTGGCGTTTGCCGGCCAGCTGCCGCGGCCGCTGCTCGCCGACGCGCCGTCCCGGGTGTGGCACATCGGCACGCTGTCCAAGACGCTGTGCCCGGGCGTGCGCATCGGCTGGCTGATTCCGCCGCCGCCGCAGCTAAAGAGCGTCATCGAGCTCAAGCAGATGAGCGACCTGCAGACCGCCAGCTTGAGTCAGGTCATTGTCGAGGGGTTTTTGGCCGGGGATAACTACGAGGCGCGGCTAGCCAAGGCGCGGGCGTTTTACGCCAAGCGGGCCGACGCTCTCATGCAGGCGCTGCGGCGCTACCTTCCCGAGTGGCGCTTCCAGGAACCCGAAGGCGGCTTCTCGGTCTTTGTCGAGCACACCGCACCGGGAAGAGAAGAGGCCTGGCTGCGCGCCGCCATCGCGCACGGGGTCTGCTTTGATCCGGGCTCGCTGTTCCGCGCCGCGCCCGAGCAGGACCTATTGGCGATGCGGCTGTGCTATTCCGCCACAACTCCGAGCCGCCTGACCGAAGCGGTGCGCCGGCTGGCGAGCGCCTGGCGAGATTTCCAGCACGGCGCGCCGCGGATTACCCGTTCCTTTGGCGCGCTGAACTTCCGGACGGCCCTGTCTGCGCCCGCCCGGCTTTCCGGACTCTTCCAGCGCTACCTGCAGCCCTAGTTTAGCGACGGCGATTCCCGGCCGAACCGGACCCGATGAACTATATCCTTCTCGTGCGCGGCGGCCAGGGCGGTGCAGATCTGCCGGCCCAGGCGGACCACGTCCGCGGTGGCGAGCCGGGTGTTGAGCCGCTTGAGCCGCTGACCCAGCGTCTCGCCCTTCAGGTACTCCATGACGATATAGGCCATACCGTCAGGCAGCTGCCCGTAGTCAGAGATCTGGACCAGACCGGCGTGCTCGATGCGGTTGACGGCGCGCGCTTCGTTGAAAAAGCGCGTCGCGATGTCGGTGCGGCGGCCAAGCTCGGCGTGCAGGACCTTGATGGCGACGCGGCGCTCGATGGCCTCGTGAACCGCCTCGTATACGGCACCCATGCCGCCTTTACCGAGCAGCCTGACGATGCGGTAAGGTCCTATGCGTTCTAAGGTCATGCTCGACAGACTACGAGAGGTCCCACTTAGCGTACCTGATTGTCTCGGAGACTAGCAAGCCAAGGCGCGCCAGCAAAGGGGCTGGGTCACAGCTCGCCCAGCCGCTCTTTGGAAAAACGAGCTAAAACGTTGGTTTATAGACTACCGCGTCGTCCGGAATGCCAGGTCTACTGTTGGCGGCGACGCCCCCGGCGATTCCGGCGATGAGGATGACGGCAACGCCGCCGCCGATGGCCGTCCAGAACCACCACTTTTTGTACACCGGTCGGGTGTCGGGCGCGGCTGCGACCGGGGGGCTCGGGGTCGGGTCGGGCGTGGCGGCAGGAGGGGTCGGACTGGCAGCGGCCCCTTTGGCCGAAAGGAGGACCTCGGCCTGCGCCTTGTACTCGCGCACTTTCTTGGTCGTCTCGGGGTCGTCGTTGGGGCTCGCCTGCTCGTAGCGGTTGTAGAAGGTGATGGCCTCGTCCAGGCGGCCCAGGCGGTGCAGGGTGCGGCCGATGTTGATGAGCAGCCACGGCATCTGCCGGCTCTGGTAGGCGGCCTGGAACTCGGGCAGGGCGGCCTCGTAGCGGCCCGACTCATAAAGGCCGACGGCGCGCTGGTAGCGGTCGCGGCACTCGGCTTCCTTCAGACACGGGTCATCGCTGGCCTGCGCGGCGGTAGGCGGGGCGGCTTGCGCCTGGGCAGCAAGTGCCAAGATGAGCCCGAGCAACATGACCCAGCGGAACCGCGCACATCGTGAGCTCATGGTAAGGTCCTGAAAGTGCAAGCGTAGAGAAGCAACGGCTCAGTATACCACCTTGCCTAGGACAGCGAGAAACACCTGTTTGGCTCGGGCGGGTAGGGCGGAGGCCGACAGGGCAGGCGAGCGCCGCCGCTGTGGGCAGCCAGCGGCGGTGTTGGGAAGTGGGGAAGTGGGGAAGTGGGGAAGTGGGGAAGTGGGGAAGTGGAAGGCGGGAGCGGTCAGGCGGCGGAGGCGGCGCGGTGCTCGGAGGCGAACTGCAGCTGGTACAGGCGTGCGTAGACGCCGCCGCGGGCGATGAGCTCATCGTGGGTGCCGCTCTCGACCACGCGGCCCTTGTGGAACACGACGATGCGGTCGGCGGCCTGGATGGTCGAGAGGCGGTGCGCGATCACCAGCGCGGTGCGGCCGCGCATGACCACCTGCAGGGCGTTCTGCAGCCTGGCCTCGGTGTCCGAGTCGATGCTGGCGGTGGCTTCATCGAGGATGAGGATCGGCGCGTTGCGGTACACCGCGCGCGCGAACGCCAGCAGCTGGCGCTCGCCGGCGCTGAAGTTGCTGCCGCGATCATCGACTCGCGCCTGCAGGCCGCCGCGGCGCTCGAAGAGCTCTTCGGCGCCGATGTCCTTTAGCGCCTGCGCCGCCCGCGCCGCGTCGGCGTTGGGGTCGCCCATGGCGACGTTGGACAGCACGGTGCCAGCAAACAGGAACACGTCCTGCGGCACCACCGAGAACTGCGCCCGCAGCTCGTCCCGCGGGTAGGTGCGCACGTCGCGGCCGAGCACGCGCACGCTGCCGCTCTTGACCGGGTAGAGGCGCAGCGCCAGGCTCGCCACCGTGGTCTTGCCGGCGCCGGTGGCCCCGACCAGGGCGATCTTCTCGCCGCGCAGCGCCTGCAGCGAGACATCGCGCAGCACCGGCACGCCGGGCTTGTACTCGAAGTCGACGTGGTCGAGCGCCAGCGCCTCGTTGGCCGGCGGCGGCGTCTGCTCGCGAGCCAGCTCGCCCGCGGGGATGGCGATCGGCTGGTCGCCCTGCTCGCGGTCTTTTTCGTCGAGCAGCTGGAAGATGCGCTCGGCGCCGGACAGGGCGCTCTGCAGGATGGTGTAGCGCTGCGAGAGCATGCTGACCGGCTCGAAGAACTGCTTGATGTACTGGGTGAAGGTGACCAGCAGCGCGAAGGTCACCGGCCGGCTGCCGAGCTTCTGCACGCCCACCCACCACAGCACGCTGGCGATGCACAGGGTGCTGATCATCTCGATGGCGGCGTCCAGGATCGCCTCGTAGTAGATCGACCGCTTGTTGGCGTCGCGGTAGGCCGAGTTGATGGCATCGAACTCGCTGGCGGTGGCGGCCTCGCGGCCGTAGGCCTGGACGACGGCGATGCCGCCGACCTGCTCGTTGAGGAAGGCGTTGAGGCGCGCCGTCTTGGTGCGGATGTCGCGGTAGGCGCGCTTGCTGCCCTGGCGCACGAAGTACACCAGCACGCCGACCACCGGCAGCGCGGCAAACGCGATGAGCGCCAGCTGCCAGTCGAGCGACAGCATCGCGATGACGATGCCGACCAGCAGCACGACATCCCCGAGCGCGTTGAGCACGCCTGAGGAAAACAGCTCGCTCACCGCATCTACGTCATTGGTGGCGCGGGTGACCAGGCGGCCGACCGGGGTGCGATCAAAGAAGCGCAGGCTCAGCCCCTGCATGAATGAGAAGACGTGCTCGCGCAGATCCGACATCGACAGCGAGCCGGCAAGCTGCATCGTGTACATCTGCGCGAACATCAGCACCTGCGACACCGCCACCAGCCCGGCCAGGTACGCCCCGTCGCGGACCAGCAGCGCCGCCTGCTTGGCGCCGGCGTGCATGACCGCCTGACCCATCACCCGCGGCCGCAAAAGGTTCAGCCCGGCCAGCACGATCAGCGCCAGCAGCGACAAGACCACGTGGCGCAGGTGGGGCCGGATGAACGGCCACAGGCGGACGAGCAGCTGAAAGTCGTAGCTCTTTTTGAGCGAGTCTTCCTCGTGGAAGGCGCGCAGCTTCTGTTCGGCGCGGCTCGGGGCGGCGGCCGCGGTCTTCTGGCTCATGGCGCACCTCCGGGGCCGGCGAGCTGCGCGGCAGCGATCGGCGCATCGCTGCGGCCAAACTCCTCCAGCTCGCTGGCCACCTTCTGTTCTTCGGCGAAGGCGGCGTAGACGCCGCGACGGGCGAGCAGCTCCTGGTGGGTGCCCTGCTCGATGATGCGGCCGTGGTCGAGGACCACCACGTGCTGGCAGCGCGCCGCCGCCGACACCCGGTGGGTGATGAGCACCACCGAGCGCCGCTCGGCCTGGCGTTCGATGCTGTCGAGGATCGCCGCCTCGGTCTTGGCGTCCACCGCCGACAGCGGATCGTCCAGCACGAGCAGCGGCGGCTGCCACAGAAGGGCCCGGCCCAGCGCCACCCGCTGCTTCTGCCCGCCGGACAGCTGCACGCCGCGCTCGCCGACGATGGTGTCCATCTGCTCGGGCAGGTCCTCGATCTCGGCCAGCACCTGCGCCTCGCGGGCGGCGGCGCGGATCTGCTGCATGGCGGCCGGCGAGTCCGGGTCATCCAGGGCGAAGCCGATGTTGCGCGCCACCGTGGTCGAGAACAAAAAGGCGTCCTGCTGGGCGTAGCCGATGGCGGTGCGCACGGTGTGCAGCGGCAGCTCGCAGACGTCGCTGCCATCGATGAACACGGTGCCCGGCGGCGTCGGCAGAAGGCGCGCCAGCAGCATCGCCAGGGTCGACTTGCCGCTGCCGGTGCGACCGACGATCGCCACCGAGCCGCCGGCCGGCACGCTGAAGGAGACCTCGGCCAGCACCGCTCGCTCGCCATAGCGGAACGACAGGCCGCGCACCTGCAGGTCGCCGCGCACCTTGGCCAGAGCCGGCAGCGGGCCGTCGACGATCTCGGGCTTGGCGTCGAGGATCTCCTTGAGGCGGTTGAAGCTCACCCGTCCGCGCTGGACGATCGACAGCACAAAGCCCATGGCGATCATCGGCCAGGTCATGCGCCCCAGGGCCAGCGAGAAGGCGAAGAAGCCGCCCTCAGAGATCCCGCCGTCCTCCGGACCCTTGAGCAGCAGCGACGAGCCGTACCAGAAAAACAGCAGCATGCCGAGCGCGCTGACCGCCCCGGTGACCGGAATCATCGCCCCGCGCAGCCGCGCCAGCGACAGGCTGGCCACCAGGTAGTCCTTGTTGATGGCGGCAAAGCGGGTGCGCTCCTGCAGCTCCAGGCCGAAGCTACGCACCACCCGCACGCCGGCGAGGTTAGTCTGCACGCAGTCGGTCAGCTTGCCGAGCGACTCCTGGTTCTGGCGGGTGCGGGCGAACAGCCGCCCCGAAAAGCCGCGGGTGACCAAGAGGAGCAGCGGCAGCATGAGCAGCGACACCAGGGTCAGCCGACCGCTGATCGCCAGCATGATCTGCAGCGCGCTGGCAAAGGCGAACAGCACGTTGATGACGTTGAGCACGCCAAAGCCGGTGAGCAGGCGCACCTGCGTCAGGTCGCTGGTCGCCCGGCTCATGATCTCGCCGGCCGACATCTTGCGGAAGTAGGCCAGGCCCACCCGGTGCAGGCTGTTGAGCATCTGCCCGCGCAGGGTGTACTCGATGTCGCGGCCGGCGTTGAAGCTGAACCAGCGGCTCGCCACGCGGGTGACGAAGGCCAAAAGGGCCAGAAGCAGCATGCCGAGCGCCGGCCAGGCGGCGTCGCCCGGGACTTTGCCGGGAGCGCGGCCGAAGATGATGTCGATGGCGGTCTTGGACAGCCAGTCGACCCGGTTCATCGCCAGCTGGAAGCCGGCGAGCGTGACCCCGCCGAGGAAGTAGGCGCCCAGGTGGGCGCGCATATAGCCAGCCAGCCGGACGCCCGGGTCCGCTGCAGGCGCAGCGCTAGCGGCTGCGGCGTTCTTTTCGGTGATCATATTGATTTTGTTCCCTGCCCGGTCAGCTCGGCTGCTCGGCGCGCTCGCGGTCGTAGCGCGAGATCGGCCACACCAGACCGAGCCAGGCGCCGGCGCCGGCCATCCCGATGAGTGCGTAGACGGCGACGGAGAACGTCACCCCCGCATACTGCAAAAGCGTGATCCCCAGCGAGGTCACGCCCTTGCTGACGCGGTAGCCCAGCACGTCGATGATTTCCTTTGCCCGATAGCGTACGTCAAAAGACAGCGGCACATAAAGCAGCTCTTTGGCGGCGCGGAATACCGAGTAATCAAGCACCTTAAATATCATCAGCGCCAGGCCGGCGCGAAACAGCGTCGGGCCGGCCATCAGGTACGCGCACGCGCCCAGGTGAACCATTGGGATCGCCAGGTGGATGTGCCGCATCTGCACGAGCGACAGAAGGACCGGCGCCAGGATGAACTGTCCGAGCATCGCGATGCCATTCACCCAGGCGTAGTAGCGGCCGGAGAAGGCGTTCTGGGTGTCGACGTCGGGCATCTGATCCTGCAGCATTCCCTTGAACGACAGCTCCAGCACCGCGCCGAGCAGCTGCGCCGAGCCGATGAGGCAGATGAGCAGCACCAGCATGCGGTTTTTGCGGAACAGCTTGAGGCCCAGGTGGTCGCTGGAGGTCGGCCGGGAGCTCGCCCGGCTGCTGCTGCGCGGCTCGCCACAGCGACGGAAGGCGGCCTCGGTAAGGAGCACCGCGGGCAGCGTCGCCAGCCCCGCCAGCGGCACCATGGTGAGGGTGCCCCAGCGCGCCGATAACAGACTCAGCAGCCAGCCGCCGAGCACCGCGCCGATCGACGCGATGCCGCAGATCGGACCATTTAGGCGCTTGGCCGAGTGCTTGGACAGCATGCTGTCGATGTAGGACCAGTACTGCTCGATGAGCAGCACGACGTACGACTCTTTGAAGACGTAAAGCACGCCGCGGGCGGGCTTGTTGCCGGCGGCAATCGCCAGGTAGCAAAGCCCCATCGTCAGGATCGCCAGCACCGTCGAGACGTGCAGCGTCTTGCGCGGCCCGAGCCAGGACAGAAGGCGCCCGTAGCCGACGATGACCAGCGACACCCCGATGGGGACCAGCGCCAGGATCCACGGCAGGCCCTGCTTGCCGTAGGCGGCGACGAACAGGGTGTTCGAGGTGGTGCGCAGCATCTCATAGCCGCACAGCACGCAGCTGGCGGCGGCGGCCACCGAGACTGCCAGCATCACCGCGGGACGGCCGTGCAGCCCGGGCTTGTCGCGCTCGGCGCCGGGCTCAGAGGGGACCGGCGTCGGCTCGCCCGGCTGCATCTTCGTCTGTGTCCCGCCGCGCTCCCGCTCCGTCGCCATATTCTCCGCCAGCTAGTTCGCTCCACGGTACCGTATCGCGAGGGCCTATACAAACGGCAAATTGACGGCAAATCGCCCAAGCCGCTGCATAATGGCCGCGCCGCGCCGGCACCGTTTCTGCCCGGCCACCGGCAACCCAAGGACTCCGCATGCCCCGCGATCTGCCCATCGGCAATGGCCATCTGCTTATCAACTTCGACGCTGACTTCCGCATCCGCGACATCTACTACCCGTTTGTCGGCAAGGAGAACCACGCCGGCGGCCACCCGTTCCGCTTTGGCGTCATGGTCGACAAGGACTTCCGCTGGGTCGGGCGCGCCGAGGGCTGGCAGATCGAGCTCGCCTACGAGCCCGACACCCTGGTCACCTGCGCGACGCTGACCCACGCCGAGCTGGGTGTGACGCTGACCGTGCGCGACTGCGTCGACTTTCATGAGACGGTCTTTCTGCGGCAGGTCCAGATCCGCAATCACCGCGACCAGGCCGCCGAGGTGCGCCTGTTCTTCCACCAGGACTTCCGCATCTCGGAGTCGGAAATCGGCGACACCGCGGCCTACGATCCGCGCAACCGCACCGTCGTCCACTACAAGGGCGAGCGCTACTTCCTCATCAACGTCATGGTCGACGAGCGCGCCGGCGTCGACCACTACGCCACCGGGCAGAAGGGGATGGGCGGCCGCGCCGGCACCTGGATGGACGCCCAGGACGACGGCGTGCTGTCGGGCAATCCCATCGCCCAGGGGGCGGTCGACTCGGTGGTCGCGGTGCACACCCTGATCCCGGGCTCGGGCGGCGACAAGACGGTCTATTACTGGATGGTCGCCGCGCAGAGCTGGGCCGGGCACTGGGACGCCCTGCACGAGGTCAACGCCAAGCTCGTCGAGCGCGGCCCGGCGGCGTTTTTCGCCCGCACGCGCAGCTACTGGCGGCTGTGGGTGCGCAAGGAGCCGGTCGACTTTGCCGAGCTCGGTCCGCAGCTGGTCGATCTGTACCGCCGGTCGCTGCTCATCCTGCGCACCCAGATTGACAACCACGGCGCGATCATTGCCGCCAACGACAGCGACGTGACCCAGTTCAACCGCGACACCTACAGCTACCTGTGGCCGCGCGACGGTGCGCTGGTCGCGCACGCCCTGGACCAGTGCGGCTACCCGGAGCTCGCGCTGCGCTTTTTCACCTTCTGCGCCGACGTGCTGACCGACGAGGGCTTCCTCCTTCACAAGTACAACCCGGACCGGTCGCTCGCTTCCTCGTGGCACCCGTGGATTATCGGCGGTCAGTCGCAGCTGCCGATTCAGGAGGATGAGACTGCGCTGGTCGTGTGGGCGCTGTGGCAGCACTTCCAGCGCTACCGCGATCTGGAGTCGGTAAAGCCCCTGTACGGCCGCCTGGTGCGCAAGGCGGCGGAGTTCATGGTCTGCTACCGCGAGCCGCTCACCGGTCTGCCCGCGCCTTCCTATGACCTGTGGGAGGAGCGGCGCGGCATCCTGTCGTTTACCTGCGCCGCGGTCTACGCCGGCCTGCGCGCCGCCGCCGAGTTTGCCCGCAGCTTTGGTGAGCTAGACAACGCCTTGCGCTATGACCAAGCGGCGCAGGAGATCCGCGCCGGCATGGACGCCCACCTGTGGCGCCCGGAGCTTGGCCGTTTCGCGCGCATGATAAACCTCAACCGGGACGGAGCGGTCGAGGTGGACGGGACCCTGGATGCCTCGCTGTGGGGGCTGTTCTACTTTGGCGCCTACGAGGCCGGCGATCCGCGGATCGCCGCGACGATGCAGGCCTGCCACGATGGGCTGTGGTGCAAGACGGCGGTGGGCGGCGTCGCCCGCTACCCCAATGACTACTACCATCAGGTGTCGCAGGACCTGGCCAACGTGCCCGGCAACCCGTGGTTCATCTGCACCCTGTGGCGCGCCGACTACCTGATCGCGCTGGCGAGCAAGCCCGAGGAGCTGCGCGGCGCGCTCGACATCCTCACCTGGGTCGCTGGACACAAGCTGACCTCGGGAGTCCTGGCCGAGCAGGTGAATCCGTACACCAACGCGCCGATGTCGGTGGCGCCGCTTACGTGGTCGCATGCGACCTACGTCTCGACGGTGCAGGCGTACCTGGAAAAGCGCGAGCGGTTCGCCGAACAGAGCACTCCCAAGGAGGTCTCCTACCGCCGGCTGCGCAGCCACATGCTCCCCGGATTCGGCCACGTCCATGACGAAGCGCCGCCCGCCGTCCGCCGCGAGCCGCCGCCCGCCGGCGGGGAGCCGCCGGCGAGGTAGCCGGGCGGCGTTCTGCCAGCGGGCGGGCTGGCTGGCGCGGCTCCGCGGGGCGTCGCGCAGACCAGAAAATCGGAATCGGAAATTTTCCCAAAATGCTTGGGTCCGCTTGGCGCTTGCCAGCGGCTCCGTCGGAGGTCGCGGGGGCGCGGGGGCGCCGGGAGGTCTGTAAGGGGCGCGGGGGCGGCGCCTTGGAGCTGCACCCGGCTTGACAACCGCCGGGACGCTCACTCTGATCACGCCCCGGAGGACGAAGGTGAACCACGGAAAACCAAGAAGATGGACCCGGCCGGGCAGACTCGGCGGGCCCGGGCTCGGGCGCCTGAGCCTTGTGCTGGCACTGGCGCTGCTGCTGCCCGCGCTGCCGGCGGCGGCCTCGGAGACCCTGCTGCTGCTCGGGGTGCTGCGCGAAGGAAAGCTCGACACCAAGGTGACGCACGCGGTGCACGACCGCCTGGTGCGCGCCGGTGAGACCCTGGCGGCGGCGCCCCAGCTGACGACCGCCGAGCGGCAGTGCCTGGTCCCCGAGTGCCTGGACAGCCTGGCCGGCCGCGAGAAGGCGCAGCTGGTGCTGGCGGCGCGAGTGCAGCAGAGCGCCGGCTTTGCCTATATCGCCGCGTCCATGTATGACGTGGCGCACCAGCGGCTGCTCGATGTCAGCGCCGTGTGCGACAAGTGCCTGCCCGAGGCGGTCTCGCTGCGCGTCGGCGACCTGTTTACCCGCCTGCTGCGCGACAACCGCGATCGCCTGCGCGCCGAAGCCGCGGCGCCGCGCCGGCCAGTCGCCGCCCCGGCGCAGTCGGCCTCGGCTCCGTCCGCTGCGACCGCCCCCAAAGTCGCCGGTCCCGGGACGCTGGTCGCTAGCAAGGGAGTGACCTGGCCGACCCCCAGCGCGCTCGTCCCCGCCGCCGCCGAGCCGCTGCCCCCGCGCGCGATCGCGCCGACCACAGCCGCGTCCCCCGGCGAGCAGGTAGCCCCGCGCGCCCCTGCCACGACCCCGAGCGCGACCGCGCCCGCGGCGATGGCACCCGAGCGGGCTCAGGGGAGCCTGACCACCAGCAGCCGCTCGTCCGAGCGGCCGCGTCCGTTCTCACCGCGCCGCAAGCTCATCGCCGGGGTCCTGGGCGGAATCGGCGTCGCGACGCTGATCACGGCGTTCGCTCTCAACGTCACCGATGGCCGGGCGACCACCATGGACTGTGATCAGGGCGCGGCCGTGACCAAGTTCTGCGTGCTCGACAACAAGGTGGCCTACACGCTCGGCTACGCGGCGACCAGCGCCCTGGCCGTCAGCATCGGCATGACCCTGTTCTGGCCCGAGCCCAAACCCCGCTCCTCCGAGGTGAAGTGATGTCGGCAAAAAAGCTCCTCCTGCGGCAAGCGGTGCTGGGTCTGCCCCTTGCTGCCCTGGCGCTCGGCGGCTGCGCGCGCAACCTGTGCGAGCTCGACGCCGAAGATCCGCGCTGCGCGGTGAGCCCGCCGGTCGGGCCGCCGACGCTTATGGTAACGCCGCCGCGGCTCTCGCTGAGCACTGGTGGGCCGCTCACCATCGCGGTGACGCCGACCCCGGTCGAGGGCAGCGTGCTAATCCTGCGCCGCCCCGGGGCCAAGGATCTGATCCTCGGCTCTGCCTCGGCTGCAGCCTCGGGAGCCGGGAGCACCCTGACCACCAGCCTCAAAGCCTCCGAGCTCGGCTCCCACAGCTTCACTCCGGGCGAGGCCCAGGTCGCCCTGGTACAGCCCGGGCAGCCCGAGCGCACCGCTTCGCTGCGCCTGTTCGTCGCGCCGCAGTTCACCCAGCCCGCCAAGGTCTATGACAGCAGCGCCAACAGTGACTCTCCGATCTGGCTGGGGATCAGCAAGACCAATACCGTTTACGCGCTGAATCTGTTCCCGCCGTTTTCCGGCTCGCCCGACCGGCAGCTGCGCATCGGCGAGTATCGGCTGGCTGGAAATGCGCTGTCGCCGACAGTGCCGCAGACCTTCGGCGCCTATCGCGCCTATCCCTTCGCGGCGCCGCCGGCAGGCCTTGCGGCGCTGTTTGGGACGACGGTCCTGTTGCTGTCGAAAAACCCGGTCAGCACGAACAATCCGATCCTCGCGGATCTGTGCCTATTCGCCACCGGACAGTGCCAGTCCCTAAATCCCATGGCGCTCGATTTCAAGGCTGCACTCGGGGCTGCTTCGGATCGCCAGGGGGGCCTTTTCGCTGTACAAACAGAGGCCGGAACGCTAGCTTACCGCGGTTCGGACATGAACCCCTTCGCCGAGAAGCTCGCGGTTGACTTCGCCAACCAGCCGACTCCCGGGGCGGTGGTGGCGCAGGCGGCGGGCGACCTGGATGGCGACGGACAGTCCGATCTGCTGGTGTTCCAGGCGATGCCGACCGCGGTGAGCGTGTTCTTGCGCCAGCCGGGCGGCAAGCAGCTGCGCTATAACGATGCTCTGTCGGGGCGTCTGCAGGCGCTGCTCGGCAGCCCGGCGCCGGCGGCGGTGGCGATGGCCGATCTGGACGCCGATGGTCTGGACGATCTGGCGCTTTTGCGCGATGGCGCGGTCAGCCTGCTTTTCAACCAGGGGGGCGGCACCTTGGCCGCAGGCGCGCAGATCGCGGCGCCGCCCGGCGCCGACTCGCTGGCGGTGGGAGTGATCGATCCGGCGGCCCCGAGCTGGGGTCGGCTGGACCTTGCCGTCTCGTCCAGCATGGGTCAGCGCATCGTAGCTTTTATGAACCAAGCGTCCTTCTAGACTCCAGTCGGCTATGCTCCAGTCTGGCCAAGTCATCAACGGAACCTACCTCGTCGATCACCGGCTCGGCTTTGGTGGTATGGCGGACGTGTTCTTGGTCACCCATGCGCGGATTCCGCGGCAGTTTGCCCTCAAGCTCCTGCGGGTGGAGATCGGCGAGCAGCGCGATTTCCTCGATCGGTTTCGCCGCGAGGCCGAGATCCTGGCGAGCATCCGCAGCGCCCACATCGTCGACGTCATCGACTGGGACTACACCTACGATGGGCAGCCGTTCATCGCCATGGAGTACCTGGAGGGCGAGACCCTGTCGGCGCTGCTGCAGCGTCAGGGGGCACTGCCGATCGAGACCGCGCTCGACATCTTCGCCCAGATTGGCGAAGGGCTGTGCGCCGCGCATGCGGCCGGGGTGGTCCACCGCGATCTGAAGCCGAGCAATATTTTCCTCGACCGCCACGGCGGCCGGCCAAACTTCGTCAAGATCCTCGACTTCGGGATCGCCAAGCTGACCCAGGACGCGCGCACACCGCTGACTGCGCACGCCTCGGTGATGGGTACGCCGGGGTACATGGCGCCGGAGCAGGCGGTGGGGCGGCTGGATCTGGTCGATCACCGGGCGGATCAGTTTGCCCTCGCCTTGATCTTGTACGAGATGCTCGCCGGCCAGCCGGCCTTCTTCACCCCGGGCGAGGCGCTGTACCGGACGCTGGAGCGGGTGGTGCATGAGGAGCCGGCGGCGCTGCCCGACTCGCCGCTGGCGCGGGCGCTGCAGCGCGCGCTCGCCAAGCAGCCCGCGGCGCGCTATGGATCGGTGCGCGAGTTCATGGACGCGGTGGCGGCGGCCGGCGAGCGCGGCCAGGATGCCCCGCAGACGCTGGTCTATCCGGCGAGCCGTGAGGTTGACCCGCGACCGCTGGCGGCGGGGCGGCGCTGGCCCCTGGTCGGCGCGGCGGCGCTGCTCGGGGGCGCGGTGGTGGTGGGGCTTGTTCTGTGGGGGCGCGCCGCGCCGCCCTCGGGGGGCGGGTCAGGGGGCAGGGCCGGGGCGGACACTCGCGAGAGCGTCGCTGCCGCGCTGCCGGGCGCGCTGGCGGAAAGTCGGCCGGCAGCAGCGCCGCCCGAGACGCCACCGGCGCCAAGACCCGAAGCCGCGCCGGGGCCGAGCGGCGGCCGGCCCGAGCCCACCGCAGTCGGCGGGCGCGCCGCCGATGCCGCAGCGGGCGCCGCGGGTGAGCCGGCCGGAGTCGGTCGGCGCGGCGCCACCGCGGCCGCGCGAACGTTCTGGTTCTCTGGGGTGGATGCGGCGCAGGAAAAGGTGCTGCGCATCTGCGCCGAGAAAGAGCTGCGGACCCTGCCTGGCCTACCAAGCGGAGTCATCCAGCTGGAGCGCAGCGGCGCGCTGCAGGTCGTGCAGGGCCCGCTCGTGGTGCACCGCTCCGGGCTGACCAGCTGCCTCCGTCAGGCCTTCGCCGCCACCGGGTCCGAGCCCCCGCGCGCGGCGACCATCCATGTGCTCGCGGCGCGACGTTGAGGCGGACATGCAGCAGGCTCTTTCGGTGAGACTCATGGAGCAGAAGAGCAGGGCATCTTCGGAGCCGACCCTGCGCCGGTCGACTCTGCCGCGGCCGCCGACCACCTCGAGGCGGCGGCGAGCGCTGTGGGCGCTGCTCGGCGCTGCCCTTATGGGTTGCGGGATCGAAAATACCCAGAGTCGGCTCGATGCCCTGCAGGAGCTGGTCGCCTTTCAGGGGCAGCAGCTCAAGCACCTGGAAGCCGAGCTCAACGATGCCCTGACGATCGCGCTGTGCAGCCCTGACATCCGCCAGCTGCTGGAGGACGTTCAGAAGGAGTGCTCGCCGCCGGTCACCGCCGCCGCCGCCCACTCGGGCCCGACCGCCCCCGGCGCGGTCTGTACCACCACCCAGATTCGCCCGGCCGTCATCGCCGTCGATCCCGAGCACCGCGGCCGCTTCCTCAAGCTGATGGCGCACCTGCCCCACGAGGTCTTTTACTTCAGCAGCGGCCGCCGCCAGCTCGCCCCGCACCGCGAAGAGCGCCTCGACCGCCTGGCCCGCCAGGCACTGTTGCGCACGACCATGTTCCTGATTGTCTCATCCCCCGAGAGCGGGGAGGAAGAAGCGGCCCGGCGGGCGCTCGACATGGAGGCATACCTGCTGGCGCGCGGCATCCCGCGCGATCGCGTCCGCCGCTGGATCTACGCCTTCCCGGCGACCCGGGTGGACATCCCGCGCGCCACCGATCTGCCCGGCCTGGGCGAGACCCGGGACCTGCACCGGGGCGTCTGGGTGTTTCGCGCCGACTGCTAGCTAGCTGAACTCGCGCAGGACCTGCGGATCGCGGGTTACGCCCAGTACCTGGAGACAGCGGCCACATTTATATACGGCGTGGGTCGGCTTGGGGGTCGCTCCCAGTAGGAGCAGCATCCAGCCGACGGTGCTGTACTTGGGATCGGGGTGGACCATCGGGTGGGTGATGTCGTGGCCGCAGCGGCACTTGATTTCGCTCATGGTGTGAACTCGTCGCGATTGTGGCACGGGCCCTGGGGACGTAGCAAACGAGCGCGCCGAGTCGGCGTCGCCCACAGCGCACAACGAACTGAAAGCATTTGCAGTATGTCTGTTCATGTGTTCAGATGCCTGACGTGACCCTTGGAGAACCGACATGAACACTTCTTCTGTACCGACCGCCGTCGCCCTGGACTCACCGATCAGCCCGGCTCTGCAGGCCGTCCTCGAGCTGTTTGACACCGAGCTCCTGGCGCTCAAGTTTCCCGATGTAGATCAAGCAGTGCTGCGGGAAGCGGCAGCGCGAGTCATGACCCAGGCCGAGGCGGTTGCCGCCGCCGAGCAGGCCCTGGCGACCGCGCGCGAGGGGCTGGGCGACGCGCAGGAGGCGCTGCTAGGCAAGTGTCAGCGGGCCCTGGCCTACGCCCGCGTGTACGCCGAAGAGGACCGCGAGCTGTCGCGGCGGCTGGAGTCGATCAACCTGCCGCGGCCGCGCGCCAAGGCGGCTCCGACCAGCCCCTTTGACACCGCCGAGCCGCGACCCGGACGCCGCGCACGCCGCAGCGCGCCGACGAGCGGCCCGCTGTTTGTCGAGCCAGCCGGGGGAGCCCCCCTGGAGGACGCCGCCGGAGCCGACAGCTGCGCCGCGTAAGCCGCAGCAAGCCTCTGGCGGCCGGCTAGTAGCGCAGGTGCAGCAGCGTTGGCGGGCCGGTCAGGTGCGGCACGACGATATAGATGCTGCCGAAGTCATCGCCGGGAATGTCCACCGGCTCGCGCACCCCGAGCTGCTTGATGAGCCCCGGGACCGTATCGGCATGACCGACGATGAGCACCGGATGCGGCACCCGCGGCAGCCGCTTGAGCAGCTCTAGCTGATCAACCGCCGGGATGACCGTGGGCGTTATTCCCAGGCGCTGGGCAAGCGGCTGCGCGGTCTGCGCAGTGCGCTTGTACTCACTTGTGTAGATAGTCCGGACGCCGAGGCTGCCCAGGACCTCGGCGAGCCGAGCGGCCCGCGCCTCTCCGGCCGGACTTAGCAGCGAGTCTTTGGACGCGTCGACCTTCTCGGCGTGGCGCACAAGCAGGATCGGACCCGAGTGAAGCCGCGGCTGCAGACTGACCAGAAGGACGATGCCGACGGCGACAGACAGCCAGATGAGAACGTGGGACCAGGAAGTACGGGATCTCATCGGAACCTCGCGCTCAATATAAGGACGAGCTGACCGGAGCCGGGGATGCTCGTATAGAAGAATAGCGGAATTTAGGGGAGCGATCGCGGTTCGTTGAACTCTCAGGGCAAAAGGAAGTAAGCTGCGCCGCCAGAAGGCCGCCCCCGCAGGCGGTCGCACAGGAGCTTGCCCGCCGATGACTGCCCGATCATACTTTGCCCCCGCTGCCCGTCTGGTCTGTGCCTGGTTGCTGCTCCTGGCAGCATGTCGCGGACCGGACGGAGTGCGGATGGAGGAGCCGGCTGCGGATGCGGCGCTGCCGGTGGACCTGGCGGGCTCGCGCGACCTGGGCGCGGACCTGCGGGCCCCGGACCTGGCGCGCGCGATGACCCCGGATCTGGCGATGATGTGGCCGGCGGCAATGCCGCCGCCCGCCGGGTGCAACATGCGCAACCCGGGAGTGACCGCGATCCAGGTCGTGGTGCGCATCGACGAGTACAAGGGCCTGCAGACCGGGCGCAACGGCGTCCACGAGCTGGCCGAGAGCACGGTCCTGCACACCTCCTGGGTCTACGACAACAAGATCGTCGACACCAGCAACGTCCACCTGGCGATGAACGTCGCCTCGGTCACCGACCCCACGGGGCTGCCCATGGAGCTGCCGCTCACCACCGGTCAGACCATCGAGGTCGAGGGCGAGTACATCCCCGCGGCCACCGCCAACGCGACCAACAAGAACGGCCCCGCCGCAGTGGTGCACTTTACCCACACGCCCTGCGGCTATGCGGTGATCAGCGGCAAAACCTACAAATAACGAGCAAATTCGCCCGGGTCTGGCAAGGTCTGGGCGCGGGGGATATTGACACGACGGAAAGCGAAGCATACATCCTCAAGGGATATGACTCGATTCTTGCTTGCGCTCCGCTGCTTCTTCGCAGTGCTCTTGCGCTCTCCGCTGCCGCTGGAGGCGATGGCGCTGCTGCTTCCGGCTGGTCGCAAGCCGGGGCTGCGCGATCCGGCGCCCGCCGACGCTGAGACGCCGGTCGCGCCCAGCGGACCGGGCCGGGCTGACCGACGAACCGAGGCGGACCGCCGACCCGAGTCGCCGCCGCGCCCGACTGCCGCGTCAGGGGCGGCCGGGACTGTGGTGGCCGTCGCTGCACCGGTAGTTGACGCGCCGCCGAGCGCGGCTGCGGTGGCTCCCTCGGCTAGCCCGGTGCCACCGGCAGGCCCGGCGGTGGCGGATCCGGCGGCTCAGGCCGATCAGCGCCGCCGCGGCGCGGTGCAGGTGCTGGCGGTCCTGCAGCGGGAGGGGCGGCTGCTAGATTTTCTGTCTGAAGAAATTGACGGCTACACCGACGGCCAGATCGGCGCCGCGGTGCGTGACATCCACCGCGGCTGTCGCAAGGCGCTGGCCGAGCACGTCAAGCTGGCGCCGATCCGGCCCGAGCCCGATGAGGCAGTGGTGCGCATTGCCGCCGGTCATGACGCCTCGCAGGTCCGCCTGATCGGGCAGGTCAGCGGCCGCCCGCCCTTTGAGGGCACGCTGCGCCACCACGGCTGGCGCTCTACCCAAATAAACCTCCCCGACATCCCGGCGGGCCATGACCCGACGGTGATCTGTCCCGCGGAAGTCGAGATCGGCGGATGAGCACGACCAGCCGTTATATTGTTGGCATCGATCTGGGCACCACTCACTCGGTGCTGGCCTACCTGGATACGGCGACGCTCGGCGAGGACGGACCGCCGCCGCGGCCGCAGCTCTTGGCGATCCCGCAGATTGTGCTGCCGGGCGTCGTGGAAGCCCGGCCGATGCTGCCCTCGTTCCTGTACCTGGCGGCCAAGGGCGCTCGATCTGCCGTGGCCCGGCGGGCAGGACCGCGACTACGTGGTCGGCGAGCTGGCGCGGCAGCACGGGGCGCTGGTGCCGATGCGGCTGGTCTCGTCTGCCA
Source organism: Polyangia bacterium (assembly GCA_044222245.1). GTDB lineage: Bacteria > Myxococcota_A > Polyangia > Palsa-1104 > JAEUJZ01 > CALFML01. The sequence goes on along the minus strand of JBGANQ010000015.1, from coordinate 43,856 downwards.
AGTCGTGGCTTGCCTACGACGGGGTAGACCGCACGGCCGCGGTGCTGCCCTTTGCCGCGCCCGCCGAGGGGCCCGACGCGGTGCCCAAGGTCAGCCCGGTGGAGGCGGCGGCGCGCTACCTGCGCCACCTGCGCGACGCCTGGGACGCGCAGTTTGGCGCCCACGGCGCGCCGCTGGCCGAGCAGGACGTCTTGCTGACAGTGCCCGCCTCGTTCGATCAGGTGGCGCGCGAGCTGACGGTGCGGGCGGCGCAGGCGGCCGGGCTGCAGCGGATCACGCTCCTAGAGGAGCCGCAGGCTGCCTTCTACGCCTGGCTCGGCCAGTACGCGGCGCGCTGGCGCGAGGTGCTGAAGGTCGGCGACGTGGTGCTGGTGTGCGACATCGGCGGCGGCACCACGGACTTTTCGCTCATCGCCGTCGGCGATCGCGACGGCAACCTCGAGCTCGAGCGCATCGCCGTCGGCGACCACATCCTCCTTGGCGGCGACAACATGGACCTGGCGCTGGCGATGGGCCTGCACAAGCGGCTGGAGCGCGAGGGCCACCGCCTGGAGCCCTGGCAGCGGCGGGCACTTTTGCACAGCTGCCGCCAGGCCAAAGAAGATCTGCTCGCCTCCGAGCTGGAGCGGCGCCGCGAGACCGCGCCGGTGGTGGTGCTCGGGCGCGGCTCCAAGGTCATCGGCGGCTCGATCAAGACCCAGCTGTCGCAGAAGGATGTCGAGAAGTTCCTCCTCGATGGCTTCTTTCCGCTGGTCGATGCCGCGGCGCGGCCGAGCCTGGCCCGGCGGGTCGGCCTGCAGGAGATCGGCCTGCCGTTCGCCTCCGATCCGGCGATCACCCGCCACCTCGCCAAGTTTGTCGGCGATCACCGGCAGCCGACCGCGGTGCTGTATAACGGCGGCGTCATGAAGGGCGAGCCGCTGCGGCAGCGGGTCGGGCAGGTGCTGTCCTCGTTCGCTCAGAGCCCGGTGCGCGAGCTGCAGGGGGCGGACTTCGACCTGGCGGTGGCCCTCGGCGCCGCGTACTACGGGATCGTCCGCCGCGGCCGCGGCCTGCGCATCCGCGGCGGCACGGCGCGCGCCTACTACATCGGCGTCGAGGCGGCCATGCCGGCGGTGCCCGGCATGGAGCCGGTGCTGCATGCCCTGTGCGTCGCCTCGCGCGGCATGGAGGAGGGGACGAGCGCCGAGGTGACCAGCCGCGAGTTCGGGCTATACGTCGGCGAGTCGGTGGAGTTCCGCTTCCTCTCGTCGTCCACCCGCAAGGGGGATCGGGTCGGCGATCTCATCGAAGAGGTGAGCGAGGGCAGCGGCGTCGACGAGCTGGCCCCGGTCGAGACCGTGCTGCCGGCCGGCGCCGGCGAGCCCCCGGGCACGCTGGTCCCGGTGCGCCTGACCAGCCACGTCAGCGAGGTCGGCGTGCTCGAGCTGTGGTGCGTGTCGCGCGATGGCAAGCGGCGCTGGAAGCTGGAGTACAACATCCGCGAGCGGCCCGTGGAGGGACCGGGCGCTGCCGCCGAGCCCCAGGCGAGCGTCGACTACAGCGATGAAGACGAGCTGGAGATCGAGATCGTAGGCCAGGAGTAGCAAGTGGCGGCGCGCTACCTGGTCGGCATCGATCTGGGCACCACCAACTCGGCCCTCGCCTACCTGGACACCGCAGAGCTGCCGCGGCGGCTGCGCGACTTTCCCATCCCGCAGCTCATCGGACCGGGGGACGTGGCGGCGCGCCCGACCCTGCCGTCGCTGCACCACCATGTGGGCGAGCACGAGCTGCCGCGGCAGGCGACGCGCCTGCCGTGGACGCCCAAGGAGGCCGAGCCACCTGACTACGTGGTCGGTGAGCTGGCGCGCATCCAGGCGCAGCTGGTGCCCGGTCGCAGCATCATGTCGGCCAAGAGCTGGCTGTGTCACCCGCGCGTCGATCGCCTGCAGGACATCCTGCCCTGGGGGGGCAGCCCGGACGTGCCGCGGCTGTCGCCGGTCGAGGTCTCGGCCCGCTACCTGCGGCACATGCTCGCCGGCTTCTGTTACAGCCTGCAGGTGAGCCTCGCCGACCTTGAGGTGGTGCTGACCGTGCCGGCCTCGTTCGATGAGGTGGCGCGCGAGCTGACCGTCGAGGCGGCCCGGCGGGCGGGCCTGGCGATGGCGCAGCTGACGCTGCTGGAAGAGCCGCAGGCGGCGTTTTACCACTGGCTGTCCGACCATGCGCGGCTGGCCGAAGAGGTGGACGCCGGCGATCTCATCTTCGTGTGCGACATCGGCGGCGGCACCACCGACTTCACCCTCATCGAGGTCCACAAGGCACCGGCCGCGCCTGGCGGCAGCGCCGGCAAGCGGATCCACTTCTCGCGCACGGCGGTCGGCGAGCACCTGCTGCTCGGCGGCGACAACATGGATCTGGCGCTGGCGCGGCGGGTCGAGCAGCAGCTCGGCGGCGGCGGCCGGCTGCCGGCGCACACCTTCGCGGGCCTGTTGCAGTCGTGCCGGGTGGCCAAAGAGAAGCTCCTCGGCGGCGACCCGCCCGAGCGCTGGAGCATCCACGTCGCCGGGCGCGGCAGCAAGCTGATCGGCGGCGGCCTGCACGCCGAGCTGCTGCGGCCGGAGGTCGAGTCGGTCCTGCTCGATGGCTTCTTTCCCCAGGTGGCGCCCGACGCCGAGCCGCAGCGGAGCCGCTCCGGCCTGCAGGAGTTCGGGCTGCCCTACGCCGCCGATCCGGCGGTGACCCGCTACATCGCGGCGTTTCTGCGCCAGCACAAGGCGCGGCCGCAGGTCGTGCTGTTCAACGGCGGCGTGCTGTGCGCTCCGGCGATCCGCGAGCGCATCGTCTCTGCGGTGGCCAGCCTGACCGGGCAGCGGCCGCGGCTTTTGACCAACGAGGCGCCGGACCTGGCGGTGGCCCGCGGGGCCGCCTACTACGCGCTGTCGCGTCGCGGCGAGGGCATGCGCATCTCCGGCGGCGCCGCGCGCGCCTACTACGTCGAGGTCGAGCGGCCGCCGCTGCCCACAGATCCGGCCGACCCCGCGCGGCGGGTCGCCGCCGACCCGCAGGCGAGCTACGTCTGCCTGACCCCGCGCGGCCTGGAAGAGGGGGCCGAGGTCGACCTGGCCGGGCGGCCGCTGCAGCTGCTCACCAACCGGCCGGTGCGCTTCCGGCTGTTCAGCTCGGCCCAGCGCGAGGGCGACCGGCCGGGCGATGTGCTGCAGCTGGCCACCGGCGAGCTGGTCGAGCTGCCGCCGCTGTATACAGTCCTGCGCCACCCGCGCAGCTCGCAGGCACGGCCGATCGCGGTGACCCTGGCGGCGCGCCTGACCGAGATCGGCACCCTGGAGCTGTGGGCGGTCGCCTGCGAGCCAGAGCCGAGCGAGCCGGCCCGCTCTGATCCAGAAGGTATGGCCGCCGCACCACTGCGCTGGAGACTGCAGTTCGACCTGCGCAGCACGGAGGGGGCGGTGGACTCCAGCATGAGCGCGGCGCCGTTGCCGGCGGCCGGCGAGTCCGCGCCGGCCGAGCCGGTGGCCGCGACCTCGGCGGAGCAGGCAGGCCTGCTGGCCGCGGCGGCGGAGCAGCTGGCCCAGGTCTTCGAATCAGGCGCTTCTCCGGCCGGGCTCGCTCGAGCGCTGCAGGCGGTGCTCGGGCCGCGCGATGGCTGGTCGACCGCGACCTTGCGGGCGCTGTGGGAGGAGCTCAAGAAATATCGCGACAAGCGCGGGCGCAGCGCCGCCCATGAGGCGCGCTGGCTAAACCTCGGCGGCTTCTGCCTGCGGCCAGGGTTTGGCTATGCGCTGGACGACTGGCGGGTCAAAGAGGCCTGGCGGGTCTTCAACGTCGGCCTTGTGCACGAGCGCGAGGACACCTGCAAGCTCGAGTGGTGGATCCTGTGGCGCCGCATCGCCGGCGGCCTGTCGCGGACCCAGCAGGACGAGCTGTGGAAGCGCGTTGCGCCGCTGCTGCTTCCAAGTCAGCGGCGGGTCGACAAGAAGCCTCCCAGCCCCCAGGAGGCGGCCGAGATCTGGCGCGCCATCGCCGCCTGCGAGCGCCTGGAGGGCCGCAAGAAGATCGAGCTTGGCGACACCCTGCTGCAGCTCTTGGAGAAAAAGCGCAGCGAGCACGGGCTGTGGGCGCTCGCCCGCCTGGGGGCGCGCATGCCGCTGTATGGCTCCATCGACAGCGTGATCGCCCCGGCGCTCGTCGACAAGTGGCTGAGCCGGCTGATGGCGCTGCCAGTGCCGGCCCCCGAGGCGACCGAGGAGCGCTACCAGCTTGGCCACTGCGCCGCCGAGCTTGGCCGCTTCACCGGCGACAGAGTGCGCGACCTGCACGAGCCCAAGCGCCAGCGGCTGGCCGCCTGGCTGGAGCAGCTGGTCGTCGGTGAAGACGGCGCTCACCTGGCGCGTATGGTCCAAGAAGTCGTCCCGCGCCAGGAGCGGGAGGAGCGGTTCGCCTTCGGCGACACCCTGCCGGCGGGTCTGCGACTACTCGGGAGCGAGCCCGCCGAGAGTCCGCCGACACCATAGGTCGGACGGCGGACGCTGGCGGTTAGTGCATGTAGGACTCGTTGCGCAGGACCACGCGATTTACTAGCGAGTCGTTAAACCCGTTAGCCTTGAAGAAGTGCGAGGCGTTGGGGTCGGCGCAGCTGGCGTCATTGCTCGCCAGGCGAGAGGGGCATTTGGCGGTCACGTAGGCCAGATCCGTCGCGTATGAGGTATCGGCGGTATCGGCGCGCAGCCAGCGGGTGTGGCGGAGGCAGTGGGCCCCGTCGTAGCGCCAGTCGGCCTCCAGGCTGTTGCCAACGACCCCGTCGCGGGTCTGGATGCCCAGGTTGTCATATACATCAATGCTCGTGCCGTTGCGGGTGTGGTACATGCCGTCGCCGCAGTAGTCGGCGCGCACCAGGCGGGTGCACGCCTGATGGAAAAACGACATGTCCTGCGTCTTGCAGTTGCCCCCGTCGCACTCCTGCTGGGACGCCCAGCGCTTGTATCCCCAGACAACGCACTTGCCGATCGCCGCGTTCACGCAGCTGAAGGTGAACTTGTCCGGATCGTATACATTGGTGCCATTGACCAGGTTCCAGGTGTCAGCGAAGGCGACGGCGGGGATCAGGGTCCCGGCAGGCGCGTAGGTGCCGGTGGGATCGATGCCGCAGGCCGACTCCCAGGTGCCGGTGGTCGGATTCCAATTGGAGAGGTAGTAGAAGTTCGTGCCGACGGACGAGTTATAGGTTACCGCATCGATGCGAAACTTGGTTGTATTCCCATCTTCGAGGTCGGCATCAATAATAGTCTGATTCAGCTGACTGCTGCTGAAGGTGATAGTCGCATCAGCATCGGCAGCAGCGACAATGTTTCCACTGGTGATGGTGGCAACATGAAGGCCGACGCCATTTTGCTTCATGCCGTTTTGCTTCATGCCATTTTGTTTCATGCCATTTAGCGCGGTCCCGTTGTCGACGGTACTACCCTGCTGGGTGTCGGCGAACGTAAAATCAGAGTAATCTGTCTGTGAGCAACCGGCGTACATAGACAGAGATAATACCAAACCACCTAAACCAATCTTGCTAAGCATCACATGCCTCCCGTGACTCTACTCACTAAGCAGGACGCGTGCCATCTGTGACTTCGGAAACGATGCCGAGATAAGCTAGCGGAATGACTGGAAGTTCAGGCCGCGGTGCGAGCCTACATCATGCGACCCGCAGAGCTGGCTCAGAGACTCGCCTTAGATGGCGAAAGACTGGTCAGATAAATCCAGAATGTGGGGTGGCGAGACCCCATGAGTGGAGACAAATAGCCTCAGTGATGCACATCACGGTGAACTTGGATCTGCAGGGGCAGCGCAGACGCGAAGTCCGTAGTAGTCCAGGCGAACCGATGGATCATTTGGATTGCGGTTGTTGCTGTAACAGGTCAGCTCATCTAGGGAAAAGCTCGCACCCCGAACTACATACTCCTCTGGACTGACCGATGAGATCGTCCACTCAAAGTTATTCCCCGCCATATCATCAATGCCAAAGGGGCTCCGGCTGCCTGGATGAGCGCCGACTTCGTCAGGGCCGAAAGCTGCGGCATTCTTCTGATAGGTCTGATCAAAGTTCGCGTCATCCGGCGCCAACCTAAATCCGGTGGGCAGGTTGCGGTCGTCGGCTCCCTTGGCGGCTCGCTCCCACTCATGTTCGCTGCATACATGTGCGCCGTGGACGCGCCCCGTCCGATCCAGCCACTGGACGTAGGCCTGGGCATCTTCTAGTGAGATGCCGCCGATCGGGAGGCGATACCAGTTTTGAACGGCGCGGTTCTTTCGCGCAGGGTACCGCAGCGGCTCCTTAGTGACGGCCGAAAACTTGTCGGTCTTGGGTTGAATTGTCAGCTGCCAGCGCTCCGGGCCAAGCTCCTTGAGCTCCAGTAGACCCGAGATCCCCGCGCTGCCCGCCTTGGGTGTGCGCTTCTGCCTCTCCTCAGCGGGGAGAGACTGTAGAAACTCAATCCAGTCGCCAAAGGTCGTCTCTAGCTGAGCGATCAGATACGCCGGTGTCTCGACCTGGTGCAGCGGTACCGTCTGCAGGAACAGCTGCCGAACAGATTCCTCGTTGTTGTTGCCAAACAGGAAGCGCCCGGCTGGGATGTAAACAAAGCCCTTGGGGATCTTGGCCTCTAGCGGAAGTGGGGTGCTGACCTTTAAACTCTCTTCGCGGCCTATCACAAATGGATAGCGGACCGGGGTATGGCCAGGCAAGGTGAAGGTAAGAAGATAGGAGCCGGGGGCAAGCTGCATTCTCGCAATTGGTGTTGTGCCAAGCTCACGCGGGCTTACCAGGATGCGCTTCTTGTCTTCGGTCTCTAGGTACTGCTCCAGCTTTACTTTGGCGCCGGGCGGACTTGTCTGGATCTCAACCTGACCCGGGGCATTCCATTTCTTCTGGTGGCTGCCATCGGTGTCGTACAGGGCCATACGTTGCAGCAGATCGTCGAGCTGGCGAGGCTGGTTATCGCGCTGCGCGACTACCGCCCGCTCATATAGGCCGTCGGTCAAGAGCGAGCGCACGTCGGCGCGACTGCTGTCCAGGATGAGCGCCGCCTCCAGGGCGCGGCCGGCGCGGGCGTAGATGCGGTCGGCCTGGGCGGCCAGGCTGAGCGCCTGTTTCCAGACATCCTCTCCCTTGTCGCGCTCTTTGGCGTCGAACAGCGCGAACGCCTGCTGCCGCAGCTGCTCGACGTGGGCGTTCTTGCCCTGAGCCTCGCGGATCGCGCTCTGGGCCTGGCTCTGCAGGACCGCCACCCGGCGGCCGACGTCGCGGTGAGCGGCCAGACGCACGCCGCCGTAAAGGAGGCCCAGCAGCAGCGGGATGGCGACCAGCGCGGCGCGGCGCAGCTGGCGGATGCGCCGCACCGCCGCCTGCGACGCCTGGAGAAAGTCGGCCTCGCGCGGGCCGATATCGTGCTGGTTGAGGATGACGGTCTCGGCGAGCTGGCGGCTGCTCCACAGCGCGTCCTTGGCGCGACCCAGGCGATTCCACTCGTAGGCGGCGGTCTCCAGGCGCTGCTTGACGGCGCGGCTCTCCGCGTGCTCATCGAGCCAGCGGCCAAGAGTGTCCCAGCCGCGGATGAGCGCCTCGTGGGCGACCTCATAGGCGGCGCCCTCCGCAGTGTCGCGGGCGACGAGCAGCCGGCCGCGCACCAAGGCGTCGAGCGCCGGGCGCGCTGCCGGGTCCGAGCGGGTGAGCTCGTCATCGGTGCGGCGGGCGCGCGTGCGCTCCAGAGTGACCAGCGACATCAGGATGCGGCGAGCCGACAGCCGCTGCTCCGGCGGCAGCGCGCCCACCACATGGTCACCGTGGCGGGCCAGCGCCCCGGCGACGCCGCCGATCGACTCGAGGGCGGCGGTGGTGATGACGCCGCCGCTGCGCACCTCCCACAGCTCGGCGAGGGCGAACTGCAACAGAGGCAGCCCGCCGTCGGTGCGCGCGGTGGACTGGACCAGCGAGTCGACCAGCGCGTCGGACTCGAACGACACCCCCTTGATAAGCGCCGGACCGACGACGGCCTCGCGGAGCTTATCCGGACCCATCGGTCGCAGCAGGTACAGGGCGCGCGTCACCTCGTCGCCCAGGCTCGGCAGCGTGGCCAGGCGGGAGAGGAAGTCCGAGCGCGCGGTGCACAAGAGCCGCACCTCGCCGCCGTGCAGCGCGATCGAGCTCAGCGCCTCGCTGACCAGCGGCGACTGCGCCTGGTCGCCGATGGTGACAAGCTCCTCCATCTGGTCGAGAAACAGCAGGATGCCGCGGCCCGGACCGAGCAGCTTGCGCACCGTCCGGGCGAACGACATCGGCGCCTTCTCCACTGCTTTGATGAGGGGCGCTTCGTCGCACGACAGGGCTGTCGCGACGGCCGTGCACAGCGCGAACAGCGGCTTGCGTCCGGGGACGAGCACGGCGGTGACATAGCTGCAGCTGCCGCCGAGCGCTCCGTCGGCCACCAGGGGCAGGACGCCGGCGCGGCACAGCGAGGACTTGCCCACGCCGGAGTCAGCGGCGACGAGCAGGAACGACTCGGTGCGCAGGCGGTCGATGAGGGTGCCGATCTCCGACTTGCGGCCGAAGAACAGGGCGCGGTGCTGCGCCTCGAAGGCGAGCAGGCCGCGATACGGGTTCCCCTCCGGGATCTCGTCCTTGTTGGGGCCCGAGACAAGCTGCTCCAGGGCGTCGCGCAGCTCCTCGGCCGAGGCGTAGCGCAGCGCCGGGTCGCGGCACAGGCAGCGGTCAACGATCGCCGCAAAGCGCGGATCGAGCATCGTCACCGATGCCAGCGGCGGTGCGTTCTGGGTCGAGACGATGCGCTGCAGGTCGGCCAGCGAGGTGTTGACGTGCGGCGGCGCGCCCGCGCACAGCTCATAGAGGAGCGCCCCCATCGAGTAGATGTCCGAGCGCCGGCTCGCCGGCTCCCCAGACAAGACCTCCGGGGCCATATAGAGCGGCGTCCCCTTGATCGTGCTGGTGTTTACCTGCTGCGACGCTCCGTCGTCCGCAGCCGACCGCGGGGGCAGCTCGGGAGCCGACGGCGGCACCGTGTCGGGCGGTGGCGGGACCGGCATCGCCGACTCCGCGGGCGCACTGACCGGCGGGATGCTCTTGCGCAGGGCGGCCAGCTGCTGGCTCGAAGGCGCGCTCGTCAGAAGCTGCCGGTAGCTGACCTGGACGTGGGACTCATGGCTTACCCCCGCAGCGGCTGGCTCGGCCGCGGGAGACGCTGGCGACTCGTTCGGCTTGGGGGTCTCGGCCGTGTAAAGCGGGTTGGTTCCGCCCGGCGGCACGTTGGCGCCACCGATATCGATGGTCGCGGCGATCGACTCGGCCGAGGTGGGCGACGGCGGAGCCTCCGCTTCCAGATCCAGCGCCGCGCCCCCTTCGACAAACTTCGCCAGCCCGAAGTCAAGGAGCTTGACCCCCCCATCGTTGGGGATGATGACATTGCCGGGTTGAAGGTCAGTAGCGGGGACTGCAGGCGCTGCGCTCGGCGCGGGGCGGGGCAAGGGAGGACTGCGGATCGATTGCCGATACCGCAGTGGATCCCCAGGCGTTATTACTGCGGGGGCGCGGAGATGCCGCGGTAGGCGGTATTGGTGGCCGCCTTGGCCAGCTCTTTGGCGTTGAGCATGTCGAGCGCGGTGCCGTCATCGACGAAGCTGACCACGCGCGGGGTGGTCTCGGCGGTGGTCGCCAGCAGCACTACATCCTTGCCGCTGATGTAGCCCATGAGGCCGCGGGCGCCGCCGGTCAGCCCCTTGTTGATCGTCCCATCGAGCTTCCACACCCCAGCGACCAGCGACCAGCGCTGCACACCGCCGCCGCTGGCGGTGGCGCTGTCATCGGCGACATAGAACACATCAAGGCCCGGCTGGGCGTTACGATCAAAGCCGACAAAGCCGTAGTGCGAGGTCGCGGCCTGCGCGGCAAAGCCGGGAAGCACCGTCGCTGCGGCCGCAGTCTTGGGGGTTCCGGTGCCCACCGTGTTCAGCCCGTGGTTGGCGACCGAGCCGCTGCTGGCGTACAGCTGGCCGTTGAAGATGTTCAGCCAGCGCATGTTGACGGCGTTGAGCGAGGTCGGCGCCGCAGTGCTGCCAAGCGAGGTGTAAAAAGTGCCCGCGGCGCCAGCGGCCCACAGCGCCTTGCCGTCGGTGCTGGTCGCGCCGCGGATCGAGCTGCCGGACAAGAAATCGGCGGCCGTGGTGGTGTCGATGGCGTTTGCGGCATTGATGACGCCGATGACGCGGTTGACCGCGGCCGAGGTCATGGTCGCCACCGCCTTGGTGCCGACATCGGCATCGTAGCCGGCAATGAGCAGATACTTCCCATCCACCGACAGACTCAGCGAGCCCTCGCCGATCGACGAGCCGCCCAGGGTCAGCCGCTTGTTGGCCGCCGCCACCGCAGTGGGCAGGGCGAGCGGAGCGCCGACCAGGCTCCCATCGCTGATCTTGCGGCGCTCCAGGAACGCCGCGGTCGCATCGCTGTTAAGGGTTGCGGTGCCATCGCCCACTCGGACCACCACGAACTCGGTGGGGGGCGGCACGGGGGCGAGATCCGCGCCGTTGAGGTCGGGGGGAGCTGCCGCCAGATCCGGGTCGAAGACCGAAAGATCCGCCGGCTGTACCGACAGATCCGCAGTTGGCGTCGGGGTGGTCGTCTCATCGCGGCAGTCAGCGGCGGTGAGCAGAAATAGCGGCGCTAATAAGACTCGGGAATACGCACGGTTCATGGTGCCTCCTAGCTAAGCCTTGCTGCAGACAAACAGATGAGTGCCCGCTCAGCGTAGCACGCCATAAGTAGGTGCATGAACTGTTGTCAGGCCAGAAACGACATCAGGAACGAAACCAGAAGCGAAACCAGAAACGAAGCTGCAGAAGCCCTCCATCGACACCAGCGCGCCGCCGCGGTAGGATCGAAGCGCCCGGGCTGCGACCTTTTGGGTTTGTGGACCGGGTAGGAAACAGCCAGCGCATCGGCTCCCCCCACTATGGAGGTCCCTATGTTTCGTCCGCTCCTTGGTGTCAGCACCCTTCTGACCGGCCTCCTTCTGACCGCTGCCGGCTGCCGTAGCGAGGAGCCGCAGCAGCTGCCGCCCGGACCCGAGGCGGATATGTCGGTCGCGGACGACGGCCCGAGCGGCGATGGGGCGAGCGGGGGACTTGCGCCACCGGTGCTCACCGCGGGGGTCCCCGACCGCTTCCTCCTGCGCGGAATGATGCTCACGCCCGGCGGCCCGCTGCTCGGCGAGCTCCTGGTCGAAGGCAACAGCATCACCTGCGTGGCTGCCTCGTGCGCCGCCATGCCCGGGGCTGCTGGGGCGACGATCATCCAGACCAGCGGCGTCATCCTGCCCGGCCTTATCGACTCCCATAATCACGGGCTCTTTAACATTTTCGATGAAGGCGACTGGAACCCGGGCAAGTTCTACGGCAGCCACAACGACTGGACCAACGACGCTCGCTACAAGCAGGTGGTGGACGCCAAGCAGTACTTGAACAGCGAAGGGACCTCGCCGGTCGACTACCGCTGCGAGATCGACAAGTACACCGAGATCAAGGCGCTCATCGCCGGCACCACTTCATTTACCCTGGCCCCGGGGGCGATCGAGCTGGCCTGCTACTCCTCGCTGGTGCGCACCATCGACACCTCGCGCAATGGCCTCGGCGTGGACAAGCTGCGCACCTCGATTGCAGTGCCGGACACGGCGACCGCGCAGAGCATCTGCAACGCGTTCACCGCCGGCACCGCCAACGCCTACGTGGTGCACGTCGCCGAGGGGGTCAACGCCACCGCCCGCAACGAGTTCGCCACCTTGGCGGGCCGCGCCGGCGGGTGCCTCATCGCCCCGCAGACCACCATCGTCCACGGCACCGCGCTGCAGACTCCCGAGTTTACTCAGATGGCGGCGGCGGGCATGCGGCTTGTGTGGTCGCCCAAGTCGAACCTGTTTCTCTACAACGACACCACGCGCATCGATCTGGCCATCGCCGCCGGCGTGAAGACGATCGCCCTGGCCCCCGACTGGTCGCTCGGCGGCAGCGTCAACATGCTGGACGAGCTGCGGGCGGCGCAAAAGGTCAGCAGCACCCGCTGGCCCGGCCTGCTGAGCGCGCGACGGCTGTTCGAGATGGCGACCATCGATGCGGCGCGCGCCCTCGGCGTGGACGCGTTCGTCGGCTCTCTGGAGGTCGGCAAGCGCGCCGATCTGGTGCTGCTCAGCGGCGACCCGAGCCAGCCCTACGACGCCCTCATCGCCGCCACGCCCAAGAACCTGGAGCTGGTCATGGTCGATGGCCGGGCGCTGTACGGCGAGCCAGTCCTCAAGGCCGCCGGGCCGGCGACGCCCGGCTGCGAGGACGTGTCCATGTGCGGGGCGAGCAAGTTCCTCTGCATCGCCGAGGCCTCGACGGCCAACAAGCTGAATCAGACCTACGGCGACATCCTGCAGGCGCTAAAGACCGGGCTGAGCGACTATGACACGCTCGCCGCGACGATGGGGATCGGCGCCTTCTCTCCCATCGCGCCGCTGCAGACCTGCAAATAGCTGCTACTTGAGACCTGCCCCGGCGAGCTTGACCGCCTGATCTACTTCGGACACTGCGCCTTGGGCAGCAGGCAGACATCGCCGGTGTTGCGCACCGCGACGGTCCAGAACAAGGTCTTGCCCGAGGTGCTGACGCCGTTCTGCAGCATGCCGACGAAGGTCGCCTCGCGCCCTGCCATGACCAGCGGATCGAAGTCGGCAAACCCCTTGCCCGGCACCTGCACCGAGAAGTAGCTGAACCCGAAGTTCATGCCCGGGCTGCAGCCGGCAACGCTGGCGGGATCGCTGTCGACCAGGTTGACGATGACCGTGTTGTACTTGAGCCAGTTGTCGCGCCGGCTTGGATCGTTCTGCACCTCGCAGACGATGCCGGTGATGGTGGCCGGGGCGGCGATGTACTTGGTCAGCCACTTGTTGTTCACCGGGTTGGCGGCGCGGTTGTCGGGCAGGCGGGTGCTGTCGAGCACCACCGGCTGCGGCACCAGCTCCGCGCGCAGCTCGCCGGCGGCGGTGATCACCGGGTTGGCAATCTGGGTCATGCCGTTGAACTTGGCGATCGCACCCGATAAGCGGCTGATCACGCTGCCGATCCGCAGGTAGCTGCTCGGCTGGCTGAAGGTGAAAACATAGATGCTGCCGTAGTCCGGGGCGCTGCTGTCGCTCACCGCCAGACCGTTCTGGAACAGCGAGGACACCACGAGCTTGCCGCCGGCGCTGGTGCCATCGACCACCACCTGGCGACCGAGCAGCGGGGTGCAGTACGAGGCGTTGGCGGCGTTCGGATCGAGAGGCCGCATCAGCCGGCTGATCGTCGGGTTGGGAAAATAGATGGACGGCGAGCTGCCCAGGGCCTGGCTCACCGGGTCCTCCAGGTTCACCTCGACGCGACCGAAGATCCCCGGGGCTGTCAGGTCGACGCTAATGCCCTGGGCCCGGCCGGCGGTGAGGGGAATACGCTGCAGCAGCCAGACCGGGTCGCTGGCGGTCGGCTGCGTCGAGGCGCACGGGTTGGCCAGGGTCAGCCGGGAGCCGCCGGCGGCGATGAACGTGTCGAGTGTGGTCGTCGCCGCCATCACCTCGCCCTTTTCGTTGAGGGCCTCGACATCGAAGAGCAGCTTGTCGACCTGCTGCGGCGCGGTGGGCGAGCCCAGGCCGCTGCTGCTCGGACTCTGCAGCGTCATCCGCAGGCTGGTCAGCACATGGTCATCGCTGCTCGTGTAGTCGCACTGCACGAGCAAAAGGCCCAGGGAGCCGAGCAGCAGGCGCCGCGGCCACCGCTTTCGCGGGCGGGTCGCCGCCACATTCACAAGGCGCGTCGCGGACATGGGTTCCTCCATCGTGTTCAGCGCACTGCGGGCAGGATGCGGCCGTCGTGGGCGCTTACCGTCGGGAGCAGGCAGGTTACGTTGCTGTAGTCGTAGGGACCGAGCGGACTTAGGCCCTTGATGTTGCTAAACCTTGGATCGGTGCTGCTGCAGCGGAGCTGCGGATCCGTCGACAGGGTGCGGATGTAATCGGCCAGCGCGTCGCGCAGGCTGATGCCGGTGTTGAAGCGGGTGGTGTTGCGCTTGAGCACCACAAACCCCGAGCCGCCCACCGAGATGTAGTCGTTGACCGCGACCTTGTAGCTGGCGAAGCAGTCGAGCGGCCGGCAGGCGGTGGTGTCGACCGAGCCGTCGGGCTTGCGGCAGCTGTCGCCGAGCACGATGTCGTAGGCGTGCGGACCGATCCACGCCTGCTCCTGCTGCGGGGTGGCCTTGAGCCGCTCGCTGCAGCTGGTGGGGACGTTGTACTGGCTGCGCGGCCGGTTGTCGCAGGCGAGCGAGAAGTAGATGCCCGAGACCTGGACCTGGGTGCGGCAGCCGCGCTCGCCCGAGCGGGCGGCGACGAAATCGAGCAGCTGCAGCACCTCGTCGCCAGAGAGGAACTGGGTGGTGATCGTGTTGTCGAACGGGAAGACGTTATAAAGCTGCTCCAGGGTGAGCGGTCCCGACTCGAAGTCGGCGCGGATGCCGAGCGAGTTGGTCAGGGCGAAGTCCGCCTCGACCCGCCGCCGCAGCCGCATCGCCGTCGCCACCAGGTTGCCAAGCTGCGAGTCGCCGCCGCCCGGATCGTTGCGCAGCACCTTGGGACAGGTGGCGGCGCCGGTGGGGCAGGGGATGACGGCGTAGACCTGCTCGAGGTTGAGCAGCTGCTTCATCCGGATCTGGTAGGGCTCCAGCAGGCGCTCCATCTCGGGCTCGGGCGGGATGCACACCACGCGCGGCGGCGGCGGCGGCTGGGGACCGGTGTAGGGGCAGCTGACCGCCGGATTGGACGGATGCGGCGGGTCGCAGCGGATGCTCGGATCGCAGGGATCGGTCGGGTCGCCGTCGCGCCACGGGCGGTCGGTGATCGGGGTGACGTGGTAGGTGTAGCTCTTGATGAACGACCGCCGCAGCGTCGGATCGGCGGACTGCGGGTCGGCGACATGGACGACCAGATCGACGGTGCCGACGAACTTGGCAAAGGCCCCCGAGTTGACGATGACGGTGCGACCGAGGAAGTTCTGCTGGTCGTCGTAGTGGGCCAGATCCACCGGCGGGTTGTACACGACGTGCAGGTGGCCGCCGAGCACCAGATCGATGCCCGAGACATCGCCGAGCATCTGCAGGTTGGGGTCGTTCTGCGCGTCAGTGGCCGCGTTCTCGCTGACCTCGGCGGCGACGCTGGCGTCGTCATCGGGCCCAAGGTGGCTGAGCAGCACCAGCAGGTCGACCTGCGGCCGCACCACTCGCACCAGATCGCTCACCGCCTGCTTGGAGTCGCGAGCGCGCAGGCCGAGCGAGTTATCGCCCTCGACCGAGCTATTGAGTGACGAGATGTTGCCGACGCCGATGACGCCGATGCGGATGCCCTTGACGTTGTAGACGGTGTAGGGCTGGATGACCCGCTGCAGCTTGGGGGCGCGCGGGTCGTTGGGATCGGCCCACTCGTAGTTGGCGGCGAGGATCGGGAAGCTCGGGCCGTTGTTCATCAGCTGCAGGCCAAGCAGCACCGAGCCCTTGTCGAACTCGTGGTTGCCGAGCGCCATGCCCTGAGCGCCCAGGCGGCCCATGGCGCGGATCTCGGCCTCGCCGTTGAAGACGTTGAAGATCGGCGCCCCCTCGAACATGTCGCCCGAGTCCAGGTGTAAAGACCGCGGCGCCCGCCCCCGCTCGCGGGCCACCACGGTGGCCAGGCGCGAGACGCCGCCGACCGAGGCGGTGGGGAAGGCCGGGCAGTCGGCGTCGGTCTTGCACGCCTTGCCGAAGTCGGTGCTGCACACCGCGTCCTGGCGGCACACTCCCGGCAGCGCGAGCAGCCCGAGGTTGCGGTCGGGCGTGTTGGGCGCGTACTGATACGGCAGCAGGCGCGAGTGCACGTCGGCGGTGTGGACCACGACCAGGCGCACATCCTGTCCGCGCAGATCTTCGGGCTCGCGGCTGTAGGTGCAGCCGGTAGCCAGGAACCAAATCAGCCCGGTCAGGCCGAGCCCGGCGAGCCGCTCGCCAATCCTCCGCGGACCCCAAGGCGCTGCCGCCCGGCCTGGTACTCGCTTCATGCGCACGACCTCCCCCAAGGTATGGTTAAAATTTACCCTAAAACCGTCCGCGGCGGCGCTGAAGTTGGGGCTGCGGGCGGTGTCGGTTCATCGCGGAAGGCTTGCGGGCACAGCTTGCTCGGTGGGGCATTTCCGGGTTGAAGCTCGGCCTGCAGCGCGTTCGGCGCGGCGCCCGGCTGGCGGCGCACCGCAGGAACCGCAGCGGAACGCTCGCGCGGCGATGTCCCGGCCGCGCGAGCCAGCGGCACGCTCCGGCCGTGCGGACTACTTTTCGCCAAGCCCCGGCTTGGGCGGAGTGCTGACCGGACACGCCATGAGCATGGCCATCGCCAGGTCGACGTCCTGATACACGTTGCGATGCTGGTGGCCCGCCTCGCGCGGCACCTGCAGCTGTCCCACCGCTTTTGCAACCAGGATGGCCGACGCTGGAAACAGCTGCGCCAGCCGCGGCAGCCAGCGCTGGACCTGCGCGTCGAGCTGCAGATCATTGCGTCCCCGCGCCTGGCGGAGGTCGATGAGCAGCCGCTGCCCGGCCCGCGGGGTCAGCTCGTGCAGCAGCGGCTCAAACACTGCATCCACCTGCTCGGGCAGGACCTGGCACGGCAGCCGGGTCAGCAAGACTAGATTCCGAGCAGGGTCACGCTCGACGCGGAAGTGCTCGCTGGTATAGATGACTTGCCACATCGATAGAAGGCCTTGCGCCAATCATATCACAGACCTGCGCGGCCAGTCCCGGCTTTGTGCGGGCTCAAGATACTTCCGGCGCTGCGGCAAGGGGGGGGCCGGCGGTGGCGCAGGCAGGGCGGCCGGCGGTGCGGATCGGCTGCGGTGCCCTTTGTCTGGGGAAAGACAGTTCCGGGTTGAGCATCCGTTTCGCCCGAGAAGTCGGGGGAACTTGTCCGCGCCGCCTCCGAGGCGAGCGCGGACAGCTTGGCCGAGGGCCTCAGGATGGGGGCTGAATGAGTCGGCGATCGCCTGCAGGACTCCCAGGGCGATGCCGCGGCCAAGCACCTCTAGGAGACACCTCTAGGAGACACCTCTAGGAGACACCTAGGAGACACCTAAAAGACATTTAGGATATTTCGGAGGCCCGGGAGAGCTCTGGGATCAGGGCGGCGGACTGCTTTCGCATCGGGTCCGGCGGCGACGCTGCCGGAGAGCAGAGGGCGGCGAGCAGCGCCTCGGCGAGTCAGATGTTCTTGATTCCGACACCTGTTCGGAATCAAGACAGGGCGCGGAGCGTCACTGGCAGCCCTCAAACGAGAGCGCGCCGCTCGCGCTTGTGCCGTCGGGCAGGTCGCACTGCAGGCGGATCGCGCCGCGGGTCGAATATAAGGAGCGATTGTGGTCCGCTGGCTCTGCGTTCTCCGCATCCACCCTGAGCTGCTTGCAGACCTCGGGCGTGAACTGCAGGTAGCCGTCGGTCAAGCGCGGGTCGAAGTAGCGCAAAAGGGGGCCATGGATCACGTCGTTGATGATCCGCAGCGTTCCAGGGCGCTGTGGCTCCTCTTGGCTGCTGGGCACGACTGGATCCTTGATGACGACGCCGTTGACGACGCGGAAGGTGGGCTGCTGGGCGCCGGTCTTGGCGGAAGGACTGTCGGAGCTTGCCGCAAACAGATCGGCGCCCAGGAAATTATAGTGCTGCCCGCTCTTGCAGGAGCTCGGTTTGAACTCCAGCTCGCCCAGGGGACCGCCGCGGAGCTTGATGGCCCCATCGACAGTGGCGCAGCCCGACAGGCCGAGCGCCAGCCAGGCAGCCCAGGGTGCAGCTGCAGATGCGAAAATGTGGCTCTTGTGCATGGTCTTTCCTCGCATGCCCGTGTCTCCCTACCGCAGAGAAGTTGGTTAGCAGGAAGCGCGCCAAGCAGTGGCGGGTTGGGTGGGTCTACCGTCCGCAGCCCTGTCCGCAGCCCTGTCCGCAGCCTGGCCGCCTGCCCGCCGCTCCGACGACCCGGGGCCGTGGTGACTTTGCCGGGTTGAGTGACGCGCCCGAGGCCGCGCTGCTGCGGGGCGTTCCGCGGCGGCTGCCAAGACGCAAGGACGAGCAAAACCAAGGCCCCGGAGCTGCCTTATGTGATATCCTGCTTATTGTCTCGACTATCATGAGTCTAGAAGTCCTAACCCGGGAACCCCATCAGGTTGTAGCACTGTACGAAGAAGTGTGCCTGGTCGTGCGCTGGAAAGTGGTGAGCCAGGAGGATATGGTCGCTTACCACCGGGCCCTGGCCAAGCTGCATCGGCGCTTCCCAGAGCGGATGGCCTTTCTCCAGGTCAACCGCTTTAGCCCCAAGGCGACCATCGGCATGAATGCTGCTGCCCAGGAGGCGCTGCTGCATGTGCTGGAGATGTACGGGCACTCGCTGCATGTCATTGCCCTGGTGTTGCCCGACGACCCGTTTGTGCGCGCCTCGCTGCGCAGCACGCTGACCCGGATCGCCCTGCTCAAGCGGCTCCGGCTCAACTATCGCCCCTTTGGCGAGCTCAGGCCGGCCGTCAATGCCGTCTGCGAGGCGATGCGCAGCCCGACGCGCCGACCGCTGCAGCCGGCCGAGCTGGAGGCGGCAGTGGCCGAGCTGGAGAAGCAGCGACCGACCGCGCTAGCTAAGGATTGAGCGCCCCGGCCCCGCCGGCGGGCGCGGCGGGCCACTGCGGTAAGCTGGGTCAGCCTGCTGCGTCAGGACTGTGAAACGATCCGCAGCGGACCCGCAGCGGCGCCGCCCGGTCAGCCTGGCGAGGAGCCGCGGCACCCCGCGAGCTCACCGGGTTGAAGGTCGCCCGCTCCAGCTACCGTTGGGGAATTACCTGCTTTGGGGCGATTAGGATCGACTGCGGGTCGCTTCGCTCCCCGACAAAGAGCTGCGGCGGGCCAGCTCGCCACCGGGGGGTGCACGCGGGAAGCGATAGGCGCAGAGAAAAGAGTCCAGCGGCAGCTGCGCTGCCCACTGCTTCAGCGCTCCTTGCCGTGCGGCGAGCGACTCAGTCGTGCCTGAGCAGGGCGCTGCTTGCCAGCACGACGACCTGGCCGGGAGTCAGGTGCGTGCCGTGCTCCATCAGGTTGTCGGTGCCGGGCTCGGTGTCAGCGATCAGGTCGTCGTGGGCGAGCCCGTCGGGGGTGATGGTACGGACGTGGGGCAGCCCGAGGAAGTGGGCCAGCTCGTGGGCCAGCACTGGGCCGAGCGCAGCGGGCTTGTCGCGGCGTACGAAGGCGCCGCGGCAGTCGGATGGCAAGGCCCCCCAAGGCCCCGTGGCTCCCTGGGCAAACCCCGCCAGACCAAGCGGCAGACGGTCGACCACGAACACCGCGAGCGCGTCTTGAGCGGCCAGCGCTGCGCCGCGGGCGCACAGCTGCGCCGCGGGTCCGCGCGGTGGCTCGCCTGGATCTGTGACCACGTCGATGGACGACCAGGGGGTATCGCGCAGGATGAGACGCCGGTCGACCCGCAGGCGCAGACCCGCCTGCCCCAGGATCGCCTGGGCGGTGCCGACCGCGGCCAGCGCGGCATCGTCTGCCGGGACCTCATCATCGGTGACCGTGAACAGGTTCAGGTGCAGCACCTGCGGCGGCGCGCACGCGCCCAGCGCGAGCGCCAGGACCCACGCGCGCCGGACCATAAAGCCTACCCCTCGGCCCACGGCTACGGCACGCCTCCGCTGTTGGCCCCCCGAGCCCCCTGCTGCGCAGCGCTCGCGGAGACCGGCCAGGTCCACAGGTGGGAGACCTCCACGCTTACGTTCCCGGTGGCGCCCCAGGTCCCGGCAACGCCCAGCCAAAAGCCTGGGATGGCCTCGTTGAGCTCAAGCGAAGGCCACTTGATGTGTCCGCCCTTATCCGAGAACACCTTGTACTGCCCGGTCACGGTGAGCCCCACGCTCGGGGCACCGCTGTTGGGCGTCGGCGCGAGGATCGCCGTGCCGGTCCCGGTCAGGCCCAGCCACAGACCCTGGACTTCATCGACTGTGCCCGGCTGCCAGAAGACCACGATCTCGGCGTAGCCTGGCGTGCCGGCCTGGTAGCCGACCGTGGCCGCCGGCAGGACAAAGGGTCCGGCCTGGTGCGGCGCGTTGCAGTCGCTGACAATCCCGACGAGCGCCGTGCCACCGACCACTGCCCCGACGTGCGCGCCGATGCCGATGCCCCAGGACGACTTGAAGGCGCCGCCGGCCCGGCCTGGCACTATCGAGTGCGGCGACTCCTCGACCAGGCCAAGGCGGTTGCCGACGAGCTGCATATCCGCGACGACCTGCGCATCGACCCGGCGGTCCGCGCCGGCGCTGACCAGCCGCTTGAGCGCCGCCTTCATCGCTTCGTCGTTCTGCGCGGCGGTGAAGTTGGCGCCGAGCTGGCGCAGGAACCCATCGTAGCGCTTGTACGCCCTGTCCAGCGCCGAGCGAAGCAGGGCCTGCTTGGCCTGATCGTAGATGGCCTGCGCCTCGGCGAGGGCCTTTTTGTAATCGGCCTCGGCCGCCTTGAGCTGGCTCTCGTAGCTGCGCTTGGCCTTGGCCTCGATGCTGCTAATCTCGTCCTGGCTGAACAGACTCCGGGTCTTGCCCAGGCCTTTGAGGAAGCCACTCTCCACGGCGGCGGTGCCCTTGTTGACCTCCTTGGTGGCCGCGGAGGTGTCTTTGGTGACCTCCTGCTTGACCGCAGAGGCGTCTTTTTTGGCCTCATGCTCGACTGCCTTTTCGCCCTTGTGAAGCTCCTTCCTGGCCGAGGAAAAGATGTCAGCATGCGCCTGCAAGGCGGGCAGGCCCAGCATCATGCCGACGGTCATGGAGGGTATAAGGACTGTGGTACGAAGAAATTTGTTCATGAGTCTGATCATAGCGGACTCACCGTCCCTATCCGCTGTCCAAAGTTGACCATCGATTGTATCGATTCTGGCCAACTGGCCTGCCGCCACCGACGATGAGAGCCCGCTCTAGTCTGACCGTCCCGGGGCCGCTCTAGCCTCTGCCGGGCGTCTCCGGGCGCTGCTCAGGGCGAAGGGCAGCCCGCCGCTTCGGCATGAGCGTTGTAGATCTGGAATGTCCGGTCTACCGCAGGTTGGACGCGCCTTCCGAAGACCGCGGCCAGCACCCCGCTGGTGATCCCCAAGCCGAGTCCCGTCGCGCTGAGCGCCAGGGGGAGCGGGCGCAGCTCCCGGGCTGCCGCCGCCCCGTCATCAGCGGCAATCATCACAAAGACCCCCGCCCAGATAAGGCCGACCAAGGCTACCGAGCCGGTGACGATCAGACCCTGGGCTGCCCGATGCAACCTGACCGCCGATACTGCGCTGTCGTGCGCCTCCGGGTCGTGCTGCGTCACTCCCAGGAGCTGGCTCTCCAGGCTCTTTCCCCACAAGCTGGAGAGCGGGACGCCGCGCTGGCGGAGCTGGATTACCGCATACTCGTACTGGCGGTGGGAGTTGAGGCGCAGCTCGTACTCCGCCTGGAGGCAACGCTCAGCTGCCTTCACGAGCGCGGCATTGTTTTCCGGAGTCGCCCGCAGCGGAGGCATGAGGGCGCAGCCGGGAAGGAGCAAGGCTAGGAGGAGGTGAAGGCGCATCTTCGGATAACCTTTTTCAAGACTTCTCCAAGTACCACAGATGGCGTCTGGCCTCGCCAGCGTTTTCCCGCCTTCGACCCTCGGCAATGCGTGCTGTTCAGCGGTGCTGGGACCGGCTCGGGCTGGAGGAACTCCCTTGGCGAAGCTACGGATATATCCTACCATACGGGCCGCCAGGCTCGCGCCGTGCAGGTGCTGCGCCCCGCTCAGGACTCAAGGAGACGACCATGACTTCTCAGGCAGCCGCCACCGGGCTTCAGCTCTTTTCCACCGCCACCGATGACAACCGGCTCGAGCTGTCCCTGCGGCGGGTGCCTGTTCCGACGCCGGGCGCGGAGGAGGTCGTGGTGCGAATCGAAGCCACGCCGCTTAACCCATCGGACCTCGGGCTGCTGCTGAGCGCCGCCGACCCGGCGAGCTTCAAGGTCTCCGGGTCCGGCGACCAGCCGGTGACGACCGGCACCATCCCGCCGGAGCTGGCCCGCGTCGTCGCCGCCCGCAAGGGAAAGTCGATGCCGGTGGGCAACGAGGCTGCCGGCACGGTGGTGAAGGCGGGTGAATCGGCGGCAGCGCAGGCGCTGCTCGGCAAGACTGTCGCGATTGCCGGCGGGGCCATGTATACGCAGTATCGCCTGGTCAAGGCGCGCGACTGCCTGGTGCTGCCCGAGGGCGCGACCGCCGAGCAAGGGGCCTCGAGCTTTGTCAACCCGATGACGGCGCTGGCCATGGTCAGCGTGCTGCGCCACGCCGGCGAAAAGGCGCTGGTGCACACCGCCGCCGCGTCCAACCTTGGGCAGATGCTCTTGAAGCTGTGCCAGGCCGAGGGGATTCCGCTCGTCAACATCGTGCGCAGCGAGGAACAGGTGGCGCTGCTCCGCTCACTGGGCGCGACCCACGTCTGCAATTCCTCATCGGCTGAATTCATGCGCGAGCTGATCGCCGCCATCACCGAGACCGGCGCCTTCCTGGCCTTTGATGCGATCGGCGGCGGCCCGCTGGCCGGTCAGATCCTGACCGCGATGGAGGCGGCGGCCACGGCGCGCATGCCGGGCTTTTCCGTCTATGGCTCGACGCAGCACAAGCAGGTCTACCTCTATGGCCGACTCGACAGCTCACCGACGCAGCTAACCGGCGGGTTCGGCTTCGCCTGGGGGGTGGCCGGGTGGCTGCTCACGCCTTATCTGCAGCGGCTCGGGGCCGAGGAGGTGGCGTCGATGCGGCGCCGGGTGGCAGAGAATCTGCGCACGATCTTTGCGAGCCACTACACACGCCGGATCACGCTGCAGGAAGCGCTTCAGCCCGAGATCATCGCTGCCTACAGCAAGCGCGCAACCGGCGAGAAATACCTGATCACTCCGGCCGCAAGCTGATAGCGCCCCCTGATGTCCAGGCGGTCGGTGCGGAGCCGCTTGAGGCTGTCCTCGATCGAGCGCAAGGTCGCATCCGCCGAGTAGTCGTTGACCACTTTGTTGGGCCGCCCAAACGCGAACAGCCCGCTCTTCTCGCCCAGGTCGCGCGCGCTGGCGTCCTCGGTCTCGTCGAGGATCAGGCGGCCGACCTTGGTGCTGAGGACGTAGTCGTTGCGGTTGTGCTTGCACAGGGCCTGGCCCAGGCGAAGCTCGGCCAGGCCCGCGCCATAAAACGGCGCCGTGTCGAAGTAGCGGATGCCGTGTTGCCAGGCGGCGTCCACGGGCGCCGCGGCTTCGGCCTCGGGGATGTTGCGGAGCATGTTTCCAAGCGGCGCCGTTCCGAAGCCCAGCACGGTGCCATCCGGCAGCTTGTCCTTGATGCTCATGGTTGCTCCATTGCTTCGTGAAAACGCTTGCAGGCCGATCGACTGGCAGCGCTACGCGGGCAGCGCGCTGGTGCGACCAGCGCGCGGTCGAGCGGAGAGAGCCGCGGGCTTCGAGCTCCGTCCTTTGGGCTTCATGATCCGGAGGACGGGGGTGCCAAGTGGGCTGCGCATGAGTGGAAAAAAGACGCGATGGGTGACTGGATCCGCGGCTACCGAGTGCGCGTTCTCGCCGGGGTGCGCGTGGCCGATGACGGTCAGGCCGGGCTGGTTGATGTCGAAGATGGCGACGTCGCCGCTCTCGGGGGCGACGTAAAGCCAGCCGATGCCCGGATCGATCGCGAGCACGTCCGGCTGCTGACCTGTCGCGGCGCTGGCGATCCCGTGGGCGCCGGCGAGCTCCACCCGCAGCAGGACATTGTTGCTCTCGCAGGCGACGAACGCGCTGCGGCCGTCCGGGTGCAGGCGCAGACCGTGGGCGCGCTGGCAGCCGGGAAGATCGATCTGTGCGCTGACCGCCGAGGAGATGGGGTCTATCGCAACCAGTTGATCGGGCAGGCTCTTGCGCACCACGGTGATCCAGAACTGGCGGCGCTGGCCATCATAGACGACGTTGCCGGTCTCGACGCCGAGCGGGATCTGGCGCCGCGCACCGTCCCCAGCATCTGCGATGAGCGATAGGGCACCGTCGTGCTGGTCCGAGACGGCAACCATCTTTTCCACCGGATCCCACGCGACACCGTCGGGCGCGGTGCCGGTCTTCACGCGCCGAACCTCGCTTAGCGAGGTGCTATCGATGACCACGAGCTCGCCCGGCTTGCTGGTGATGAAGATGCGGTTGCTATCAGGGGCGACGACAACACCGCGCGGCGTCGCAATACCGGTTACGCGGCCGCGCAGCGAGCCGTCTCGCAGGTCGAGGATATCGACCTCGTTGTCGTTCATGTGTGCGACGATCAACTGCTGATGGGCGGTATCCACATCCTGGTAGTCGAACCGCGTCGCGCCGCCGGGTAGGGCGACGTCGGCGACGAGCTCCAGTGCTGTCGAGGGCTCGCTGCGGGCACGCTGGTCGTGGGCGCAGGCGCCGAGTAGAAGGAGAAATGGAATCAGGCTAGCCGGGGAATGAGAAGTGGGGCGCACGCAGTGCAGGATAGAGGATTGCGGCGCGCAGCGCGAGCAACAAGCCCAGTGCGGATGGAAAATGCAGCGCTCGTTTCGCTGCGTGACTACCTCCAAGTGGCTGCCGTATAAATCATCGGCACAGCCCCACCCGCTTGGCCGCAGAGGCCTGCTGACGACTGACTGGACAGCGAAATGGCGGGACTTGTCAGTCCTCTTCGCGCGCGGCGAAGGCGCGCAAGACCCAGTACGCCATCTCGATGGCGCTGAAGACGGCCGCCGCCACGTACGTCATCGCCGCGGCGTGCAGCACGCGGTCGACGTGCGCTCGCTCCTCATCGGTCTGCGTCAGGTTGAGCTGCACAAGCTGCTCGCGAGCGCGGCTAGAGGCATCTAGCTCATTTGCAACCATGGCCAGCGCGTACAGCAGGCAGGCTCCAAACAGCAGCGCACCGATGAGTGCAAAGTAGTAACCGATCGTCCCCGGCACCACGGGCTTGAAGCCGGCCATGGCCAGCCCCAGAATCACCATCGACTCCGCCATAGAAAAGCCGACCATCGCGGGGTAGGATAGGACGCTGCGAAATTGCAGCGATACGCTGCCGTGCGCCGCTTGCATCGCATGCCCTGCCTCGTGCGCGGCGACGCCTGCCGCGGCGGCGTCGCGCCCGCGAAAGACCTCCGGGCTCAGCGCCAGCTTTTTGTCTGCCAGGTGATAGTGGTCGCTCAGAAAGCCTTCGTGTTCGACGACCACAACATCGGTGATCGAGTGGGCGCGCAGGATGTCGCGCGCGACCTCGGCGCCGCTTTTCCCGATCTTCAGCGTGACGGCCCGGGCGTCAGAAAAGCGCGCGAAGACCATGACCGATGTCCCCGCGGACAGCGCGAAACCGAACATGAGGACTACCACATACATCCAATCGAAGCCCAGCAGCAGCATCGGTCGCCCCCCAAGCCGCCATTATACCGCGAAGGATGATGGTGCGGGTGCTCCTCGCCGGTCTACAAACAAGGGGGACGCGCTTCTGCAGGCTCGCGGCGCTTGACTTCGGCCGCGCGGCCGGGGTCTTCTCCCCGGCATGACCGACATGGCCAGCACCAAGGGTGAGCACCTCCAGGGGCTCAAGATCGTCCTCACCGGAGACTTCGCGGCGCACGAGCGGGACGCGGCGACGCGGCTCCTCACTGCCTGCGGCGCGAGCGTCACCAGCGCCGTGAGCGGCAAGACAAGCGTAGTCATCGCCGGCACCAACCCCGGGGCCACCAAGCTCGGCGAGGCGCACAAGCGCAGCCTGCCAGTCCTTGGCGAACCCGAGCTCCTCGCGCTCCTTTCGGGAAAGACGCTGGCGCAGGTGCTTGCGCGCGACGGCGCCGCCGCGCGGGCGGCGGGCGACGCCCCGGCCGGCGACCACGCCCCGGTTGATAAGGCCTCGGTCGCGAGCAAGGCCTCCCCTGACCCGGTATCACCCGGGGCCGACAAGGCGCTGCCGCTCCCCCTCCCCGACATCGCGTGCCCCCCGCGCGACGGTGAGCACGTCGAGCGATTCCCCGGGACCGACAAGGTGCGGTGCCGTGGCGCGTACGTGAACGGCCTTAAGCAGGGCTCCTGGAAGACGTGGGATGAGGGCGGCCAGCTCCGCGAGGACTGCTCGTGGGACAAGGGGTTGAAGGAAGGCCCCGAGCTCGCCTGGTTCGCCAGCGGCCAGAGGTGCTGTGTCGGCCAGAACCACAGCGGCAAGCGGGTGGGCTCGTGGCAGTGGTTCTGCGAGAGCGGCAGCCCGGATCACTCCTATGTCTACGACGATCAGGGCCGCAAGCACGGCCCGCACATCTGGGATCTCCCAAGCGGCGACAAGCGCGCCCGCGGCCAGTTCGTCGAAGACAAGTTCCACGGGCACTGGTCCTGGTGGCACGAGAAAGACCCGTTCCACATCGAGCGCGGCTATCACCACGGCCTCCAGCACGGCAAGGAGGAGGGCTTCTTCGCGGACGGCGCGCCTGCCTATCGGCGGGCGTGGCGCTACGGCCAGAAAGACGGTCTGGAGGAGGTGTTCCAGCGCAAGGACAGCGAGGTCGTCCTCTGCTTCCGCGGGGAGTGGCGGTGCGGATTCCCAATCGGCGCTCACGAGTCATGGGACGCCGCGGGCCAAAAGACCGTGACTCACCATGAGAGCGGACTGCCGGAGTCGGTGGTGACCGCCAATCTCGGCGACAAGGTGGCGAAGCTGCTCAAGAAGGCGACGAGCTCCTACGCCAAAGCCGACGCGCTGGGCGAGGGCGTCGCCTACTCGCAGCGCGCGCCGCACCTGCTGCACCTGTGGCGGACGGGCCATGTCGACGCCGCCGCGGATCCGGAGCTGTGGGAACTGCTGAGCCAGGCCGCCCCGCTCATGACCGGACAGGACGTGGTGAAGCTCCTCGGTGCGATCATGAAGAAGGAGATCGGACACGGCAGCTTTCTGGAGTACTGGCCGGACTACCTCGATCGCCTCGTGATGGAGGTCTACTCGCGCGACCCCGCCCCGATCGACGCCGCGGCGGCGAAGCTGCCCGCGCGCCTGCGAAAGGGCGTGAGCTTGGTGCAGGCGCGCTTCGGCAGGCCCACGAGCGCGCCTCTGGGGCCCGAGCTCGGCGAGCTGGCGAAGAAGCACGTCCTCCACTTTGGCCTGGGCCAGCGCATCTACTGGCCGGACGCGGAGGGGCGCTCAGCGGAGCAGGTCTTGTTCAACGACTACCGGTACGAGCCGACTCCCCTGTCCGCAGAGTTCCTCGCGCTGTTCGGGCCAGCGGACGCGTGGCGGGCGGCCCTCGCCGCGCAGGCCAAGGAGAAGATGAAGGAAGGGCGCCTCGCGCTCCACTTGATCCGGCCCGTGCTAGAGCACGCAACCCCCGAGGAGATGAGCCGGTATCTCGACGCCGCCTCGCTCGACAACGACACCCAAGAGCAGATCCGCCGCGCCCTCACCGAGTGGCGACAGGATGACGCCGACACGCTCGCGAAGATCGCGCTCGGCATGAAAGAGGGCGGCCTGCGGCGGTGGCCTGCGGTGAGCGTGGCGCTCCTGGCCTTCGCGCAGCAAGGCCGCCC
The DNA here is from genome assembly GCA_044222245.1 of Polyangia bacterium. GTDB lineage: Bacteria > Myxococcota_A > Polyangia > Palsa-1104 > JAEUJZ01 > CALFML01. Next base: position 16,151 of record JBGANQ010000015.1, on the reverse strand, counting down.
CGCGCCTGCGGCGCTCGTCGACGCGCTGCCGCTCGACTGCGAGTCTCCGACTTACACGAGCTCCTGGTACACCGATCCTCTCCAGGGCCTCGCGGACGAGGGCAAGGCGAACCCGGCGCTCGTGCTGTCGCGCATCCCGATTGTCCCCGGGTGCGCCGTCCCGCGGATGCGGCTGCTGCGCCAGGCGCTCGCGACGCTGCCAAAGGACGTTCTGGAGCAGAAGCTCGCCAGCAAGCTTGCCGAGCAATACGGCCAGACCTCGGCCTTCCAGTATCTCTACCTGGTGCGCTCACCGGCGCTGTGGGATCGCGCCTTCGCGGTGGCAGATGCAGAGTCGTACGGCCACGCCGATATGAGCGTGTACGGGCTGGGGGACCTCGGCGAGGAGGCCATTGCCAGGCTCGTCGCGCTGGCGAAGAAGGTCAAGGGCAAGGAGTGGAAGGACGGGATCGCCAAGGCCATGCTGGTGGCGCTCGCGCGGACCCTCGCCGAGGGCGGCAGCTTCTCCCCGGCGCTCGACAAGCACCTGAGCTTCTCGGCGGTGCCCAAGGACTACGACTACCAGTTCTACCAGATCTTCCTCCACTCGATCGTCCACCGGCTTCCAGTCGAGCGGGCGGAGGCCGTGCTGCTGGCGGGACTTTCGGGAAAGCACTTCTCGCGGGCCTTTCGGATGATCGGGTCGCACCCGACTCCGCGGGTGCTCCGCGCCGCGCTCTCCGAGCTGCTCGCGCGCGAGGCCACGTTCAAGAGCGAGGATCAGAGGGCGGTGGGCCTTGGGCTCGCCTCGCTGCCCGAGCCGCGGGCGTGGGTGAAGTGGATCCTGAAGGCGGGCGGCGGCGGCGGGATGCGCGACGCGCTGCGCGAGGCGATCGGGCACCAGGGGCTCGAAGCGGTAGAAAAGGAGCTCGCGAGCGAGGGAGTCCAGAAGGCCGTCGAGATCGACGCCGTCGAGAAGGTCCGGCGCCGCGCGGCAGAGGGCGGCGGCGGCGCGGAGCGCATCTACCTCTTCCGTAAGCTCAACGCGCAGGGGCACGGCGAGGACCTCAATCGCATCGGCGGCGCGGCGCCGGGCGTGGACGCGGCTCGCTGGCCGGCGAAGGACGGAGAGCCGATGACGCACCTTTTCACGATGGACCTGACGTCGATGCCAGAGCTGCGGCGCCTGGTCGCGTGCGACGACGGCGGCGTGCCGAGGGCGGTCTCGGTGTTCTGCGCCAGTCCGGACATGAACGGCGCCTACGAGCCGTACAGCGGCGAGACCGCCGTGGTGGTGTCGTCCGAGGCGCAGCTCGCGGCCGGCGGCGCGCCCCCGGAGGCCGGAGACCTGATGGCACCGCAGCGCTTTGAGGTCGTCGCGGCGAACGTCCCGCCCACGGTGTGGAGGTCGCGCTCCGGCGATCTGCGAGACGAGATCTACCGCCTGTCGGGCCGCGCCCTCGGCGAGCCGCTGTGGCTCCAGAGCCCGCAGCACCACGGCGCGCTCCTGTGCCAGTTCGACGAGGGCTTCGTGAGCATGAACCTCGGCGATACGGGCATCATGTACGTGTTCGCGGACACCGCCTTCTGGCAGTGCCACTGACCCGCTGCGGCGCGGCCAAGGAGCCGCATGAGCCAGGGCCCTGAGGCGAGTCACCGCTTCAAGCGCTGGTCTGTGCCGCCATCGGCCGTTTCCGCTGCGCGCTAGCCGAGGTAACTTACAGGGAAAGCTGAATATCGATCCGCTGCCAAGTCGTTAGTCTGCAGGCAGTGCAAGCCGCTGCGGATCGTTTGACGCTCAGTCTCTCTCCGTAGCTACCTTTCCGGGTTAAATGTCGTTCAGCTCAGCTTCCGTCGGTGAATCATCTATTTTGTGGCCCTTCGGATCGATTGCGGATCGATTCGAGCAAGACCCCAGGCCTAGTTTCCCGCCTTGCCCCTCTGGGCACGTTCGCTTAGCAGATCCGCGAGCCTTGCGAGCGTGGCCTCATCCAGCCGCTCTAACAGCTCCTCCGCGCTCACCTTCGACCCGATGGGGCCGCGCGATAACCTGTCGAGTACGCGGGCCGTGGCCGCGTTGGTGATGGCCGCTGGCTGGGCATAGTATTTCTGCGTGACCGCAAACGAGTGATGGCCCAGGCTCTCTGCCACCGCGTTTGACGCCGCTCCTGACTTCACTGCCAGCGTTGCCCATAGGCCGCGCAGGCTGTGGGTACACACGCGAGGAACGCCGGCCTTCCTACAGATCGTCTGAACCGTGCGGTGCATCGTCTGTCGGGGTCGCGGCCGACCAGTCCTAGGGCTCACGCCGAATAGCAGCTCATCGGGATGCTTGCCTTGAGCGAGCCGCAGCAGGAAAGGGGTCAACACCGAGGGCACCTCTAGATGGCGGCGGGCATTTTCGGTCTTGCCCTCATCGATCCACAGGTAGCGCGCACCATCGTCGAGGTCCCGGACCACGCGGACCATGACCTCGCTGGTCCGCAGGCCCATCGTCAAGGCGAGCAGGGCACCAAGGGCCAGCGGCTTGTTTTGCTCCTCGAAGTACAAAAGCGCAGTCTCGGTGAATCGACGCGCCTCTTCGATGCGCAGCTGCGGCTTGCCTGCGCGAGCCTTGCCAATCGGCCGGACCGCTTCGAACGGGCTGGCCCCGAGGTAACCGCGCTCTACTGCCCACTTGAAGAAAAACTTGGCAATCCAGAGATCGAAGCGATGCGTCGCCACGCTGAGTACCCGGCCCGTCGTGCGCGAACACCGCCCTATATGCTGTTCATATAGGGCTGCTGCGCGCCGCGGCGTCAGGGTCGAGATCTCCTCCTCGAGAAAGGGCTGCAGCATCAGTCGGAGACGCAAGGTTTGATGCTTGGCGCTGTGGGCCTTACAGGCTCCGCGGCGCAGCTTGTCCTGCTCCCAGTCTGCAATCACGTCAGCCAGCTTTCTTGAGGGAGGCAGATCGACCTGCCGGGAAAAGTCGGCCTTCAGCTTCAGGGCTTCCTCTTGGCTGGCGCAGAAGAAGGACTTCCGCTGGCCTTGCTCCACGACGACGATACGCCATCTGTTTTTCTCCTGGTATGGCCCCACGACCCGGGGCGGCTCTCTTCTTCGCATCGCTGATCTCCTCGGACCTGGGGGAGTTCAGCGGTAGGAAGTGCTTGCGAGGCGGACAATACTACAGGGCACTACTCATGCAACCGTGTAGGTGGCACCACTCTCGCAGATATGGCTTTTTACCCCCCTGCGTCTTTCCGTCAGGCAGGGAACAATTGCCCCTTCATCCTCGACGGGCAGATCCTTGCTGCCCTGAATGAAAGATGCATCGATCTGCGACGGCAAGCCTGCGATCGTCGGCTCGTGGGGAAAGATTAGGGGGTGCGCATGGCCAGAGTTTGGGCGGAGGCCTTGGATAGGGTCGCTGGGTTGACCGATCGCTTCCCTGACGCTCACTCGGGAGTGGAACGACTCCCCAGGGTTCCCGATGGTTCCGCCATCGCTGTTGTCGATGCCGCGGTATCGAAACTCCGTCAGGAAGTCTGCCATCAAGCGCTGGCCGGATAGGGTTGAGTGAAATGATGAGTCTGGCAAATTTGAGCCGAGCGGAAAAACGCTTTGAGTCGGCCGGCGACCACACATCGACGAGGGCAGTTAATACACGCGGCAGTTGCCGAGCTACTCAGGAGACGGCAACGGCTCAAATAGCCCCGCCCAGGGTCAATCCGTAACGCTGCGACGTTCCTACCTGTAAGTAAGAAAGCCACGCTTACATGAATGAAACCAGCGTTGCAAATTAGCATTTAGTATTTCAGGGCTGCTTGCTTCTGGAGCTTTCTTGGGCGTCAGTGATTGATTATTTTAAATATGGCACGATGATTGCTTACTCGTAACATCAGGAAAACCGGCACTTCGGATGAGCACCTATCTTTTGTCGTGTTTTAGGCAAGAATGCCTTTAGGACAGTCATGCTGTGCTTGCGTGTGATCGGACCAGAGACATCGCGAACGATGTTTTTCGACAAATCATCAGTTAATATTGGCAGAATTGAGGGCAACGATATAGTTTTACCTAGTCCTCAGGTTTCTAAGCAGCATGTAAAGATCATAGAAAAAGAAACATTGCTTATTTTGATGGATATTAGTAGTGCAAATGGAACCTGTCTGAATGGCTCGAAAGTGATAGGGGGAGTTCAAATTAAGATAAACGATGAAATTACCATCGGGCCATATAAGATAAAAGTACTCTCCAATAGTCTCATAACTGAAAATCCACAAAAAAACCAATCATCAGAGTTTCACTTAGAATATAGACAGCATGCAGAGCCAACGCGATCATGTATTAGACAAATGCTCAATTACATATTAAAAACCGATCCTTTGTTGGATGAATTCTGCATCGATTATCTACCTGAAATACGACAAAAAATAACCACTGCCATGGATAGAACAATGAAATTAAATCTAATAATGGAAAATGGAGATTTACGAGCCATTCAATCTATCATATTTCGAGCATATCATGCCAAATATATTGAATTTTTAACTCTCAATAGAACCGACGAGTGAACAATCAACAACACAGACAACATAGGATTTATACCATGAAATTAGCACAATGCGCGGCAAATAATCATAGTTACGATGCCGAATCAAGTATCCTCTGTCCGCAATGTAATTCCCCGGCAGCCGATCCCATGATTACTTCTCCTATAGCCGCATTTGGTAATACCACTTTTGGATTTGCCGAAAATGCAGTAGAGTTTAGTCGCATTGGAGTCAGTCCAGCAACATCTGAATGGCTGTCCAAGAAATTTCGGTTCGTGATGCCAATCGCCCAAGGAGGTATGGGGCGAATCGTGCTAGTCCAAGAGTTGCTATCTGGACGATATGTTGCTCTAAAGGTTATGATAGATTGCGGCACAGATCCAATGCCAATAGCACATCAATTCATTAGAGAAGCAATTATTACGGCGAGACTTCAGCACCCTAATATTGTTCCGGTATACGATTTGGGCTTCCTAAGCGAGAATAAACTATATTACACTATGCGCTATATCGATGGTAGATTATTTAGTGAATTATTAGAGAGTACCGTTTTTCCAATCAATGAGAAATTGCGCATCCTACGTAGCGTAGGGCATGCTGTAAATTATGCCCATAGTCAAGGGCTTTGGCATCGAGATTTGAAGCCAGACAATGTACTTGTTGGGCCACTAGGCGATACTTACGTTATCGACTGGGGATTGGTTTCGATACAGCCAGGAAAGCACTATCGACTCAACTTACCGAAAATTTTAGTTGAATCACAAAATATAGAAGTTCCTGATCAACTCCTGGAACGAACGAGTCGCGCCGTAACTAATAAAGCGATACCAGCTAGATCAGCTAAAAATCTCGTGCTCGGCACACCAGCGTATATGGCTCCAGACCTGATCGAAAATCCTGGAAACAGTGGAGGTATTAGCGCGGATGTTTGGTCTATTGGAATTATGCTATACGAAGCGCTGACCGGGAAGCATCCATTCCAGGATAAATTATCGGCAACACCTTTTGAATTGATGAATGCGGTAGTAAAAGAATCACTCCCGCCGGTTCTCGAGATAAATCCGAGGGCGAGTAGGCAGCTGGCTGAATTCTGCGAAAAAATGCTCATAAAAGATCCACGAAAACGTCTCCCATCACTTGACTTGTTTATCAAAGAAATTGCCAATTATCTAGGTAATCTAGGAATGCCTCAGACGCTTATTACAGTGGAGCAATCTGCCACTCCTACAACAATCAAGAGTGTAGCAGTTCGATATCTCGAGGAATCTTCTCTAGAAAAAGAAAACAAACGACTCATCGAAAAAAATAAAATCCTAGCAGATTTGTTGGCCCTTGGTCCTTTGAACTTCGGAAGGAAGCGTTCGCTGTATGGTAAGTTGGCGGCACTTTAACCCCATCCTCGTGCCATCTCCTCCGACGAGGGAACCGGAAAGTCGGAACCCTGCGATTCCAGCTGGATGGGTGCCCACCAGAGGCTGATGCGGGCTGAAACGCTATCCCGAGGCAGTTGAAAGTCCCCCAACACCCTGGTGCCATGTACTCCGCGGGGAGCTCAGGTGGGTAGTTCTTGCGTCAACTGCGGAGCGGCGGCTTCAGCTTACGCCTCTGGCTACGTCGCGAGAACGGTTCGGGCCTTTGGCGGGGCGACTGCCGCAACGCGGGCGGCGAGGTCCTGATGCGCTACTTGCTCGGCGGCTTGTGACCGCCCAGGGGCGGGGTCGGCATCCCCAGCGCGACGGCCAGCTTGGCCAGGGTGAGCTCGGAGGGTCGCAGCGGACCGCGGCCATTTTCGATTCGGTGGATGGTCATGCCCGATAGATTGATCCGACGGCTCAACTCGGCCACCGACCAGCCAGCCAGCAGGCGCCGGCGTCGCAGTTCCGCTCCATAGGCGACCCAGTCGGCGCTGGCCCATTCTCGTTTCCGGCGACGGAGGCTGTCATAAATGAAGCCGCGCGAACGATCCAGCGCTTCCGCGGCGGCTTTGACCGTGTCGGCGCGACGCAGCGCCTCGGCCACGGCGGCGGCTGTCACCTCATCCACCTTGACGGCGGGCAAGCCGACAAAGAGCGCCTCCATCAACGCCTCATCGGTGCAGGCGACGTCCGCCAGCGCGGCGCATACCGCGACATGCGCCAGCTGGAGCCAACGATTGCGGTCTGGGTTCATCCTCGCTTCCCTCCCCAGACCTGGGGCTCGTCCGAGCCTGCCCGCGGGCCCGCTGGGCGCTTGCGGTACAGACGCAGCGAGTGCTCGCCGCCGTACAGCGCGGCGCCGACCTCCTCCCAGCCGATCTCGCTCAGGCACTGGGCCAGCAGGGCAGGATTGTAGCGGCCCAGGCGAAACAGGGAGAACCGCCGGTCGGCTCGCTGGGAAGACTGCACCGTCGCGATGGCGTGCAGCGCATAGCTGCCGGGCACCGGACAGTGAGTCTCCAGGTCCCAATGAAAGTCGACGCGCTCGACGTGCGGGCAGTAACGCCAGAGGGGGCCTGCAAGCCACGCGGAATAAGCGGCTGGCACCCCCTCGGCGAAGAGGCGATCGCGGCGTTTGATCTCGATTCGGTCGGTGCATGGAGCGCAGGCCAGAGGGACATCCAGCAGCAGCAGATCGTCGACGTTGCAGGCCAGCAGGCATTGCTGAAGAAATCGCGGCTCGTGATCCAGGTGTGCCAGGGTGCCGCCCAGCAGGGTGAACAGGCGGCGCGGTCGCCTGGCCACAGGCCGATGAAGTATCGAATACAGCGGCAGCTGATGGAAGCTGCCCTGGAGGGCCCACACCTGCACCTGGGGCTGGCGGGCCAGACGGTCCACCGCATGGCGGTAGGCGGAGGTCAGAAGCGGCTGGTTGATGTCCAGCAGGCACAGCTCGATGCGGGAGGTGCCGATCTCCATCAAGTGCCCGACGAGCTGGGTCTCTGAATGGCCGTCGCCGGCTCCCAGGGCGATCACCTGCAACGGGCTCCTTCCTGCGGCGGCCACGATCTGCGCGGCAAGCTCCCTGAGGGGCAGACGGCTCCGCAGGGCCGCCGACACGGGACCCTGTTTACAAAGCGCCAAGTAGGCCGCAGCGCTGCCCGGGTCGAGGTAGGCGCTGGTCTGCTCGAGATAGCCGCCGGCCCCGTTGAGCAAGCGCGCCAGGTCGGCCAGCAGGTCCAGAGGATCGTAGCTCGGGGCGAGCAGGCAGTTGAGCGAGGCGGGGAAAGTGCAAGCCTCAGCCGGCGGGTCGGTGGGTGCTGCAGCGGGCGGAGCGGGGCGTCCCGGAACATCGTCCCAGCGAAGCTTCAGCTCAGCGACGCCGACCAGGCGGAGGAGCGTAGCGCGGCTGGGTGGGTGGCGCGCGGTCTCAGCAAATTTGATGGTGGCATCTGAGAGCTTGGCTCGACGGGCCAGGTCGACGCGACTCAAGCCGGCGACGGTGCGCTTGTCGCGGAGCAGCCGGCCAAACTCCGCCCACTGCGCCTTGGAGACGGCACGCTCGGCTCGCAGCACGAGGAGGGTGTTGCCGCCGCCCCCCAAAAACTGCACCAGCTCGTCCAGGCGGCCCAGGTGTTCCGCCCAGGTCGACTGCAGCTCGCCGGAGGACTGCGCCGCCAGCGGGTGCAGTTGGGAGAGCAAAGCCAGCGCCTGCTGATGCAACGCCTGGAGCGCATGAGCGATGGTCGTCATGCGCGCTGTCTCCGACGGCTAGCCTGAGGCTCGGGGGTCAGTGGCAGGGCCCAGTAGCGCGCCAGCTCCTCGAGTCGCGAGGGCTCGCCCGATAGTAATGCCAGCAGGCTTACCAACACCGGGCTGGGGACCCCATCGCCCGCTCGGAGCCGGGACAAGTAGCCTTGCGACAGGTCGGTCAGGACCTCCAGCTTGCGTTGCGAGCAGACCTGGCCGAGCTGCCTGATCGCCGCCGCCGCCCGGCGAACCAACTCGGCGCGGTAAGTCGCCTCCAGCGCGGCGGCCAGTTCGGGCACCGACTCGAAAGAGAGAATCTGATGTTTGCAGCGCCGGCAGGTCGGCACGGGCAGATCCGCGGGCAACGTCAGCGCGGTGTTGCGGTAGCGACACATGCGGCCGGGCTGCGCCGTGGGTCGCACGGCGTGACGACCGCAGCATGGACACTTGCCCGCCTGGGTCTGCGCCCCAGGCGCGGCCGTGGGTGCACGCGCGCCGTCGCCCAGAGAGCTGTCTTGGGGCTGCGGAGCCTTCATGTCGTCACGCCTCCCGCTCCGGTCGTCTTGCAAGGCGCTGCGACGCGCTTGGGTTCGGCGTGGCAGGCTTCCAGACCGGGACGCCAGCGGCTCGGGCTCGCAGCACCAAATCGGCTGTCCCCAGGTGACCCGGGAAGGCGACCAGCAACGCCGGATGATACAGCTCCAGCATCTGCTGATTCCGGACGGCTCCGGCGCGCCGGCCCAGCGCCGACCACCGGGCCGGAACCCGGATCACGGGAACTTGGCGTCGAGCGCACCAGGCATCGGCCAGACGGTCGGCGCCGCGCAGGCGAGTCCACCGCGGCCGGTCGGCATCGACGCCGTAGGCCCCATGCACCACGGCGCGCGGCTGCAGCGCATCGAGCACCGAAGAGACATGAGCCGAGTCCGCGTAGTCCCGGCCCCCACAGACCAAGATCAGGGCTCGGGGCCGGGCGGGCCAGCTTTGGGGAATCGGTTCGCGTGCTGCCGCGCTCAGCCCGAGTGGTTGCGCGCAGCCCAGCCACGCATGCGGCTTGTCTGCCGGGTGCACGCCGCTCATGGGCTCCCTACCTCCGCTGCGTGGGGTCTCGGCGAAGGCTCCGCAGCACTCCGCCCGTGCGCCGAGGGGGGCAGCGCCCCAGCCCACCCTGGGGCGCCCGAGTGATTGCAGGGCTGCGCTGCGGAGGGGGTCACCAAGCCCCGGCCCGCCAGCATGGCGCAGCCCCCGCCCTGTTTCTTGGCCTGCCGGCACGCGGCCTCGGCCTGCCGGCGCAGCTCGGCGCGCTCCGGGACAAACTCGGTCACCGTCGTATAGGCCAAGCCCAGCGAGGCACTGACGCCACGGTCGGACAGCCGCTGCAGCAGCGAGCGGGCGCAGCGGCCCAGGTCGCCAATCGGGCCGTGAAAAATCACTTCAAACTCGTCCCCCGCTTGGTGACAGCGGAAAACTTCGTCCACCCCGCGACGGACCGCGTGGCCCAGCGCCTCGGCCGCGGTGCGGATGTACTGGTCGCCGACCGCATGGCCCAGCTCGTCATTGGTGAGTTTTAGGTGGTCCAGATCCAGGTACGCGACCCCCAAAGGGCGGCCCGAGCGAAGCGCCGCGGGCCAGCGCTCGGTGTGCAGCCAGTCGCCAGACCCAAGGCCCGTCAGAGGATCGAGCTTGCTGCTCCGCTCGATGCGGCGCAGACGGCGCGCCAGCGACAGGCACCACCACAGCGAGTAGAAGCAGGCGACAGCAACGGCGGCGACAGCCAAAGCGACTCCGGACATGGGGAGCTCCTGCAAGCCAGGGCTTGCTTGCGCTGGGCGAGCCCCGAGACGGCCTACGCCGTTTCAGTCGAGGCTCGGTGTCAGAGACCAGCCCCCCGGCAACATGTGAGCGTCGAGGAGCGATAGAAAGTGGGTCGGGCTAGGCCATCACCGCGGGCTCACCGGCCAGGCCCCCGGCGAGGCTTTTGGCGTGAGCGATTTCGGCGGCGGTCCATCTCTTGGCCACCTGAGCGTGAAACTGCTTGTGGCACTCGGCGATCGTCGCCTGGTACTCGGCGATTTCCTGCTCATAGGCAGCGAGCTTGGCGCGCTCGGCCCGCTTCCCCGAGAGGTCGCCCCCCTCGGCGAGGGCGGATCGGATCTTGGCGAGCTCGGCCTGCAGAACGCCGATGCGGCCTTCGAACCGAGAGACGGTGCGATCGATCGTCTGCGCCAGGTCTAGATGGAAGGGGTGCACCTGTGGGAGGTAGCTGGCCCAGGCGGCGACGGACATGGCTAATGCCTCCCCCTTGACACCAGACGAAGGGTTGAGGCAAGCCCCGTGCTTGCGGCGCAGAGCTGAGGAGGCGCAGCTCCCAGAGAGCACGACCAACGAGCCCGCATCGAGACCATTGGCTTCTCGCTGCCGCGATTGTGCTGCGAGAGGACAGGCTGGTCGCTGGTGCCGCCCTTGGACTGACCCGCTGGGCTGCTGGAGGCCGACCGGCGACTTAGCCGTACCGCCGTGATGGACTGAATGGTACTGACCGCTTCGCGGCAGGCCGACAGTGTCGACAGCAACGTCGACAACGTCGGGGCAGCAGGTTAATCGTTCCCCCAACCGGGTAAGCGCGTGGGGAAAGAATAGGTTGGAGCCACCTACTGCGCTCGCGGATTCCACCGCCTCAGGCCGCCCATTGCCAACCGGGCGCATCCATCCATAACTCCACGCCTGCACAGAGCAAAAGCTGAGCCGCTGGCGGTAGGGGAAATATCAGATAAGCTACCTTCATGTCGGCACGGCGAAGCCCATCTGCGGTTGAGTCGGTACTGATAGGCCCGCATGAGGTGGAGATCGAGGGCAACTGCATACTGATCCGGCTGCATGGGCCATTTGGCCTCGACCACATCAGGCAGTGGTGTGCTCTGGCCGACCAGTTGATCAGTGCGCATGGTGACTTGTTTACCATCAGCGACTTGTCCACGGGGGGGAGCTTTCCGGCAGAGACCCGTCATTACATCAGTCGCTGGGTCAACGTGGTGCACATAAGAGGTGCCGCGATCTTTGGCGCGAGCAGGGTAACCAGCGCGGTATTTTCGATGATCGCGCGCGCGGTTGCTTTGGTGCGAAAGCATACCCCGCCGACCATGGCCGTACAGACGGAGAGCGAGGCGCGGGCCTGGGTAGCTGAGCTGCAGCGCAAGCAGACATTTGCGCATCAGTAGAGTACGCTGACGAGTCGCGGCGGAGACTTAAGTGTTTCTAGCGTCAGGCTGCTGCAGTGTAGAGCGGCGAATCCCAGGCTCGGCTGTCTGCATCACAGTCTGCTAGCGGCGCAGTCACGTAGGGATGATCACCTTACTCTTGTCGAAGTGAAATCCCGGCAGATTGCCATTGGTGAAAACGATGCCTCGAGCCTCAAGAGCCGTCTGCATGGCCTCGATGGTGCTCTGGTGAGGGATGGTGTCGCCCCGCTCGAAATCGGCGATCGCAGCACGCGAGAGGCCGGCAGCCTTGGCGATCTGTTCCTGATTCATCCCGAGGCGGACCCGTGCCGCCTTGAGCGTTTCGCGGTCTGGCGTGACTTTACCCATTGAAATCTAAACTTTTCCTTGCAAGAGCAACAATTTGTTGCTAGTCTGGGTCCCAGAGTTAGTTGATCGCTTCAAACCTGCGGACCGTCCCATGCACTGGCACCGAAGTCCAGCTCTGAGTGCATAAGGAAGGCCTGCGCACACGCCGGAATCTTGCATGCGCGTCGCTACTAATCTGACCTTGCTGTCGACAACGTAAGACAGAGGGATTCCCGTCGACAAAATCCACTTTTGCAGAAGCCGGGGAACGAGTCGGGAAACGGCTCTAAGAGCCGCGCTCGCCGGAAGTCGTCTACCGTAAATTGAGCCTGTTGGCGGCGGGGCTTGGGGGCTGGCCACGATTCAAGATTCGATATGCCGTGCCAAAGCTCGATCTTGATTAGCTCCCACTGAAAGTTGTGTTTGCTGGTTCGGCTGAGACGGCAGTTTGAGAGTTCGCGGCGTCTGCGCAGCCAGATATCAAGTGCCACGCTGCCTTTCAAATAGGCCGACTCCACCGTCGAGCAAGCTGATCAACACATAGCACTTGCCGGAGTGCAATATTCGCGCTCCTATGTCCGGGTTCAGGAGCATCAACCTGACCAGGAGAACCATCATGACTACCCCTAATACGACCTCCTTCGTCGTCTACCGCTGGGCAAACCCTCAAACTACCTCGGATTATCCTTTTTTGGCTGTGGCGCAAGATAAGTCGGCGCTGCTCTCGCTCGGTGATTATGGAGCAACTCTCGACTGGGGCATCCCTGACGAGGCGACCAATTGGCTGGCCCGTGACTTCATGCCTACGGGGGAAATTTTGGAATGCGATGTCGCCCGGATGAAATGCGCGCTGAGTGCCTTATTCCCTGGCGACGCCGAGTTCGCATCCGTCCGTTTCGGGGCTGAGCTGATGCCCCGCGAGCTGCAGCTGGTGCTGACCTCGCAGGCTGCGGCCGATCAAGGGCCCGAGTATCTGATCCAAAGGAGTGGCAGCTACTTGCGTGTAGAGCGGGAGCTGGACACGCATAGCCCGGTCGAGCCGGCGGAACGGGACATGCTCGACGTGTGCGCCTCGACTTTCGCCGAGTTGGCCGCGCAGTATACGACGAAGATCATTGAACCGCCGCCACCGCGATATCGCGGCGAGTCGTGGCGTAAACGGGGAGGACCGAACTAAATCCAATCGAGAGGCAGCGGCCTGGCGCGGAGCTTTGACCTGAAGCGCGCGCTGCAGGCTGCCTATGCCGGCTTGTCACCCTAAGGCGCTCAAGTACAGACAGTAAGCCGATGGCTTCGTGTCTGCGCCTCCGGCGCATCAATGACGTCAGCACCGCTGCCCACATCACACAGCCCCCATCGCATGCAGCCGTCCATTTGGGAGGACAACAAGAACTCGTCCTTGTCTTGAGTCGGTCCGCGAAGCGCAGTGCGCGACCACGCGACAACCTGTTCGATCGGCCAGCAGCTTCCATCGCGCTTGCCGTCAGGGCCGGGCCGGCTGACCGGGTTCTGAAACCATGCGGGCATGTTGGTGAGCTCGCGACCATCCCGCTCGGCGCGCTTCCTTGCCGCAACTCCCACTTCGTCTTCCAGCACGCGCAGCCGTACGATGCGCTCAGGATCGGTCTCTGCAATCAGGCGAATCTCTGACTTCCGCGCATAAATGCAGGGCCAGCAGCCGACTCGCGCGGCACCCCGCAGATAAAGAGGGTTGGGCTTGAGTCCGTGCCGCCGGTGGATGTCAATCACATCTTGCTCCGTCCAGCGCAGCAGGGGACGCCAGACCTCACAGTCAAAACCTTCCTGCCATTCCCATTCGGAAAGCTGGGAGCGCGCGCTGCTCTCGGCCGCCCGAATGCCCACGGCATTTATGAGCTCTTGGCCTGCCTCGATAAGACCTCTGAGATACCGAATCATCGGCAACACTTTGAGCTCTTGCGTGCAATAGCGAATGCGCCGCCCGGGAAACAGACCCTTGTGACGGATCAGGTCTTCCATTTGGCGCTCGCCGCGGATCCAGGTGATCGGCCCAATGATCTTCGGGAGCTCTCCACGCAAATACTCGTAGGTGATGGGAGACTCCCAGCCCGTATCCATAAACACTCGCTGATGATCAATCCCCAGCTCATGCAGGTACAGCGACATCGCCGCACTGTCCTTGCCTCCTGAGATGCTGGCGACCACCTGACGACCCTCAAGACGCGCCTGCACCTCTCGGCGCAAGGAAGAAGGCGCCATAGATGCCGATGCGGTCGATTTCGCTGGGCGAGCGACGGCGGGAGACTGTTTCCGCTCCGAACCTGAGCGCGCCAGAAGTTCCAGTCGCAGCGCCAGCGAGTAGCTCGGCCGCTGTTTCCCGCACTCCCACCGGCTGATAGTCAGAGGATGCACTCCAATCACAAGGGCGACTCGCGCCTGCGTCCAGCCGAGTGATTGCCGAAGCTGCTTAATCTGCTGCGGAGTTAATTTTTCCTGTTGCCTGTGTATGGCCAAATGCCCCCCCATGGTCCTCCAATCCAACCTGCTGCCGAGTCGGCCGCATCGGGCACTCGGTAGAGATTGACCTTCCTGTTGAATTCAGGAAGAAACAGTTGCTGAGAAATTCGGCTCTATCGAGCTACGCGTAAACGGTCTGTCGCCAGCCGGCCCCGAAAATTTCGACCAGCTGCGTCGCGGGAACTGCGTATGCACGGGCCCCGTCGAAGGCCACAATCCCCTTGTCTGGATCAAGCCCCCAATCTGAAGGAGACCGACTCGCATAAAGCTTAGTCCAGCTCCCGGGCATGCCGCCGAAGCCATAGCCCTCCGCCGGACTACGGCTGATCAGGATGCGCCCGCCCTGCTTGATATGGAAGGCGACACCATCAAAACTGAGCTCCTTCCAGATCGGGACCTGTCTGCCGTTCAACCTTCCATAAATCTCGTAGGTAGCCGTGACTCCGCCGCTGGTGACCGGCACGGGGGGTTGGCCTGGAGTCGGCGGGATGTAGTAACTCGGCCCGGTCTGGCCAGCGCGCGGTTGATAGGCCGGGGCGTCGCGGCGCTGATAAGCTGGAGCTTGCCCGGGGCCGGCTTGGAGCGCATTGGTCCACGGATTGGCCGCGGCATCGGGTCCGCCAATCACTTGCCTGGGGGCTCCGCCATTGTCACGCCAGATCGTCTCGGTCCCCGTGCGAGACGGCACACCGGCCCAGACGTCTTTGACTCCCTCGTTGGACCACCAAATCGGTGTGCCGGGGGCCGGGTCGACGGCCAGGGGTCTCTGCCCCTGATAGCGCGCCAGTCCTCGGCCGTTGGCATAGTATTGAGCATTCGTACTGGTTGGAATCTGCGGCGGCATCTTTCATTCCTCCAAGGTTCGACAGCGCAGCCCGCGATGGCAGCTCGCGCAGGCCAGGCCGCGTATTGAGCGCGGCTCAGCCTGCGCGAGCTCTCTGCATTCCTGACAGACGGGCTTATGGATCGAGCGCGGTTACCGAGAGCGCTCCGTGGCTATTGTCCTGCCTGACGTCAGTTCATCCAGCCCAGACCGCGAAGCCCACGTCGACCGTGGACGCCCCGCCCATTCCCTGCACGGTCTTGACGGTGAACCCGCTGGACGTCACCGCAGAGACCACGAGCAGCGGTGACGAAGAAAGGACCACCGGCTGGTAGGGCTTGCCGTTCTTCACCCACGGGCTGGTCCCGAAGGTGATCTGAAAGGCCGCACTTCCCGCCGCGACGTTGGCGCCCAAGGTGACACGCCACTTGGAGGCATAGTCGGTGTTCTGATGCGCATACGAGCAGGTGGGAATATTGGGCAGGCCCAGCGGCACCACCGAGGCAATGCCCGGGTCGATGATGCTGGCCACGGGCGGACTCGCCACAAGCCCATGGGCATCCTCCTGAATGGCTGCGGCGGCCCCGCCAGAGAAGAAGCCCTTCCATGCCTGTAGGTACTGCTCCTCGTTCAGGTTGAGGCTGTACAGCGCTGAAGTCAGGGCGTTAGCGGCATAGAAGATCTGGATCTTCTGCGCCGACGTGGGCTGCCGCGACTGCACCAGGCCCTGCAGAAAGGCGCGCGGCTCCTCATAGGTCAAGGCGCTGGCCAGGGCCGTGAGCTCACCGATCGCCGTGATGTTGCCGCGCTCGTCGTATTGACCGGGCTTGGGCGGCCACTTCAGGTCGGCGATGGCGGTGGACATGTTCACCGCCAGGTCGGGACGTCCTACGCCCGCCGTGCTCGGTGTGACCGAAGGCACGGGGTTTGGCTGGTTGGCGACCGAAAGGCCGGCGTCGAAGTCCATCACCACCGGCATTCGCGACCGGACCACCTCGCCGCGCGTGTTCAGGTCTTCAATCTCGCGAAGCGCACGGGTGGAGTCGTCGCGGGCGATGCGAATCTTGCGCTGCGTCTCATCCCCCTC
>JBGANQ010000104.1:0-29379 GCA_044222245.1 Polyangia bacterium | reverse complement strand
GAAGCCCCAGCTGCGCATCGAGGAAGCCAAGCGCTTCACCGACGCCGGGCTGCAACACTTCGAGGCGACCAAGAATCCCTTGGCCGTGGCCGCGCTGGTCGCCATCACCATGGGCCCGCGCGCCAGCGAGGTCCTGAATCGCTCGGTCCGCGACCTGGACAATGGAGGCAAGATCCTGGTGATCGATAGCGGCAAGAACGAGCGCGCCAAGCGCCGGCTCGACGTGCCGCTGTTCCTGCAGCCCATCTTGTTGGGACTCGCGCAGGGCCGTGAACCGCTGGCGAAGCTGTTCGGACTCAACGAGAAAGGACGACCGTGGCGGCGCCAAAGTCTCTATAGCACCGTGCGGAGGATCTGCAGGGAGGCGAAAGTCCCAGAGGTCTGCACCCACTCCCTCCGCGGCTTCTGGGCCACGACCTCCGTGCAGATCGGGACCCCATCGCAAGCGGTGGCCGCCACGCTGGGTCATGGGTCCTTCGCCATCACGGAGCGCCACTACGCGGCCCCCGGCTCGCGCCAGAACGCCGGCACCCACCTGGTGGTCGAAGCCCTGCGGGGCGAGGGCCCAACCAAGCCTTCGGCGGCCGACATCCTGGCCGGTCTTGATGCCCGGCAGATCGCCGATCTCATGGCCCTTTTGACCAAAAATGGGCCGCTGAATCCTTCCGCAACCGTTTCGCAGCCGGTTTTTGGAAGCCCTTCAGCGACGGAGGGTTATCGAGATGATCACGTCGGAGGCAACCGCGAGCCTCTCATGCCGCTCCGGACATCTAGCGAGCAAGTGCTTGACTGTCGGGCCATGTGGTCATAGCGTTCGCCGACAGACTCGGTCTTCTGGATACACGGAGGCAGACGGCCTTACTGTGTGCTCACTCAGTATGCAGTGACCAAACAGATTGAACCATAAGTGAATTGGCGAAGCTAGATAACATGTATTACGCCCCGGCCTCTCAAAGTTATAATTGGAAACAAATCCTTCGCAGCAGTCTAATCAAAGCATGGCTGCTAGGATTACTCAGTCTTTCGGCTTGTTTTCAAGGATCTCAGGTCCGAGAAGATAGCAATATTACTTCTTTCTCAAAACTAAGACCAATTGATGTCGACACATCTACTGCGCAAGAAATTGGTCAGGAAGCCCTGGAAAAAATTGGCTACAATAGGATTATCAAGTTATCAGAAAAGGCTGGATTTGTCGAATATAGGTCGAGTTTTAGCATCCAACTAGTCAGTTACGATTCGGTGGTTCCAACTGGTTTCGTTTCAGTATTCTCACGTTATGCGCTTGCAGCGGGCGTTACCTCGCAGGCAGATTCACCACTTCCAGGCCCAGCAGACCTTGCGGCTTTGGGTGTTGTTGTCATTGGTCTAATCGATGCTGGCTTGCTAGATGGTTATCTCTTGAATACTGCTGGAGCATGGCTTGCTAGCAGGAGCGGCAAGCCCTTGATGTCGAAGGCAGGCACTAGTGAAACTCGTGGGCTAAGAGGCACGACCGAACCGTCTGTGTCAGGAAGTGCTGGAGGAGGCACTTCCACTGCAACTGAGTCGGCGGGTACATCTGATGCTACAGGTGCAGAGGCAGGCACGGTGTCGGCTGGTCGCACGCTCTCTGCGGAGGAAGCGGCGGTCGCTGCCCAACTGGTTGCCGAAGGCCATACCGTTGAGGCGCTCGCGGAGTCGAGCGTTCGCACTGCAGATTTCCTCGTTGACGGTAAGCACACCGAGCTGAAGAGTATCTCGAATATCACGTCGCAGGACCCGTCGGGCGCACTAGCGAGGCGAATACTAGACGGTGCAGGTCAGGCGCCTAACATTATCGCGGACTTGCGCCGACAGGCGGGAATGACGGAGGAGCTTGCGCAACGTGCGATCCGCAGGGCGTATGGCGCTGACCGAGCCGGGCGCATACAGAGCGTCCGATTAATTGGGCAGGGCTTCGATGTAACTGTACCGCGTGGCTCAGGCCCTCCACCGGCAGTTCCCTAATGCTCAATGAACAGGTTGATCGACACCCGGAGAGTTCCTGATGGCCGAATCCAAAGATATTGGCGAGGAAATAGCTTATCGCATCCAAGCGGACGCGATACACTTCGGCGGAGTCTTGACCGAAAAATATGCGATAGCTTGGCGCGGTTATCTCGCGGCCATGCTGGAATGGAACTTGATCTCCAACGTGCAATACGAGTCCCTCCTCGCGCACATTCCGCCGATCGAAGACGATCCGGCCGTCGCCATTCTGCGAGGCCGCGACTGACTGCGGGATGCATTGCCAGCGGTGTGGGCCGGCCCAAGGCCAGCGATTCGCTCTGCTTACCCGGAGACCTAACCAGCAGCCGTGCCAGTTCGCCGACTCAGACACCGACAGTACCATGCAGAGCACCAAGGAACGGTCTCTTGCCAGCAATCACCGCAGCATAACCGCTCCCTGACACAGCGCCAGCGAGGCGGCCACTTCCGCCATTGAGGTCGGGTCCACGTCGAGCCCGACTGCAGTTCGCATATTTGGATGGTCAGTCAGGGCGTCAGGGCTGTTGCGATCGGTGCCGGATGACAGTTGCGAGCGCGGTCAAGTCACACCAGCGGAGTTCGCGGGCTTGGTCAAGCGCTTCAGCAACGTATGCCCGGGGGCCGGGGCTGGGGTTCAGCAGCCTTGGCTTGCCGGGAAGTGAAATTCTACCGTCGCTGTTGCAACAAGCTGTTCTAATCGAACTTGACAAAGACGGAAGGGATTCGATGTCAGAACGTCCGATTAAGATGCATACTGCTGCCACATGGCAGGATGCAAGAATCGCGAAAGCCTATCCCGGGGCACCGCAGACTGGAAGGACGAAAACTATGTCCATACAAAATGATGCATCGAGAATACTGGAGTACCTAGCAGATTTTCTACAAGATGGAGATGACCCTGACGAAAGGGGGCACTACTCACTCACTGGACATGGCGTGCATGAAGGAGTGTCACTATCACCAAATCGGATTAATATGGCGGCCCAGCTTCTTGAAAACCGTGGGCTAGTTGAAATCCAATACTATGCAGGGACTTCGCCATATGCCTTCGGTGGAATAAGTCTTACCGCCGAAGGGCGTGCTGTAGTGGATCAGCACAGATCACAGAAGGACGATGTCTCCAAAGAATTGGTCATTGTTCTTTTTGCTGCCAATCCTGATGGCACATCTATGCTAGCGCTCGATCAGGAAGTGCGCAAGATCATGGAGAAGATCGTATCGGTTCGCCGCCCCCCGTCGTGTCAGCCCCCGCCTGAGATGAAAATTTAAGTGCTCCCCCACAGGAGGGGGGCACCATGGACTTCGACGACTTCCCTTTCGAATTGGAGCAGCTCCGACGAGAGCACTACCGCCAGCACCCCTACCAGCCGATGCAGTACGACCCACCGCTGATCGATCGCATCGTCGCCTATGTCTTGCACCGGCGTCTGCACCAGGAGTCGGTGGCGCAATGCAGCCAAAAGCTGGGCATCGCCACGGGCAAGCTCCGCCGATGGGTCTACCAGCGGCGCCACGAGGTCGCCCTCTACGACCCGACCCCGACCCCCAAGCTACCGCCGCTAAGCATGCTGCTGCCGGTCCAGGTCCGTGCCGAGCAGGTCTTGGTACACGACGGGGTCGCCGAGCGCCGCTATGCCCTGCGGTCGCCCTCGGGCTTTGAGGTCCGCGACCTGAGCCTGGACGAGCTGGTGGTGCTGCTCCGGAGCCTGCGATGATGCCCCTGGGGCCCGCGGCCCGCGTGTTCGCTCTGAGCGCCGCAGTGGACATGCGCAAAGGCTTCGAGGGGCTTTTTGCCCTGGTCACCCACCAGATGGGCCGCGACGTGCTGGCTGGCGATCTGTTTCTCTTTCTGGGCCGCGACTGCCGACGCGCCAAGGTGCTTTTCTTCGACGGCACGGGTCTGTGCCTGCTGCACAAGCGGCTGGAGCGCGGCCGGTTTGCCTGCCTGTGGAGAGCGCGGCAGGGCGGCACCATCAGTCTGTCGACCACCGAGCTGCAGCTGTTTCTGGAAGGCTGCGCCCTGGTGGGCAAGCTCCCGCTGTCGCCGGCGCCCCTGTCTCCTTCCGAGCTGCGCAGCAGCCCTTCCTAAATCCCTCCGCAAACAATCGTACATCAGGCCGTCTGGATTCTTCTTGTCTTGAGAAAAAGGAGTCCGTATGTATCTCTTGTGCCCGACGTCAGCCAGATCACCGACCCCGAGCTGCTGCGACAGATTGTGACGCTGCAGCAGCAGGAGATTCAGCGGCTGCATCAGCGCCTGGCGCAGCTGTGTACGCAGCTGGCCGCGCTGCAGGGAAAGCAAGGCAGCAAGCAGCTGGAGCTAGAGCTGGTCCGTCTGCAAGAGCAGCTGGCGGCCGCCAATCGGCGGATGTTTGGTCCCTCCTCGGAAAAGCGCCCCGGTCCCCAGGCGCCTGAGGCCCCTGAGACTCCGCCCGCAAAAGGACATGGCCCCACCGAGCAGCCCCAGTTGCCGCGAATCACCCAGCGTCACGAGCTTTCCCCCTGCGACAGGCGCTGTCCGTTCTGCCAGCTGGAAATGGCGGAGATGAAGGGACAGACCGAGGACAGCGAAGAGATCACGGTCGTCGAGCGCAAGTTCCTTCTGGTCACCAACCAGAGGCAAAAGTACCGCTGTAGCTGCAATGCCGCCATCTTGACCGCGCCCGGTCCCCAGAAGCTGATCCCCGGGGGTCGCTACTCGCTCGAGTTTGCCGTCGAAGTCGCGATTCAGAAGTATTCCTTTCACATGCCGCTGGAGCGACAAGCTCGCCGAATGCTGAGCGAAGGGCTGCGCGTCACCCGGCAGACCCTGTGGGATCAGCTCTACCCGTTAGCGACGCTGCTCACCCCCAGCTACCAAGAGCTGCGCTCCAAGGTGCTGGAGCCTTTTGTGGTCCACATGGACGAGACTCCATGGAAGCTACTGACCAGTCGCCCAAGTAAGACCTGGCAAGTTTGGTGCATCAGCAGCGAAACCGGAACGTACTATCATCTGGACCCCCATCGCTCGGCGGCGGTGGCGCAGGAGATCCTGGGCGACTTCGCCGGCGTGCTGGTGACCGACGGACTGCAGGTCTACCAAACGGTCGCTCGCGGGAGTCCGCACATCGTGCTGGCTTTCTGCTGGGCGCATGTGCGGAGAAAACTATTGGACGCCGAGGCTGCCTATCCGCAGTGCGCGGAGGCGCTGGACCTCATTGGGGCGCTGTATCAGGTCGAGCGCAGCGCGCCCTCGGTGCGCGGGCTGAGTCCGGCGGAGGCGGCCCAGGCGTTACAAATCCGCGCCCAGCTGCGGGCCACACAGTCGCAGCCGATACTGGAGAGGCTATGGGCCTGGACCGAGCAGCAAGTCTGCCTCCCGCGCAGCAGCTTGCGCGGCGCACTGGACTACATGCGGAGCCTCTGGCCGGGACTGACTCGCTTTGTGAGTGATCCACGCATTCCGCTGGACAACAACGCCGCGGAGCGCGAGATGAGAGCTGTGGTCCTGGGGAGAAAGAATCACTACGGGAGCAAGTCCCACAGAGGCACCCAGGTCGCTGCCGTCCTGTACAGCCTCATCGAGACGGCTCGGCAGCTGGGGGTCGACGAGCGCCAGTACCTGCTATCGGCGGCCCGCTTCGCCATGGCCAATCCCGGCGGGGCGCTGCTCCCGCACGCCTTGCTGTCGTAGGCTGACTCGCGCAGCAGGGCTGGCATTGGCCGAGGGGGGGGGGGCGGCCGGGGGGGAGGGCTGACCGATACGATTGGCTGGTGATACTGTTATTGTGTTCAGTCTGCGGCGCTGAACGTGCGATAATGCTTGACTTGTCGTGAATAGTAGTATGCTGCGGCCCGCAAGCACTTCGCTCCGTCGTGGTCAGAGAGGATGACGACAATGCGAAGACGAGGTTCGGCCCGCGTGCTCGGGCCCTATGAAGAGAGGGATAGATGGCGACTTATCATCGTGGAGGACGGCGGCCGACGGTCCGTATTCTTATCTACTCGCGAGGAAGCCCTCAGATTCAAAGCTGGTACCCAGCGGGAAATCGCCCCTCCGGCGTCCAGGAGAATCGCTGACGTGCTCGCCCAGTGGCACACCGACAAGCTGCGAGAAGCGCAGTGCAAGCCGGAGACCATCGAGCATCAGCTTCGGCGCATGCGCGCTTTTTTTGCTCCTGTGGCAGAACAGGACATCGCAACGCTGACGCCGAAGCGCGCCGCTGCTCTCTATGCGGAAGCCACCCAGCGGATTTCTGCGAAAACGGGGTGCATCCCCGCAGTGGCCTCGCAGCGCTACGACTTGTGGGCCGCTCAGTGCTTCTTCCGTTGGGCGGTGCGCCGCGGTTATGTCGGCTCAACGCCGTTCCGCGACGTGAAGCCGGTCGGTAAGGTGAACACAGGTAAGCCACAGCTTCGGATTGAGGAGGCGCGTCGTTTCACTGAGGCCGCAATTCGCTACTTCGAGGAGACGCAGCGCCCGCTGGCGATTGGTGCTCTGGTCGCGCTTACGATGGGCTTGCGCACCAGCGAAGTTCTTGACCGGGTGGTCCGCGACCTCGACGATGGGGCCCGGTACCTGTGGATCGACGCGGGCAAGACGGCCAATGCGCGACGGCACTTGGAGGTACCCGAGCCGGTGCAGCCGTATCTGCTGCACCTGGCCGCGGGGAAGCGCCCCGAAGAGCTGCTGTTTGGTGCGACAGAGGGCGGCGGGCGACGCTATTCGCAAAGGATGTGGGAGATGGTGCGCCGGCTATGCCGGCGAGCTGGGGTTCCGCTGATCTGCACGCACTCGCTGCGCGGGCTATGGGCGACCCTGGCGGTCCAGTCGGGCGCGGCTTCGCATGTGGTCGCAGCCAACCTGGGGCACCACTCGTTCCAGGTAACCGAACGACACTATGCTCAGGGCGCGGCGGTGAAGAACGCGGCGACGGCCCGCGTCCTCGGGATGCTAGCCAAGGGCTGCGGGTCAAAGCGTCCGAGCGCCAAGGAGCAGCTGGAGCAGCTCGACGACAACACGCTGGCCCAGCTCCTGGCCTTGCTGGCAGAATCCAAGAAGGGGGGTACCCCGGCAAACTAGCGCGTGAATCGTTCCGCAATCGTTCCCACAGGGGGTTTCGGAACACGCTCAGCGACGGGAAGTTCAAGGGCGTACATTGAGCCTTCCAACATCATGCTGGTCGCTGACCCCGATGCGCCGCGCGGCGAGCGCGCCAAGCTCCTCGACTTTGGCATCGTCAAGATTCTGCAGGAAGCGGTCGCGGTGCCCATCGACGACATCGAGGGCCAGACTCAGCGCGGCATGATCCTCGGCACGCCGCTTTACATGGCGCCCGAGCAGTGGAAAAACCACCGCCGCATCGATGGCAAGACAGACGTTTACTCGCTGGCGGTGATGATGTTCCTGGTCCTCACCGGCCGCATGCCGTTTCGCGCGCCCGACACTCCGGGCCTGTGCTTTCTGCACTGCAACAAGGCGCCGCCCAGCCTCGATAGCGTCGATCCGAGCCTGCCGCCCGCGCTGGTCGAGCTGGTGGCCAAGATGCTGGCCAAGGACCCGCGCCACCGGCCGACGATGGAAGAGGTCGGCTCGGCGCTGGGCGAGATCCTGTCGCAGCCGATCGTTCCGCGCAGCCAGCCGCTGCTGCCCGAGCCCTCGAACCTGGAGCTGGTCATCGAGGCCGACGCCGATGAGAGCAGCGGCGTCCGGGTCGCCCGCTCCCCGGGCAGCGCCGGCGAGCACCCGCCCCTTTTCGACACGCCGCCGCCAAGCCAGTCGCGCTTCCCGGCCGGCTTCCCCAACTCGCAGACCCTGCCCGTGGTCAGCGTGGCCGCAGACGAGGGGCCCGGCTGGGCCGACGATCACGTCACGACCGCCAGCATCGCCGCCGCGGCGCCGAGTCCGCTCGGGCAGGTGCCGGAGCTCTCGGACCACTCGCTGCTCGTCGGCTCGCAGTATAACCTGCGGCCCGTGCTGAGCTTCCGCGCCTGGGTGTCCACCGGGGCGCTGCTGGTCGTGGTGCTGCTGATCATCGGCGTCAACGCCTTCCACTTCACGCCGCGGCACCTGGGCGCGAGCCGCGGCAGCGGGACCGCCCAGCCCCCGCCGCCGGCCACCTTGTCCCTGAGCCAGTCGCCGCCACCCTCGCCGCCGCCGGCCGAGCCGCTGGCCAAGGGCAAGCTGAAGAAGAACTGTCAGCACATGATGCCAAACCCGTCGTGCATCATCGGTCAGCACCTGACGGCGCCGCAGCAGGCGGCCCTGCTCGGCTCGTTCCTGCACAGCGACGCCTCGCTGTGTCCGGGCGATCGTCTGGTCCTGTCCGGTCTGCCCGCGGCGCCGCGCCTGCAGGTCACTCCCAAGTCGATGGCGCGCAAGGCGCGGGCGAGCCTGCTGCACGAGCTGAAGGAGCTGCCCGGCACGCTCTCGCTGCCCGAGCAGCTTGAAGTCATCTGTCCGCAGCCCTGAGGTCGATGCTTCCGCGCGACGGCCCTCGCCAGCTCCACCTGGCTGGAAAGTTTGAGCTGCCCTGGTCGACGGAGAGAACCGATCCCAATGAACTATTGCGTCGGGGCCGGGCGTCGAAGTTCGGGCGCGCTGCCCGCTCAGGGAAGGCGGCGGGAACACGCGGGCGGCTCGCGAGCCCGGCAAGGGCGCGGCGGTGGCGGGGGGCGCGGAAAAATGAGTTGATCAGTTCTCATTCCGCTGCATAGTGACTGTATGAGCTCGAAGATTTGCAGAAGCAGAACTAGGGCTGAGGGCAAAAGGCGCTGGCCGACGACCCTGCTCGGGACACTGGGCTGCCTCGTACTTGCGACCGGCGGCTCCGGGTGCGGTCCCGCTGAGCCGCAGGGCCCCGAGGCGCTGGAGACGCCGCCGCCGGGGTACATCGCGCCCTCGCCGCAGCGGCCCGGCGACGCTCAGCGCGGCTACGACGCGCTGGTCAACTTCGGCTACGTCCGCTGCGGGGTGCCCTATCCGCTGTTTGCGGCGTATTCCAAGCTGTTTCCGACCAAGGCCGCTGACAAGCTGCCCGGCCGCACCGGCCACAATAACGAGCTCCCGTACTACCTGACCTCCTTCCGCACGAAAAAAGGCGTCGAGCTGGTCACCCTCAACTGCATGGTCTGCCACGCCTCGCGACTCGGCGGCCAGCTGGTGATGGGCCTTGGCGAAATCAACTCGGACTACACCGGCTCGGTGAGCTCGCTGGCCGACGTGCTCGGTAAGGTGCTGGCGCTCGGCGGCAGCCTGACCTTGAACGCCGACGAGAAGGCCGAGCTGAAGCGCTTCACCACGCGCTCGACGCTGCTCGCGCCGTACCTGGGAACCCGCAGCAAGGGAGTCAACCCGGCCGACAGCCTGGGGGCGATCCTGGCGGCCCACCGTGACCCGACCACGCTCGCCTGGTCGGACACGCCGATTATCACGCCCCCGGACAAAGAGCCGGTGCCCTTGGATGTCCCGCCGTGGTGGCGGGTGAAGAAGAAGAACGCGCTTTACTACATGGGCTTTGGCCGCAACGATCACTCGCGCCTGCTGATGGCGTCCTCGATGCTCTGCACCGATGACACCGCCGAGGCCGACGAGATCGACGCCCGCTTCCCCGATGTGCGAGCCTACCTGGCGTCGCTGACGCCGCCGCGCTACACCGGCCCGATCGACAGCAGCCTGGCCGAGCGGGGGCGGCAGGTGTTCGCCGGGACGTGCGCCCGCTGTCACGGCACCTACGCCGGCCCGCAGGGCACGGACTCCTATCCAAACCGCCTCATCGACATCGACGAGGTGCGCACCGACGACACCCTGGTCGCCGAGGTGAACAGTCCGCGCGGGCGCCAGTACTTCGGCTGGCTCAACGATAGCTGGTTCGGCAAGCTGGCGCGCGTCGAGCCGACCCGCGGCTACATGGCGCCGCCGCTCGATGGGGTGTGGGCCACCGCGCCGTTTTTGCACAACGGCTCGGTCCCGACGCTAGAGGCCCTGCTCGACAGCAGCAAGCGGCCGCGCTACTTCACCCGCCGCGTGGTGGCGGGCGAGGACGGCTTCGATCCGGTGGCGGTGGGCATCAAGTACACGCCGCTCGATCACGGCCAGCTCGACGAGAAGGACGCGAGCAAGCGGACCTCGATCTACGACACGACGCTGCTCGGCTACAGCAACGCCGGCCACACCTTCGGCGATGCGCTGAGCGCGGACGACCGCAAGGCGGTCATCGAGTACGTCAAGACGCTCTGAGCTGGCTGCCCGTGCTCCCCCATCAGTGCCCGTGCGGCAGCGGCCTGCCCTTGGCCGCCTGCTGCGGTCCCTACCTCGCCAGTCCGGGCAGCGCGCCGACGGCAGAGGCGCTGATGCGCTCGCGCTATACGGCGTTTGTCCAGCGCGACAGCGAGTACCTGCTGGCCACCTGGGACCCGGCGCAGCGGCCAGCGCAGCTCAACCTGAAGCAGGATCGGACCGAGTGGCTCGGCCTGCAGATCGTCGGCCGTGAGGCCGGCGGCGCGGCCGACCAGGAGGGACGGGTGCAGTTTATCGCGCGCTTCCGCAATAACGGCCGCGAGCAGGCGCTGTGCGAGCACAGCCGCTTTCGCAAGCAGGGAGGGCGCTGGCTCTACGTCGATGGCGAGCTCGCGGCCAGCCCGTCGCCGGCACCGGCCAGGAAGCCGGCCGTCAGCACCGGCCGCAATGACCCCTGCCCGTGCGGCAGCGGCCAGAAGTACAAGCGCTGCTGCGGCAGGTAGCGCCCAGCGGCCCCGCTCGCGCTTGTGGAGCTAGCGGGTCGGGTTTTGGCCGCTGGTCGCTGCCGGCGCCGCGGACAGCCGCCGCTCACGCCGGCAGCGCTCCAGCAGCCCTTCCAGCTGCGCGCGGATGTGCAGCGACTGGTCGGTGACGTGCACCAGGTTGGCCAGGTTCTGCCGCTCCAGGGGATCGTCGTCCAGGCAGTACAGCTCGAACTCATCCGCCTTCAGCCCTTGCTTGCCGTCGAAGTAGCGGCTGAGCTTCCAGGTCCGCGGGTCGCTGCGCAGCCGCGCCACCACGGTCTCGACGTAGGCCGGCTGGATCACCGGCCGGTAGGGCAGCATCAGCCGGCCAAACTCCAGCCACGAGCCGCCATCGCTGATCTGGTCGTCGGTCATGAAGTACACGACTTCCTCGGCGGGGGCCGGCGGCGCCGCCCGGGCCGGCTGGCGCAGCAGCGCCGACAGGTCGCGCCCGACCGGCGGCACGACGGTCGCGTGGCTGCTGCGCAGCTGCTGCAGCACCGCCGCCTGATCGACGCCGGCCAGGGATAGCACGGTCGGCAACAGGTCCACGTGGCTGGTCAGCTGCGTGCTCACCTGCGGCCCCGGGAACAGCCTGGGGTTGGAGAAGATGAGCGGCACCCGCAGGGTCTCCTCGTACGCGTTGTGCCACTTCTGATGCATGCCGCCGTGCGCGCCGAGCAGGTCCCCGTGATCCGAGGTGAAGATGACGATCGTGTCCTCGGCGAGCCCCGCGGCGTGCAGGGCGTCGCAGATGCGGCCGACCTGCACATCCACCAGCTGCTGCAGCCAGAAATAGAAGCGGCGGTAGCGCGCGGTAGGCAGCTGCCGCAGCAGGATGCGCCAGTACTTGTCTACATAGTCCTTCTGGCAGCGCGGCTTGGTCGTCAGATCCTCATCGGCCGTCGGCGGCGGCGGCAGCTCGGGCAGCGTCTCGTCCGGCCACGGGAAGCCCCAGAGGCGGTTCCACAGGCCGCTATACACCGCGATGTCGTGCGGGTTTACCAGCGAGGCGACCAGCAAGAACGGCGGCTGCTCGCCGCGCGGCTGGGCGCCGAGCTGGCCTAGCAGGTCGATGGCCTGATCCGCGAACAGGCGATCGCGGACAAAGCCGGTGTTCGCCGGGTCGGCGCCGTGCGGCTCGGGCCCGATCCAGCCGGAGAAGCCAAACGGCGCCAGCGGATCGGCCGCCTTATATGCGGCGATGTGATCGGCCAGGAGGTTGCCCTGCTTGTCGTTGGTCGGAATCGACTTGTGGTGCTCGTCCAGCAGATCGGCGTGCGAGATGTGCCACTTGCCGCGGTAGTGGGTCTGATAGCCGGCGGCGCGCAGCATGTGGCCCAGGGTGGGCAGCGAGCCCGGGGTCAGCCAGCGCACCTCGCTGGCGTCCTTGGCCAGGCCATCGGTCTGGGTGACGCCGTGCAGCGAGGGATAGTGGCCGGTAAACAGCGTCGTCCGGCTCGGCGCGCAGGCGGTGGACGCGGTGTAGTGGCGGTGCAGCGACAGGCCGCGCGCGGCGAGCCGCTGCTGCGCCGGCAGCGCCTGCGGCGGGTCGTAGGGTCGCGGGGCGCGCTGCTCATCGACCAGGATCAGCAGGAAGTTCGGCTGGCGAGTCATGTCCACGCTCCGGTGCTGGCGTTGGCGCTGCGCTGGGGTCAGCGGACGGCGCTTCCCCCTTGCCGACACTATACCCTACGCGCCGTCGGCGAAAAAGCGGGTTGACGTGCGGCGGGTCGACCCAGACCACCGCAGTAGCGCGCGGCCAGACGAGGTCACGGACGACCGCTTGCCTGCCCCGGAGGTCCCGATGACCGAGATCCTCGGTTCCTGATCGGTAGTGGCACTCATGCCTGCATATTGTATATCGCGCGCGCGTTCGACCCAATTCCTATCCTGCGCGTAGTTACTGCCGCGGCGCGGTTCCTTGACATCGCGTGAGACGGCCGGCACGGGTGACTGGCCTTGGGCTCTGTGAAGTTCACCTAGATGTCACTTTGGGGGTCCTCCTTTGTCTTTATATTGTCGCCGCTAGGTCATCCGCATGTTCCTTTTTACTCAGAATAAGGCCAAAGAATGTATTGCCCAGCCAATCTGAGGGAGTACCTGAAGCGGTCGAGCTTGGGGATTCTCTGCGCGGCGATTGCGCTCATCCTGCCGTCGCCAAGTCGCGCCCAGGATGGCTCCGCGCCGCCGCCGCCCGCGCTAGCAGCTCCTGAGAGTCCCCCCGCAGTCCAAAGTCCAAGCGCGCCGCCACCTGTGCCGCCGAGCCCCGACCCGGCAGTGTCACCTGTCCCCGCGCCGAGCGAGCCAGCCGCGCCGGCCGAATCCAGGCAGGCGGAGCCTCCGCCTTCGGCCGCCAGCAGCTCCGATGTGCCTGACGAAGCGGTCAGTCTGGGGCGGGCGAGCGGCCAGGTCATAGATGGACCCACCGGGCGTCCGCTGCGCGATGTGTATGTCGGTGCCGAGGGGCTGGAGTTTCAGACCACCACCGATGAGCGCGGGCAGTTCTCGCTGGCCTTGCCGGCGGGCCGCTATCGCCTGCAGTTCGCCTTCGATCTGTACGATGTGCAGACCTTCGAGATCACGGTACAAAAGGGACAAGAGTTCCGCTTCGACAAGCCGATCGCCCTGCAGCTAGATACCAAAGGGAAGGTCGAAAAGGCAGTCATCCACGAGGCTGCCCGCAATAGCACCGAAGCGGCCAACCTGCAGCGTCAGGAGTCCGCCGCCGTCTCGGACATCGTCAGCGGTGAGGAGATCAAAAAGACCGCCGACTCCAGCGCCTCGCAGGCCGCCGCCCGCGTCGTCGGCGCCACGATCGTGGGCGACCGCTTTGTCTACGTGCGCGGGCTTGGCGAGCGCTACGCCAATGCGCTGTTCAACGGCGCGCCGCTGCCGAGCCCCGAGCCGGATCAGCAGGCAGTCCCCTTTGACATCTTTCCCGCCAGCCTGCTCGCCAGCTTGCGCGTCGTCAAGAGCGCCACCGCCGACATTCCCGGCGACTTCGCCGGCGGCTCGGTGCAGATAAGCACGCAGGAGTTCCCGAGTCGATTTCAGCTCAGTGCCGGGATCAGCCTGGGCGGCAACACCCAGACTACGTTCCAGCCTTTTTTGACCTATCGCGGTGGGAGCACGGACTTTCTCGGAATCGACGATGGGACTCGCGCCCTGCCGCGGCGACAGCCCGGGCAGTCCGATCTTGACTACTACCGAACCTTTCCCAACATCTGGAGCACGCGCACCCAGCTCGGCGCCCCCAACTACGGGCTGTCTCTGTCGGTCGGTGGGCTCAAGAACCTCGGCAGCCGGCGCCTGGGCTACCTGGCCGCGCTGACCTACGGGGCCGAGGCGCAGACGCGCTTTGAGGAGGTGCGGACCTTCTACCTCGATGCCGACGCCCAGCACCGGCCGCTGCTGCGCCCCAATGTCGAGTATGATAGCGGCACCTTCGCCGATGGTACCCCCCGCCAGTCCTTCCGCAGTACTTCCAGCATCCAGTGGGGTGGGCTGGTCAGCCTGAGCCTGCAGGTCTCGCCGCTGCACCGCGTCTCGCTGAGCGGCCTCTTTACCCAGAACTCCGATGATGAGGCGCGCGTCTATCAGGGCTATAACACTGGCAACGATCGCGAGGTGACCTACTCGCGCCTGCGGTTTGTCGCGCGCAGCCTGCTGTTCTGGCAGCTCAGCGGCAGCTCGCTCGTGCTCGACCGCCTGGGCAACGGAGCGCTCGACTGGAGCCTGACCTACGCGCTCGCCGCGCGCAGCGAACCAGACAACCGCGAGATCGCCTACCAGCGGGGCACCGAAGGCGGACCGTTTCGCCTAGCCAACTCCGGCACCAGCGGCCAGCGCTTCTACTCGCAGAACAGCGAGCACCAGGCCTTCGCCGCCTTCAACTATACCCAGTCTTTCACCGCCTGGCGGCAGCTGCCGGCGCGCTTCCGGATCGGCGCCTCGGCGCGCGGTCGCTTCCGGGACTTTGCCGCCAACCGCTACCGCTTTGGCTACACCGGGGTCGCTCCGCTCGACGCCACCCTGCCGCCCGAAGAGCTGCTGGGCGGGGCCGCGCTGGGCAACCCGACCGACGCCCGCGATCAGACCAATCCCTTTGATCGCTACCGCGGCATGATGGGGATTTACGCCGCCTACGCGATGGTCGAGCTGCCGCTGTCGAGCAACCTGCGCCTGAACCTTGGGCTGCGCACCGAGATCAGCCAGCAGCGGCTGATCAGCCGCACGCCGGAGATGCCGCAGGCTGACTCGACGGTCAAGCTCGATAACTACGATCCGCTGCCGTCTCTCAACCTGGTCTACAAGCTGCGGCCTTCGATGTTCCTGCGCGGCAGCGTGTCGATGACGCTGGCGCGCCCCGAGTTTCGCGAGCTGGCGTCGTTTCAGTTCACCGACTTTTTCGGCGGTGAGACAGTGCAGGGCAACCCCAGCCTCCAGCGCACCCGCATCGTCAACACCGACCTGCGCTGGGAGTGGTTCCTGGGACCTGTGGATCTTCTCGCGGTGAGCGCCTTTTACAAGTACTTCGACCAGCCCATCGAGACGATCGTCCAGGGCGGAGCGGACATCATTCGCTCGTTCGCCAACGCCACCAGCGCCTACACCGTGGGCGGTGAGATCGAGCTGCGCAAGGAGCTGGTCTTTGCCGGCAAGGGGCTGCGTGGGCTGTCCCTGGGCGGCAACTTGACGCTGCTGTACTCGCGCGTCGATCTGTCGCAGACCGGCGGCTCGCAGACCGATACCAATCGGCCGCTGCAGGGCCAGTCGCCCTACGCCGTCAACCTCTTTGCCGAGTATGAGCACCCTGCCGCCGGCACCCAGGTGCGCGTCCTTTACAACCTCTTTGGCGAGCGCATCGACTCGGTCGGCGCCTCGGGCCAGCCCAATCGCTGGGAGCAGCCGCGCCATCAGCTCGACCTGACCGTCGCGCAGCGGCTGCCCAAGGGCTTTACGCTGCGCCTGACCGGCAAGAATCTTTTGAACTGGCCGGTGCAGATCTTCCAGCAGGGCGTCGTCCAGGCTGGCAGTGGTCCAGAGTTCGTCAAGGGCTACGTCGAAGGAGTGACCTTCCGCTATCACCCTGGGACCTCGCTCAATCTCTCAGTGGCCTACAGCTACTAAGTACCAGACTGTAAAGGAGTACCATGAACAAGCTTCGCCATATCGTCAGCGTGGCCGCGCTGCTCTCCGCAACCTCTGGCTGCTCCAGCGATCCGCCCCCGGTCGAAGAGATGGGCAGCTGTCAGGGCCAGCCGGCGCAAATTGTCCGGGGGGCGATCAGCGCCAACACGACCTGGACTTCCGACAAGCGCTACCTGCTCTCCGGGCGGGTCGATGTGACCAACAAGGCGACGCTGACCATCCAGCCCGGCACCGTCATCTGCGGGGATGCGGATCAGCTGCTGATGAACGTCAGCTACCTCAACGTCGATCTGGACGCCAAGCTCATGGCCGACGGGACCCGGGAAAAGCCCATCGTCTTTACCAGCAGCCGGCCGATCGGCCAGCGCAAGCCGCAGGACTGGGGCGGGGTGGTGCTGCGCGGCCGCGCTCCGATCAACAATCCCCCCGATGCCGGCAAGGGTCCGGAGACGACCTGCGTCCAGGCCGAAGCCAGCGCCGGTCTGTACGGTCCGTGCGGCACGCTCCGGCCCGATGACAACAGCGGTGTGCTGCGCTATGTGCGGATCGAGTTCGCCGGGCGCGAGTTCGCCCCCGACAAGGAGCTCAACAGCCTCAGTCTGTACGCGGTCGGCTCGGGCACCACGCTCGATTACATCCAGGTCCACCGCGGCTCTGATGACGGCATCGAGTTCTTCGGCGGCACGGCCAACCTCCGGCACGCAGTGGCGAGCGCTTGTCAGGACGACTCGTTTGACTGGGAGTTCGGCTGGGTGGGCAAGGGGCAGTTCTGGGTCGCGCTCCAGGATGCCAGCATCGGCAATCGCGGCTTCGAGGCGGACAACAACCGGATGAACGCCGCGCTCGAGCCGCACTCAAACCCCACCCTCTCCAACGTCACCCTGCTCGGGCTTGGGCGCGGTGCCCTGGCCGGTGGCAGCGACAAGCGCGAGGGCATCGCCTTGCGCTCGGGCGTCAACGGCAGGCTGAGCAACCTCATCATCGCCGGCTTCACCGACATCGGCGTCTCGTTCGAGGAAGCGACGGTAGCGCAGGCGATGCAAGGCAAGCTCGCGCTGACCCAGACGCGGTTCTGGAATAACGGACCGGCCGGGGATGCCAAGAATATCTCCGATGTGACGATGGTCGGCACGACCGCCTTCGATGTAAAGGCGTGGGTCCTTGGTCAGGCCGGGAACAGCGAAGGAGATCCCATGCTCCAAGATCCGTTCAACGCCACGGCGCCGCAGTTTGTGCTCAAGGCCGGCTCGCCGGCGCTGACGGGGGCCGTGGTCCCGGCGGATAACTTCTTCACCCAGGTGCCGTACATCGGCGCCTTCGGCACCGAGGACTGGACTGCCGGCTGGACTGCCTTTCCCAGCAACTGATCATCCTTTTCCACCGCCGGCTCGGCGCGCGCGGCGGTCGCTGGAAAGCCGGCGGCGGCGGCGGCGGCGGTGGGAACAGGTCCCAATGCGCTGTCCAACGCCTATCATTCCCTTCGCCTTCTCATCCCCTCGTTGAATCGGCCGGCGGGCCCGGGCAGCGGCCGCAGCCAGCCGCGTGGGCCAGATGAAATTCTAAATATAGATCGAGACCTATTATGCCACGTAACTCCACGGGCAACACAGCATGTAGGCGCTGCGACGCTTGCAGGGCAAGCTGCGCGCCTGCCTACATGCGCGGCCTTGCCAAACCCGGTAGTCGCGGGCAGTCCCGGGCAGTCCCGGCTATTGTGAGACAGTCGCTGCGCCGGGGATTTTCCGTCTCGCAGCGGGTTTGACTTTTCCCTGCCAGTCCGCCAACATCAAAAAACCCCCATGCCCCACTTCCCGTATCGAGCTGGAAACTACATCCTGTTCGCGGAGCTTGGTACGGGCACGCTTGGGACGACCTACATCGGACGCGAGGCGGCGCAGGCCCGGTCCGGGTTCAAGCCGCTGGCGATCCGCATCCTCGACCCCAGCATGACCCAGCGCCCCGAGCTTGTGCGCATGTTCCTCGACGAGCAGCGGGCGGCGGCGGTGCTGCAGCACCCGCGGGTCGCCAACGTGCACGAGGTCGGGGCGATGCCCGACGGCAACTACTTCGTCGCCGGCGAGTACGTGCACGGCATCCCGCTGCGCGAGGTCATGCGCAGCCCGCAGGCGCAGCTGCTGGCGGCGCAGGCGGTGCATGTGGCGATGCAGCTGTGCGACGCCCTGCACTACGCCCACGAGCGCTACGACGTGACCGGCAAGCCGCTGGAGATCGTCCACGGGCAGCTGACCTCGGACTCGGTGCTGATCGGCTTTGACGGCAACGTCAAGATCATCGAGTTTGGCTGCCTGCGCACCCGCAACGCCACGATCACCAACAACTCGATCCCGGCGCGGCTGCAGCGGCGGACGCCCTACATGTCGCCCGAGCTGCGGGCGCAGGTGCAGGCCAACGCGACGCCGCAGATCGATCGCCGCTCCGACATCTACAGCGTCGGTGCGGTGCTGTGGGAGATGCTCGCCGGCGAGGCCCTGCCGGTCGACGAGCACGACGAGCTGCCGCCGCCGCCTTCCAGCAAGCGCGAGGTGCCGCCGGAGTTTGACAACATCGTCCGCAAGGCGATGGCGACCAAGAAAGAGGACCGCTACCCGACCGCGCTCGCCATGCGACTGGCGCTGAGCACCGCGGCGCAGGGCCTGTTTGGCGAGAGCCTGGTGGGCACCATCCTCGCCCGCAACATGACGGTGGCGTTCCGGCAGCGCCTGGTCGCCTTTCAAGAGCAGATCGATCTGTGGAAGAAGTTCGAGCCCGACACCCTGCCGGTCAGCAACGAGCCGCTGGTGCCGAGCAACCCCGCCAACTGGCGCAACCCGGGAAGCACCGGGGTGTCCGCCTACCAGAGCCAGCGCCTGCAGACCGGCCAGAGCCAGCGGCTCAATGTGCAGTCGGTCAACCTCAACGTCAACAACAGCGGCGCGCGCTCGGACCCAATGAACGGCCGCAACGCGGTCTCGGGCACCGATGAGCATCACTCGCTGCTCCGCAAGCCGCTGTTCCTCGGCCTGCTCGGGGCCGGGGTGCTCGCCCTGCTCATCGCCGTGGTGGTGCTGGTCACCCGCCCGAGCACCGTCGAGTGGTCGATCCTCATCGACTCCGCCCCGCGCGGCGCCGAGATTCGCGTCGACGGCAAGTTCATCGGCAACACGCCGCAGCGGCTGGCCCGCACCTCGCAGCCGACGCCGCAGAAGATCGAGATCATCAAAAAGAACTTCCGGCCCTACGTGCGCGAGGTCTCGCCGCAGCCCGGCGGCACCGTGCGCATCGACGCCGAGCTCGAGCCCGAAGACGCTCCCCAGCGCTGAGCCGCCTCGCTGCGGCCGGCTTGGCTCTTGCTCACAAGCGGGCGGGATCGCTCGGCAGCGGGCGCGCGCTGGCCACGCTCTGCGGTAGCTCGTCGCGGCGCAGGGCCGGGGGCGGGCAGGGGACGGCGTGGCGGGTGCCGAAGCGGAAGAACTCGATCTCGGGCCGCGGCTCGCCCAGGGTGATCATCGAGTAGCCGTAGCCGCGCGCGTTGGCCTTGGTGGCGACGCCGCTGTGGCTGGCGGCCTGGGTGTTGATGATCGCCACCTCGCTGTCCAGGGCGCGCGGGCAGGGGGACAGCTGCTCGGTCGGCCAGCGGGCGAAGTAGCTGCCGCGGACGCCGGCCCGCACCTCGAAGACGTCAGACCAGTGGGTGTGGCCGGCCAGGTGCAGGACCCGCTGCCCGCGGGCCGCGGCGTCCATCAAGAGCGACTCGAACTCCAGGGCGCCGTTGCGCATGCGACCGAACATGCCGATGGACGCCGGGCGGACGCTGGTGAACAGCGACGCCCGCGACGGCGCGTGGCTGAACAGCACGACGCCGCGGCGGCCGGCGTGGTTGGCGCGCAAAAGGTCGGCGCGCAGCATGGCGATGCTCTGCGGCGACAGGCCGCGGGTGAGGATGCGCGCGGTGCGCTCGCCCGGCCCGCTGTCGAAGCCGACGAACTCGTAGCCTCCCATGCTGAGGGAGAAGTGCAGGAAGGGGTGGAAGGCCTGGGCGAAGTGGGTCCACCCCAGGCCATAGCGGCGCACCGGCGGTCCGAGCGCCTTCCACTCGATGTCATGGTTGCCCATCACCACCAGCACCGGCGCCTGCAGCTCGCGCAGCAGCCGCTGGGCGACCGGCTGGACGTGCGGCTCTTGACCCTTGTGCACAAGGTCCCCGGTCACCACCACCAGATCCGGGGCCTGCTTGTTGACCGCGGCGATCACCTCGGCGACGTGGGCGAGCAGCAGGCCGGTGTGGCGACCGCCCTTGCCGACGTGGAGATCGCTCAGGTGGGCCACTCGCAGCCGGCTGATCGTCGCCGGATCATCGGCGCGCAGCCACACCGCCTTGGGCACGCGGGTCGGCGCGTCCTGCGCCGTGGTCAACAGCAGATCGTAGCCGCCCGGCTGCGGCTGCGCACCCTCCGGCGCCGCCACGAAGCTCGCCACCTGCGCGCCGTCGTGCATCGGCGAGCGCTCGGTCAGGGTCAGGGTCAGCGGCAGGCAGCCGGCGACCACCTCGCCGCGCAGGCACAGCTGCGCATCGGTGACCGACAGCTCGGGCCGGACCAGCGCGGCGCGGGGGGCGAGCGGGCCGCCGCGCTCGAGCAGCTCGATGGGGAAGGTCTCGCCGGTGCGGGCGATCGCCGGGTAGCCGAAGCGCGGGCGCAGAAGGCCGGCGTCGTGCGCCAGATCGGGATCGCCGCGGTCGGGGTAGAAGTCGCGGTAGTGGGTGGTCATCTCGTGGAGCACCCAGTCGTTCTGGATCGGCATCGGGCGCCCGCAGGCGCTCACCGCGACCAGCGCGAGCAGCGCCGGCAGCAAGCTGCAGCGGCGCGCCAAGATCGCTCTCCAGCGTAGGCTGTCCATAGGCTCTCTCCTTTTGGGGGCCTGCGTTGTCGCAGGCGGCCAGCGGGCTCCGCGAAGCAGCAAGGCGCTACCGTAGCGAAGTCCGCTCGCGGTGAGAAGCGGGCGTTTCGCCGCCGCGCCAAACCGGCAGGGTGCAGCCCGCAGCGCGGCGGTCGGCGACCAGGCTTTAGCGGGCGCTGCCGTCCGCGCCGTCCGCGGGCGGCGGGGTCTGCGGCCGAAACAGCGCGCACGAGCGGACCGGCTGCGGGGGATACTTATTGGGCAGCAGGGGACACATGATAAAGACGCTGCCGCGCGCCGAGGTGATGTACCGCGGCGGCGCCGCGCAGCGATGGCAGAGGCTGGTCGGGAAGGGCAGCGGCGTCGGCTCGGCGGCCGGCGGAGGCTTGGACATTTCGCTGCGGCTCCTGTCCGCTAACGGCCGGGGCAGTTGAGGGTGGTGGCCAGCGCGCCGGCGTGCTGGCGCAGATCGGGATTTGCCTGCGGCCGCTCGTGCAAGACGCGCAGCGCCGCCTGGCAGGCCTCGGGCGCGTGACCCAGGCGGGCCAGCAGCTGCGCCAGGGCGAGCTGGCTGCGGGGACCCTCGGTCGAGCTGCCGGCCAGGCGCACCGCCAGCTGCATGTGGCCAAGGGCGCGCAGGCGGTTGCTCTGGGCCTCGTAGGCAGCGCTGAGCAGGCGCTGCAGCTCGGGCGAGTTGTGACTCTGCCGCTGCACCTGGAGCAGACCCATGGCCTCATCGACTGCGCCCGGGTTTCCGATCTGGGCGGGGGAGAGCAGCTCGCGCGCCTTGCGCAGCTCATCGCTGTCGCTGGAGGTGGTCACCACCGGGGCGCGCCCCAGCCAGCGCGGCACGACCAGGTACGCGACCCCGCCGAGCGCGGCCGCCACGGCGAGCGCGACCAGCCAGTAGGGCCGGCGCGGTACGGTCAGCGGCTCCTCTTCAGCTCCCGATGCCGCGCCCGGCTCGCCATCGGGTCGCGCAGCAGCGAGGTCTGCCGCCGCGGCGGCAGGCTCGGGACCATCGGCTGGTAGGGGCGAGCGTGCCGCGGCGGCCTGGCCGCTGCGCGGCAGTCCGCCTGACTGCTTGGGCTCGGGGGTTATCACCGCGCCGGCCGGGCGTGCCGCGGCGGCCTGGCCGCTGCGCGGCAGTCCGCCTGACTGCTTGGGCTCGGGGGTAGCTGCGGCGGCCGAGCGCGTCGCGCTGACTGCGCCGCTGCGCGGTAGACCTTCTGACTGCCTGGGCTCCAGCGTTACCGCATCGGGATCGAGCACCCGGACCGCCGGCGGCGGACCCGGATCGGAGCGGCGCCGCTCCGCGCCCGCGGCGCCGCTCGGGGGCCGGCCGCTGCCGCGGGCAGAGTCGCCCAGTACCGCCGCGTACGCGGTGGCCACCGCCGAGGCGGGACCGGCGCCATAGGGCACCTGCCCGGGAGTGAGGTTGCGCTGCACCGTCTTGGCTACGCCGCCCACTGGCTCGCCCGGCTCGCCCCCCTTGGCGCTCGGCGGCGGCCCGGTGCCCAGCAGGCCGCGGGCGCTCGGCGGCGGCCCGGCGCCGGCGACGCCGCGCACCAGGGTCGGCGTCAGCGCGCCCCCCTCGGCGCTCTGCTTGGGATCGTCCGGATACGCGGCAAGCAGCTGATCCAGGGCCTCGGCAATTTCCTCGGCGCTCGTCGGCCGCTCTGCCGGCTCCTTGGCCAGGCACTGCATGATCATCGCCTCGAACGCCTCGGGGATCTCGACGCTGGCGTTCTGCTGCGAGGGCGGCGGCGCCGGCTCGTTGACCGTCTTGGCAATCAGTGCGAGAAACGTCGGCGCCGAGAAGGGCAGGGCCCCGGACACCATCTGGTAGGCGACCACCCCCAGCGCATACAGGTCGGTGCGCGTGCCCAGGCCGCGGCCTTCGGCCTGCTCGGGCGACATGTACTCGGGGGTGCCGAAGATGGCGCCGGTGCGGGTCAGCGAGCGCGCCGCCAGCTCCTCGGCCGCCTCGTCCGCGGCCGCCTCGGCCCCGGCGTCCCCGACGTCATGGATCAGCTTGGCGAGGCCGAAGTCGAGCACCTTGACCAGCTGGCGCGCCGACTTGCCGCGCCGCACCAGCACGATGTTCTCGGGCTTGAGATCGCGGTGGATGACCCCCTGCTCGTGCGCATGGGCCAGGCCCAGGGCGACGTCGCGGGCGATGGTCGCCGCCCGCCGCCACGGCAGCGGACCGCGGCGCAGCACCTGGGCGAGGTTCTCGCCGTCGAGCAGCTCCATCACCAGAAACAGCAGCCCATCGTCGGTCTGGCCGAAGTCGGTGACGCGGATGATGTGGTCGTGGTCCAGGCGCGAGGCGGAGCGCGCCTCGCGGTGAAAGCGGGCGACCGCCTCGGTGTCGCTGGCCAGCTCCTGGCGCAGCACCTTCACCGCCACCGGCTTGTCCATGAGGATGTGATGGGCGCGATACACCGCCCCCATGCCGCCGCGCCCCAGCACCTCGGTCAGACGGTAGCGGCCCGACAGCACCCGCCCCGACAGCGGATCTTCGGGCAGCGCCGCGCGCAGCGGCGTACCGTCGCGCGGGCAGAACTGCTCGCCGCCGCTGAAGCTCGCCTTACAGGTGGGGCACAGGCTCAACAGCGCACCGGCGAGGCGGACTAGAAGCGCATCCCGCGCTTCGCCCGGTAGTTGAACCAGTCATAAGCCAGGTACGCGGTGGGGACCAGGCTGATTACCGCCAGCACGGGTCCGACTGCCACGGCAGCAACTCCCGTCGCCACCACTGCGGCGCCGGCCATCAGGCCCTTTTTTTTTGCCGTCTCCTCGTCGCGCTCCCGAAGCGTGGTCATCGTCAACTCCCTCCGCCTAAAGCCCTGCCCGGCGTGGTCGCCGTCGAGGGACACTGCTAAACCGTAGCCGCCCGAGCCGAGGGTGTCAACCTGCGGGGTCACAGGCCGACCGCCAGCCTGACGGCACCTTACTCATAGCGTAGCGCGTCAATTGGGTCGAGTCGCGCCGCTTTGCGCGCCGGGTAGTAGCCGAACACCACGCCAATCGCCACCGAGACGCCAAAGCCGAGCGCCGCCCAGAACGGCGAGAAATCCACCGGCGTGCCGCCGGAGAACCGCGACAAAAGGGTCGCCCCCAGCATGCCCAGGGCGATGCCGATGAGCCCCCCCGCCACCGACAGCACCACCGCCTCGACCAGGAACTGCAGCAGGATGTCGCGCTCGCGGGCGCCGATCGCCAGGCGGATGCCGATCTCGCGCGTGCGCTCGGTGACCGAGACCAGCATGATGTTCATGATGCCGATGCCGCCGACGAGCAGCGACACCGCGGCGACGTTGCGCAGCATGCCGGTCTGGGTCTCGACGATCTTCTGCTGCGTCTGCACGAGCTCGGCGAGGTTGCGGATCGTAAAGTCGTTGTCCTGCTCCTCGCTGAGCTTGTGGCGCTGGCGCAGGATCTGGATCACCTCGGCCTCGGCCTGCGCCAGATCGTCGTCCGAGGTGGCGCCGATCATGATCGAGCCGACATACTGGCGGTTCTGGTTAAGGACCCGCGTGCGCAGGGTCAGCGACGGCACGATCAGCACGTCGTCCTGATCGGTGCCCATCGCCGACTGCCCCTTGGGGGCCAGAAGGCCGATCACCTCGCACGGCATCTGCTTGACGCGGATCTGCTGGCCGATGGGGTCGCTGTCGCCAAACAGGTTCTGCGCCACCGTCTGCCCGAGCACGCACACCTTGGACGCGGTCTCGTTCTCCGCCGCCGTGAAGTAGCGCCCGCGCGCCATCGGCCAGTCGCGGATGAGCACATACTCGGGCGTGGTGCCCAGCACCTGCGCCGACCAGTTGAGGTTGGCGCTGATGATCTGGGTCACCGTGCGATCGATCGGCACCGCGTAGCGCACCGCGCGGGCGCCGAGCAGCGCCTCGACATCCTCGCGCAGAAGCGGCCGCCCGCTGCCGGCGCCGCCGCTGAAGCCGCCTTGCACCGACGCCCCCGGGACGACCATCAGCATCGACGAGCCCATCGAGGCGATCTGCGCCGCGATCATCTTGCGCGCGCCCTCGCCGGTGACCACGGTGACGATCAGCGCCGCGACGCCGATGATCACCCCGAGCGCGGTCAGGCCCGAGCGCATCCGGTTGCGCAGCAGGCTCCGCAGCGCCAGCCGGAACGCCATCCGCCACATCATCATCATGGGCTCGCCCCTTCCGCTTCCCCCGGCTCGTCGTGCCAGGCGAGCAGATCGTCGGCCGCCGAGCGCGGCTTGACGTGCTCGTCGGAGCGCAGCCGGCCGTCCTTGACGACCAGCTTGCGGCTGGCGTACTGCGCGACGTCCGGCTCGTGGGTGACGACCAGGATCGTCAGGCCCTCGCGGTTGAGCTCCTGCAACAGGCTCATGACCTCCAGCGAGGTGCGCGAGTCGAGGTTGCCGGTGGGCTCGTCGGCGAGCAGGAGCAGCGGTCGGTTGACCAGGGCGCGGGCGATCGCCACCCGCTGCTGCTGGCCGCCCGACAGCTGCGCCGGGGTGTGATCGGCGCGCTCCTTCAGTCCGACCCGGGCGAGCGCCGCCAGCGCGCGCTCGCGCCGATCCACCGCGCCGGCGCCGGCATACAAGAGCGGCAGCTCGACGTTCTCCAGGGCGCTGGTGCGGGCCAGCAGGTTGAAGCCCTGGAACACAAAGCCGATGGTGCGCAGCCGCACCCCCGCCAGCTCGTCGCGGCTGAGCCGCGCCACATCCTGCTCGCGCAGGAAGTAGGACCCCGAGGTCGGCTTGTCCAGGCACCCCAGGGTGTTCATCAGCGTCGACTTGCCCGAGCCGCTCGGGCCCATGATGGCGACGAAATCGCCGCGCGTGATCGTCAGATCGATGCCGCGCAGCGCCGTGACCTCCAGCTCGCCGCGGCGGTAGACCTTGGTGACCTTGGACAGGCGGATGATCTGCTCAGAGTCCGCCACGCCGCATCCCTCCGCCGCCGCCGGGGCCGCCGGGCCGCGGCATGCCGGCTGGACCGGCGCCGCCCCCGCTGGCGCCGCCGGTGCGGGTCGCCTCGACGATGACCACCTGATCCTCTTCCAGGCCCGAGACAACCTCGGTGAAGGTGCCATCGGTGATGCCGGTGCTGATGCGCAGCGGTCGCGGCGACTCGCCCTCGGGCACCCACACCGTCGCGCGCGCGCCCCGATCGCTGCCGTCCCGCTTGCCCTCGCCCTCGTCGCGCCGGCCGGCCGCCTTGTCGCCGTCGCCATGGCCGCCGCGCCCGCGCCCCGCCTCGCCGCCGGCGGCGCGCTCAAGCTTGGGCTTGAAGCGCAGCGCCGCGCTCGGGATGAGCAGGGCGCTCGGCCGGCGCGCCACCTCCAGCCGGACATTGGCGGTCATGCCGGGCTTGAGCAGCTGCTCGCTGTTGTCCACCTCGAGCACGACGACGTAGGTGACGACGTTCTGCACCGTCTGCGGCGCGTTGCGCACCTGCGCGACCTTGGCCGAGAAGCGCCGGTTGCGGTACGAGTCGACGGTGAACTGCGCCATCGCCCCGACCTTGACGAAGCCGATGTCGGCCTCATCGACGTTGGCCAGCACCTGCATCTTGCTCAGGTCCTCGGCGATCGTAAACAGGTTGGGGGCCTGGAACGAGGCGACCACCGCCTGCCCGAGCTCGACGTTGCGGGCGATCACCACCCCGTCCACCGGCGACAGCACCACCGAGTTTTTCAGATCGAGCTTCACCTTCTCCAGGTTCGCCTGCGCCTGCTTGACCCCGGCCTCGGCCCCGGCCAGCCCGGCGCGGGCGCTCTGCTCCTGGGCCACCGCGGTGTCGCGATCGGCCAGCGCGATGTAGTTCTGGGCCGCCAGGGCGCGCGCCCGCGTGGCGGCGATGGTGGCGTTGCGGGCGTCCGCCTGCGCCTTGAGGACCGCCGCCTGCGCCGCCGCGACGTTGGCCTCCTCGCGGCGCACCGCCGACTGGAACAGCGCCGGATCGAGCTCGACCAGGAGCTGGCCCTTCTTCACCGGCGAGTTGTAGTCGGCATGGATCTTCCACACGATGCCCGAGACCTGGGCCCC
Source organism: Polyangia bacterium (assembly GCA_044222245.1). Classification (GTDB taxonomy): domain Bacteria; phylum Myxococcota_A; class Polyangia; order Palsa-1104; family JAEUJZ01; genus CALFML01. The sequence goes on along the minus strand of JBGANQ010000104.1, from coordinate 2,528 downwards.
GACCGGCGAGAGCACCACCGGGTTCAGGGTGCCGGTGGCGCTGACGATCTGCGCGACCTCGCCGCGCGTCACCTTCGCCGTCACCCACTTGGGCCCCGGCGGCTTGTAAAGGACCAGCCGGTACACCGCCAGCGCCGCACTCACCACCAGCAGGCCCAGCACTACCCAGCCCAGGGCCTTGCCCTTCTTTGCCGTCTCCGCGGTCATCGTCTTTGCTCACTTGCCAGCGCCCGCGCTGGTTCGCTCGGCTTCTGGTTGTCGGTTGTCACCAGCCGGCCCAGGTTCCACAAGAGGGTCGCCCGCGCCATCGCCAGCCCGAAGTCGGCCTGCACCTTCTGCCCGCGCGCCGTCGTCGCCGCCACCTGGGCGTCGCCGAGCTCGATGGCGTTGCCGACGCCGGCGCGGTAGCGGCCGCTGGCGGTCTGCAGCTGCAGCTCGGCCTGCTTGACCACCGACTCTGCCGCGGTGACGGTCTCACGGGCGGTCACGACCTGGATGAGCGCCTGCGCCAGCACGCTGCGCACCTGCAGGCGCAGGGCGTCGAGGTTGGCCTTGACCGCCCGCACGTTGGCCTCCGCCTCGCGCACCGCATAGTAGGTTTGCAGCCCGCTCAGGAGCGGCCAGCTCAGCGAGGCGACGCCGTTTATCGCCCACAGCGGCTCGCCGCGGGTCGGCTGCGCCAGGCCGGTAGTGGTCGAGGCGGTGGGGATCTCCAGGGTGTTGACGATGCCGCTGACCCCGGCGTTGACGCCGATCGACAGCTGGGGAAAGTAGCTGCCGCGGGTTGCCCGCACCTGCTGCTCGGCCTGGGTCAGGCGCTCGCGCTGGGCGCGGTAGTCGGGCCGATCGCGCAGCACCTCTTCGACCAGGGCGTCGCTGACCGGGATCGAGCCCCCGGGACCCAGGCTCGACGGCTCATCGGGCAGCGGCGGCGCGACCTGGGGCGAGAGCCGGCGGCCGAGCCAGAACCCCCACTCCGGCTCGGGCACGCCGAGCGCCTGGACGAGCTGGGTGCGCGCGACGCCGACGCTGGTGCGCCACTGGAGCAGCTGCAGCTCGGCCTGGGCGACCGCGGTGCGGGCGATGAGCACGTCGATCTCGGGGCGGGTGCCGATCTTGAAGAAGCTCTCGGCCTGCGCCAGGCGCTGCCGCTGCTGGTCGAGGTTGCGCTGCCCGACCTCGAGCAGCGCCTCGGCCTGCAGCGTCGCGTAGAAGCTGTTCGCGGCGCTCAGGGCGAGCTGCGTCTGCACGCTCTTGTCATCGTTCACCGAGGCGCGGGCGGCGGCGGCCGCGGCGTCGATGGTGCCGCCGGTGCGCCCGAAGTCGTATACGAGCTGACTGAACTGCAGCTGCGAGCTGTAGCGCAGCGTCTGCACCGACTGATTGCCCGGGTTGGCGCCGCTCTGGTAGCTGTAGTTGCCGCTGGTGGTGGTGATGCTGTTGAGCTGGGGCAGCCAGGCGCTGCGCGCTTCGCCGACGCGCGCCTGCGCCGCCTCGGCGGTGGCGTGGGCGGCGACCGCCTGCGGGTTTTTGTGCAGGGCCAGCGCGATGGCATCGGCCAGGGTGAGCAGGCTCTCGGCGCGCGCCGGCGCCGCCGCCCAGAGCAGCGGCACCGTCAGCAGCCAGCCGGCGGTCAGCCAGGCCCGCGCCGCCCGCGGCGAGCGCCTTCCAGTCGCTGCAGGTCCGGGCCGGCCCCGGTCCCAGGTCTCACCACGGGTCTTACGCCGTAAGACCGCCAGCGCGAAACAAGAAGCGTACATGCGTCCCGCAGTTCTACTATCAATCGCCAGCCACCGGGAGGGCATTTGGCGGCTGCCGAGATGCGTCTTAGCGTGGCGCCTGCGCCGCTGCGAGGGCGCCGGCAAACAGCTGATCGAGCCGCCGCCCGCCGTCCTGGCGGTCGCGCAGGGCGGCATAGGTCGAGCGGGCCAGGAGCGCGTACACCTGGCCGCGCGTCACCTTGACCGGCCGGCCGGGCACAAGGATCGGCGAGCCGGCCCGGTTGAGCGCCGCCAGCGTCTCCAGAGCCAGGAGCAGCGGCCAGGCGCAGGCCAGGCGCAGCCGCACCGCATCGACCGCGATGGCCTGCACGTAGGGCCAGGCGGACTCGGCGGCCCGGATGATGAGCCCCGCCAGCTCGGCGCCCACCCGCAGCAGCGCCGCCGCCTCGGTCGGCGAGGGCGGCGCGGCCCCCGGGGCGGCCAGCGTCGCCAGCGTCACCGGCGTAAGGCCGTGCGGCTGCAAAAGGGCCACCGGCCAGTAGCAGCGCCCCGCCCGCAGGTCGGCGGCGGCGTCGCGCAGGACATTGACCAGCTGCAGCGCCTTGCCCAGGTCGACGCCGCGCTGCCGCAGCCCCGGCGCCGCCAGCGGCTCCATGCCGGCAATATGCTGCGCCATCAGATCGGTCCAGAACTCGCCCACGCAGCCGGCGGCGAAGTAGGTGTACTCGTCCAGCTCGGCCAGCGTCGCCAGCGCCACCACGCGCGCCGGCGCCACCGCGGCCTCGGCGGCCGGGAAGCGCTGCAGGT
>JBGANQ010000179.1:0-3924 GCA_044222245.1 Polyangia bacterium | reverse complement strand
GCCGAGCGGGCTGGCAGTCCTCTTGTCAGCGGCGGCGCCGGCAAGGCCAAGCCGACCGGAAGCGAGGCTGTGGTGAGCGCCGCGGCAGGAGCCGCCGAGCCCCAGACCTGCGCTTCTTGCGGCACCGCCAACCCCGGCGGGGTGGTCTTCTGCAAGCAGTGCGGGGTCGCCCTGGCAGGCGGCACCGGTCCGCACGGACGCGTGTCCTGCGCCCAGTGCGGCCAGCCGACACCGTCGGGCTTCACGTTCTGCCAGCACTGCGGCCACCGCCTGATGGGCGAGCGCGAGCCGAGCGGCCCGCGGCCCCCGGTGCGCCCCGCCCCGCCCGAGCTGCCGAGCGCCGAGGTGCCGCCGCCGGTCATCCCGCGCGCCGCCGCCCTGGCCATCGCTGCGGCCCCGGTCGCTTCCAGCCCCGAGTCTGGCAAGCCGGGAGCGCCGCGGACCGGCGGCACCGCCCTGCGCGGGCGCCTCATCGTGATGCGGCGCGACGGCTCGGACGGCGAGGCGATCGCCTTGTCCGGGGAGCTCTTTGACATCGGCCGCACGGCCGCCAACAAGAACTTCAGCGACGACCCGTTCCTGGCCGCCCGCCACGTCCGGTTCTTTATGCACGGCGGCGGCGTGCGAGTGCGCCCGGTGGACCTGGTCAACGGCGTCTTCATCCAGCTGCGCGAGCCGCACGAGCTGCAGGCCGGCGACGTCTTTTATATCGGGCGCGAGCTCATTCGCTACGAGCCGCTCGCGCCCGAGGAGCGCGATCCCGCGCCGGCCATCGAGCACGGCGTGCGAGTCTTTGGCAGCACCCCGCGCGAGTCCTGGGCCCGCCTTCGTCAGCTGACGACCTCGGCCCTGGTGCGCGACGTCTGGCACCTCAGCCGGGCCGAGGTGCTGCTCGGCAGAGAAGAAGGCGACATCGTCTTTCCCGACGATGAGTTTATGTCTCGACGGCACGCGCTGATCACGCGCGTGGGTGGCCGCGTGCGGCTGGAGGATCAGCATTCGTCAAACGGAACCTATGTGCGGCTGCGGGGGGAGCGGGATGTCCAGCCTAACGACGTGCTGCGCGTGGGCGATCAAGTGCTGCGGTACGAGCCTTAGAGCCCAATGATGCCCGAGTCCTCCAATATCCGCGTCCGCATCGTTGGTGCTACCGATGTCGGGCTGGTGCGCGAGCACAACGAAGACAACTACCTCATCCTCGACCTGGACACGGAGGAGACCGACTTTAGCCACCTGCGCGAGTACGACCTCGGGCGGCGCGGGGCCCTGCTAGTCGTGTGCGACGGCATGGGCGGCGCCGCGGCCGGCGAGGTGGCGTCGCAGATGGCGGTGCTGTCGATGCGGCAGCAGCTCCTGCCGCTGCCGCCGGTGCCCGAGCCTGCCGCCACCGGCGATGCCGCAGCCACCGCGGCGGCCCCGGCGGCCGCGGCGACCGATGCGCCGGCGGCGAGCACCGACAAGGAAGAGAGCGAGCTGCACAAGGTGGCGCGGCGGCTGCGCGACGCCGCCCAGCGCGCCAACCAGGAGATCTACGAGGCGGCCTGCGCCGACATCGCCAAGGCCGGCATGGGCACGACGCTGACCGCGCTCATGCTGCTGCAGTCGCACGTCGCGGTGGCCCAGGTCGGCGACAGCCGCGCTTATTTGTGGCGGCAGGGGCGGCTGACCCAGATCACCCACGATCAGTCGCTGGTCAACCAGCTGCTCGACAGCGGCCAGATCACGCCCGAGCAGGCCAAGCTCTTTGAGCACTCCAACGTCATCCTGCAGGCGCTCGGCGTGCAGGAGGACATCGAGGTCGTGCTCTCCTCCGAGACCCTGCGGCGCGACGATCGGCTGCTCCTGTGCTCGGACGGTCTGGTCGGGGTGGTCAGCGATGAGGAGATCCAGGAGGTCCTCGGCGCCACCGAGAACCTCGAAGAAGGGGTCCACCGGCTTATCGACATGGCGCGCGCCGGCGGCGGACCGGACAACATCACGGTCATCCTCGCGCAGGCCTTCGGCGACGGCCTGCCCCCGCCGAGCGAGGAGGACGTAGCGCAGTACCGCGCCCTGGCCCTGGATGGCGATCGGCCGCTGGAGCGCCGCACCTGGTCGGCCGACTACAGCTATGCCGGCGGCGCCAACACCGGGCGCGAGCTGGGTCCGAGCTCGTCGTCTTCAGGGCGGTTCGTCTCGCCGGTGTCGCTGCTGTCGATGGCGGCGGTGCTGGCGCTGGCGGTGACCGGGCTGGTCGTCGGGCTCGTGCTCTACCCCCAGCGTCAGAGCCCGGCCATGGTCGCGTGCAGCGTGAGCATGGATCAGCCGGGGCTGCAGGTGATGGTGGATGACAAGTTCGCCGCCAGCTCGCAGGTCTCGGGGGTCGAGCTCAGGCTCTCTCCCGGTGAGCATCGGCTATGGCTGAGCAACCCTCAGGACGGCGCGCGGCGATCTGAGGAAAAGAGCGTGCAGGTCAGCAGCGGGCAGCGCTGTGAGGTGACCCTGCGGACTCTGTCCAGCGCGGCGACGTCGCCAGGCCCGACCGAGTCAGCGAGTGCCGATGGCGGCGTCGGGCGGCCGGTGCTCGCCCGGGACGGGGGCAGCGCCGACGCCGCCGCCGTGGGAACCGCCGAGCCGGAAGACTCGGCCGAGCCCGAGCCAGGCGATGGCGACGCGGTCACCCCGGGCACGCCGCCGGGCGTGGTGAAGGTCAAGCGCCCGCGGCCGCGGCGCCACCCGCGCGATAAGGGCGATCTGGGTACGAGCGCCGCGCCCCCGGTGACCCCGGGCAGCGGCACCGAGCCGGCGACTCCCCCGGACGAGACTGGCCCGGCTGCGCCGCCGGCGGCCAAGCCCGAGACCAAGCCCGAGACCAAGCCCGAGACCAAGCCCGAGACCAAGCCTGAGACCAAGCCTGAGCCGGCCGCCCCCGAGAAGCCGATTCCAGCCAGCGCGCCGGAGAAGCCGGCCGCCGAGAAGCCCGCTGCTAGCAAGGCGACGCCCGCCGCGGCCCCGGCCGCCGAGAAGTCCGCCCCGCCGCCCACCTCTCCTTCTCCCTCTCCCTGAACCGCTGCAGACCGCAGACCTGAGCGCGACAAGCCTGCGGAGCCGCCGCTGCCCGAGGCTGACCGGCCGATCGCAGCTGACGGGCAGGCGCCAGTTTGCTACATAGCCTCCAGGTGGGGCTTAGTCGCAAACTGGCGGAGAAGACGCATGTCATATAGCAAGGCGAAGAGCAGCGGACCCGGCTTTACTCAGGGCACTTTTTGGCCGCGGGTGCTGGGCATCGCGACGGTGAGTGCGCTGCTGCTCGCCCAGCGACCGCTCGGCGCCGCGCCGCAGGTCGGCCCGCGGGCCCCCGCCGAGCTCATTCCCGAGGGCAGCCGCTTCTTCCTCGAGCTGGATCTGGGCACCCTGCGCGACAAGGGGCCCACCGATGCGGTGCGCCGCGTCATCAGCACCCTGGCGCCGCTCACCAGCGAGTCGGGGCTGAGCGCCGAGCGCCTGCGCTCGGTGGTCATGGCGAGCGCCGATGAGCCGATGAGCGGCGACAAGCTGCCGTCCTGGCTGCTGTTCGCCCAGGACGGCGCGGCGCCCTCGCTGAGTCGGCTCGAGGCGGCCTTTCATCGCTACACCCGCGCCGCCCTCAAGCCGGCGACCACGCACGGGATCGCCTACCGCGGCAACACCGAGCTCAGCCTGCTGCAGCTGCCCGGGGGTCCGACGCTAGTTGCCGGCGCCAGCGGGCCGGGGGCGATCGTCGCGGCCTGGCGCGGCGGCTCGGGCCCGGCCGCGGCGCCGCTGGTTCATTCCTCGCGGGCCGAGCTCCTGCAGCGCGCCGCCGGGGAGCGCCCGACCGCCTTCCGGGTCTGGCTGACCCTTACCAGCGTCATGCAGCGCAGCCTGGTCGATGACGCGCATGTGCCGGCGGCGCCGCTGGAAGTG
>JBGANQ010000103.1:0-30341 GCA_044222245.1 Polyangia bacterium | reverse complement strand
AGCGTCGTGTTGGCCGCCAGCGCCGCGGTCACGCCCTCGGGCAGCTTCATGTCCGAGACGTGCACCGCCTGGCCGATGCCGAGCGCGCTGACGTCAAGCTCGATGTTGGTCGGGATCTTGCCCGGCACGCACGAGACGACCAGCGTGCGGTAGACCTGGTGCAGGGTGCCGCCGTCCTTGACGCCGGCCGCCTTGCCGGTCAGCGACAGCGGCACCACCGCGCGCACCGCCTTGTCGGTGGCGACGCGCAGGAAGTCGGCGTGGATAAGCTCCCCGCGCAGCTTGTCGCGCTGGGTGTCCTTGAGCATCACCGCCGTCGGCGCCGCCTGCCCCTCGATGTGCAGGTGCAAGAGGGTGTTGCGGCCCTTGACCGGATCCAGCGACTTGAGAAGCTCCGCCGGGTTGATCTGCAGGGTGATGGGGTCCTGGCCGCCGCCGTAGCAGATGGCCGGAATCTGGCCCTTCTGCCGCAGCTTGGTGGCCATGCCAGTGCCCTTGTTGGGCCGTACTTGCGCGTTCAGTTTGCCGACTTCCATAACAGAGTGCCTCGTGCGAGTTGAGTGCGAGTTTTACAAAGGTCGCGAGCTGGATCTGGGCGCGCCGCCAAACACCCCGAAAAAATCCGAGGGCGCAGGCCTGCCGCGCGATTTTTGTTTCACGTGGGTTATCAAATTACACGAGATTGGGCAATGGTTTTAAGGGTTTTGCCGGCCCGGGACGCCGATCTGGAGCATTTTGCTGCCCGCCGGCACGCGCCGGCACGCGCCGGCCGGCACCAGCCGGCACCAGGCTTCAATGATCGGCTGTGGGGCCTGGTGCGCCGCGCTGCCCTGCGCGATCATGACGGGGGCGGCTGTGGGGCCTGGTGCGCCGCGCTGCCCTGCGCGGTCATGACGGGGGCGGCTGTGGGGCCTGGTGCGCCGGCGAGCCGTGCGCTACCCTGCGCGGTCATGATGAAGGTCCTAGACCCTAGCCAATCGCCGGCGGCACCGCCCGCCGCCCCGCCAGTCACAAGCGCTGCGGAGCGGCCGTGAGCAGCGCCGACTTCGACGCCAGCGCCGCGGCGGCGCCCGACTCTGGCCTGTTTGGCCTGTGCGACTCGCGCGAGTCGGCCAAAGTGATCATCTTGCCGGTGCCCTTTGACGCCACTACCTCCTATAAGAGGGGCACCGCGGACGGGCCGGCGGCGATCCTGCGCGCCAGCCACCAGGTCGATCTGTTCGATCGGCAGACCGGACGGCCCTATGCCGCCGGCATCCACCTGTTGCCCGAAGACCCGCGGGTCAAGGAGTGGAACGGCGCGGCGCGGCAAGCCGCCGATCCGATCATCGCCGTCGGCGGCGTGCTAGACGAGGCGACCGGCCGCACCCTGCAGGCGCAGCGGCAGCGGGTAAACAGCCTCCAGGACGAGCTTACGCAGTGGGTGGAGGCGACGGTCGAGGAGCTATTGGCGGCCGGCAAGCTGGTCGGCGTTCTCGGCGGCGATCACTCGGTGCCGCTCGGGGCGATCCGGGCGCACGCCCGCCGCTGGCCGGGGCTCGGCATCCTGCACATCGATGCCCACGCCGATCTGCGCGCCGCCTACGAGGGGTTTACCCAGTCGCACGCCTCGATCATGCACAACGTCGTCACCCAGCTGCCCGCGGTGGCGCGCCTGGTGCAGGTCGGCCTGCGCGATGTCTGCGCCGAGGAAGTCGAGCTCATCGCCCAGAGCGGCGGGCGCATCCGGCCGTTCTTCGACGCCGAGCTCGCCGATGCGCGCGACGCCGGCGTCCCCTGGCTGGCGCAGTGCGAGCGCATCGTCGCCGAGCTGCCGCAGACGGTCTACATCAGCTTCGACATCGACGGGCTGGAGCCGGCGCTGTGCCCGCACACCGGCACCCCGGTCCCCGGCGGCCTGCGCTGGAACGAGACGCTGTCGCTGCTTGCGGCGGTGGTCCGCTCGGGCCGCCGCATCGTCGGCTTCGATCTGACCGAGGTCGCCCCCGGCCCCGATCCAGCTGACGAGTGGGACGCCAACGTCGGCGCCCGCGCCCTTTACAAGCTGATCGGGTTTGCTCTGCTCAGCCAGCCCGGCCTCGGCTGAGCAGGTCGGGCGGCGCCGCGGCGGCGATCCGGATATAGTTAGAGGTAAGATAAAGCGGTCGCCCTGCCTGTGCTCGGCTCCCGCCGCCCTAACTGCCGTCTTCCCGGAGGCCCGCATGTCGGAAGGACTCAAGATCGTCAAGGCGACCTTTGCCAAGAGCCTGACCCCCAATCAAGAACCCGCGCAGCTCGCCCCCGTCGACGCCGGCGGCCGCGGCACCTTCGAGGTCACCGACGAGAAGCTTTACATCTCGCTCGCCCTGGCGAACCTGCCTGCCAAGGGCTGGCTGCTGTTCGAGGTGCTGCACAAGGACACCCCGCAGGTGCGCGCCGTGCTGGCCGACTTCGCCCAGGTCCCGGCCGCCGCCCGCGCCCACACCCCGATCTTTTTAGGAACCTACTGGGAGCCCGAGTCGCGCATCATCAGCGATCACTTCGGCTTCGCCTTCTACTACAAGGCCGATGAGCAGGCGGCGCCGCAGCTGCTCGGCCGCTACGGGCTGCGCATCGTCCCCGCTGCCGACGCGCTGCAGTCGCGCATCGCCCAGGTGGTGCTGACGGCGGGCGCGACCCCGACCCACGACCCGCTGCCGGCGCCCGCGGAGTTTTCCAGAAACCAGCCGGTCTACCTGGTCATGCAGGGCGACCTGGGAAAAGGGAGTCACCTCAGCGTGCAGTGGGACCGCGGCGGCCAGGGGATGACGCAGTCGATCCGCTTGACCCACAACCAGCCAAACCAGAAGTTCTCGCTGTACTTCCTGCCCGAGACCGGCTGGTCGCCGGGCAACCACCAGGCCACCGTCTTTCTCAATGATCAGGAAGTCGGCCGCTACTCCTTCCGGGTCGGCGGCCCGCTGCCGGCCTGAGCGCAGGCGCCAAGCCGAGAGCGGTGCGGCGTCAGGAGCTCCCCACCATCTTGTCGCCTGTGGCGGAGTCTGGTTGTCGCCTGTGGCGAAGTCTGGTTGTCGCCTGTGGCGGAGTCTGGACTCCGAGTCCGGCAGGAGACTCCGGAGCGGCCCGGCAAGCAGCTTAAGGCCAATCTGCAGCTGGCCGCCTAGAAGCCATCTCCAAGGCTGCCGCCGTCGATGACCAGGGTCTGGCCGGTGATGAAGCGACCGGCGTCGGAGGCCAAAAAGACTGCCGCTCCGGCCACCTCTTCGGGCTGACCGATGCGGCGCAGGCAGGAGCGGCTGGTGACCCGCTCGAGGATCGGCGGATTTTCCCACAGCGCGCGCGCGAAGTCGGTCTTGATAAGCCCAGGGGCCAGGCAGTTGACGCGCAGGTTGGCGTGGCCCCACTCTGCCGCCAGGTTGCGGCACAGCTGCATATCGGCGGCCTTGGAGATGCTGTAGGCGCCGAGCAGCGGCGCCGCGACAAGGCCGCTCACCGACGAGATGATCAGCACGACGCCGTCCTTGCGGCTGGCCATCTGCGGCAGCACCATGCTGGCCAGCCAGTGGTTGGACTTGATGTTGGAGTGCATGACCTTGTCAAACTGCTCATCGCTGATCCCGGCCGAGGGTCCGAAGTAGGGGTTGACGGCGGCGTTGCACACCAGCACATCGATCCGCCCCCAGGTCGCCAGCGTATCGTCGACCAGCCGCTGCAGCTGCGCCTTGTCGCTGATGTTGGCGGGCACCGCGCGCGCCTCCCCTCCCGAAGCGGTGATGGCGGTGACGACCTGGGCGCAGGCGTCGGCCTTGCGGCTGGACACCACGACCTTGGCTCCGGCCAGCGCCATCTGCTCGGCGATCGCCCTGCCGATGCCGCGGCTGGAGCCAGTGATTACTGCGACCTTGTCTTTTAGGGAGAACATGGAGGGGACACTCATAGGCTGGTTTTACCGCGCCCGCGGCGCCAGACCAAAACATTTGTCGCCCGCGCCTGCGGTCGGCAGCGACGACTTTTGGCGGACGGGCGGCGCGGCCGGCCGGGGCCTGCGTTGCCTGCGCGGGCAAGTGCGTGTACGTATTGGGTCGCTCGCCCGCTTCCTGCTTGGACTTTTTACCTTCACTGGAATCTCTGCTCATGGCCAAACCGGCTCAGAAGTCGTCCTCCGCCCCCGGGGCCTACCGGATCTGGTTCACACCTGCTCCGGCGGCTCGCGAAGCCGGTCCGTCCGATTCGGCTCCTTCAACTCCTACCGCGACTCCGGCCGCGGTTGCGTCCGCCGTTCCGAAAGATGTCCTTCAGCGCTTCACCGAGCCGCGTCCGACCCTCGCCCGCCGCGCAACCGTGCCGCTTGACGAGGTGCTGACCGGGCCCACCGAGCTCAAGGCGGCAGAGCTGTGGGTGCTGCACCTGCCTCCCGAGGTCAGCGAGGCCGAGCGGCAGCAGGCGCACAGCTGGCTGGCCGCCGGCGGCGGTCGGCGGCCGATCGCCGCTCGCAGCGCGGAGCTCGGCCTGTTCTTTTGCCCCGGCCGGGCGATCATCAGCGCCGCCCCCGAGAGCCTTGACGACGCGCTAGCCGGCCTGGCCGAGTTTGCGTTCTATGAGCACGAGCTGCAGCAGCTTGAAGACGAGGTGGCGCAGCGCTGGACCGAGGTCGAGGCCGACCTGCCGTTTGTCAGCAGCATCGATGACGGCAACAAGAAGCTGTGGCCGAGCCTCTATGGCAAGCTGGCGCACCAGCACCGGCTCGGCATGCTCGCCTCGCGCATCGATCACCGGCTCGCCCTGCTCGCGCACGATCGGCCCCCGGGCCTTGGTCGCTTGCTGTCCCGGCTGGGGGCCCGCGCCCGCCTGCGCACGCGCATCGAGAAGCTGAACAACCACCTGGAGGTCCGCGACGGCGTCTACGATCAGATCGGCTACCGCCTGGCCGACCACCGGGGCCTCCGCGCCACGCTGGTCATCGAGGTGGTGATCGTTGCGCTGCTGCTCATGGAGGTGGGCATCTCGCTGTACAACCTGCTCAGCGGCGCCGAGTAGCGCTGCTCTGCACCCCGGAGCAGAGAGGGCCGAGGACACCCATGGGCGGCGCGCCAAAGGTCTGGGCAGCCTGGTTCGGCTCGGGCAAGCGGCTCGGGTGGGGCGCGCTGTGCATCCTCCTATGGGTCGCGCCCGCGGTGGCAGCGGCGGCCCCGGCTGCCGGTGCAGTGCCGGCGACCAGCCCGGCGGCGGCCCCCAAGGCAGCCCCGCTGCGCGAGCAGCCCGGCCTGACCCGCCAGGCCTTGCTGCGCACGCTCAAGGGCGATCCGCAAAACCTGGCGGCGATGCGCGGCCTGCTGTGGGTCCTTATCGAGCAGCAAGACTTCCCGGCCCTGGCGCGGGCGCTTGTGCGCTTTGCTGCCGCGGCCGCCCGCGATGCGCAGCTGTGGCGGGGTTACGCCGCCGGACTGACTCTGCTTGGACGCTACGCGGAGGCCCTGCCGTGGTTTGCGCGCGGCGCGCGCCGGGTGCCCAGGCCCGCGGTGGCGGGGACGCAGGCGCGCCTGTGGCTGGCCGACTGGGTCTACGCGCTGACGCGCTGCGAGCAAGAGCCGGCCGCCCGCCGCATCCGCCGCCTCGCCCTGGCCGAGCTGCAGAGCTTCGTCCAGGGCCCGCTGCCACCGCTGCAGCCCCGGCGGCGCGGCCTGCCCCGAGGCGCCACCCCGCGGCAGCAGCTGGCGGCGCTGACCCTGAGCAAGCTGCGCGGCTGGCAGTTTGATCGCGAGTTCCACAGCGGTCGCCTCGCCCGCCTGCGCTCGCCCGCCGAAGCCGACGAGGCGATCGCGGAGGCATTAAGTGACGATGAGGACGAAGACACCGCCGCGGAGTCCGCGGCTCGGCGCGAGCCTCAAGGAGAGGACACGGCTGCCGAGGACGCCGCGGACGGCGCCGCTGCGGACCCAGATGAGGAGGACGATGACGAGGACGCCCACGGCACCACGCCGAGCAGCCAGCCGAGCCTGCGCCGGCCCGAGCACCTGCTCACCGCGGCGCTCGCCTACGAGCTGCACTCGCTGGGCGGTCTATTGTTCCACGCGACCCTGGCCAGCCTGTCTGTGTCCGTGCACCGTTTCGAGGTCGGGCTGCGGACCAGCTACACCTATCTGGACACCAGCAGAGAGCGCATCGGCTTCGCCGATCCCAGCCTGGTCGCTGGGGAGCTAGATGTGGCTGCCTTCGTCCGCTTCCGCCCGCGCGCGGGCTTGTTCGAGGCGATGGTGGGCGGCAACCTACGTAGCGAACTGAGCATTCCCTACGGCGCGCTGCGCGGGCTGTACTACGTAGGACGCGGCGTGTCGCTGCTGGCCGAGGTGAGCCTGAACCAGATTAGCGATGACACCCTGGGCATCCGGGTGCTGGGGGCGCGCGACCGGGTGATGGTGGGCGCCGCCTTCGAGCCGCTGCGGCAGCTCTATCTGTACGGCGAGCTCGACCTGCACAGCTACTGGTCGCGTCACCGCGAGCCGCTGGGCGATGGACTTATGGCCTACGCCGAGGCCGGCTACCGCTCGCACTTCGGACTGCTCGCCTGGGAGGTGCGGGCCTCGGGCTTCTATGAGACAAACCGCCTGCCCAGCGACCTCCCCGATGACGTGTGCGACCGCCTGCGCGATGCCTGCGAGAACACCGGAGTCGATGATCTATTGCTGCACAGCTTCGCCATGATTGGGGGCGGCCCGCGCCTGCGCTACGGCGTGCCAAGTCCCGGCATGTCGGGCGGCGGCAGCGGCAAGTTCTTCATCACGGTCGACGGCTGGCTCGGCGCGCTGTTGAACTCCGAGACAGCGGAAGTCGCCACCGGGCGCAGCGGTATCGGCTTCGATCTGCAGCTCGGACTGGGCCTGCTGCTGCCGCGGCGCGCCGGTCGCTTGAGCTTGAGCGGCTATCTCTCCAACAGTCGCTCGGGCGGATTTGAAGGACTGCAGTGGGGCGCTGGAGTCCGCTACCTGCAATAGAAAGTACGTTCGCAGCTACGGGCGGCTGCGGATTATTAAAACTCTGTAAAGATTAGGTTTTCGTTAAGAGGCATCTAGGGTACTTCCGGCGGGCTTTCCTTAGTGTATGGATTGTCCATCTTAGTCGATGGGAATCGGCCCGTACGAATTGGCCGATCGCGAGCTTGCTTCGGAGTGATTCATGAGTGAGCTGCTAGCAAGTCCAGGCAGTCTAGAAGCAGACGCCGCGGCGATCGCCCGCGTCGCCGGAGAAGTCGAGACGCCAGCGTTCGTGCTGTCCGAGCCAGCGATCCTGGCGGCGATGGCGCAGGTCGCGGCGGTGCAGGGCGAGGCCGGGTGCAAGGTGCTGTACGCGCTCAAGCCGCTGGGTCATCTCGACGCGCTGCGCTGGATGGTGGGGCATGTGGACGGGATGGCGGCGAGCTCGCTGTACGAAGCCCGCCTGGCGCGCGAGGTGCTGGGAAAAGAAGGAACGGTCAGCATCACCAGCCCCGGCCTGCGCCTTGATGAGAGCGAGGAGCTGGCGAGCTACTGCGACCACATAGTCTGCAACTCGCTGCCGCAGTACGAGCGCTTCCAGCGCGCCGTGGGCAGCCGGTGCGCGCTCGGCCTGCGGGTAAACCCCCAGCTGTCGTTCGTCCAAGACGAGCGCTACGATCCCTGTCACGCCGGCTCCAAGCTGGGGATGCCGCTGACGCAGCTCGTCGAGCTGCTCGCCCACCGTCCCGAGTCCCTGCGCCAGCTGCAGGGCCTGCACTTCCACTCCAACTGCGACTCCGAGACCTTCGCGCCGCTGCTTACCACCGTGCGTCACCTCGACCGCCACCTGGCGCCGCTGCTCGGCCGCCTCAAGTGGATAAACCTCGGCGGCGGCTACCTGCTAGAGCCGGGGCAGGATCGCGGACCGCTGTGCGAGGCGGTGCACCTTCTAAAGAGCCGCTACGGGCTCACCGTCTACTTCGAGCCGGGCGCCGCCCTGGTGCGCGCCGCCGGCTACCTCGTCGCCTCAGTCATCGATCTGTTTGACAGCGATGATGGGACGATCGCCATGCTCGACACCTCGGTCAATCACATGCCCGAGGTGTTCGAGTACCAGTTCGAGCCCGATGTGCTCGAGCACCAGGACAACGGCCCACACGAGTACACCCTGGCCGGCAGCACCTGCCTGGCGCTCGACGTCTTTGGCGAGTACTGCTTCCGGACGCCGCTCCAGGTCGGCTCGCGGGTGATCTTCCCCAACGCCGGCGCCTACACGATGGTGAAGGCGCACATGTTCAACGGCGTCAACCTGCCGACAAGCTACAGCCTGTCAGCCGACGGCAGGCTGCTGTTGCGCAAGCGCTACACCTACTCTGACTTCCTCTCCCGCTGCGCCAGCAGCGCCGAGCTCCCCCCTGTCCGCAGCCGGCCAGTCCCAGGTCCCGGCGCGGAGCATTCCCGTGAATCCCAAGCTCTTCCAGAAAAGATGCGGAGGCACTGTCCATGAATATCTTTGAGCGCGATTTCGAAGTTCCCTGTATCCGCGGCCATCACGGCCTCATCCCCTACTTTGCCGAGGCGACGGCGGCCCACCTCAAGCCCGGAGAGGTTCCGGTCCGTTTCGTGGTCACTGCGACCGATGGCGTCCGCTACCGCTGCGAGCTCGGGGTGATGGCCGACCTGCAGCCGTGGCAGGGCCGGCCGCTGCCGCGCTCGATCTTCGAGTTCCGGCGCCGCGCGGTCGACAACACCGGCGCCTTCAACGCCGTCATGCTGGTGCCCACCGGCATCGGCGCCGAGATCGGCGGTCACGCCGGGGACGCCGGCTCGGCCGCCCGCCTGCTCGCCGCCGCCTGCGACACCCTCATCACCCACCCCAACGTCGTCAACGCCTCGGACATCAACGAGCTACCCGAAAACGGCCTGTATGTCGAAGGCAGCGTCATCTGTCGCCTGCTCATGGGCACCGCGGGCCTGGCCAGGGTGCGCCAGAACCGCGTCCTGTTCGTCTGCGACTCGCACGAGGACAGTAACTTCACCGATGCCGCGATCAACTCGCTTAACGCCGCGCGCGCCTGCTACGGCCTGTCCTGTCCGCGCATCGTCCAGCTCGATCCCACGGTCACCCTCAAGGCGCAGTTCACCGGCGCCGGGCGCGCCAGCGGCCGCGTCGAGCGCATGGAGAGCCTGATCAATGCCCTGGACAAGTACCGCGCCGAGTACGACGCGGTGGCGCTGGCCACCGTCATCCAGGTTCCCAAGGAGTGGCACATCACCTACTTCGAGAGTGACGGCAAGATGGTAAACCCCTGGGGCGGCGTCGAGGCGATCTTCACCCACGCGGTCTCGCTGCTCTACGACCTGCCCTCCGCCCACTCGCCGATGCTAGAGTCGCACGAGATCGAGGAGCTGGAGCCCGGCCTGGTCGACCCGCGCATGGCGGCGGAGGCGGTCTCTTATACGTTCCTGCAGTGCATCTTCAAGGGCCTGCAGCGCAGCCCGCGCATCATCAGCGACCCCGAGGCGATGCGCCAACCCGGCGTGCTCACCGCCGCCGATGTCTCCTGCCTGGTGATCCCCGAGGGCTGCGTCGGCCTGCCGGTGCTCGCGGCGCTGGAGCAGGGCATCCCGGTGATCGCGGTGCGCGAGAACAAGAACCTCATGCGCAATGACACCGCGGCGCTGCCGTGGACTCCCGGGCAGTACCATGTGGTCGATAACTATCTGGAGGCGACCGGCCTTATGTGCGCGCTGCGCGCCGGCCTGGCGCCCGAGTCGGTGCGCCGGCCGATCCAGCTGGCCCCCACGGTGATCCTCGGTGAAAAGGGTGTCGAGACCGATTACATGGTAGAGAGAGAGGATGAAGCGGACAATGTACAGGAGCTCAAGCTCGCCGTCGGCGCTTGAGCCGCCGCCGGTGGCGACTGGCGCGCGCGCCGGCTGCGTCGCCGCCGCCCTCGCGCTGGCGGTCGGCGGCGGCTGCGCGATGCTGGACGTCAAGACCGAAGGCCGCATCAAGAGCCGCAAGGGCTGGGTCCTTTTGCCGGTGCAGAACCTCGGCGAGACGCACATGGCCGGCGAGCGCGTCGAGGAGCTCCTGACGACCCTGCTGCGCATCCAGAACAACGTCGAGCTGGCCCCCTACGCCGCCGCGCCGCTCAATATAAGCGGCGGACCTAGCGGCGGACTTAAAGGCGGGCCGGCGCTGGCCAAGGAAGGCAAAGACGCCAAGGACGCGGACAGCGAGCTCGACCTGGACGAGCGGCAGCACTACGAGCGCGTGCTGGCGTGGGCGCGCGACCGCAAGTTCTCCTACGGGATCGGCGGCAGCGTGCAGGAGTGGCGCTACCGCGCTGGCACCGAAGGCGAGCCCGCGGTCGGCCTGACCCTGCGGGTCATCGAGCTCGGGACCGGACGCACCGTCTTTACCGCTGCCGGCGCCAGCCCGACCCCCGGCCGCGGCTCGCTGAGCAGCGCCACCCAGGCGCTGCTCCGCTCGATGCTCACCAAGCTGCCGCTAGACCCCGAGAACAAGGACCCGTAGCGCCGACCCGCCCCAAGGCTGAAGCCCGGTGCCGCGGTGCCAGCGAGCTTGCCGATGCGCTGTGCTTAGCCGGTTCGATGCAGCCGCGTCCCCAGCCGGAGCGCCGGCATCGCCACCGCCAGGCAGAGCCCACTCAGGATCACCACCGCCCCCGTGTTCCCCTCCATCCGCCCGAGCAGGACGACCGGCAGCACGGTGGTCAGCGCCATCGCCGCGACAAGCTCCAGCTGGCCCGGCGGCGGCCCGATCTTGGACCGCCGCGGGCCGAGGCGCCGCCCGATCAGCGCCGCCACCACCGCCGCGCCCAGCGCCAGCGCGACCACCAGCTGCCAGGTCGCGGCAAACAGCACTGACTCGGGAACCGACGCTTCGTTGCGGTGCAGCAGCGCGGCGTAGAAGCCGTGCACGCCGCCCGGCAGCAGCGCGCCGCCCAGCAGCACTGCCAGGTGCAGGCCGACGGTGCTCGCCGCCAGGATGCCCCACCGCACCGGGTGCCCCGCGCGCTGCCGCGCCAGCACCCCGAACAGCAGCACCATCCCAAGGCACAGGCCGCCGAAGGTCTCGCCGAGCTGCTGGTACAGCCCGCCCGGCTGCAGCAGCGCCACGTTGTCGAGCAGCGTCACCGGCGGTGCCCCCGGGGTGAGCTGCGGGTCCACCGAAGGACCCTTCTGCCGCACCCGCCCCGCGGCGTCGATGACCGCCGACACGCCGGTGTTCACCGCGCGCACCAGCTCCTCGCGGTGCTCGACGGCGCGGTAGACCGCGAGCGCCAGGTGCTCGTACGGCTCCGAGGTCGCGCCGAACCAGGCGTCGTTGGTGATGTTGAGCATGAGGTTTGGCGGCTCTTTGTCGGCGAACAGCCGCCGCCCGAAGGCCGGGATGATGTCCTCGTAGCAGATCATCGGACCTATCGAGTACTGCTTGCCGTGCACGCTCAGCGGGAAGGTCGTGGTGGTGGTACCGCGGGCGAAGTTGGAGATCTCGGGGATCATCTTGCGCAGCCAGCCAAGCTCGCGCGCAAACGGCAGGTACTCGCCGAAGATGAGCAGGAAGTTCTTGTCGAAGCTGCCGGTGATGCGATCGTCGCGCTCGAGCATGAGGGCGGTGTTGTAGGGAACAATCTCGCCGTCGCTGGCCCGCTCGTAGGTCAGGGCCCCGAAAAGGATCGGGGTGTCAAAGCCCTGGTGGATGCGCCGCGCATCGCCGGGCGGGAAGTCGCGCCGCGCCGGCCGCGGCATCGGGTAGGGGTACGAAGACTCCGGCCAGACCAGCAGCTCGGCCCCTTGGCGCGCCAGCTCCTGCGACAGCCGCAGGTGCAGCTCGTGCTGCTGCTCGCGCAGGCCGGGGACGAACTTCTCGTTGATGCCGACGTTGGCCTGCACCACCCCGACCTTCACTTTGTCCGCCGCCGCGCGCGCCTGATCCACCTGATGGATGCGCACGACGCCGTAGATGAGCGAGAGCGCAATCGTCGCCGCGGCGATGAGCGGCGCCCCCAGCGCCTCCCGCGGGCGACGGGCTCGCCGCCGCCCGAGCGCCTGCGACAGATCGAACAGCGCCCCGTTGCTCAGCACCAGGAGGAAGCTCACCCCGAGCGGTCCGGTGAAGTCGGCGACCTGGATCACCGTCGGCACCCACGCTTGGGTGATCGCCAGATACCACGGGAAGACATAGGGCACGCACAGCTCGCAGGCGACCCAGCACAGCGGGGCGAGGAACGTCACCTTGACATCCAGCTGCGAGCGCAGCCGGCACAGCAGCGACGCGAACAAGCCGAAGGTGATCGCCTGGTAGGCGACCAGCAGCAGAAACAGCGGCAGCGCCGCCAGAAACGGCATGTGGCCAAACCGCATGAGCAGCCCGACGATCCAGTAAAACCCGCCGCCGTTGGCGACAAGGCCGGTGACCATCCCGTAAAGAAACGGCCTCTGGGTCCGCGGCTGGCCGTCGGCGTCTAGCAGCACCCACAGCAGCGGCACCAGCCCGAGCCAGCACAGCGGCCAGACATCAAAGTCGGCGCAGGCGAGAAACAGGAGCGTCCCGGCCAGGCCGCACAGCGTCACCCGCCCCACCGGGTGGTCGAGCAGCCCGGCGAGCGCGCGCCGAGGGACTCCGGGGATGGGTCCTGACTTTCCCGTCTTGTGTGGACGGCGGGCGGGGGCGGGTTCGGGCGACATCGCTTGGAGCATACTCAATTCTTGGCCGGGCGGGAAACCGGACGGCTAGCGGGTCGCCGCCTTCATGCTGCGCTGCCGTCGCAGGACGAACAGCCCGGAGTCAAAGCCCTTCTGCCCGGGCGGCGGCAGCGGCGGCGGCTCGCTGCGGTCGCGGTGTCCGCCGGGGCCCTGCGGTCCGCCGGGCGGCTCGGGCGGGCGCGGGCTGCTCTTTGCCTCCAGCAGGATGTCCAGGCAGTCCTCCTCGACGAACGTGTCCTGGACCCAGCTGGCGATGTTGGGCTTGACCTCTGAGAAATAAAGCTTTGTGGCGGCGCGGAAGTCCATATCGCACACACGCAGACAACGCTCAATCCTGGCATAGCGGCGGAGAAACCAGCGGCGCAGCAGCCGCCAAGAAAAGTGCAAATTCTGTTGATTCAAGAAATCCGCCGCCTGCACGAACAAATTCGGCAAATAATCATTAAGCCAGAACTTCATCATTCGATGGTAGCCGGGATTCTTGAAGCAGCTATGATCGAGAATCTCTTGTCGATCGACACCAAATAGATTAAGTGCATCCGCAGGAAAATAACACAGATTCTGCGCCGTGTCTTCTTCCAAGTCGCGCAATTGATTAAAGAATTGATCCAAAACACCAAATGCCCTGACGCTCTTTCGCTGCTCATCAGTGAGGAATGGGCATACCTGCATAAGCGAGCCGCCGAGGCGCCCGAGCATCCGCTCGTACTCCTCAATCGTCTCAAAGACCATGTCCGAGCGGTGGTACTCCGAGATCGCCTCGACGTACTCGTCCCAGGCGTAGATCGACGCCCAGTCCATGCCGCCGTGCGCGTGGTCCCACCACCGCCGCTGCATCTGGGTGAGCAGGTTGGCGTGGTAGTCGTCGGGGAGGACCTGTCCGGTGACGAGCAGGGCGCGCCAGCCGATGCGGAAGATCTGCAGCCGCGAGCCCCAGCCCTCGAGCCACTCGTTCTCGGCCATGCGGTCGATGAGGCGCAGCCAGGAGATGACCGCGATCCACTCGCTGGCGATCTTGCGCGGCAGGAACATGACCCAGGCCGCGTTGTCCTCGTCTTTGAGCGAATCATCGGCAATTGCATTGTATTTTGAAGAGCCAACAAGATCTGCAATGGAGGCGTTGGTGGTACTCATCCGATCCCCTGGTTCCGCACGCGCGGGCCACCGGCCGCACATCGTGCCGAGGTCAGATTATTGAGTATGACATTCAAAAGATCCCGACGCACTAGCGGTTTGTTTTCAAACATAGCAGTATTACAAATACCAAAAAAGAAACCAATCACACTGCCGCGAGCCAGCGACGGGGCGGATGTCCTACCTTGTATACAGCTTGGACTTAGACTCGGGTTCGCTATCACGAATGAGCCTCTGGCTTCTATCATGCCGAATTTTTCGATGCCAGGCAGACGAATTTTCGCCAAATTAACGCACCGACATAGGCGCGCGGAGGAGCGTATGTGCAGGCCAATCGGCCCCCCCCGCGTCTGCTTAAACCAGCGCTTGCCGGTAGCTGAGTTAAACCCTTTTAAACACTCGATTAAACCGCGGGAACCACGCGAACCGGCGGCGGCGCCGCGGCGGCCGCGCGGACGGGCCCGGCGACTGCGGCGCGCCGCTGGCGACCGCGCACAGGCCGCGGACAGGCCGTCGGCCGGCTTGCGGAGCCTGCGCGCGTTGTGATAGGAATCGCCAGTCAAGCCGTGCGTTTTCATGGTGCCGCGGCCAGGCCGGTGCTGCGGCGAACCCGCGGACTCGGATTTGCTCCTGGGCCGGCCAGCGCGACGGAGCCCTTGGCGTGCGGTCAGAAAACGAGGTGAATGGATGTCCGGTCATAATCGCTGGTCGACGATCAAACACAAAAAGGCAATCGCCGACGCCAAGAAGTCCAAAGGATGGACCAAGCTGATTAAGGAAGTCACCGTCGCGGCCCGCGGGAGCGGCGACCCCGGAAGCAACCCCCGGCTGCGCACCGCCATGGACAAGGCGCGCGCCGCCAACGTCCCCAACGACACCATCGATCGCGCGATCAAAAAGGGCACCGGCGAGCTCGGCGCCGACGCGGTCGAGGAGCTGGTGTACCAGGCCTACGGACCGGGCGGCGTCGCCATCGTCATCGAGCTGGCGACCGACAACCGCAACCGCACCGCCTCGGAGCTGCGCAAGCTGCTGGAGCGGCAGAACGCCAAGATCGACTCCTCGGGCTCGGTGCTGCACAAGTTCAAAAAGCGCGGCCAGATCATCTTCGAGGCCGACAAGGTCACCGAAGACGCGGTCACCGAGGTCGCCCTGGAGCTTGGCGCCGAGGACGTGCGCGCCGAGGGCGACGTGATCGTCGTCCTCACCGAGCCGAGCAGCTTCCACGAGATCCGCGAGGCGTTCGAGAAAAAAGGCATGAAGCCCGCCGATGCCGAGGTCACCATGCTGCCCGAGCTGGTGGTGGCGGTGTCGGCCAAGGATGACGAGCACCTCACCAAGCTCATAAATGCTCTGGAAGAGCATGACGACGTGCTCAACGTCTACTCCAACCACGAGCCGAGTGAAGCCTGAGCGGCGCCCGCGCTCGGTCCATGACCGAGCCGGCCGGCGCGCCGCGAGCTACCGGCGTCCCCCGCCTCCTGCGATGATCTTTCGCTCCCCGCTCGCCGCGGCCCTCCTACCTGAGTCATGATCCGCATCCTCGGCATCGATCCGGGCACCCTGCGCTGCGGCTACGGGGTCGTCGAGGTCTCGGAGCTGCGCGCCCTGGCCAAGCCGCGCTACGTCGAGTGCGGGGTGATCGAGCTCAGCGGCAAGCTGCCCCTCAGCGAGCGGCTGCGCCTGCTCGCCACCGACCTGCGCGAGGTGCTGGCCGAGCTGCGCCCGGACGAGGTCTCGCTGGAAGCGGCGTTCCACGGCGTCAACGCGCAGTCGGCGCTGCGCCTGGGGCATGCGCGCGGCGTCATCATGCTGCTGGTCGCCGAGGCCGGCCTGCCGCTGGGTGAGTATCCGCCGGCCACCGTCAAGCGCTCGGTGGCCGGCCATGGACGCGCCGGCAAGCAGGAGGTGCAGCGCGTGGTGACCTGGCTGTGCGCCCTGCAGCGGGCCCCGCGAGCCGACGCCGCGGACGCGCTGGCGATCGCCCTGTGCCACGCCTTCCACCGCGAGGCGAGCCGCCGGGTAAAAAAGTAGCCGCCTATCTATTGGGTTCGCCGCCGCGCTCGCCGCTGGGCTCGCCGCCGCGCTCGCCGCCGGGCTCACGCTCCCCCAGGCTGCGCAGGTAGGCCAGGCGCTCGCCGATCGTCTTTTCGTAGCCGGACGGGGACGGCTGATAGAAGGCGCGCTCGGGCAGCCCCTCGGGCAGGTAGCGCTGCCGCACGTAGTGGCCGGGGAAATCGTGCGGGTACTTGTAGCCGATGCCGCTGCCGAGCGCCCGGCTGGCCGCCGAGTGGCCATCGCGCAGGTGGGCCGGCACCGGCGCATCGCCGGCCTGCTCGACCGCCTGCTTGGCCGCGGCGTAGGCGGTGACCGCCGTGTTGGTCTTGGGCGCGGTGGCCAGAAACAGGACGAGCTCGGTGAGCGGCAGGACCCCCTCGGGCAGCCCGACGAAGCGGAACGCCTCGACGGTCGCCATCGCCAGCGGCAGCGCCCGCGGATCCGCGACCCCGACATCTTCGGCGGCGAAGATCACCATGCGGCGGAGGATGAACAGCGGGTCCTCGCCGCTCTCCAAAAGGCGCGCCAGGTAGTAGACCGCGGCATCGGGGTCGGAGCCGCGCAGCGACTTGATGAACGCCGAGATCACATCGTAGTGCTGATCGCCGTCCTTGTCGTAGCGCAGCACGCGCTGCTGCAGCGCCGCCACCAGCGTCTCGTGGTCCACCCGCCGCACCCCGTGCTCGTCGGGCACGGCCAGGTGCACCGCCGCCTCCAGGGTCGACAGCGCCCGCCGGGCGTCGCCGCCGGCGGCGTGGACAAGCAGCTCGCGCACCGGCAGCGGCACCTCGGTGGGCACCCCGCCCAGGCCCCGCTCGCCATCGGTCAGGGCGCGCTCGATGAGGCTGAGCACCGCCGCGCTGGCGAGCGGCTGCAGCGCCAGCACCCGGCAGCGCGACAGCAGCGCGCCCGTCAGTGAGAACGACGGGTTCTCGGTGGTCGCGCCGACCAGGATCACCGTTCCCGCTTCAGCGTGCGGCAGCAGGGCGTCCTGCTGGCTCTTACTGTAGCGGTGGATCTCATCGATAAAAAGCACCGTGCGCTGGCCGCGCTCGAGCAGCGCCGCGCGCGCCTCGTCGATCTCCTGGCGCAGCTCCTTGACCCCGCTCAGCACCGCCGACAGCGGCGCGAACCGCGCCCCCGCCTGCTGGGCGAGCAGCCGCCCGATCGTGGTCTTGCCGGTGCCCGGCGGCCCCCACAGGATGAGCGACGGCAGAAACCCCCCCGCAGCGCTCGCCCCGGAGGCCGCCGTGGCGGCAAGCCGCGCCAGCAGCTTGCCCTCGCCCAGGAGCTGCGGCTGCCCCACCACCTCAGAGAGCTCGCGCGGGCGCATGCGCTCGGCCAGCGGCTGGCCGACTCGGGTCTTGCCGGCGTGGTGAGCAAACAGGCTGAGCTCGCCACCCGCAGTTTTTGCGTCTCTTGCCGCCATCAGTCTCCTTTTACACCGCTTGTCGGCCAGCCGCCGATCCGGACGCTGCGCGCGGGCGAAAAAAATGCAACGCGCGGCCGCGCCAACCTACGCCCAGCTGGCCGCGCGCAAAAGGTGCCGAGTTCCTCCACACCACCTGACAAAAACGCCCGATAAATGTGTTAAGGTCGCAAGCCAAGATGAGCCAGACGACAAGCCACTCAGCCTCTCCTGATCCTTCTTCTTCCTCGGGCAAGCCAGGCGCCCGCGGCCCCGGCCTGGGCATCCTCGAGCTCGACGCCGTCCACTTCTTCGTCAGCAATCTCAGCCGGGCTCGCCGCTTCTACCAGGCGCGCATGGACTTTGACGAGGTCGCCGCCTCGACGATCGACTTCGCCCGCCGCGACGAGATGGAGTCGGTGGTCTTTCAGGCCGGCGACGCTCGCCTGATGTTCTCGGCGCCGCTGTCGGGCAGCTCGCGCGCCGGCCGCTACCTGCGCCGCCACCCCGACAGCGCCTGCGAGCTGATCCTGCGCGTGCGCGACCTCGATCACACCTGGAACACGCTGGCCGCCCGCGACGCCACCTTCATCACCGAGCGCATCGACACCAGCAGCGAGACCGGCCCCGCGCGCTACTTCGTCATCGCCACCCCGCTCGGCGATGTGAACTTCACCTTCCTCCAGCGCCCCGATGGACCGTTTGTCCCGCCCGGCTTCCACATCACCGGCCAGGTCAAGGCGCGGCACCCGCTGGGGATCACCGGCATCGATCACATCACCTCGAACATGCGGGTGCTGCGGCCGTGGATCCAGTTCCTGCGCGAGATGTGTGACTTCGAGCAGTACTGGCAGGTGCAGTTCCACACCCACGACCTGCGCCCGGATATGTCCGGCGGCAGCGGCCTGCGCTCGCTGGTCATGTGGGACCCGCGCTCGGGCCTCAAGTTCGCCAACAACGAGCCGCTGCGCCCCCACTTCGAGAAGTCGCAGATCGCCATCTTCTGCGCCGACAACCACGGTCCGGGCGTGCAGCACGTCGCGCTGTCCCTGCCCGATCTGTGCCAGTCGGTACAGTCGCTGCGCCAGCGCAGCATCCAGTTCCTGTCGACGCCTGGGACCTACTACGACGCGCTGCCCCAGCGCCTGTCCGAGCTCAAGGTCCCGCCGGTGCGCGAGCCGCTGCAGCGCCTGCGCGAGCTCGGCATCCAGCTCGACGGCAGCCAGGAAGGCTACCTGCTGCAGATCTTCATGAAGGACGCCTCGCTGTACTTCGAAGACCCGGCGGCGGGACCGTTCTTCCTCGAGCTCATCCAGCGCGAGGGCGCGCGCAGCTTCGGTGAAGGCAACTTCCGCGCGCTCTTTGAGGCCATCGAGCGCGAGCAGTCCGGCCAGGCCTGGCCGGCGCAGTAGGCGCCAAGAGGAACACCCATGCTCGACCGCGTCTGCCTTGGCAAGGTTCCCCGCAAGCACCACATCGGCTTTCGTGACGAGGCCGGGCAGCTCCTTTACGAGCACTGCCTGACCCGCCAGGGCTTCGATGGCGGCTATACGATCTCCTACCACCGCAGCCTGCCGCCGCGCGACATCGCCCACCGCAGCGCCCAGCTGCCGGGCGATCCCGAGGCGTACTGCGACGAAGGTCTGCGCCGCCGCCACTTCGCCGGCCAGCGCCTGAGTCCGTCCGAGCCCGGCGATCACCTCGCCTCGCGGCGGCTGCTCTTGTGCAACCGCGACGTCGCCATCGGCCTGTGCCGGCCGCAGATCGCGCAGCCGCGCTACTTCGCCAACGGCGACGGCGACGAGCTTTACTACGTGCACAGCGGCCGCGGCCGGCTGGAGAGCGTCTACGGCCCGCTCAGCTACCGCCCCGGCGACTACCTGCTCATCCCGCGCGGCACCGTCTACCGCGTCGTCCCCACGCCCGAGCCCGCCGAGCCGCCACCGCTGTGGCTGTGCATCGAAGGCCGCAGCGGCTGCGAGATCCCCAAGAGCTTCCGCAACCCCTACGGCCAGCTACGCATGGATGCGCCCTACTGCCACCGCGATTTCCGCCGCCCCGAGGAGCTGCCCGCCCCGAGCGGCGCCGACTTCAAGGCCGGCCACTACCCGATCTTCGTCAAGCGCGGCGGCAGCTACCACGAGATCGTCCGCGACTGCGATCCCATGGACGTGGTCGGCTGGGACGGCTACGTCTACCCGGTGGCGCTGTCCATCCACGACTACCAGGCCAAGGTCGGGCGCGTCCACCTGCCGCCCACCACCTTCACCACCTTCACCGGCGGCGGGTTTGTCGTCTGCTCGTTCGTGCCGCGCCCGGTGGACTACGACAAGGAGGCGGTGCCCTGCCCCTATCCGCACTCCAGCGTCGACTGCGATGAGGTGATCTTCTACTGCAGCGGCAACTTCACCAGCCGCCGCGGCATCGGCCCCGGCAGCCTCAGCCATCACCCGATGGGCATCCCGCACGGGCCGCAGCCGGGGGCCTACGAGGGGAGCCTGGGGGTGGTGCGCACCGACGAGCTGGCGGTGATGATCGACACCTTCCTGCCGCTCGGGCTGACCGCCGACGCCCGCACCATCGACGATCCCGCCTACCACGACAGCTGGCACGCGAGCCCCGCCCGCTAGCGCCATCCGCCGCCCCGCCTTGTGCCTCTTTTGATGAAGGAGCGTCCATGAAACTCGTGACCTTCGAGCCTCGCGACCCGTCTGCCCGCCCCGGCGAGCCCGCTCGTCCTGCCTCCCGCTGCGGGGTGGTCGCCGAGCGTCCTGGAGAGCTCGCCGCGACGGCGCCGATCCTCGATCTGCCGGTGGCGCTCGCCCACCTGGAGTCGCGCGCCGGCCGCCCCGCCGATCCCGCCTCGGTGGCCGCCCGCTACGGGGCCGAGATGCTCGCCCTTATCGAGTGCGAGCAGGCGGCGCTGCCGGCGATCGCCGAGCTCCTGCAGCTGCACCAGCGCGACGCCCTACCCAAGGTGCACGATGGCGCCCCGCTGCTCCACCCGCGGGCGGCGGTGCGGCTCCTGTCGCCGATCCCGCGGCCGCTGTCGATGCGCGATGGCTACGCCTTCCGCCAGCACGTCGAGGCGGCCCGCCGCAACCGCGGCCTGCCGATGATCCCCGAGTTCGACGAGATCCCGATCTTCTACTACACCAATCACCTGTCGGTGATCGGCCCCGGCCCGGTGCGCGTGCGGCCGCTCCACCTGGAGCAGCTCGACTTCGAACTGGAGGCCGCCGTGGTGCTCGGCCGCACCATCCGCAACGCCGATGTCGCGACCGCCAACGAGGCGATCTTCGGGCTCATGGTGTGCAACGATCTGTCGGCGCGGGCGCTGCAGATGCACGAGATGAAGCTCAACCTCGGGCCGGCCAAGGGCAAGGATTTCGCCACTGCGCTGGGCCCGTATCTGGTGCCGCGGGCGACGCTCGGGCAGGCGGTGCGGCCGACGCCGCGCGGCGATCAGTTCGCCCTGCGCATGGCGGCGCGGCTCAACGGCCAGCCGGTCGCCGCTGGCATGCTGTCGGACATGAGCTGGACGTTCGCCGAGATCATCGCCCGCGCCAGCTACGGCGTGACCCTGCACCCGGGCGAGGTCATCGGCTCGGGCACCGTGGGCACCGGCTGCTTCCTCGAGCTCAACGGCTCCAAGGTCTTTGACAACCTGTGGATGAAGGTCGGCGATCGCATCGAGTGCGAGATCGAAGAGCTCGGCTGCCTGGAGAACGTCGTCGAGCTGGAGCCCTGATCGGGCCGGCCGCGCGCCGGCCTCCTCCCTTTCCCATCAGCGAGAGAGCGCATGTCCTCACCCTCTGCCGCAAGGCCGATCCTTTACCACTACTTCCGCTCGTCCTCGTCGTGGCGCGTCCGCTGGGCGCTCGACCTCAAGGGCATCGCCTACACCGCGGTCGCGGTCAACCTGCTAAAGAGCGAGCAGCAGCAGCAGGACTACCTGGGCAAAAATCCCCTGGGCCTGGTGCCGGCGCTGGAGCACGAGGGCCACCTGCTGGCCGAGAGCGTGGCGATCCTCGAGTACCTGGAAGAGCGGTTCCCGACCCCGGCGCTGCTGCCCGCCGACGCGCTCGGCCGGGCGCGGGTCCGGCAGCTGGTGCAGATCATCAGCGCCGACACCCAGCCGCTGCAGAACCTGTCGGTGCTGCGACACCTGGGCAAGCTCGATCCGGCCGGCGAGCTGCCCAAGCAGTGGGCCCGCCACTACATCACCCGCGGCCTGGACGCCTACGAGGCGCTGCTGCACAAGCCCGACTGGCCGGCCGGCGTGTTCTCCTACGGCGACGCGCTGTCGATGGCCGAGCTGTGCCTGGTCCCGCAGTGCTATAACGCCCGTCGCCAGGGCCTGGACCTGGGCAGCTGGCCGCGCCTTTCCGCCATCGAAGCGGCGGCCCTTGCCACCGCCGCGGCGCAGAGCTCCCACCCGGACGCTTTCGCGCCCACGACTTGAGCGGTTCTTCCTGGAAAAAGAGAGGGAGAGAGAGAGAAAGAGCTTATTGAAGGGAGTCTGGCGCGGCGCTAGTTCTTGACCCGGGCCTGCGCTGCCTGCTGGGCGGCCAGCGACAGCAGCTGCGACATGGTGGCCGGATCCAGGGAGGCGAGCAGCTCTTCAGCGCGCTTTTTGGCCGCCGGCTCGAGCTCGGGCGTCCCGTCGGCCTCACCGCGATCGCCGCCCAGGAAGTCGAGCACGCGCGCGGTCTGGGCGTTGCGCACCGCGGTCGGCTGGGCGTAGTGGCGCGAGGTCATGGCGAACGAGCCGTGGCCGAGGCTGGCCGCCACCGCGTCGGAGACCGCCCCCGACTCGACGGCCAGGGTGGCGTACAGGCCGCGCAAGCTGTGCGGACAGACCTTGGGCACGCCCGAGCGGACGCAGATCCGCGCCACCTCGGAGTGCAGGGTCTGCCGGCGGTGCGGCTGGCCGGTGCGGCCGCGCCCGAACAGCGGCTCCTCGGGGCCGAGCGTGCTCACCAGCTTCTGCAGGTGTCCCTGCAGCACCTCTGGCACCCGCAGGTGACGGCGCGCGTTGTGGGTCTTGCCGCCATCGATCCACAGGATGCGCCCGCCGTCATCGACATCGCGGGCGACGCGCAAAAGGACCTCGCTGGCGCGTAGACCCAGAAGCAGCGCCATGAGCGCCGCCAGCGCCAGGGTGTCGCCCTGCTCGGTGTAAAGGGTCAGCGCGGTCTCGGCGAAGCGGCGCGCCTCATCGATGCGCAGCTGCGGCTTGCCGACGCGCACCTTGCCGATCGGCGTCACTCCCTTAAAGGGACTCTCCTTTACATAGTTTCGCGTCACCGCCCAGTTGAAGAAGCTCTTGGCGAGCCCGAGGTAGAAGCGGTGCGTCGCGGCGGCCACCGGCGTGCCGGTCTTTTCACTGGTGCGCTCGGTCGCCTTGGCGTACAGCTGCTGCGCCGCGCGCGGCGTCAGGGCGGCGATGTCCTGATCGACATAGGAGTCCAGGAACTGCCGCAGGCGGGCCATCTGCTCTTCGCTGGTGCGCTCCAGGCAGCGCGCCGTCTGGACGCGGAAGTGGGCGTACTCGTCCAGCGCGTCGTCGAGCCGCACCGTCGGCGGGCGCATCAGGTGTTTCTCCAGCTCGTCCTTGGTGACGCGGGCCTCATCCAGGCTCCCGACATACAGAGACTTGCGGGCTCCGTTTTCGATGACAACAAGCCGGTAGCGATTGCGCTCCGGATACGGACCTAGGACGCGCGGCGGCCCTTTACGGCGCATGGTTCCTCCACTACATACTCACAAAGAGTTAGCTGATGGCAGGAAATAGGAATCCCATTCCCTGCGCACAAATATTCTATTTTCGCGCCCACGTGCGCTCGGGCAGAGCGGACCTTGGTCCGCCCCTCCGTCACGATGATGTGCGCGCGCGACTAGGCGACTTCCGAGCCGCTGGAGCCTTCCGCAGACCCCGAGCCGCCCGTGGGCCCGGCAGCCTGGTCGAGCCCAGCTCCGCCGCGCCCGCCGCGACCCCCGCCACGAAGGCCAAGGCCGCGGGCTCGGCTCACCTGTCGCAACTTCTCAACCGTCTGGCGGGCCAGCTCAGCCCGCGCAGCCGCATCTGGGATCCCCTCCCCACCGAGTTCTTTGATGACCGACCCGATCCGGCGCTGCAGGTCCGAGGCGGCATCTTGGATTAAACGTAGCTCCTGGATGACTTGATCGTTTTTTTCAGGTTCCGGCACGAGGTTATCGTAACACGCACGCGGAACAGGGATCTAGAGTCTTTTCGCGAAGATAATGCGTGGGAAACAGTAGGCTGATGTGGGAATGAAAACGGAATGAAAGTCAGCCCTTTTCGTTGGGGGCTAGTTGGGGGCTAGTTGGGGGCGCTGGCGGCAGTCTCTGAGAGAGATTTTCCGCTTGGGAATGCGGAGCCGAGGAAGAGTCTGCGCCAGCGCCAGTGAAAAAGCGTAGAAGGGAGTCGCTCGGCAGCAGCGGCGGCCGGGGCGCGGCCGGGCGGCCGCTGACCGATCTTGATGTCTTAAGCTATCGGCAGGGCCGCTGGCCGCTAGAGAGGCAGGGCTTGCGCGTCTAGAATAATGAACCGGCAAGACCGTCCAGACTGCAGATTAGGAGGAAAAACCATGAGCACCGCCGTTAGTTCACAACTTCGGTCGCGACTTTGGTCGCATCTTCGGTCGCATCTTCGGTCGGTTTTCTTCTCGGGCTTTGTCGCCGCCGCGCTGCTCGCCGGCGCCGCCACCCCCGCCAGCGCCCAGGTGACCGTCGGCATCGGCGCCCCGACCTTCCGGGTCCGGGTCGCGCCGCCGGCGCCGCGGGTCGAGGTTCGGCCCGTCCAGCCCTCGCCCGGGCATGTGTGGCTAGGCGGCTACTGGCAGTGGCAGGGCAACCAGCACATCTGGACCCCGGGCCGCTGGGAGCTTGGCCGTCCGGGCCATGTGTGGGTCGCGCCGCACTGGGCCTCGGTCGGCGGCGAGTACGTCTTTTACCCCGGCCACTGGGCTCCCTACAGCACCCCCACCGTGATTGAAGGCCCGCCGCCGCCGAGCAACGTCTACGTTCAGGCCGCGCCGCCGCCGATCCGCGAAGAGATCATTCCCGTGGCCCCATCGCCGCGCCACATCTGGGTCGGCGGCCACTGGAGCTGGACCGGCGGCCAGTATATCTGGGTCCCCGGCCACTTCGTCCTGGAGCGGCCCGGCTGGGGCTGGGAGCGCGCTCACTGGGCCCCCGGACCCGGCGGCCGCTGGGGCTTTGTCCCCGGCCACTGGCGCCACCGCTAGCCAGGACAGTCAGCCTCTCTCCCGACTGCCGCCGATTGTCGCGCTGGCAGCGGGGGCGGGCATGGTAGCCTTGCCGCCATGCGCGCCATCCGCTGCCACGAGCTCATCGGTCCCGCCGGTCTTCGCCTGGATGAAGTGCCGGCGCCGACCCCCGATGCCTCCGAGGTCCTTATCGACGTGCGGGCCGCCGGGGTGAACTTCCCCGACGTGCTGCTGACGTATGGCAAGTACCAGTTTCGGCCGCCACCGCCGTTTGTGCCGGGGGGCGAGGCAGCCGGCATCGTCCAGGCGGTGGGCAGCGGCGTCACCTCGCTTGCGCCCGGCGATCGGGTGGCGGTGACGCTGCTCCACGGCGCCTTTGCCGAGCGGATCGTCGCGCCCGAGCTGGCGGCGGTGAAGCTGCCGGACGGGGTGAGCTTTGAGGTCGGGGCGGCCACCCTGCTCACCTATCTTACGACCATGCACGCGCTGGTCGATCGCGCCCGGCTGCGAGCGGGCGAGACCCTGCTCGTGCTCGGGGCCGCCGGCGGCGTCGGGCTGGCCGCGGTGCAGCTGGGCAAGCTGCTGGGGGCGCGGGTGATCGCCGCCGCCTCCACCGCTGAGAAGGTCGCCTTCTGCCAGCAGCAGGGGGCCGACTGCGGCATCTGCTACGGCAGCGAGGACCTGAAGGAGCGCACCAAGGCGCTCACCCAGGGCCAGGGCGCCGACGTCATCTACGATCCGATCGGCGGCCCGTTCGCCGAGCCGGCGCTGCGCGCGATCGCCTGGGAGGGCCGCTACCTGGTCGTCGGCTTCGCCGCCGGCGACATCCCCAAGATCCCGCTCAACCTGACGCTGCTCAAGGGCTGCCAGATCGTCGGGGTGTTCTGGGGCCAGTTCGCGGTGCGCGAGCCGCAGCGAAACCGCGAGCATGCCTCGCGCGTGCTCGCCTGGGTCGAGCAGGGCAAGCTGGCGCCGCACCTGGACGCAGTGCTGCCGTTTGCCCAGGCCGCCGAGGCGCTCCGCCGCATGGAGCAGCGCGCGGTGCGCGGCAAGCTGGTCCTCATCCCGTAAGCTCAATAATTCTGTTGACTAGAAGCGGCGAGCGGTCTAATTAATCCAAGCCTCAAGCGCTTCAGATTGCTCGGTTTTCAGGCACGTAGCTCAGTGGTAGAGCACTACCTTGACACGGTAGGGGTCCCCGGTTCAAGCCCGGGCGTGCCTACTCAGATACTCGATAAGGTGAACTGACCGCATCGAGCTTCATGTAAGAAGGAAGCGGGGCTGAGGGGCTTTTTTGGCGGTCGTGCTGGCTACCTGGGCCCAAGATGTGGTAAGATGCTGAAATTCTGCAGGAGATCGACATGCCCAAGATGAAATCCCACTCGGCCGCCAAGAAGCGCTTCAAGTCGACGGCGAACGGGCACTTCAAGCACAAGCAGGCGCACAAAAGCCACCTGCTGACCCACGAGTCTTCCAAGCGCAAGCGGGCGCTGCGCGGCACCAAGAACGTGCACAAGACCAACGAGAAGCAGATCAGCCTGCTGCTCCCTTACGCCTAGCCCGCTCTGCCACTGCAAGAGCCGACCTCGCGCATGCAAGGTCGGCTTTTTTATTGCGCCGCGCCCGCCAGCTCTTGCCGCCTAGTCCTGATCGTCGTGATCCGAGGCGCGCCGCATGATCGCCGACTGTCCCACCAGAATAAGGAAGATCAGCACCGCATACGCCGCCGCGTAGCCGTAGCGATGCCCGCGTGAGAACGCCCAGCGGTAGGCCTGCGAGACCAGGATGTCGGTCGCCCCGTCCGGCTCGCCGCCCGAGACCAGGAACACGACGTTGAACATGTTGAACGTCCACACCGCGCCGAGCAGGATCGACGGCAGCATGGACGGCCACAGGATCGGCAGCACGACCTTGCGCAGCGCCTGCCAGCGGGTCGCCCCGTCCAGGCGCGCCGCCTCCTCGATCTCCACCGGCACCTGCGCCAGGTTGCCGAGCGCCACGACCATCATGAAGGGGAAGCCGAGCCAGACGTTGGTCGCGATGTTGGCCGATAGCGCCGTGGCGAAGCTGGTAAAAAACGAGATCGGGGCCAGGCCCAGGCTCTGCAGCAGGATGTTGATGGCGCCAAACTGGCGGTTGAACATGCCCTTCCAGATGAGCGCCGTGATGTAGTTGGGGATCGCCCATGGCACGATGAGGAGCATGCGATACACGCCGCGCAGCTTCAGCAGCGGATCCCGCAGCAGCAGCGCCAGGCCGCCGCCGATGAGCACGTGCAAAACGACGTTGGCCGCCGTCCACAGCAGGGTGACCACCAGGGTGAAATAGAAGCTGAGCGGCTGGAAGCAGCCGCCGTCGCGGCACAGGAGGATGCTGGTGAAGTTGGCGAGCCCGACAAAGCGCCAGGTGCCGTCCTCGTCGTGGGTGAACAGCGCCATCGCCGCCCCCACGAACATCGGCAGCAGGGTCAGCGCGACCATGGCCACCGCCGCCGGTGCCAGGTAGCCGTAGGCGTCGCGGCTGCGCCACGCCGCGAGCAGCACCCGCTGCCGCCGACCGCGCGCCACTGCATAGGCCGCCCCGCCCAGGAGCAGCACCGACAAGAGGGCCAGATACGGCACCTCGCTGGCGGTGGCCGGCGGCGGCCGCAGGTAGCGATCGAGCTGCTGCTGCGCCGCCGCCAGCGCGCCCGCCGGCGCCACCCCGCGCAGGCCCTGCCGCAGGGCCTTTTCGCCCGGGTCCCAGAACGAGCGCATCGCCGGGTGGGTGGGGCTGTAGACCAGGTCGCCGAGCTGGCCGTAGAAGCCGCGCAGCACCGGGTCGCGCTGCACGTCGGCGTGCTGCCACACCGAGAGCGTGGTCACCGACTGCCGCCCGACCTGGGCGCGCACCAGCGCCGCCTCGGGGCTGACAAGGTAGCTGAGGAACTGCGCGCTCTTCTGCGGGCTGCGGGCGTGGGCGCTGAGGTAGCCGGCCTCGACGGTGGTCAGCGGCGCCGCCGCCCGCCCGGTCTCCGAGACGATCGGCAGCGGCGCCACGGCGTAGGGGACCCCGCGCTCGATCTCGCCGATGAACCACGGGCCGTTGATGACCCTCGTTGAAGAACTGGGTCACAAGGACCGAGGTCATCTCCTCCGGGATGTCGCCGCGCTGCTGCATGCCGACGACGAACTTCAGCGCCGCGACCTGCTCGGGGGTGTCAAGGCGCGGCAGCTCGCTGCCCGGCGGGATGATCTCGCCGCCAAAGGCGTGCAGCCAGGCGGCGTGGCAGAAGAAGTTCGCCGCATCGTAGGCCAGGCCGTAGCGCCGCGCCTTGGCCGGCGCCTCGCTGCGCAGGCGCGCCCCCAGGGCAAACAGCGCCTCGGTGGTGCGCGGCGGCTCGGACACAAGGTCGGTGCGATAAAACAGCGCCAGGCTCTTGAGGGACAGCGGCAGGCCCCACAGCGCCCCCCCGTGGGTGAGCGGCCGCGCGCTGCCGGGTACCAGCGGCGCCATCAGCTGCGGCACCCGCACCAGGTCGTCAAGCTTGCGCAGCAGGCCCTGCGCGACCCACTGCCCGACCAGATCATGGGCGGCGATAAAGATGTCGGGACCGTGGCCGCGCGGGATCGCCGCCTGCAGCTTGTCGGCCATGCTGCCGTACGGGATGCTCACCGCCTCGACCAGCGTCGCCTCGGCGCCGGCGCTGCGCTGCGCCTGGTTCCAGGTCTGCACCACCTGCTCCAGCGCCTGCTCTTCGCCGCCCGAGTAGGCGTGCCAGACCACGAGCTTGGTGGCCAGGATCAGCGGCAGCGCGGGCAGCACTAGCTCACCAGCCCAAGCGATGCCGCCGGCGCCGGCGGCTGGAGCCGCGCGCCCTCACGCCCACCGGGGGCCTGCGCGAAGAAGTGACAGTGGGCGGCGGGCACCTGGACCGCGACCTCGCTCGCCTGGGCCGGGGCGCCGGCGGTGGCGCAGCGCACGACCAGCCGGGTGGCGCCGACGTCCAGGTGGATCAGGTCCTCGCTGCCCAGGTGCTCGACGACATCCACCCGAGCCGTGATCTGGCCGGCGGCGCCGCGCTTGAAGGCGAGGTCCTCGGCGCGGATGCCGAGCGACACCGGACCGCTGGGGTAGCCGGCGGCGGCCACCCGCAGCTTGAGCTCGCGGTCGCTGGCGACAAACTCGCCGTTGTCGATGACGCCGGGGATGAGGTTCATCTCGGGCGTGCCAAAAAAGCGCGCCACGAACGTGTTGCACGGCTGGTTGTACAGCTCGGCGGGCGCGCCGACCTGCACCAGCTCCCCCTGCTTGAGCACGGCGATGCGGTCGGCCAGGGTCATCGCCTCGACCTGGTCGTGGGTGACGTACACCATGGTCGCCGACAGCCGGCGGTGCAGGCGCAGTAGCTCCAGCCGCATCTGCTGGCGCAGCGCTGCATCGAGGTTGGACAGCGGCTCGTCAAAGAGAAAGACCTTGGGCCGGCGCACCACCGCCCGACCCATCGCCACGCGCTGGCGCTGGCCGCCGGACAGCTCGCGCGGGTAGCGCTTGATGAGGTGGCCGATCTCCAGCATCTGCGCCGCCTCGTCGACCAGGCGCTTTATCTCGGCGGCCGGGGTCTTGCGCATGCGCAGTCCGAAGGCGAGGTTGTCAAACACCGTCATGTGCGGGTAGAGGGCGTAGCTCTGAAACACCATGGCGATGTCGCGGTCGCGCGGCGGCACATCGACCACCGACCTGCCGTCGATGGCGATCTCGCCGCGGCTCGGCTCTTCCAGGCCGGCGATGCAGCGCAGGAGCGTCGTCTTGCCGCACCCCGACGGACCCACCAGGACTAGGAGCTCGCCATCGCCCACTTCCAGGCTGATGTCGCCCAGGATGCGGTTCATGGCGGGTCCCTTGCCAGACCCCAGAGCAGCAGGCTTATCCATCCCCAGATGACGAATGCTAACGGCAGCCATAGGCGTCGTATATTATTGCACAGAATCGGGCAAGCCTGCGGACCTGCAACTGATTTATTGCTGAGCTGAGCGGGCAGCCGAGCGGATGCCAGAGGCGCGAGGCTGGCGGGCCCGGACAGGCCCGCCCAGGCGAACGGGGGAGCTAGAAGTACAGCGCGGCGCCCAGGCGGAACTGGCCACCGTACGAGTCGGCGATCGGCGAGAATGGCTTGCCGTTGATGCTGACCGTGGCGGTGGTGGCCTCCTCGGGCTGGGTCAGGCGGTGCCGCGCATCGAGCCGGACATCGGCGGTGATGGCGAAGTGGCGGCCGAGGCGGATCTCGATGCCGCCGCCGAGCTGACCATCGAGCAGCCAGGCCTTGTCGTGGCTGCGCAGGAAGTCGAGGTCCGAGTAGACGCCACCAGCGGCAGCGACAAAGTAGGGCGAGACCACCCAGTCGGGAGCGCCGATGTGCAGCCGGACGCCGAGGGTCACCGGGACGTCGTAGCGGTCAAAGCCGCCGTCGACCCGCTTCTGATACTCGCCGGCGAGCTCCATCACCACTCGGCGGTGAACGCGATACAGCACCTCGCCGCCAAAGCCGAGCTGGCCAATGGTGTTGCCATCGCCTGTATTGATGGTGCCGGCGAAGCGACCGCCGAGGCCGAACTTGGCCGCCCACTGCGACTGCGGCACGACCCGCGGCCGATAATGATTAAGCGGCGGCGCCGGGGCCGGCTGCACGTAGGCCGGCGGCGGTGGCGGCGGCGGCGCATAGACCGGC
This sequence comes from Polyangia bacterium, assembly GCA_044222245.1. Classification (GTDB taxonomy): domain Bacteria; phylum Myxococcota_A; class Polyangia; order Palsa-1104; family JAEUJZ01; genus CALFML01. The sequence continues at coordinate 89 of JBGANQ010000103.1, read as the reverse complement.
GGCGGCGGCGGCGGGGCATAGACCGGCGGCGGCGGCGGCGCCGGCTGCACGTAGACCGGCGGCGGCGGCGCCGGCTGCACGTAGACCGG
>JBGANQ010000014.1:0-141269 GCA_044222245.1 Polyangia bacterium | reverse complement strand
CTGGGCGAAGGCGCCGAGTTCCGCGCCCCGATGGCGCGCGCGGTAATCGGCGGCCTGATTAGCTCGACGCTCCTCACCCTGGTCGTGGTGCCGGTGGTCTACACCTACCTCGACGGCATCGGCACCTTCTTCGCCCGCCTATGGACCGGCGGCAAGGCGGTGCACCCCGAGCCCCATCATGTGGCCGGCCACTCTGCCGCGGCCACCGCGCCGGTCGCAAGCGCCGACGTCCCCGGCCCCGCCCCCAGCCCCTCGCCGCACCTGTAGTCTGCTCCCCTTGACGCCGCTGTCCGGCTCGCCGCCGCCGCGCCTTTTTTGCCCGCAACAAGGGCGCGGGCCAAGGTAGTATCGCCGCCACTTGTGAGGTGAGCATGTCGACCCCAGCCCAGGTTTCCCCGTCGCCCAAGCCGGTGCGCAGCGTGCGCTGCGGCCTTGTCCAAATGCAGAACCCGCTCAACGATGAGTCGCGCCCCGTGGCCGAGATCCAGGAGGCGATGTACCAGAAGCACCTCCCGCTCATCCACGAGGCCGGTGCCCGCGGCGTCCAGATCCTCTGCCTGCAGGAGATCTTCAACGGCCCCTACTTCTGCCCCTCGCAGGATCGCCGCTGGTACGACGCCGCCGAGGCAGTGCCCGGTCCCACCGTCGAGCGCCTCGCCCAGATCGCCAAGCAGTACGGCATGGCGATGGTCGTCCCGGTCTACGAGCGGGCCCTGGCCGGCGTGTACTACAACACCGCCGCGGTGCTCGATCACGACGGCAGCTACCTGGGCAAGTACCGCAAGATCCACATCCCGCAGACCAGCGGCTTTTGGGAGAAGTACTTCTTCAAGCCGGGCAACCTCGGCTACCCGGTGTTCAAGCTGTCCTCGGGCGTCACCATCGGCGTGTACATCTGCTACGACCGCCACTTCCCCGAAGGCGCGCGCGCCCTGGGCCTGCACGGCGCCGAGATCGTGTTCAACCCCTCGGCCACCGTCGCCGGTCTGTCGCAGTACCTGTGGAAGCTGGAGCAGCCGGCGCACGCGGTGGCCAACGGCTACTTCATGGGCTGCATCAACCGCGTCGGCACCGAGGCCCCGTGGAACATCGGCAAGTTCTACGGCACCAGCTACTTCGTCGACCCGCGCGGCAGCTTCGTCGCCGTCGCCAGCGAGGACAAGGACGAGCTGGTCGTCGCCGACCTCGACCTGGCGATGATCGAAGAGGTCCGCCGCACCTGGCAGTTCTACCGCGACCGCCGGCCCGAGACCTACGGCGACCTCACCGAGCAGCTGCCCTAGCAGCCTTTACTAATGCCGCGGTCCGGCTTCAGGATGGAGTCAGAGGTGCGGCAGATGCGCGGACGCTGGATCGCTTCTCCGGGCTGGCGCGGGCTGGCGCTGGGCCTTGTGCTGCTCGGCGCGCCCGAGCCGCGGCAGACGAGCGCCGCAGCTGCCGAGCCGCGCTGGGAGGCCGGGGTCATGCCGCCGGTGCCGGTCGGCGCCCGGGTGCGCCTGGAGACCAGCCGACCGGAGTATTTCCTCGGCGAGAATGTCCTTGTCCACTTCATCCTCGAGAACGCCGGCAGCGAGCCGTTCGAGCTGTCCTTTGGCGGCGACTATCGCGGCGCCAGTCGGGCCCTGCGGTTCAAGGTCACCGCGACCGATGCCGCCGGGCGCAAGGTGGACGACCCCAACCCATCGACGCTCAACTTCGGTGGACTCGGCGGCACGCGCACCCTCAAGCCGGGCGAGCGGTTCATTCAGTCGCTGCCGCTGCTGCGCTACGTCCAGCTCGAGCGCCCCGGGCGCTACAAGATCGCCGCCACCCACGACTTCGGCTGGAAGGCGGGGCCGCTGCCGCACCCGGTCGGTGAGCTCACCCTGAGCTTCCGCCTGCCCGACGCCGCCGGGGCGGAGCGGGTGCTGGCGCAGATGGAGCAGCTGCCCACCGATGCAGGCGCCAGAGTCGGCGAGAAGTCGCGCGACTATGCGGACTTCAGCTGCCTGCGGGCGCCGGTGTATCTGGCGCCGCTGGTCCGCCGGGCGCAGGCGGGGACCGCGTACGCCTTCGCCGGCCTTGGGCGGATTCCCACGCCCGAGGCCACCGCCGCCCTCATCCAGCTCGCCGGCGCCCGCGAGCTCCAGGTCGCCCACGCCGCGGCGCTTGCCTTGAGCGATCGGCTGCCGGCCCCGGCCCCTGCCAAGGGAGCGTGGACCGGCGGCCAGGATCGGCAAGTCGCGGCGGTGCGCCAGCGGCTGGTCGAGCGCGCCTTCGAGCCGCGGTTCATCCCGCCGGTGCGAGCGCTGGCCGGCCGCTTCCTGTCTCGCCCCGAGCCGACCGAGGTCGCCCTGGGCGCGGCGATGCTGCAGGCGGTGGGCACCAAAGAGGACGGCGAGCTGGTGCTGGCGGCGCTCGAGCGCGCGCTCGAGCTGCATGTCGCAGACCGGCACGATGCGCGCGACAACATCCTGGACCCGCCGCCGCCGCTCCCCGAGCTGCTGCGCGCCCTGCAAGAGCTGCGCGGGCGCGGCTTTCAGCTGGGCGAAGAGCTGAGCGGCCAGGGGCGGCTGCTCGTCTACTTCACGTCGCTCGGCGGCGCGCCGCCGCCGCGGCCGGCGCGCTTTCAGCAGCTGGTCGAGACCTTCGCCCGCCATGCCGCGTTCCCGGTGCGCGAGGCCGCCCTGCGCGCGGTGCCCGAGCCGGTGCCGCCGTGGTGCCGGCCGCTGATCCGGGAGGCCCTGGAAGACCCCGACTGGGGCGTCAGCCGCGCCGCCTGCAGCCTGGCGCGCCGGAGCGGCGACCGCAGTCTGATAAAGCCCCTCCTGGCGCTGCTCGCCACCGAGCGTCACCCCTTCCTGCTCGGCGAGGCGAGCGAGGCGGCCCGCGAGCTCGGCGCCGGACTGGAGCTGCTCACCACCTGGGCCGAGCGCCTCGGCGATGAGGACCTGTACGGGCTGGCGCTCGACAACCTGCAGACGGTGATCGACGGCCTGCCGGGCAGCAGCTCCGGCCGCACCGACCTTACGCGCAGCGAGCGGCTCGCCCTGCGCGCCCGCTGGAAGGAGTTTCTGTCCCACCACGCCGCCGAGCTGCAGCACGGCCGGCGCTTCAAGGTCGGCGATCCGGCGCTGTCGCCGGCGCTGTTCGGCCGCGCCCGCAGCTGGGAGCTGCCCGACGGGACGGTCTGGCCGCGGCCCGCCCCGGGCGGCTGAGCGGCGGCGGCCGACCTCGCCTTACGGGCTGACCTTGTCGCGCAGCACCAGCTCCTGCAAAAGCCCCAGGCCGCGCCGCAGCCCCCCGGTCAGGGCGCGCGAGGACAGCGTCGCCCCCGACACCGCCACGATGTCGCTGTCGAGCAGCAGCGGATCGGCGGTGGTCTTGCCGACGAACTGCTTGCGGAAGCGGGCGTCGGTAACCTCGCTGCCGTAGTTTTCCCGGTAGACCATGATCTCGACCTGCTGCACCGACCCCTGGGGCGAGAACTTGATCGCGTAGGTGATCGGCATGTACTGGCCCATCGCCTCGTCGATAAGAGCATAGCCGTCGAGCTTGTCGCCGGTGAGGGCGTAATAGAAGGTGTACGCCTCCTTGGCGACCGGCACCCCGAGGCGCTGGGCGAGCTTGCCGCGCAGCTCGGCATTTAGCTCGAAGCGGCGGTAGGTGACGCGCTGGCTGCTTGGGAAAAACAGCGCCAGCACCGTGCGCGCGGTGTAGAACGTCTGGGCCTGCGCAAGGCCGCTGGCGCCGAGCAGCAGGGCGAAAAGAGCCCAGCGCAGAGCACTGCAAAAGCGAGTCCGGTTGGTCATTTTTTTCGCGGTACGCCTCCCACCACAAGTCCGCTCGGCACCGCCGCCGGCACCGCCGGCACCGCCGAGAGATCGGTCAGTCCTTCGCGCAGAAAGGTCAGAAGCTCCTGCTTTTCCTTTTCACTGAGGCGCAGCGGTCCCTGGCGTAGCACCGGATCGAGGTTTGGCACCGCGTAGCCCTGACCGGGTCCGGCGCCCTGATCGTAGAAGTCCACGACCTGTTCCAGGGTGGCGAAGGCTCCGTTGTGCATGTAGGGCGCGGTCCAGGCGATGTTGCGCAGGGTCGGAGCCTTGAACGCGTGCAGCAAGCTCGGCTGCGGGTCGACGCCCAGCACGCCGGCGCGGCCGGGGTCGGGCGTCAGGCGGCGGGGCGTGGTGTCGCGCTCGGGGACGCCGGTGACGCGGAACTCGGTGTGGTCAAAGCTCGGGCCCTCGGTGCCGGCGAAGATCGGCAGGTAGTGGCAGCGGCTGCAGCGGGCCTTGCCGAAGTACAGGTTGAAGCCGGCGACCGCCGCCGCGCTCATCGCCGCGGGGTCCCCTTGCAGGTAGCGATCCGCCGGCGTGTCGTTGGCCGTCACGCTGGTGATAAAGCAGGCGATGGCGCGCTGCAGCGCCGCGGCGTCCAGGCTGCCATAGGCGCTGGCGAAGCGCTGCCGGTACTCACCGAAGGCGGCGAGCTCCGCGAGCGCGTGCTCGACCGTGTTGCCCATCTCCAGCGGGTTTTTGATCGGCTGCAGCGCGAGGTCCTCGGCGCTCCCGGCGCGGCCGTCCCAGAACAGGACGTGCTGGAAGCGGATGTTGTAGATCGTCGGCGAGGCGCGTGGCAGGTCACCGCCGGCCGATGCTGACAGCGCGGCGCCCACCGGCAGTCCGTCGGCCATGGCCAGCTGCGGCTGGTGACAGGTGGCGCAGGCGACGCGGTGATTCGCCGAGAGGAGCGGATCAAAAAAGAGCAGCCGCCCAAGCTCCAGGCGCTCTGGGGTCGGCAGGTTGTCCGGGGGCAGCGCAAAGGACTCGTAGGGAATGCGATACAGGTTGGGTCCCGGCGGCGGCGGCGGCGCCTCGCCGCAGGCGGCAGCTCCGCCAAAGACCAGAGACAGAAGCAGGAACGGCTTGGGGTTCATAAGCTCCCTCCGCGCTAGAACTGGTAGGCGAGCGCGAAATCGGTCAGGTGGGTACCGCTGCCGGCGACCTCGCTGTGGCGGTAGGTGTAGTCGCACTTGACCGCCACCTCGAAGATCGGCTTGAAGGTAAGGCCGGCGACGTAGGCGCTGCGGTCAAAGCCGCTCGCCCGCGGCACCCCGAGGGGAACCTCCGGCACATCGAGCTGGGTATTGGTGCGGTCATAGCGAAAAAACGCCGCCAGCTGCATTCCCGAGCGCAGGTGCAGCGGCTGCAGCAGGTCATACCCCGCTTCGAGGTAGCCGCCAAGCAGCTGCCGCGCCACCGGACCCGCCGCCGGCCCCGTCGTCGGACGGATAAGGGCCAGGGTCTGGTTGAGCTTCTCTGCATTGTGAATGTAGACATAGGACAGCTGCGCCCGCAGCAGGAACCCGGCGCGGCTATAGCGGCCGTCCAGGGCGGCGATGGTGACGCTTGTGCTGCCCAGGTTCGGATCGCCCTGGCTCGCCGGGGCGAAGTACCCCGACAGGCCGAGGTTGGCGCCGAGCACCGGCGCGTAGTCCAGCCTGGCGGTCACTCCGAAGTCGCGCGTCTTGGTCAGGTTCCCCTGCACGCCGCCGCGGATTCCGGTGGCGGCGGTGAAGCCCTCGGCCCGCAGGCCGGGAGTGGCGTAGAGCTGATAGCGCAGAGCTCCCACCGCCCCGTAGAAGCCGACCATGAGCTGCTTCCAGGTGCTGGGAATGATGTAGACGTCGACGTCGGGACGCTCGACTCCGTTGAAGGTAGAGGGCTCGTGAAACAGATTGATCAGGTTGATCGGCATGATGGTCATGCCGGCGCGCACGTTGAAGTAGCGGCGGATGGTGAAGTCGATGAGCATCTGCTCGACGGCGATCTCGCCCTTTTCCTCGCTGGAGGTGAAGGCGTGCTCCCACTCGATCTCGGCGAAGTAGCGGATATGATCGGTGAAGTTATAGCCCACATAAAGGACGGTGCGGCGCAGATCGGCGATCGCCGGGCTTGAGCGATCGAGCGGCACGTTCAGGGTCACCTCGCCGTAGCCGCCCAGGGTCGCGCCGCGCTGGCCGGCCGTCCGCGGGTCCAGGGAGACATCGATCTGCGACTCGCGGGCCAGGCTGAACAGGCGGGAGTGGATGGCGCGCTTTGGCTGATCGCCCACCAGGTAGGGCGACTGCAGCGGCACCGACTCCTGGGCCACCGGCGCGACGGCGGGGACCTGCGGCAGCGAGGCAGTCGCCGGGGGCGGGGCGGCGGCCTCCGCTTCGGGCGGCAGCTCGATGATCGGTCCGGTGGGGGCAGCGGGGTTCGGCTGGGCGGCGGCCGGAGTCTTGCCGCCCAGGATCAGGCCGGCGAGAATCAGGAGGGAGGGCAGGGCGGGCAGGCGGCGTGAAGGGGACACCGAGACTCCTTTTATCAATTCCTTGGCGATGGCTCTGGGGATGCCGATTCCTCTGGCGATGCGCGAGGCTGCGGACAGGGGGCAGCGCCAGGGCTGTCGGGCGCCGGCGCCCCGGAGCCGGGGTCGTGGCCGGGAGTGAGGAGCGGCGCCGCCCGCGCTCAGCTCAGGTTGACCGCGGATACCGAGAGCCCGAGCACCGTCCCCAGCCGCCGCAGCCCCTGGCTCAGCGCGTCACACTTGCGCAAAAGGACGGTCTTGTCGGGGATGGACTCCAGCGAAGGCAGGGCGCGCACCTGCGCCAGCAGCTCGGCGAGCAGCGCCGCCAGCTGGGCATCCAGGGCGGCATCGGCCGCGGCGACCAGCGGCGCCAGGATCGCGTACACCTGCTGCAGCCCGAGCAGGCTGTTTTCCACGGCCAGCAGCGACGCCCCCGCGTACGGGCTCAGCGAGCCGTCAAAGCGCGTGGCGAGCAGCGACGCCACCGCCGCCATGCTGCCGAGCAGGGCGGTCGCCGGCAGCGGCCGGGCGTGGTCGGCAACCGCCTGGTGCAGCGCCAGCGCGGACTCGCTCAGCGCCCCGGTCAGTCGCTCCAGCTCCGCCGCCGCCGCCGGCGGGGTCGCAAACAGCGCCCCCTCGAGCAGGCGCAGGCCGGTGCGCGCCAGCGCGTCGTCCAGGTGGCCATCGAGCTGGAAATCGAGCTCCGCCGCCACCACCAGGAACACCGGAGCCCCGCGCTCGTAGGCGGCGCGCGCCTTCAGCCAGGACTGCTGCGCCGCCGCCAGCTGCGGTCCCGGGCCGCGGAGCTGCGCCGCCTGCTCCTGCAGAACCAGGCTCGTGTGCGCCACCGTGTCGGCCTGCCGGCTCGCATAGTCGCGCACCGGACCATCGGCCAGCGCGTCGGCGAGCGCCGGCCCGGTCCGCTCGTCGACGGCGCACCCGCCGCCTGCGGCGAGCAGCCCGAGCAGCAGCGCCCGGGAAAAGTGCCGGCCCGAAAATCGCCGCAGAGGCCAGCGGAGAGAGCGACGGGAACGCCGGGGAGGACGCATGCAGCATGGCAAATCACGGAAGCTTCCTCCCTGTCAACAGGGCAGCGCGGTGGCGCCGGCGCGCCGCCTTGCGTCCGGCCGCCGGCGCCGCCCGCTGGCCGGGGGCGGGCCCGGACTTAGGCTTGTGACTCGTCGGCAGGTGGGGCATAACCCTTTGGGTAAAAGGCGCATGTCTATCTTCGGTGAAAACGAACTCAACGCGGCCCAGCTGCAGGCCGTGCACCACGACGGTGGACCGCTGCTCCTTCTGGCCGGCGCCGGCTCGGGCAAGACGCGGGTCATCACCTACCGCCTGGCCGAGCTGCTCCGCCGCGGCGCCGACCCCGAGCGGATCATGGCCGTCACCTTCACCAACAAGGCGGCCGGCGAGCTGCGCGGGCGCACCGAGAAGCTGGTCGCCGAGACCTTCGGACCCGCCGACCCCGCCGAGGCCGAGCTGCCGTGGCCGCTGCGACCGCCGCGGCCGCGGGTGCCGCGCTGGATCGGGACCTTCCACTCGATCGGCGCGCGCCTGTTGCGGCGCCTGGCGCGCCACGCCGGGCTGCCCCAGGACTTTGTCATCCTCGACGAGGACGACCAGCTCAAGCTGTGCAAGCAGCTGTGCGAGGAGTTTCGCCTCGACGAGCTGGCGATGCCGCCGCGGGCCCTGCGGGCGGCGATCGACCGCGCCAAGAACCAGTGCATCCTGCCCGACACCTACCGCGGCCACGACTACTTCACCGACCTTGTGGCCAAGCTGTACGCCCGCTACCAGGCGCGGCTCCTGGAGCTCGGGGCGGCCGACTTCGGCGATCTATTGCTGTGGCCGGTGGTGCTGTGCGAGCGCGAGCCCGAGCTGCGGCTGGCCCTGTCCAGCCGCTTCCAGCACGTCCTGGTCGACGAGTTCCAGGACGTCAACACCGTCCAGTACCGGCTGCTGCTGCACCTGGCCGAGCGCAGCCGCAACCTGGTGGTGGTCGGCGATGACGACCAGGCGATCTACGGCTGGCGCGGCGCCAACGTGCGCATCCTGCTCGACTTCGAGCGCGACTGGCCCGACGCCCGCGTCATCAAGCTCGAGGAGAACTACCGATCGTCGCAGGTCATCCTCGATGCCGCGCACGCGGTGGTCACCCGCAACCCGGAGCGCCGCGACAAGCGGCTGTTCACCCGCCGCGAGGGCGGTGAGCTCATCCTGTGCCACCAGGCCCAGGACGAGCGGCACGAGGCGGCGTTCGTCGTCCAGACCCTGCTCTACCTGCAGGCCGAGGAGGGCTACGAGCCCGCCGACTTCGCCGTCATCTACCGCACCAACGCGCAGTCGCGCGTGCTGGAGGAGGCGCTGCGCGCCGTCGACGCCCCTTACACAGTGGTCGGCGGCATGCGCTTTTACGACCGCGCCGAGGTCAAGGACATCCTGGCCTACCTGCGCCTGTGCCATAACCCCGCCGACGAGCTCGCGCTGCGGCGGGTGATCAACGTCCCGGCGCGCGGCATCGGCCCGAGCACCGTGGGCAAGCTTGAGGCGCACGCGCGCCTGGGCGGCATCCCGCTGTGGCAGGCCCTGCAGAACGCCCTGCACGACGAAGAGATCGTCTCGGCCGGGCCGCGCCGCAAGCTGCAGACCTTCGTCGATCTCATCGAGCAGCTGCGCGAGCTGGCCGGGCGGCAGAGCCTCAGCGAGCTGGCCAAGCAGGTGGTGCAGCGCTCGGGCTACCTGCATATGCTGCGGCCCGACGAGCCCGAGGACGAGTCGCGGCTGGAGAACGTGCAGGAGCTGCTCGGCTCGATCGAAGAGCAGGAGCGCGAGGCCGCCGAGCTAGTCGCCCGCTACGCCGCCGAGCAGGCGGTGCCGAGCGGACGACCGGCCGCCGCCGCGCCCGAGGAGCCGCACGCCGCCCTGTTTGCCGAAGACGAGGCGCCGCACCTTCTGACCCTGCCCGACTACCTGACGCGGGTGGCGCTGCAGAGCGGCGATGACAGCGCCGGCGGCAGCCGCGGCATCCAGCTTATGACCGCGCACGCCGCCAAGGGTCTGGAGTTCAAGGTCGTGTTCATCACCGGCCTGGAAGACGGCCTGTTTCCGTCGCTGCGCCCGGGGACGATGGAGAGCGAGGAGGCGCTGCTCCTGCGGCTGTCGGAAGAGCGCCGGCTGGCCTACGTCGCGCTCACCCGCGCGCGCGAGCGACTGGTCCTGAGCTACGCCTACGCCCGCCGGCTCTACGGCGGTCAGCCGCGCATCGCCCTGCCCAGCCGGTTTCTCGGCGAGATTCCCGCCGAGCTGCTCGATCGCCGGGGCAGCCAGGGCGGGCAGAGCCCGTGGTCCTCCGGCTCCGCCTATTCCAGGTCGGGGCGCCCCCTGGGGGCGGGGATGCAGTGGCCCCCAGGCGACGAGGACAGCCAGGGTTACGAGCACCAGGACCCCTCCTACGGCGCACGGCCGCGGCCGCGGCCGCAGCTCGACGATGGCGAGCAGTATGTCGAGCGCGATGAGGCCAGCGGCTTTGCCGCCGCGATCTCGCCCTCGGGTCCCGATGACCTGGCGGCGGCGATGTTCGCGCGCGGTCGCCGGCGCCCCGAGCCGACCCGCAGCCCGCAGCGCATCGGCGAGGTCCTCTCCAGCATGCTCGGTCGCCCCGCGGCGCCGGCCGGGCGGACCGCGGAGGCCGCCGGCAGCGACGGGCTGCGCGTCGAGTATGACGACGGCGGCGGCGGCTTCGCGATCGGCCAGCCGGTGCGCCACCGCCAGTTCGGGGTCGGCCGGGTTGCCGCCGTGTCGCCGCAGCACGGCGGGGCGCTGTTGACCGTCCGCTTCGCCAGCGGGGAGAAAAAGACCATCAAGGCAGGCTTCCTCACGCCGGTCGCCGACAGCGACGCCGGCGACTTCGGACCTGATGCGCAGGGGGACTGAAGGTGGAGCTGCGGCGCGGCGGGCGCCAGCTTGGCCTGGGGGCCCTGCGGGCGCGGGCGCGCGAGCTGGCGCGCCTCATCTGGCGCGAGCACCGCAGCCCGGGGCGCGTCGCCGCCGCCCTGCTGGTCGGCTTCATCATCGGCTGCACGCCGCTGTTCGGGCTGCAGCTGTTTCTGTGCATGGGGCTGGCGTGGCTGCTTCGCCTGAACCTGCCGATCATGTACGGGGCGGCCAACATCTCGATTCCGCCTATGGTGCCGCTGCTCGGCTGGGCCGCGGTCGAGCTTGGGACCTACGTGCACAGCGGGCACCTGCTCGCGCTCAGCCGCGCCGATTTCGCTGCGGCGGCGCTGCCGCGGACGCTCAAGGTCTGCTTCTGGGCCTGGCTGCGCGGCGGCATCCTCCTGGGCGCAGCGCTCGGCGTGGTGGTGGGCGGCCTGGTCTACTGGCTGCTGCGGCGCCGCGCGCGGGCACTGCAGCTGGAGGAACTCGTGACCGAGCGATCTTCTAGTGCGGCCGACGCCGCGGGCCTGGCCGGCGTCGCGGGTCCTGCCGGAACCGCGGCTCTGGCTGGCGCCGCGGGCCTTGCCGACGCCGCGGGCCCAGCCGGCGCTGCGGGTCCAGCCCACGCCGCGGGCCCAGCCGGCGCCGCGGGTCCAGCCGGCGCCGCGGGTCCAGCCGGCGCTGCGGGTCCAGCCGGCGCTGCAGGTCCAGCCGGCGCCGCGGGTTCAGCCGGCGCTGCAGGTCCAGTTGTCGCTGCGCCGGGCGGTGCCGCTGCGCCGGGCGGTGCCGTGGTGCCGGTCGGCGCCGAGCTGCTGACCGCGCGGGCAAAGGTCGACGCGGCGCTCTTGGCGGCGGCTCGGCGTTACGCGGCGACCCCGCGCCGCTTCCGCTACTACGCCCGCGCCAAGTACCGTCTGGACCCCTGCTACAGCGCCCTGTGCGCGCGCATTCCCGCCGGCGCCGAGGTCCTCGATCTGGGCTGCGGGCTGGGCATGCTGGCCGTTGCGCTCGCCGAGCTCGGCGAGGGCCGCCAGACCCTCGGCATCGACTGGGACGCCGCCAAGATCGCCGCCGGTCAGCAGGCGGCGGTCGGGCTTTGGGGGGTGACGCTGCAGCGCGGCGACCTGCGCGAGCAGCCCTTTGCCCCCTGCGACTTCATCACCCTGGTCGATGTGCTGCACTACTACGAGCCGGCAGTGCAGACCCAGGTGCTGCAGCGCGCCGCCGCGGCGCTTCGTCCCGGCGGTCAGCTGCTCATCCGCGAGACCGATCCGGGGCGGCGCGGCGGCGCTCGCCTCACCCGCTTCATCGAGCGCCTGATGGTGCGCCTGGGCTGGAACCGCGGCCCCGCCGTCCACTACCGCCCGCTGGCGGCGCTGCACGCCGAGCTGCGCGCCCTGGGCCTGGCGACCGAGCAGCTCGAGCTCGCCGGCGCCACCCACCCGGGCAATGTCCTTGTCTGCGCGAGCCGTCCGCCCTTGGCCCCCGAGCCCCTGTAGGCAGAACCGCGCCGCCGCAGGGATCAAGCCGGGGTCCTGTGGCGCCGCGCGAGCCGCCCGCCGACTCTGGCTCCCAGCCGCCGGCCGCTTCTGCTTGACGTAGCTGCAGGTCCGCGGTTTGCTGCGGCCATGCTGACGAGCGGAACTCCCTGGTTTTATGGACGATCCTCCGGGCGGGCGCTGGGCGGCGCCGCGGTGACCCTGTGCACCGCGCTCCTGGCCGCAGCGCCGGCGGCGGCGCAGTCGCTGACTTACGGGCCGCTGCTTGGCCGCGGTCACACCCCGGATCAGAGCATCGTGCGCTGGGGCACCGGCGCCGCGACCGACGCCACTTCAGTGGCCTACCGCAAAAAGGGCGCGGCCATGTGGCAGCTGCAGAGCGGCGGCGCGGCGCGCGACCACGAGGTCATCCTCACCGGCCTCGCCCCCGGCGAGACCTATGAGTACGAGGTGCGCAGCCTCACCGGCACTCCCGAGGGCGGCGCCTTCACCACCTGCCCGCAGGCGGGCCGGCCGATGGACTTTGTGTTCTACGGCGACAGCCGCACCGGCTTTGGCACGATGGCGGGCGAGCACGCCAAGGTCCTCATGCAGGTGGCGCGCAAGACCCCCGAGATGGTCTTTGAGAGCGGCGACATCGTCCCCAACGGGACCTACTCGCAGTACCTGAACGAGTTCTTCCCGGTCGCCAAGGACCTGCTCCGCACCACCCCCTTCATGGCCGCGCCGGGCAACCATGACGCCATCTCGGACCTCTCGGCCAACTATGGCGCTGTCTTCCCGTCGCCGCGGGCGAGCGGGGCGCCCTGGCAGTCGTACTACTCGTTCACCTGCGGCAACGCGCTGTTTCTGAGCCTGGACAGCAACAAGGTGAGCGACGCCGACCAGCTCAAGTTCCTGACCACGCAGCTGGAGCTGGGGCGCGGCGATCGGTCGATCGAGCACGTCTTTGTCTGGCTCCACCACGCGCCCTACTCGGTCGGCTCGCACGGGGACAACACCACCGTTCAGAGCAAGTGGGTGCCGATCTTTAACCGCCCCGAGTACAAGGTCACCGCGGTGTTCGCCGGCCATGATCACCTCTACGCGCGCCTGGACGACAGCAGCCAGGTGGTCTACGTGGTGTCAGGCGGCGCCGGGGCGAACCTGTACTCCGACTCGGGCACCAGCAAGGCGAAGAAGGTCATCTCCAAGATGGTCTATAACTTCGTCTCCATCCACCTGGCCGGCCTGACCATGAGCGCGGTCGCCTACGATGACACCGGCACCGAGATCGATCGCTTCGCGGTCACCAAGACCGGCGCGCCGCCCGATGGCGGCGGCGCCGACGGCGGTCCCGTCGACGTCATCGATGCCGGCGCCAAACCCGATCTGAGCGGCGGCGTCGACGGCGGCGCCCAGGCGGATCTGGCGATGCCGACGCCGCCCGCGGGAGGCTGCACGCTGGCCGCGCCGGGCAGCGGTGGGCCGGCCCGTACGCCCGGCTGGGGGACCCTGCTCCTGCTCGGCTTGTGCGTGAGCGCCGCCGCGGCGCGCCGCGCGCGCGCTTCGCGGCTGCCCAGCCACTGCTGAGCCCTGCTGCGCCCCTTGGTTCCGTTCGCCGCGTCCTGCGCTCCGTTCGCTGCGCTCCTTCCTAATCGGTCGCTCGACCAATAAACCAGTTAGCACTCGTTCATCGATGAGCGCGGCGGTCGCCGGTGTGGTCCTGGCAGGCGCCGGTACTCACAGCATAAAGGTGCGAATCCCCGCGCCCCAGAGTCACCTGGTACAAGCTGGGGCTCAGTCGCCCGCGTTTCTGGGGTATACTCTTGAGTTCTCGCCGTCAATTTGGGGCAGACCCGGAGGACAGGGCATAATTTTAAGATGGCGAGCCGCTGCTCAGTCCAATCCAGTCCGCCATATTCAGAAGGGGGAGTTTATGAATAAGACACTTGCAGCCTTGGCCCTGGCTTCGGCCGCGGCGATCGGGTGCAGCAGCAGTCCGCTCAGCGGCACCGATCCGAACGGCACCGGAGGCGGTACTGATGACGCTGGAATGTCGAACAGCGATGGCGGCACCGGGATCGACCGCGACGCCGCCTGCGGCAACGTGCGCGCGGCCGCGACTCTCACCAAGGCGCCGGTCGACATCGTCATGGTCGTCGACAACTCGGGCAGCATGACCCTGGAGATCCAGTCGGTTCAGAACAACATCAACCAGAGCTTCGCCGCGATCCTGGCCGCCAGCGGGCTGGACTATCGCGTCATCCTGATCTCGCACCACGGCTCGGCGACCGCCGATCAGTCCATCTGCATCAACGCGCCGCTGGCCGGCAACGCCAGCTGCAACCCGGTCCCCGCCAATCCGACCAACTCGGCGCGCTTTTTTCACTACAGCCAGGAGGTCGCCAGCACCGACTCGCTGGACCTTGTCGTGTCGACGTACAACAAGGCGGACACCCTCGGCCTGGCGCCCAACGGCTGGCAGATGTGGCTGCGCCCGAACGCGTTTAAGACGTTCATCGAGATCACCGATGACAACCAGCGGAGCACCTACACCGCCCAGACCTTCGACGCGGCGCTGCTGAAGCTGTCGGCGACGAACTTTGGCACCGCTGCCAAGCGCAACTACCTGTTCCACAGCATCGTCGGCGTGCTGGAAAATAGCCCCGCCACCAAGGCGTACGCCCCGACCGATCCGATCGTGACCACCAAGTGCACCAGCGCCGTCAACACCGGCGCCGTCTACCAGAACCTGTCGGTGCTCACCGGCGGCCTGCGCTTCCCGGTCTGCCAGACCGCGAGCTACGACGCGGTGTTCAAGGCCGTGGCCCAGGGCGTGGTGACCGGCGCCACCCTGGCCTGCGACTTCGATGTCCCGGCGCCGCCGCCGGGCAAGCAGTTCATCCTGACCACCGCCGAGCTCGCCTACACTCCCGGCGACGGCAGCGCGGTGCAGAACTTCAAGCAGGTGGCGGATCAGACGCAGTGCGTGCCGAACTCGTTCTACATCACCAACAACCGCGTCTACCTGTGCCCGGCCGCCTGCACCACCGTGCAGACTGACACCAAGGCCAAGATCGAGCTGCTGCTGGACTGCAACTCCGTCGTCGGCTGAGCTGCCATAGCGACCGCCGGCACCGCGGCGGTCCGCTGTGTCCCCCTCCTGTGTCCCCCGCTGTCCTGCTTCCTCTGCTGCGCCAACCTAGCTGCCAAGTGCAGTCGCGGGCGGAGGTTCGCTTGCGGTTCCCAGGCCGCCCTGGCTCCCGTTTTTCCGCTGCTGCATGGAGGGCCTGTGGCAAGGGGCTCACCGCCTGCCGGCTGCGACTTGCGAGGGAAGCAGTTGCGTGGCCGAAAATGGCCAGACAACCGCCGCCAGCCGCGCTACCTAGAAAGGCATGAAACGAAAACCTCGCTATACGTACCTGCTTGGCGACTCGCGGACCGAGGCGGCCCGCCTGCGCGCCCAGAGCCGCCTGTGGGACCCCACCGCCGCGGCGCTGTTTGACCGCCTGGGCGTAAGGCCCGGCTGGAAGGTCCTGGAGATCGGCCCCGGTCAGGGCTCGCTGCACCTGGAGCTGCGCCGGCGCCTCGGCGGACCGGCCGATGCAGTCGAGCGGTCGCCGGTGTTCGCCGCCCGGCTGCGCCAGCTCTGCCGGCGCGATGGGCTCGGCGCCGGGCAGCTGTGGGAGTCCGAGCTGGCCGCCACGCCGCTGCCGCGGGCCCACTATGACCTCATCTTTGCCCGCTGGGTGTTCCTGTTTCTGCCCGACCCGGAGGCGCACCTGCGCCAGCTGGCGGCGGCGCTCAAGCCGGGGGGGCTGCTGGCGATTCAGGACTACCACCGCGAGACCATGGCGCTCATCCCGCGGCCGGCCGAGTGGCCGGACTTTGCCGCCGCCGACCGCGCCTTTTTTGCCTCGCAGGGCGGCGACGCGAGCATCGGCGGCCGGCTTCCCGCGCTGTACCGGCGGGTCGGCCTGACGGTGGTGGAGACGGTGCCGACGATCAAGATCGGCCGCCCGGGCTCGCCGGTGTGGCGCTGGATGTCGGCCTACTTTCTCGGTGTCATGGACCGCTACGCCACCCTTGAGCCGTTTGACAAGACCCAGGCGGCGCGGCTGCGCAAGCAGTGGCTCGCCGCGGCGCGCGACAAGAACGCCCTGCTCATCGCGCCCACGGTGCTCGACGTGGTCGGGCGCAAGAAGCCGCGCAAGAGCCAGGTCGGCTGACTGCGTCCGAGCGCCGGTTGCCGCCAGTGGGCCGCCCGACCCGAGTCGGGCGGACAGCTTCCCATCATATTAAGAAAAATTAATCCGGCATTAAGGTTTCCCCTGCCGCTCGTGGGCATAGTGGTCAGTCAGCCTCCGTGTGGAGACCGAGAAATTTTTCCGTCCCCGACGACGCTCGGGCCCCTTCAGACAACCAAGCAACGGCGCTCCCCACGGCTGCCCTTTAGCGGAGTTTATCGCGAATGCTCAATCGGCTTATTGACCTGGCTGTCCATCGCCGACTCGCCACCATGGTCCTTACGGTCGCCTTCGCCGTCTTCGGGGTCATCACCTTCAACAAGCTGAAGATCGAGGCCTTCCCCGACGTCACCAACGTCCAGGTCATGGTCATCAGCCTCTACCCCGGCCAGGCCGCCGAAGAGGTCGAGAAGCAGGTGACGATTCCCATCGAGCGGGCGCTGGTCGGCGTGCCGCGGGTCATCATCCAGCGCTCGATCACCTCGTTCGGCCTGTCGCAGGTCATCCTGACCTTCGAAGACGACGTCGAGATCTACTTCGCCCGCCAGCAGGTCGCCGAGCGCCTGCCGGGGGCCGAGGTGCCCGACTCGGTCAAGCCCACCCTGGGTCCCAACGACACGCCGGTCGGCCAGATCTTCCAGTACACCCTGGAGAGCGACACCCACAGCCCGTCCGAGCTGCGCAGCTGGCAGGACTGGGTGGTGGCCAAGCACCTGATGCGCGCCCCCGGGGTCGCCGACGTGGTCAGCTTCGGCGGCTTTCAGAAGGAGTACCACGTCCTTGCCGACCCGGCCAAGCTGCGCAGCAGCGGCCTCGCCCTCAAGGACGTGATCAGCGCCGTCTCGGAGTCCAACGGCGCCACCTCGGGCGGCTACATAGTCCACGGCGAGTCGGAGTTCGTGGTGCGCGGCCGCGGCTACCTGCGCAGCGTGCAGGACATCGAGAACATCGTCATCCGCGCCCAGGGCGGCACCCCGGTGCTGGTGCGCAACATCGCCAAGATCAACGAGGGCTACACCCCGCGGCGCGGCGCGGTGGCGCGACAGGACGACATCGACTCGATCGAAGGAACGATCCTTCTACGCCGCGGCGAGAACCCCAAGGACGTGCTGCGCGAGGTGCACAAGGTCGTCGACCGCATCAACCGCGACGTGCTGCCCAAGGGAATGCAGATCAAGCCCTTCTACGATCGCACTCAGCTTGTCGATACCACGCTCAAGACCGTCTTGCGCAACATGCTGGAGGGGGCGGCGCTGGTGACGCTGGTGATCTGGCTGTTTCTGCGCGCCCTGTCCGGGTCTTTCGCGGTGGCGATGACCATGCCGCTGGCGCTTCTGGCGTCGTTTGTCGGCCTGTACTACGCCGGCGTGCCGGCGAACCTCCTGTCCATGGGAGCGATCGACTTTGGCATCTTGCTCGACGGAGCGGTCATCCTGGTCGAGAACGCCTACCGCCACCTGTCCGAGGAAAAGGTGCCGCGCGAGCGCGTCCCGTTCGTGGTCGCTCACGCCGCCAAGGAGGTGCTGCGGCCGACCCTGTTCTCGATGTCGATCATCGCCGCGGCGATGATGCCGATCTTCACCCTGGAGCGGGTCGAGGGCAGGATCTTCCGCCCGGTTGCCCTCACCTACGCCTTCGCGCTGGCCGGGGCGCTGTTCTTCACCCTCACCTGCGTGCCGGCGCTGACCACGATCTTGCTGCAGCGGCATCAGGTGGAAGAAAAAGATCCCTACTTCCTGGTCGTCCTGCGCCACTACTACCTCAAGGCGCTGCGGGTCGCGCTGCGCTTCCCGGTCCTCACGCCGCTCATCGCACTTCTCGTCCTTGGCTGGGCGATTGCAGTCGTGCCGAGCCTGGGCACGCAGTTCCTTCCCGAGATGAA
This sequence comes from Polyangia bacterium, assembly GCA_044222245.1. GTDB lineage: Bacteria > Myxococcota_A > Polyangia > Palsa-1104 > JAEUJZ01 > CALFML01. Next base: position 123,387 of record JBGANQ010000014.1, on the reverse strand, counting down.
CGAGGGCGACATCCACATCACGGTGACCATGCCGAGCGCGGTGTCGCTGCAGCGCGGCTCGCAGATCCTGCACGACACGCGCAGCAAGGTCATGACCTTCCCCGAGGTCAAGGACGTCCTGTCCGAGCAGGGCCACCCCGAGGACGGCACCGATGACGAGGCGCCGAACCAGGCCGAGATGTTCGTCATCATGAAGCCCGAGAGCGAGTGGCACACCGGCCGCAAGAAAGAGCAGATCGTCGACGCCATGCGCGCCGCGCTGTCCGAGCGGCCGGGCGTGGTCTACAACTTCAGCCAGCCGATCAAGGACCGCGTCGAAGAGTCGATCTCGGGCATCCGCGGCCAGATCGTGGTCAAGGTGTACGGCGACGATCTGCAGCTCATGCAGAAGAAGCTTGAGGAGGTGCGCCGCGTCCTCAACAGCACCCGCGGCGCCCGCGACGTCGAGATCTACCGCGCCGGCACCGCCCAGCACATCGTCGCCGAGATCGACAGAGCCGCCACCGCCCGCTACGGCGTCTCGGTGCGCGATGTCGAGGACGTCATCGAGAGCGGCTTTGGCGGCAAGGTCGCGACCTCGATGTGGGAGGGCGAGCGCAAGGTCGATGTGCGCATCAAGCTCCCCAGCCCGCCGCAGGGCGACACCTTCGCGGTCGGTCGCCTGGACATCCCGGTCGACAAGACTCGCCTGCCGCTGTCGGCGCTGGCGCAGATCCGGGTCGATAAGGGGCGCACCCAGATAAACCGCGAGCAGGGCGGGCGCTTCCTCGCGGTCAAGAGCAACATCGAGGGCCGCGACATGGGCTCGTTCGTCGAAGAGGCGCAGGCGCGGGTGCAAAAGGAAGTGCAGCTGCCCGACGGCTACTACCTGACCTGGGGCGGCGAGTTTGAGAACCAGCGGCGGGCGATGCGGCGGCTGTCGATCATCGTGCCGATCTCGGTGCTGGTGATCTTCCTTCTGCTCTACATGGCGTTTGGGGCGGCGCTGCCGGCGGTGGTGGTGCTGCTCGACGTGCCGTTTGCCACCGTCGGCGGCGTGTTCGCCTTGTACCTGACCCATACCGTGCTTTCGGTCTCGGCGGCGGTGGGCTTTATCACCTTGTTCGGGGTCGCGGTGATGGACGGCGTCCTGCTTATCACCTATGTGCGGCAGGCGCGCGCCAAGACGCCGGACAGCGAAGAGGCGATCCTGCAGGCAGTCTCGCAGCGGCTGCGGCCAGTGCTGATGACTGCGCTGCTCGCCTCGCTGGGCCTCTTGCCGGCGTCGCTGTCGCACGCCATCGGCTCGGACACCCAGCGCCCGTTCGCGATCGTCATCATCGGCGGCCTGGTCTCTTCGACGCTGCTCACCATGCTGCTCTTGCCGACCCTGTACGAGCTGTTCGAGCGCTGGTTCGGGACCGGTCGGCGGCAGCGGCAGCTCGCCCGGGAAGAGGTGGGACAATGAGCAGACTGGCAAGCTGGCGCACGGCGCTGCTGGTAGTCGGACTGAGCCTGCGGCTTGGCGGCAGCCCCGCCGCCGGCGCCGAGCAGGGCCTGGCCGCGGAGGCGCTGACGGTCGGCCAGGCGGTGAGCACGGCGCTGTCGCGCAACCGCGACATCCTCGCCGCCCGGCTCGACATCGAGACCGCGCAGTACGATCGGGCGGCGGCCAGCGTCTATCCAAACCCCGTCATCTCGTACAACCTGGGCAACATCGTCATCGGCCAGGCCAACCCGCAGTACCCGCCGATTCCGCAGCCCGGCGCCTTCGGCCAGACCCAGCACAACATCGCCATCAGCGAGGTGGTGGACATCTGGGCCAAGCGCACCGCGCGCATCCGCGCCGCCGAGGAGGGCATCGTCGCCAAGCGCCTGCTCGTCGAAGACGCCCTGCGCGAGGTGGTCTACCAGGTGCGCACCGGCTTCATGGATGCGCTGCGCGCCCAGGAGGCGCGCGAGCTGGCCCGCGAGACCAACGCCCGCTACGCCGAGACCGTGCGCATCAGCCGGTCGCGCTTTGCCGCCGGCGACATCTCGGAGAACGAGCTGCGCAAGATCGAGCTGGAGAGCTTGCGCTACCAGACCGCGGTGATCGACGCCGAGAGCGAGCTCGATCTGGCGCGCCAGAAGCTGGCGGCGCTGCTCGGCTTCGCGGCGGCCGAGGCGCTGCCGCCGGCGCTCGCCCACGCCACGGCCCGCACCGCCGCCGAGCCGCTGCCGGCGCTGCTCGAGCGGGCGGCGCAGCAGCGGCCGGATCTTTTGGCCGCCCGGCAGTCGCGCGCCGCCAGCGCGGCCACGCTCAGCTCGGCCCAGCGCGAGGCCCTGCCCGACATCTCGGTAAGCCTCAACTACCAGCACAGCGAGTTTACCGCCTCGGGCGACAACCCCAACTCACTCGGGCTTGGGGTCTCGTTCCCGCTGCCGCTTTTTGATCGCAACCAGGCGAGCGTCGGGCGGGCGCGCGTCGATCAGAAGCGGGCCGAGAACTCGATCGAGCGGATCTGGCTGCTGGTGCAGCAGGATGTGGCGGGGGCGGCGCGGCGCGTGGCGCGGGCGCAGCTGCTCCTTGATGCCTTTGAAGCGGGCGGCATGTCCGAGCGCGCCGAGGCCGCCCTGCGCGTCGCCGAGCACGCGTACAAGGCGGGGGCGGCGTCGCTCCTGGAGCTCTTGGAGGCGCAGCGCACCTATCTGGACACCCGCGCGCAGTACCTGCGCGCCCAGCATGAGTATCGGCAGAGCCTCGTCGAGGTCTCGCACGCCGTAGCAGGAGACATCAAGTGATGCGATGCACCGGAGTCCTATTGGCGCTGCTCGCGCTCGGGTCGGGCTGTCAGAAGCCGCCGAGCGAGGCGGCCGGCGAAGTCGAAGCGCACCCCTCGCGGCGGCTGGAGCCGGGCAGCCCGCGCATGAAGTTCGTCAAGATCGAGACCGTCAAAGAGGCCCAAGGGGCGACGCTGGTGGCGCTCACCGGGCGGGTCAGCTTTGACGAGGATCATACGCAGCGGGTCGCCGCGTCGATCGACGGCCGGGTGACGGCGCTTTTGGTCAAGCCGGGCGACAAGGTCAAGGCCGGACAGGCGCTGCTGGAGCTCAGCTCGCCGACGGTGGGGCAGATCCAGGCGGACGCGCTCAAGGCGCAGCAGGATCTGAGCCTCGCGCAGAAGGCGATCGAGCGCGGCCGCAAGCTGATGGCGGACGGCGCGATCTCAACCAAGGAGCTGGCCCAGATCGAGGCCGACTTCCGCAAGGCGACCTCGGATGTGGCGCGCACCGCGGCGCAGCTGCGCGCGCTCGGAGTCTCGCCGAGTGAGCCGGCAGTGAGCGCGTCGCTGCGGGCGCGCGTCGACGGCCTTTTGGTCGAGCGCAGCGTCCTTGTCGGGCAGGAGGTGCGCGCCGACTCGACCGATCCGCTGCTCACCATCAGCGACCTGTCCACGGTCTGGGTGCTCGCCGATGCCTACGAGCAGGATCTGAGCTTTGTCCAGGTCGGCGCCGCGGTGAGCGTCCGGGTGCCCGCCTACCCCGGGGAGACCTTCGCCGGCAAGGTGGTGCACGTCCACGACACGGTGGACCCCGACACGCGCACGGTCAAGCTGCGCTGCGTGGTGCCAAATCCCGGCGGGCGCCTCAAGCCCGAGATGTTCGCCAAGGTGGAGCTGAGCAGCCAGGGCGGGCCCAAGGCCATCGCCCTGCCGAGCAGCGCGGTGCTAAACGATGGCGATCAGAGCGTCGTCATGGTGGTAAACGAGGACCACAGCTTCCAGTCGGCCAAGGTCGAGGTCGGCCCCGAGCAGAACGGCAAGGTGCGCATCCTCAGCGGCCTTGTCCCAGGGCAGCGGGTGGTGACTCAGGGCGCGCTGTTCCTGCAGCGCGAGCAAGCTAGCCAGTAGTCGTTGGCGGCTGCGCCCAAGGGGGGGCGCAGCTCTTACGAGAACTTGCTGAAGTCGGGGGGGCGGCGCTCGAGGAAGGCGGTGAGCGCCTCGCGGGCCTCGGGGGAAGCGAGGCTGGCGGCGAAGTGATGCTCCTCCTCCCTCACGCAGGCGAGGATCGCGCTCTGGCGGTTGCGCAAAAGAGCCTTGGTCGTGCGCACGGCCTGCGGCGGCTGCTGCGCCAGCGCTTGCGCCTTGCTGCGAGCGAAGGCGAAAAGCTCGGTGGCGGGGCTGACCACCTGGTTGATCAGGCGGAGCTCGACCGCGCGGCGGGCCTCGATCGGTGTGCCGAGAAGCAGCATCTCGCTGGCGATGAGGTGGCCGACTCGCTCGGGCAACAGCAGGCTGGAGGCGGCTTCGGGAACCAGCCCCAGGCTGACAAAGGGCATGGAGAGCCGCGCCGCTTCACTGGCGTACACCAGCTCGCAGTGAAGGAGCATCGTCGCGCCGATCCCCACCGCGGCGCCGCCGACGGCAGCGACGATCGGCTTGGGGAAGGTCACCAGGGTCTCGATAAAGCGGATCGGCGGCGAGTCATTTTCAAGGGCCGAGGCGGCCAGGAAATCGCCGAGGTCATTGCCGGCGCAGAAGGCGCTGCCGACGGCGCTCAGCAGCACGACGCGGACGCTCGGGTCGGTGCCCGCAGCCCGCAGCGCGCTAATCAGCGCCTCATACATCGAAAGGGTAAGGGCGTTCTTCTTGGCGGGTCGATTGAGCTCAATCTGCAGGACGCTGCCGTCCTGCGAAACCAGGATGTCACTCATGGGCTCTCCTTCAGCTCGTCGCCCCGGTCGCGGTCAGCGTAGCGGTCGACGATCGAGTTCAAGAATCGAAAGATGGTGGCGAGCTCCGTCTCGTCAAAGCCGCTGGTGAGCTCGGCCGTGAGGCGCCGCAGGACGGGCAGCGACTGCGCGCGCACCGCCTCGCCTTTCTCCGTAATGAACAGCAGGCTGCCGCGTCCGTCCTGGGGATTTGGCCGGCGGACCAGGATCGCCGCGCGCTCCAGGCGCTGTACGACGCCGCTCACCGCCGACTTGTTGAGGTCAAACAGGTTGGCGACCTCGGTCAGCGAGCAGCCGGGGTGCTTGGCCACGTAGTAGATGAGCGCGAGCTGCGTGGACGAGACCCCGAGCAGATCCAGGGTCCGGGTGTTGGCATGCGCGACGACCGCGCGATGCGCCTGATGGAGCAGAAAGAACAGCCTTCTTTCGGACGCCATGAAGAGACGATGCCAGGAATCGTTCACCAGCACAATATCTAATTCACCGGTGAACTAGATTGGCTCTTTGCAGGCGGGATGAGCGCCGGTGCTCAGGCCTGCCGGGCAACCCTGAGCTTCACCAGTAGTCTTTCATCAGCTCGGTCGCCCACGGCGGCTCGTGAAATTCGCCGCGCGGCTGAAAGCCCGCCAGGACCGGCTTGAGATCCAAGATCGGCGTGCCGGCGATCGCGTCCAGACCCTCGACCTCGACGCTCAGCCCCTGGACCGAGAGGATCCGGCAGGTGCTGACGCCGATGCGGTTCGGGCGGTTCTTGCCCCGCTGGGCGAAGATGCCGACGAGCGGCCAGTCAGTGCGGCCGCGCGGATGGCGGGCGCCGGTGGTCACCTCATCATCGCCCACTTTGTGGAAGTAATAGATAACCTCCACATGCGAGAAATCGGACAGTCCTGCCAGGGCGGCAGGGGTAAAGCGGCTGGCGTCGAGCACGAGCTGCGCGCGACTCTTCCCCCATGCGTCATCAAGGGGCAGCTCGCGCCCGCCGCTTACCACGCCTATGGGTTCAAGAACTATGCTCATCTTCGGTTCTCTCTGTTTGGGGCGGTATGCCGGCGGACGGGCGCGCGGGGCGGCGCGCAGTCTCAGGCGTTGAAGCCGATAAAGAACATGAAACGATACCAGATATTATAGCCGTCACCATTAAAGAAGACCGGCAGGCTGAAGGGCTCGAAGCCAAGGTTCAGGCGGCCGTTTACGACGTACTTCAGACCAAACTCGGGAATCAGGATACCGCCGTGCACCGTGCTTGACGTGTAGTAGCGGAATGGCCCGTAGTCAAAAGACGAAGTGAATACGAGCGCCGAGTACCCGATGCTGGCGCGCGGATACAGGTACAGGCCGCGGGCGATGCGGATGTCGTACTGGAATCCGATCGGAAAAGAGAAGTTGAAGAAGCTGTCGCGCAGCTGGACCTGGGGCGTCAGGACGATATAGGCGTTGTAATCGCGCGAGACCGCGAAGCCGAGGTCTACGCTCAGCGCCCCGAGGAAGCGCAGTTGGTCACCGGTGTTGGCGACGCCGAAGGCGGGGCCGCCGCGGAAGTTCATCATGAACAGGCCCGCCTTCTCGACCGGGTGGCCATAGTAGATGACGACCCGGCGCTGCGCGTGGGCAGCTTGGGCGCCGTAGAGCATCGCAGCGGCAAAAAGCAACAAGGCGAGCAGGGATGTGCGACGGCGGGCTATCGACATTACAATCTCCTTGGCTCGGGCAGCTCTTGGCGGGAACTCGCTACGTGAGGCGGCGGGGGCAGGGTCGCCACGTAGCGATGCTATTTTCATAGTGTGGCGTCTTGGCCGAGGCTTTTCAAGCCGTACCCGCAAGCTGGACGCGCCCCGTTGAGCGCACGCTGCCCACCATGTCAGATCCGCACAGGCAGGGAGCGCCGGTGCGCGACCGGCTTGGCATGGGGGTCATGCGCCAGTTTGGTATCAAGGCGCCGTCCATCATGTGCGGGCGTTTCGCAACGGCACTGAGCTTGGCCTGTACATGAACATTGAGGAGGTCGATAAGGAATTTCTCCAGTGGCAGCTCGCCAAGTCGACCGGCAACCTTCAAATGATACTTGGCCGCTAAGCGCGAGCTGGAGCAGGGGCCCGCGCTGCTAGAGCCGGGCGGCCGCTAAAGTGATAGGCTGTGGGGCCAGAGGAACTCATGCAGCCTGCTCCAAGCCTGCCTCGCGTGCCCGCGGTAGCGTCGTCTGACTCGCCGTCTAATTCGTCGTTTATTGGGGGCTCTGGCGGGCCGCAGGGCTCGGGGCAGGTCGCCTGGTACGTGTGGGTGACCGTGCTGGCGGTGGCATGCGCGATCTTCGGGGTGCAGTGGGACATCTCCTGGCACCGCTCGATTGGCCGTGACACCTTCTGGTCGCCGCCGCACCTGCTCATCTACCTGGGCGCGGTGCTGGCGGGGCTCGCCTGCGGCTACCAGATCCTCACCCTGAGCTTTGATCGCCGGCGCGACACCGCGGCCACAGTGCGCATCTGGGGCCTGCGCGGACCGCTCGGGGCGTTCATCTCCGCCTGGGGCGGCATCGCCATGCTGGCCTCGGCGCCGTTTGACAACTGGTGGCACAACGCCTACGGACTCGACGTCAAGATCCTCAGCCCGCCGCACTCGGTGCTGGCGCTTGGACTGCTGGGGATCGAGCTCGGCGCCCTCATCTTCCTGGCCGGGCTGATGAACCGGGCGCGCGGGCGCACGCACGAGCTGCTGCGGCTGCTGTTTCTGGCCATCGGCGCCATGGTGCTCATCGGGTTTTTGACCTTCCAGATGGAGCTCATCCGGCGCTCGATGCAGCACAGCGGGCAGTTTTATCGCGTCATTGCGACCTGCGCGCCGCTGGTCCTGTGCGCCGTCGGCCGCGCTTCCGGGCATCGGCTTGGCGCGACGATCGTGGCGGCTATCTACACGGTCGAGATGCTCCTTATCCTGTGGCTGTTTCCGCTGTTCCCAGCGACGCCCAAGCTCGGTCCGGTCTATCACGCCGTGACTCACATGGTCCCGCCGGGATTTCCGCTGCTGCTGATCTTTCCGGCGCTTGGGCTCGACCTGCTTGCGCCCTACCTCGGTGGTCAGCCGCCGTGGCAAAAGAGCGTGGTGCTGGCGGCCGTCTTTTTAGGGGTCTTTCTGGCCGTGCAGTGGCCGTTCTCGGCGTTCCTCTTGTCGCCGGCGGCGCGCAACTGGTTCTTTGGCGCCCACTACTTTGGCTTCTCGACTCGCCCGAGCTGGCCGGAGTTTCGGCACGTCTTTGCCAGCGCGGACGGCGCGCTCGGGTTTCGCAGCCAGCTCGGACTGGCGGGGCTGGCGGCGCTGCTGAGCGTGCGCCTGGGGCTGGGAGCGGCGCGCTTCCTGCGCGGGGTGCAGAGGTAGTCATGCGCTGTCGGATCTTGCGCAAGCTTTTGCTCCTGGGCTTGCTCCTTGGGCCGGGCGGCGCGGCGCGCGCCCACGTCGGCAGTCCGGACGTCTTTTATGAGGGCAAGGCGGGGCCCTATGCGCTATATGTCACGGTGCGCCCGCCCGAGGTGATTCCCGGCGTTGCCGACCTGCAGATTCGCGCCGCGGATCGCGACCTCGACCGGCTGCGCGTGGTGCCGCTGCCGCTCAGCGGCGATGGGGCGGTGCTGGCGCCGACTCCGGATGTGGCGACGCGCGATGCCGAAGATCCGCAGACCTTCAGCGCCCACCTGTGGATGATGACTCCCGGCTCGTGGCAGGTGCGGATCCTGGTCGATGGCCGGCGCGGCAGCGGCGAGCTCGCGGTGCCGGTGCCGACCCTGCCGCAGCGCACCGCCGGCATGCAGGCGGCGCTCGGCGTCGCGCTGCTGGCCGGCCTGCTCATCCTGCTGGCCGGCCTGGTCAGCATCGTCGGAGCGAGCAGCGGTGAAGCGCAGCTGCCGCCGGGAGCGGCGCTCACCGGCGCCGTCCTGCGGCAGAAGCGGCGGGCGCAGGCTGTCGCCGCGGTGCTGCTCGGGCTGGCCGTGTGGGGCGGCGCCCGCTGGTGGCAGGAGGAGGCGGCGCGGGTCGCCCAGAACGTCTACCGGCCGCTGCGCATGGACGCCCGGGTGGACGGCGCCACGCTCACCCTGCAGCTGGCAAGCTCCGGCTGGCAGGAGCAGCGGCTGGATGATCTGCTGCCCGATCACGAGCACCTCATGCACCTGTTCATGGTGCACGAGCCCGAGCTCGAGCAGGTCTTCCACCTGCACCCGAGCGAGCGCGCCGCCGGCGTCTTCACCATCGAGCTCCCCGCGGCGCCGGCCGGCCGCTATCGCCTGTTCGCCGATGTCGTGCACGCCACCGGCGTCCCCGAGACCCTGGTCGCCGAGCTCACGCTGCCGGCCGCGCTGGCGGGGGCGCCGCTCGCCGGCGATGATGCAGCTGGCGGCGGCCCACCGCTGCGCAGCGCCGATCCGGCGCGCACGCGCTCACCGCTGTCTGCAGGCGCGCAGATGATCTGGCAGCGCGGACCGGAGCCGCTGAGCGCCCGCACCGCCTCGTTGTTTCGATTCCGGGTCGAGACCGCGTCCGGGCAGCCGGCCTCCGACCTGCAGCTGTACATGGGAATGCTCGGTCACGCCGCCTTCATCAAGCGCGATGGCAGCGTCTTTGCCCATGTCCACCCGTCGGGCTCGGTGCCGATGGCGACGCTCGGCCTGGTCGCTGGAGCCGACCCCGGCGAGCAGCGCACCGGCGGCCATGCCGGCCATCACCTGACCGGCGCCCTGCCTGCCGAGGTCAGCTTCCCCTACGGCTTCCCCGGCCCGGGCGACTACCGCATCTTCGTCCAGATAAAGCGCAGCGGACTTATCGAGACCGGCGTCTTTGACGCTCACGTAGATAGATAGTACTGTCGCCGCTTCACTGAGCTGCCGTCGCCGCCACTGCCAGCCTGGACAATCAGCGGGCGGAGCTGCGGCGCCGCGCTCGCAAAGGAGCCTCTCCCATGACCGAGTCAGCCGCAGTACCCAGTAAAGCCATGTTATGGACCGGACGCGTGCTCAGCGCGCTCCCGGTGCTGGCGCTCCTACTGAGCGGAGCCATGAAGGTAAGCCACAGCGCCACGGTCGTTCAGGGGTTCGCCAGCTTCGGCTATCCCCAGAGCTCGCTCACCGCCATCGGCCTGGTCGAGATCCTGTGCGCGCTGCTCTACGCGCTCCCGCCGACCAGCATCCTCGGCGCCATCCTGGTCACCGGCTACCTCGGCGGGGCGGTGGCGACCCACGTCCGCATCGGCGATGTGTTCGTGGCGCCGCTGCTGCTCGGCGTGCTGGCCTGGGCCGGGCTGTTCCTGCGCGAGGGCCGGCTGCGCGCGCTGCTGCCGCTGCGCCGGCCCTGAAGCCAGCCCGGCGGCGCCGCGCTCGCCAAGAGCAGGTCCCCTAAGTGAGGGCCCGGCGCCGCGGTGCTCGCCAGCTGGCAGGGCGCTCGACTAAGGGGTTCCCCGACAGGTGACCGGCGCCGCCAGCTGGCAGGAGTGCGCGGTGTCCGCGGCCTTGCCGGCGAAGCGGTCGCGGAGGAAGTCGACCAGCTCGGGCAGCGCCCACTGCGTCGCCTTGGTGTGGCTGGCCCCGGCGCACTCCAGCAACTGCATCGCCATCCCCTGACCGCACAGGGTGGAGAAGCTCTGCCGCTCGGTGGGCGAGTCGACCAGGGTGTCGGACTCACCAAGGACAAACAGGATGTCGTAGCCCGGCGCGGTCGGGGCAAGGCGCTTCACCGAGGTCGTGGTCAGTCCGTTCTCGGTGATCAGGCAGCCCCAGGGCGACAGGCCGGCCAGCCCGCCCGGCAGCGCCGCGGCGTCGAGCAGCGGCTTTTTGAACACCGCCGCCAGGTCCTTGTCTTTGAACGAGCTGCCCGGGTTGCAGGTCGCGGCGAGCTCGGCCGGAATGTCCTTGTCGAGCGGCGCCACGAACACCTCGGCGAGCCGCTGCCCGACCCCGTACCAGTCGCTGGCGGCGGCGAAGAAGGCGGCCATGTTGGCGCTCGCCGGGACCTTCTGCCGCAGCGCCCGCGTCCCTTCGGCCAGCAGATCGGCCGGCGGCACCGTGGCGACCACCCCCACATGCTGCAGCTCCTGGGCGTAGTAGGGGGCCAGCCGGTCGACCCACAGCGCGGCGTGCCCCCCCTGCGAGCCACCCACGGTGGCAAAGCGAGTAGAGGCGCACAGCGGCGTCTCGCCCTGCGCCAGCAGCCGCGCCGCGGCACGCACCGCATCGAGCGCCGCCAGGGCGGTCGGCTGACCGACCAGGTAGGGGTGCAGGAAGCCGGTGGGGCCGTCGAGCCCGCGCAGGCCAAGGTAGTCCGGGGCGACGACGAGGTAGCCGAGCGAGGCGAGCGCCGCGACGAGCGGCCGCGCGTCGGTGGTGCTCGAGGGCGCGCAGCTGTCGGTAAAGCCCGCGGTGCCGTGCAGCACCAGCAGCACATCGACGCTGCTGCGGGTCGCCAAGTCCGCGGGGTAGGCGACGAGCGCGCTGGCCTCGATGGGCTTGCCGCGATCCTGGGTCAGGTAGGCGATCTGATCGAGATCGACCTCGTGCAGCGGGCCGCTCGGGGTGACATGGCTGAGCGCCAGCAGCACGTTGAGGCTGTCGGTGGTGAAGTGATCGTGGATTCCTTTTTTGACGACCTTGCCAAGGTCGGTGCTGGCCAGCCAGGAAAACGCCGGCACCCCGCAGTGGGCCGCGGCCGCCGCGAGGTCGCGGGTCTCGGCCGTGCCGCCAAGCCGCGGCGGCGCAACTGCGCACTTTTTGGCGCCGTCATCGACGGGCGGCGGCGGCTCGGGCGGCTCGGGGGCGGAGCAGCCAAGAGCGAGTAAGAGCGCGGGACAAAAAAGAAGGCCGACAGGAAACTTGGCAGGGCGGTGAGCGCAGTTCATGGCGGGGCGCAGTATATAGGTCGCCCGGTTCTAAGGGACCCCTATCTTTGATATGATGATCAGATGACGTGCGAACCTGACCAGTCGACGGTCGGGGGCCTGGAGGAAGGCCGCTGCTCGGGTCCGCACTCAAGTCCCGATGCGCCCGGCTCGCGCATCCCGCGCGCGCTGCAGAACTGGGACCGCTATCAGGTCGCGGCGATCCTCGGGACCGGCGGCATGGGCGCCGTGTACAAGGCGCGGGACGCGCGGCTGAGCCGCTGGGTGGCGCTCAAGATCGTCCACCCGCAGCTTGGGCACGGCGCGGGGACGAGCGGCGAGATCTTCGTCCGCCGCTTCATGCGCGAGGCGCGCCTGCAGGCCTCGCTCGATCACCCACACATCTGCAAGGTGTTCGAGTGCGGCGAGCTGCCCTCAAGTGAGGAGCAGCCCGGCTATCCCTACATCGCCATGCAGCTCATCACCGGTCAGCCGCTGCGCCGCGCCCAGCTGGAGATGACGCTGCTCGACAAGGTCCAGGTGATCCGCCAGGTCGCCGAAGCGCTGCACTGCGCGCATCGCCAGGGGCTCATCCACCGCGACATCAAGCCCAGCGGGGTCGCCGCCGAGAGCGACGCCGCGGCAAACAATGCTAGGCGATGCTCGGCGCGGCCTGGCCGCAGCCCAGGGGCGAGGCGGGCGCGGCGAGGTGTTGCCAGCAGCGCCCTGGGCGGCGCGCGGAACGCAGTCTCCGCTTTGCTAGACCCCGCAGTCGAAGGAGCTATCGACGAAGTTGCGGATCTGCGCGGTCTCGACAAAGCCAAGGCGCACAAGGACCGGCCGTGACAGCGCTCCGGCCTGGGTGATCAGATAGGGAGTGCCGCGGCGTACCGCCTCCTGCCAGCGCGCCCACACGAGCGCCCGGTAGACGCCGTGACCGCGGGCGTGCGGCAGCGTCGCGCCGCCGAACATGATGACCCCGCTCGGCGTCAGCGCGGCATCGGCGGCGCCCACCGCCTCCTCGCCACGCCAGGCGAGGTAGCACAGCCAGGTCGAGCCCGCGGTGAGGCGGCGAAAGTCTACCTCGACCGCGGCCTGGGCTGCAGCATCAGGAGTGAAGTTGAAGCAGTGCCAGTAGAGCTCCTGGGCCCGGCGGAAGTCCTCCCGGGTGGTGACGCGGGTGATGCGCACCGTGTCGGGCAGGGTGCCGACCGCGGGCGGCGTGGCGGGCAGCACGAGGCCAGCGGTGGTCTGAAACGGCGGCGCCGCCGGCTGCAGGCCGAGCGCGGTCAGCTCCTCGGCCAGCGAGGCCGGGGTTGCCGAGGAGCCGACCTCCCAGTGGGCGCTCTTGCGGTCCTCGGCGCGCAGTAGCGCGCGGATCTCGGCAACCGTGGCGGCGACCTCGCCGGGGCCGAGGCGCAGGCGGCTGATGACGGTGCTGCGGGGACCGGGCGTAAGTCCCAGGCTGACTACATAGCCGGGCCGGACAAGGCGCCGATCGCCGGCGCGCAGCGGCGCGTAGGCGAGGGTATCTTCGGCAAGCTCGCGCACCGGCGAAGGAATATCAAGCATGGACTACCATAACGTACAGCATGCGCTACGATGCGGAGTGTACAAGATATGCCGCATGCAGCGGCCTGCGACTCATCCCATAGGCTAGTCGGTTGTTCAGTGATGTCCGGAGCCAAGCTGGCCGCGCCAGCCAACGAGGTCCAGATTCTAGGCGTACGCATGCTCCTCCGACCGCGAGGCTCGGAATCGGTGCCAGGTCTGCGGCACCTTGCCGGCGCAGCACGCGCGGGCGCGGCGCTGTCCGGGCGCTGGCCAGGCTCACGGGTAACGGATAGGTGATGGCCGAGCGAGACGACGACGAGCTGCCAAGCTCGATGGCGCTGCAGTCCGCGCAGAGCATCCCTCAGACCGGCCAGTCGGCTGAAGCGGCGCTGCGGCAGCAGTCAGAGCTGCTGCGCATCACCCTGTCCAGCATCGGCGACGCGGTGATTACCACCGACGTCGCCGGGCGGGTGACGTTCCTCAACGGGGTGGCCGAGGCGCTGACCGGCTGGTCGCAGGCCGAGGCCGCGGGACAGCCGCTGCTCGAGGTCTTTCGCATCATCAATGAGCACACCCGCGAGCCGGTCGAAAATCCCGCCCTCCGCGCCCTGCGGGACGGCACGGTGGTGGCGCTGGCCAACCATACGCTGCTCATCGCCCGCGACGGCACCGAGCGACCCATCGAGGACAGCGCCGCCGCCATCCGCGACGGGGACGCGGCTCCGGTCGGCTCGGTGCTGGTCTTTCGCGACGTCACCCAGCGCAAGCGCGATGAGGAGGCGCGGGTCCGGCTGGCGTCGATCGTCGAGACCTCGGAGGACGCCATCGTCAGCAAGTCGCTCGATGGCATCATCCTGTCGTGGAACGCTGGGGCGGAGCGGCTCTTTGGCTACTCCGCCAGCGAGGCCATCGGCCAGCCCATCACCCTGATCGTGCCCAAGGAGCGCCTGGAAGAGGAGCGCTCGATCCTCATGCGGCTGCGCCGCGGCGAGCGGATCAAGCACTTTGAGACCGTGCGGGTGGCCAAGGACGGCCGGCGCCTGGACATCTCGCTCACCGTCTCCCCCTTGCGCGATGGCAGCGGCCAGATCATCGGCGCCGCCAAGGTCGGCCGCGACATCACCGACCGCAAGCGCGCCGAGCAGAGCCTGCGCGAGAGCGAGGAGCGCTACCGCCGGGCGGCCGCCGAGGCCGGGCGCGCCGCCGAGGCCAACGCCAAGTTCCGCGCCTTCTTCGAGCAGGGGACGAGCTTCGCCGGGGTCCTTGCCCTCGACGGCACGGTGGTGGAGGCCAACCGGCTGTGGCTGGACGGCTGCGGCTTCACCCGCGAGGAGGTCATCGGGCGGCCGCTCTGGGCCTGCGGCTGGTGGAACCGCTCGCCCGAGCTCATGGGGCGCATCGAGGCGGCGTGCCGGCAAGCGGCGGCCGGTCAGCAGTTCCGCACCGAGAGCCGCTACTTTGTGAGCAGCGGCGCCGAGCGCATCGTCGACCTGGTGCTGGCCCCGGTGACCGATGAAGAGGGCCGCGTCCTGTTCCTCGCTGCGACCGGCACCGACATCACCGCGCGGCGGCAGCTGGAGGACTCGCTGCGTGCCGCTGATCGCAAGAAGGACGATTTCATCGCCCTTTTGGCCCACGAGCTGCGAAACCCGCTGGCGCCCATCCGCAACGGCCTGCAGGTGCTGCGGCTCGCCGGCGGCAGCGCCGGGACGGCCGAGCGCGTGCAGGCGATGATGGACCGCCAGCTGTCGCACATGGTGCGGCTCATCGATGACCTCCTGGACGTCTCGCGCATCAACCGCAACAAGATGGAGCTGCGTCGCGCGCGCGTGGCGCTCGCCGACGTGGTGAGCAGCGCCGTCGAGACGGCGCGTCCGCTCATCGATGACAAGGGGCACGAGCTGACCCTGGCGCTGCCGCCGGGGCCGGTCTATCTCGACGCCGACCTGACGCGGCTCGCCCAGGTGTTCAGCAACCTCTTGACCAACAGCGCCAAGTACACCCCGCGCGGCGGCCGCATCGGGCTGTGCGCCGAGCAGCAGGGCGGCGAGGTGGTGGTGGTGGTGCACGACACCGGAATCGGCATTCCGGTCGAGTCGCTGGCGAGCATCTTCGATATGTTCGCCCAGCTCGACCGGCCGCTAGAGCGGACGACCGACGGCCTCGGCATCGGCCTGGCGCTGGTCAAGGGCCTGGTCGAGATGCACGGCGGGACGGTGACGGCGCACAGCGGCGGTCCCGGTCAGGGCAGCAAGTTCACCGTCAAGCTGCCGACCCTGCCGGCGCAGCTCGAGACAACGAACCCGACCGCGGCGGGCGGCGTCGCTCCAGCGGCCGGGCCCCGGTGGCGCATCCTCGTCGTGGACGACAACCGCGATAGCGCCGAGACGCTGGCGATGATGCTGCAGCTCCTCAACAACGAGGTCAGGACCGCGCACGACGGCCTCGAGGCCGTTGAGGTAGCAGCGGCATTCCGGCCCAACCTGATCCTCATGGACCTGGGGATGCCGCGGCTTAACGGCTACGATGCCACCCGGCGGATTCGCGCCGAGCCTTGGGGGCGCAGCATGACTATTGTTGCCCTCACCGGCTGGGGCCAGGACAGCGACCGCGCTCGCTCGCATGAGGCCGGCTGCAACGGTCACCTGGTCAAGCCGGTGAACCTGGCCGAGCTTGAGAAACTTCTGGCCGGGCGGGGCCCGGCGGTTTTTGCGAAAGAGGGCGGCGGCGCGAGCGGACCGCCATAGCGCCTAAGAGAAGCACTGGCTGGCGTGGCTGCAGCGGCTCGGCCGGAGCTGCCTGTTCACCTTCGTCCTTCTGTACGACCTTGTACGGCGTCGCTGTGGACCTGCTCCGCCGGTGCAATAGGCTCGCTAGGCCGCCTTCCTATCTGGCCTGGTGTGGACTGCCGCTCCCCACGCCGGTAATCCGCCCGCAACCGCTCCGGCGGACGTCGCGCGGGCTTGCGGGCGACGCGACCGCGCGCCGCTGACCGCAAGCCCAGTAACATCATGGTCGAGCGCACCGACCAGGGAGGCTTCCACTCGTACGTGACCGACTTCGGCCTGGCGCGCGAGACCGCCGGCACCGAGCAGAGCCGCACCGGCCTTATCGAAGGGACGCCCCGCTACATGGCGCCAGAGCAGGCGCGCGGCGACATCCGCCACCTGGATCGGCGCACCGATGTTTATGCCCTGGGGGTGACCCTGTATGAACTACTGACCGGCCAGACGCCGCACCGCGGAGACAGTGAGCTCGACATCCTGCTCTCGGTTCTCACGGAGGAGCCGCCGCCGCTGCGGGCGCTGGAGCCGAGCGTCCCCGCCGACCTGGAGGCGGTGACCCTCAAGTGCCTGGAGAAAGAGCCGACGGCGCGCTACGACTCGGCGCGCGCTCTGGCGGAAGAGCTGGGCCGTTACCTGGACGGCGTGCCGGTGCTGGCGCGGCCGATCGGGCGGGCGCGGCGGCTTTATCGCGGCGCGCGCAAGCACAAGCCCCTGGTCGCGCTCGGCGCGGCGCTGCTGCTGCTCGTGCTGGGGTTTGCGACCTATGGGGCGCGGCAGGAGCTGGCGGCGCGCGAGCGCGAGCAGCGGGCCCGCCGGCAGGCCGAGCTGGCCGAGCGCCTGGGCCAGGAGATAAAGGACATGGAGTGGACGCTGCGCAGCTCGCGCCAGCTGCCGCTGCATGACCTCGGACATGAAAAGGCGCTCGTCCGCACGCGGATGCAGCAGCTCAAGCAGGAGCTGGAGGGCTACGGGGCGCTAGGCCGCGGGCTTGTGCACTACGCGCTCGGGCGCGGGCACCTGGCGCTTCACGAGTACCCGCAGGCGCTGGCGCAGCTGCAGCAGGCCCTGCAGGCCGGCCAAAAGAGCGCCGAGGTGCACTATGCGCTGGGGCTGGCGCTGGGCAAGCACTATGAGCAGGCGATGTACCAAGCGCGGCTGAGCGGCGGCGGGCAGTGGGCCAAAAAGCAGCTGCAACGGATTGAGCCGCAGTACCTGCAGCCGGCCATCGCGGCGCTGCAGCGCAGTCAGGCGCTGCAGCGCGAGAGCTCCGGCTACCTGGAAGCTCTCCTGTCCTATTATCAGCGCGACTATGAAGCGGCGCTGCGCCAGGCGCGGGCGACGCAGCAGGCTACCCCCTGGCTCTACGAGAGCACCAAGCTCGCCGGCGACATTTACCTGGAGCGCGCCCTGCAAGCGCGCGACCACGGCCGCTACGAAGAGGCCACGCGGGAGTTTGCCGATGCGGTGCGCAGCTATCAGGCCGCCGCCAGCATCGGCCAGAGCGATGCCCAGATCTACGAAGGGCTGGCCGAAGCGTGGATCCGCCAGATCGAGATGGCAGGAAGCCTCGGTCGGCCCACGGACGAGGCGTATGAAGCAGCGATTGCCGCCAGCGACAAGATCGATCGCGCCGAGCCCGGAAGCACCGCAGGACTGTTGAAGAAGGCCTATGCGTCTTCGGTGCGGATCGGAATCCTTAGAGTCGGACACACCTCGGCGACTCTGGCGCAGCGCTGCCTGAGCGCCGCCGAGGAGGTCCTGCAGCGGGACGCTAATAATCCCTACGCCAGCGACCTGGCGGCCAACTGCTACGTCAACCTGGCCGAAGCGGCGCAGGCGCAGGGGCAGGATTCCGAGCAGCTCCGCCGCCGCGGAATCGAGATCCTGGAGCGCACCATGCACCAGTATCCGAACTTCCTGTGGGGGGCCAGCGATCTGGCTATTTCGTATACGGTGCTGGCAAGCGAGCAGGCGGTGCGCGGGGACGAGCGGCTGCGCGCCACGCTGGAGAAATCGCTGTCCTGGCTGCGTGTGGCGACCAGCCTGGATGACACGTTCATCAATCCATCTATGAACGCCCTGGTGAATCTCTCAATACTCATTCAGACCGTGAGCGATGAGCGGGAAGTGGCTGACATCGTAGCCCGGGCAGATGACCTCTTTGCCCAGTGCACGCATATAAATGTCAACAATCAGGAGTGTTACGGCAACTACTTCCTCGTCTTCATCGGCGCCGCGCAGCGGCTGTTTGTCGCCGGCAAGGAGCCGGGGCCGCTTCTGGCGCGGGGCTTCGCCAACTACGAGATCACCCGCAAGACCGGCGGACCGCTGCTCGATGCCGAGCAGAGTGCGGCGCTCGGCCGCTATATCGAAGCGGCGCAGAGCGTGCGTCAGCGCCGCGACCCGGGGCAGGCGCTGGCCGAGCTGCAGGCCGCGCTCGGGCGCTGCTTCACCATCGCCGCGACCGACGCCACCTGCCGGACCCTCGCCGCCCAGGCTGAGTGGGTGGCGGCAGACTGGCTGGCGCTGCAGCACCTGCAGTTCACCCAGGTGCTGCGGCGCGCGCTGGCCAAGGCGACCCTGGCGACCCAGAGCCCCGAGCTCTACCCCGGCAAGTGGCAGGTCCTGGCGCAGACCCACCTGCGGCTGGCCCGCGCGGCCCTGCCAGCGGCGCGGGCCGAGCAGGTGCATGCCGGCCTGGCCGCTGTGGCGCGAAGCTTTGCCGTAAACCCAAACCACGCCCTCAGCCTGGCTACCAAGGGCGAGCTGCTGCTGCTCCGCGCGCAGTCACTTACCGCACCCGCGCCCCGCCGCGCGACCGCGCAAGAGGCGGCCGACCAGCTGGCCCAGGCCCTGCGTCGCGATCCGCTGCTCTCCCATGACTACGCTGCGACTTGGGCGCAAGCAAAGGCGCTGGCCGCCGCGCCGTAGCGGCCGAGCAGCCAGCACCGGGACAAGTCCGGTCAGGGGCGGGCGGCGCGGTCGTCACGGCGACCGGGCGCCGCCCCCGCGCGCTTAGTCGTGGGTGCCGCCGTCCATCATGGGTATGGGCTTGATCGGCGGGCAGGTGCTCTCGGGGATCATCCGGTTTACCGGCTTGAGGCTGCGCAGGTAGGCGACCAGATCGGCGCCATCGCTGTCGCTCAGGTTGGTAAAGCGCGGCATCGTCGGGCACAGCTGCTCACCTTCGTCATCGACGCCGGTGCGCACCGCGGTGAGGATCTGGGCGTCTGTCCAGTCGGCGATGCCGGTGTCCGGGTCGGGCGTGAGGTTCGCCCCGTAGGCCATCGTGCCCTGGCGCGGGGTCAGCTGTCCCGACAGGACGCCGGCAGCGGCGCTCTCGGGGTTGTGGCAGCTGCCGCAGCTGTACTTTTTGGCCACCGCCTCGCCGCGCTGAGCTGCAGTGAGGGCGAGGCCCGCATCTTCGGGGCCCGTGGGGTCCGGCTGGTGGGTGCAGCCGAGCGCGCCAAGGCCCAGCGCCAGCAGAGCGAGTCCCGGCAGGCCCAGGGTGAGGCGAGAAGAAGAGCGGTAGTTTTGCATGGGACCTCCAGAAGCCAAAGGGAAGGGCGAAAGGGAAGATAGGCTCGGGTGAAGCGGGCTGCAGAGAGCTGCAGCGGCCAGGTCGGGGCCCGACCGCTAGACTTCACCGGCTTATAGCGTGGCGGCGCCGATCTGGCGAGTAGGATTGCGGCCTACAGGGACCGCGGCGACGGCGCGCGGCCTGCCCGCCGCCGGTGATCCCCCTCGGCGGCGCTGGCGCGGCGCGCGCGTCGTCCCTGGCGGCTAGTCGCAGTCTTGCGGATCGAAGTCCGGCAGCTCGCCCTGCAGGAGCACGGCAAAGATGCACTCGCGCGGTGGCAAGACGGTCAGGCGGTGCAGGCTGCCAGCGGGCCGCGTCACCAGATCGCCGGGCAAGAGCAGCTCGCCGGTGTCTTCATCGCGCACCGC
This sequence comes from Polyangia bacterium, assembly GCA_044222245.1. Classification (GTDB taxonomy): domain Bacteria; phylum Myxococcota_A; class Polyangia; order Palsa-1104; family JAEUJZ01; genus CALFML01. The sequence goes on along the minus strand of JBGANQ010000014.1, from coordinate 103,556 downwards.
GCCGCTGAGAAACAGGGTGGTCTCGCTGCCGCGATGGCGGTGCACAGGAAATGGGAGCCCAGGCGGACAGCGGACAAGGCCTGCGTGCGCCTCCCCACAGGCCGGGCCCGGCACAAAGTGGTGGACCATCAGCGTCTTTATCGGCACCCACGTCGTGTCGGTCCCGAGCTGCGCGAGCACCTGCTCGGCAGCGGCGTCGCTTAGATCAAAGAGCCGCGCCAGGCGGCGGCGGAATCCCGGAAAGCGATGCTGGGCGCCGTCGGTCGCCGCCAGCAGATCGGCGCGCAAGTCGGGGCGCGGCTGCACGCAGCCTTCGGACGAGCCGCCCTCGAGCAGCGAGTCCAGCAGCAAGGCGAGGAGCGGATCAGCATTGGGCTCGGTCACGTCAGACCTCATTGCGGGGGTTGGCAAGGGAGCTGCGAAGTTTTCCCAGCACGCGGTTCAGCCGCGACTTCACCGTACCGAGCGGCGCGTCCATCTGCCCCGCCACCGCGGCGAGAGTGACTCCATGGACATAGACCAGATCGATCAGCCGCTGCTCATCCTCGGTGAGCAGCCGCAGCGCGCCGCGCACCGAGGTCTGCGTCGCGCGCAGGGTCAGCTCGGCCTCGGGGTCGAGGTTTAGCCCGGCGGCCAGCTTCTCCGGCGTCTCTTGCGGACTCTTGATGGGGGTGCTGCTGGCGGCGAGGCGCCAGGCGGCGGACTTGAGACGATCGAGCGCGCGGCTGCGCAGCCTCACGAGCAGCCAGGTGCGCACACTGGCGCGGCTGGCATCATAGGAGTCGGCGCGCAGCCAGACCTCAAGGAACAGATCGTGCACCAGATCTTCGGCATCGCTGCGAGTTCCCAGGAGCCGCTGCGCCATGGTAAGCAGAGTCGCTACATGGCGATCATATAGGGCCGCCAGGGCCGCGCTGTCTCCGGCCGCCAGGCAGCGCAGGAGCTCGACGTCGGAGCGGGCCGCCAGCCCTCCCCCCCCATCGCCCCCGCCGCTGCCGCCGCCTTCGGGTGGCAGGGGAGATGACAGGGGCAGACCACCAGGCGGCTCAGGGCGAGCATGGAAAAGGGGCATAGTGGGAACAAAGGACATGGATCACGAGGTCCGCAAATGGACTGGATGCAGATCGTACGAGACAGCGCGGCTGCCGGTTTCATCCTACGCGGCGCGGTCCTTTTTTAGCAAGGCGGCGGCGGCGGCGCCATCAGCGACACCTGAACCTTGGTCAAGGTCCCGGCGGTGACATTGACCGTCGCGCAGCCGGCGGCAGCGGCCCCCGGCTGGGCCGGCGGGACTCCCAGGTCTCCGGGATCGCCGAGGTCACTTGGACCCATCATCAGGGCCGGCCGCGACTCGGCGCGCACCCCGACCTTGCCCACCGTGCCTGCAGGCAGATCGACGGCCAGCGCGGTCTGCGGCGGGCTGTCCTGTGCCGCCGGCATCATGATTGCGGTTGTGTAGTTGTTCATCCCATCCCGGTAAAACGCCGCGGAGCCGGTGCTGCCGTTCCAGGTAATCATGAGATCCAGGCGCGCGGTATCGCGAGGCAGTCCGAATAGCTCAGTCTCGAGCACCGGGCTGGCCGCCTGGCTGCAGCCGCAGAGGACAGGGGCCAGGCAGAGCATGAGGAGGGACCACTTGAGCTTCCTGAATGTGGACATGGTTGGCTGCGCTCCTTTTTAGAAGATGATCGTCGCGCGCGGGACCCCGGCGGGCACCGCTACCGGGGTCGCGGGGCTCTGACTGGCGACGACGCCGCCGGTTATGACGGCAGCGGTCACCGCCGCGCCAGCCACCGCGGTCCACAGCCACCACCGCTTGTAAAGCGGCCGGGTCGGCGGCGCGGCGGGCGCGGTCAGCACCGCGAGCTCGGCGGCGGTGGCGGGCGGTGGCGGTGGTGGCGATGGTGGCGGTGACCGCGGCGCGGCGGGCTCTGGCTCATGCTCGTGGGCCGCTTTTTCTTCGGCGAGCCGGCGCTTCATCTCCAGCTCCAGCGCGGCCAGGGTGTTGCGGGTCTCGGCCAGGTAGCTGTCCACCTTGTGCCGCATCTCTTCATTGAGCTGCGGCGCCGCCGACAGATAGCGATCGTAGTACTCGATCGCCTCGCGCGGGTGCCCGGCCTTGCGGTAGGCCTGGGCCAGGTTGAATAGGAGGCCGGGGTTTGGCATCTGCTCATAAGCCGCCTTGAACTCCGGAATCGAGTCCTCGAACTTCTGCGCCTGGTACAGTGCCAGCGCCAGGTCATAGTGAGTCTTCCAGTCGGCGGCGCGGCAGGGGAGCGTGACCAGGGTGACGAGCACGACGAGCGCCGCGGCCAGGGCGCGGGCTCGGCAGAGCGGGGGGCTGAAGCGGGTCTTATTATCCACGGCGCTTCTCCAACCAATAAGAGAGTGTCTAGGTCCGCCGTCCGCGGCTGCACCTCGGACCGGCATTTGGTGTTGCCATCGGCGTCGCCCTGGGACTGGTCACGGCTAGTCCAAGAGCAGCTGCACATCCCCGCCGGTCGACTTGGGGCCGCTGCTGCGCCCCGGCAGCTTGCGCCGCTTGGGCGGGCTCGCCGGCGGCGCCGCCGGCTCGCTGGCAGCGGGGCTGGGCGTCGGCGTCGCGGTCGCTGCTTCCAGGTAGACCTCGGTCTTCACATCGGTGCTATGGCTGAGCAGGATCGCCTTGTCCTTGAAGCCGGGGCGGCGCAGCGTGAGCACGGTCTCCCCGGCGCCCGGCTGCCGATCGAGCTCCCAGGGGGTGGTGCCGAGCAGCTGGCCGTCCGCTCGCACCACCTCGGCGCCCGGCGGGACCGAGAGCACGACCCAGCGCACCAGGCGCGGCGCCGGCATCACCGCCGGCGCGCTGGCGACCGGCGCCGTGCGCAGCCTGGTGAGTCCAGCGATGGCGGCTGTGGCGGCCACCAGCCAGGCGATGAGCAGCCAGCGCTGCCGTGGACTCGGGGGCGCCGCTGCCGAGGACGCCGAGGACGCCGAGGACGCCGAGGACGCCGAGGACGCCGAGGACGCCGAGGACGCCGAGGACGCCGAGGACGCCGCAGCCCCGGGCCGCGGTGTCAGGCTGGCCGACTCGCGTGGCGAGCGCGTCGAGCCGGCCGCGCCGCCCGAGATACCCGATCGCGCGGGCGCACCAGACTGGCCGACCGCCGGCAGCCGCCCCTGGCTAAGCGGACCGCTCGGGGTCGCCCGACCCGCCACCGTCGCCCCGAGCGCCAGCGACTCCCGGCTGCGGCGCGCCGAGGCGCCAAGCTGGGTCTCGCCGCTGGCCAGCCCGGCGCGGTCCGCGACCGGGGTAGAGCTGGCGAGGCTCGGCAGCACCCACAGTGCCGGCAGCGCCGCCTGCAGCTGCTCCAGCAGGGCGACGATGGTCTCCATGGTGGGCCGCTCGGCCGGCGTCTTGGCGAGCATCGCGTGGACCAGATCCACCACCTCGGGCGGCACCTGCGGCGCCACCTCACCCAGCGGCCGCGGCGTGCCACGTACATGCGCGACCATGAAATCGAAGCTATGCTCGGCGCTAAACGGCAGCCGGTCCGCGAGCAGCTCGTACAGCATGACGCCCAGCGCGTAGACATCGGCCTTGCCGTCGAGCTGCGGATCGGCCAGACACTGCTCGGGCGCCATGTAGGCCGGAGTGCCGATCATGGTGCCGGTCTCGGTGCGCACCTTGCCATCGGGACCGCTGGCGTGCTGCGACAGCTTGGCGATTCCGAAGTCGAGCACCTTGACCCGCTGCTCGCCCGGCCGCTCGGGATCGGGAACCAGCATGACATTGTCCGGTTTGAGGACGGCGGCGGCGCGCCCGACGGGAACTCTGCAGCCGGGGCGCCCTGCGGAGCGATTGCTGACTGCTTGCCAACGGCGGCGGCGCGCTACCGCTTAGAATCGCAGCGGCAGCGCCGCCAGCCCGCGCACGATCGGCGTCGCCCGCCAGCGCAGCTTGTCCGGCGCAACCGCCAGCCGCAGGTTGGGCAGGCGCTGCAGCAGCATATTGATCGCCAGCTGACCTTCCATGCGGGCCAGGGGCGCGCCCAGGCAGAAGTGAATGCCGTGGCCAAAGGCAAGGTGGCGGTTGGGCTGGCGCGCGAGCTCGAGCGTATCGGCCCGCGGGAACTGCGACTCGTCGCGGTTGGCCGAGGCGAGGACCGCCACCACCATCTCACCGCGGCGGATGTGGGTGTCGTGGAGGGTGAGATCCTCGGCGGCGTAGCGCTCGGTGGCGGTCTCCACGGGGTTGGTGAAGCGCAGCAGCTCTTCCACCGCGGGCTTTATCTGCTCGGGGTGGGCGCGCAGCCAGGCGAGCTGCTCGGGGTGCTGCAGCAGCGCCAGCACTCCCGAGGAGATCAGGTTCACCGTGGTCTCATGGCCGGCGATGAGCAGCAAGAGCACCATCGCCACCTGCTCGTCTTCGCTCAGGCGATCGCCGGCCTCTTCGGCCTGGGCGAGCGCGGTCAGCAGATCATCCTGCGGGTTGCGGCGGCGCTCGGCGCTCAGCTGGCGGATAAAGCGCATGAGCGCCCACAGCGCCGGCAGCATGCGCAGGATGTTGAACGTCGTGGGCGGCAGCAGCGCCTTCTGCGACAGCCGCTGGAAGCGCACGCTGTCGGCGGCCGACAGCCCCAGGAGGTCGGCGATGATGGTCAGCGGCAGCGGCAGCGCGAGGTCGGCGATGAGCTCCAGCTCCCCGCGCGACTGCACCGCGTCCAGCCGCGCGCTGGTGACCGCCTCGATGCGGGGCTGCAGGCGCTCGATGCGCGCCGGCGTGAAGGCGCGGTGGACCAGGGCGCGCAGCCGGGCGTGGTTCGGATCGTCCTGGTCGAGCATGCTGGTCTCCAGGGCGCGCAAGAAGCCCGGGATCCACGGCCGCTTGGACCGCTCGGCGGCTTCGGGGATGTCGCGCACGTTCTTGCGCAGGCGCGGGTCCTTGAGCGCGGCCAGCACGTCGTCGTAGCGGGTGACCAGCCAGCCCTCCATGCCACCGATGCGGGCCCGGAACACCGGCTGGCTCTGGCGCAGCGAAGCATAAAACGGGAACGGATTGGCTTTGAATTCAGCTCGGGTGATGTCCACGGGGCGAGCTGCCGGCGACGGGGGCTTGGCAAAACTGGAATTCATGGATTTTCTCTCCTTAACATCATCCGATGGACCAATCATTACTTCTTCTGTCTTGTCCAAAGGTTGAACAACATACTGGAGCACTCCGAGGATGCTGCTAGAATTTTTTGCACGCGGCCTGAGGGGTTCCGGCCGCTATTCAGAGCGCGCCCACTGAGCAGCTTCCGCCTCCGAACGAGCCGGCGGAGCGAGTCTTCAGCAGGCGATCTTTACAGGAGTTTGTATGCGGTTCAGTCATTTTGCACCGAAGGTGGGTCTGGCGTTGATGCTCGCTTCGGGGTGTGGTCCGCAGGGGGGCGATGCGGACACCAGCTATCAGCGGATTCAGGCTTGTAAGAATACTTTAGAATGTGCCGAAACCAACGCTGATGATCCTCACCAGCCGCGCCAAGGGATCCTCGACAACTTCCAGATGTATCCGGCCGAAAACTGGCGCGGGTTTACCTACAAGGTCACCGGCCTGTACCCCGACGAAAGTGCTGGGCAATGGAAGGTCCGCGGCTATCACATCTCTCCGGTGAACTACGACTCGCACCAGCAGGCCGATGGCGCGATCACGATGGAGGTAGACGGGAAGCAGCGGGGAATCTACAAAATCCTCGCTCCACCTGAGGTAGCTACAATGTCGGTGATCGCCTGTGATGACAGCAATGGGGGTTGCGCGTCCGGTGAAGTCTTCGAAAATGAGGCGCTCGCCAAGATTACCTTGATTCTCGAGATCCCAAGCCCCGCTGTCTTGGGCGGCCCGCCCGTCGAGTTCAGGTGGACCTTCGCCGACACTACCCAGGCCCCGGAGGAGCCCAAAGACAGGTTTGGCAAGGAGGTCACGGGAATCGTCGTCCATTGGCAGACCAAAGGCATCAACCCGACTCCCCTATGCAAGGGGCCAAGTGGAGAGGCGCAGCTGATGGTGCCCCAGGGGCACACCCTCTGGCACCCGCGCAACTTCAGCCGCAGCCAGGACCCAAACTTCGTGACCATCGGCTGTGAGAAGGGCGCCATCGCCTACTGCCGGCTGTGGGGCTACTGGGAAGGGTATGAGTTCAAGCGGCGGGACGGCCAACCGCTCGACAAGAGCGACATCCAGCAGAGCTGCATCAACATGAAGCTGGCGAATTACTGCGGTAGCGGCCCTTCCCAGACGGTGTATGGCACCAATTTCGTCTTCACAGACCCGATCGAACCTTTGCTCCACGATGAGTCATCTTCCAATTATGAAGCGGTTTGGACTGAGCTGGGGGCAAAGTGTGACAACGGCCAAGCCTCGCACCGCCACAAAGAGATCCCGACAGCGTGCGTGGTACCGCTGTGCGGCAAGAGTGACTGGACCATGAACCCGCCACACGATTTTATCTCCTATCTGCCCCAGTAGCGCTCGCGTGGCGACCACGATCGCCAAGCAGTGGTCGGCAGATTCGTCGAGACGAGCTTGTCTTTAGATCCTTCGCAACAACAATTCTCCCCCCGGCCTTGGGGCGCGGCTTCCTGATGACTTGACCGCTAGCGATCCTGAAGCTCGGCTGCATACTGCCGTTTGAGCAGCGGATTTATCGTCAGAGCCTGCGCCCAGCTGAGCTGCGACTCCTGCATCAGGCTCGCCTGAGCGGTGGGATCTAGGGTCAGTCGACTCTGCGCCTTGAGGATGATCGCCCGCAGAGCCAGGAGAGTCCCCGAGCTGGCCCTTACTTTAAGCAGCTTGCTAACTGCACCAAGACCCTCGAGCAATAAGGCGCTCTGCGTCTTGGGCTCACTCATCGCGGCCAGGTGTATGCAGGCGCGAGCCTCTTCGATCGTGGAATCGCTCGAATCGGGGTTTAGCTCGACCGCCCGACGAGCAGCGCGCAGAGCCAGGTCAGCGAATCGGAGTGACTGGCCTCCATGCTCCTTGGCCCAGGTGAATTGAACCTGGTGCACCCAGGCTTGGACTACCCAGGGATCTTCGGCCTGCGGATTAAGCGCCTGACAGCCAGAGGCGGTAGCGAGCGCAGTCTCTGCCATGGCGGTGGGGTCCCTGCCGCTGGCGAGTATGTACTCTGCCTCCAGTCCATCGGTGTAAGCAGAGAGTATACATGGCAGAAATGACGACTTGGTGAGCTTGAGCAGAGTCTTGATATGGTTTCGGGCTTGGCTTAGCGTTGCCCGGAGATCTGCGCCTTGGCGGAGCAGTAGCTGTCCCTGCGAGATGTGTACGGAAGCCATATTGATGTGGAAGCTGGGGAGCGCTTCGCAGGGCGCTCCGCACTGCTTTACATGTTGATCTGTCTTCCATACAAGGGGCGAGAAGTCTATGCCTCGCTCCAAGCTGTAATTGGCGAAGTCATTTAGCGTCCCGGCCAAGTTCACATAGGCGAACTGGTAGGTGGGATCAATGGTGATGACCCGATTGAAGTTGTCCATTGCTTGCTGGAAGATCGGCCGTGGATCCTGCCCGCGGCCATCCAGGTAGCGGCCATGGTTCCACCAGCAAGTCGCCAGGTCGTTATGGGCCCAGGGGAAGTTTGGCGACAGGACGATGGCTCTCTGGAAGGCTTCGACGGCTCGCCGCCAAGACGGCTCGGGATTGCTGCTGCGGCTCTCCCACTGTCCGCGCCAGCTCAAGGCGTTGCCAAGTGTGTCCCAGGCTATGACATCATTCGGGCTGCGTGCCAGGGCTTGCTCGGCGCTCGCAATGCTTTGATTGTAGCTTGGAACCGGATCAGCCTTCCTCCTGCCAGCTGCCTGCCCGATGAAGAGCTGCACCCGCGCCCTCTCCAGGTAGCCGCTGCCATCCGAAGGGAGCGCAGTAATGGCGCGCTCGGCGGCCGCGAGCGCCTGAGCGAACGCCTGATCCTGCGGCTTGCCCTGCAGCCGATCGACCTCGGACAGATCCATGAAGGCGCGGGCCAGCACGGCTTGCAGCTGACCATCGGAGCGGCTGATATCGGCGGCGTGCTGAAAGTGTTCGATCGCCTGCCCAAGCAGCGCCCGCGCCGCATCGTGCTTGCCCTGGCTGAACTGCCGCAGCGCCTGCGCGTGGGCGATCTCGCCGCGGAGCTTGATCGCCTCGGAGAGCCACGGTGCGGCGGCGAGCGCCGCCTGGGCCTGGCGATCGGCCTCGGCATAGCGGCCATTATAAAAATCGAACAGACTGGCGATAAACTCCAGCGAGTCCAGGGCCAGCGCGTCACGCTGCGACAGCGCCTGAGCCAGCGCCGCCGTCGCCGGCTCCAGGTACTGCGCCCGCAGCTCCCTTTCCCGCCGCTCGAGCCAGGATTTCTCTCCCGAGCGCCGCGCATCGACCAGCGCCTCGTGATAAAGCTCGCCGAGCACCCGGCCGAGCGCTGCCTGCAGCTCGGGGCTCCGCAGGCCTCGCTGCTGCGCCTGCTGGAGGTACTTGTACGCCTGCTTGTGCTCGTGCAGCGACAGCCGCCCGCGGCCAAGCGCGTAGCTTGCCAGGCCGCCGGCCAGATCGCCGTAGGAGCGCAGCCGGCCTTCGACGAGCTCCATCCGCTTGCGGACCAGAGCCTGCTCCAGCTCGACGTTGTGCAGCGGCAGCGAGTAGGCGGTGCGGACCATCCACTCGATATCCTTGCTGTCCTGTCCGAGCTGGCGGGCCAGCGCGGCGTGCTGCTGCGCCACATAGCGGGCGCGCAGGCCGTAGCCGGAGAAGCCGAGGGCGGTGACCAGCAGCGACAACAGGAGCGCCGCCGCCGGCTTGTTCTGCCGGGCGCGCCACTTCAGGCGCTGCCACAGGCTGATGCGGCGGGCGGTGATGCGCTCGGCGTTGAGGAACCGCGTCAGGTCATCGGCCAGCGCCTGCGCGGTCTGATACCGCTCGGCCTTGTCCTTGGCCAGGCAGCGCGCGCAGATCGTGTCCAGCGCCCGCGGCAGCTTCGGGTCGCGGCCGCGCAAGGTCGGCGCTTCCTCGGTCATCACCTTGAGCAGGATGTTGACGACCGAGTCGTCATCGAACGGCGCCTGCCCGGTGAGCACGTCAAACAGCGTCGCGCCCAGACTATACACATCGCTGCGCCGGTCCAGATGGCGCGTGTCGCCATGCGCCTGCTCGGGGGACATATAACCCGGCGTGCCCATGACGGTGCCGCTCTCGGTGAGGCCCTTGCCTTCGCTCGGCTCGCGGGCCAGCCCGAAGTCCATCACCACCGGCACCAGCCGCCCCTGACTGTTGCGCGCGACCATGATGTTGGCCGGTTTGAGGTCGCGATGGATCACTCCCTTTTCGTGGGCATAGTGCATGGCGAGGGCGGCGTCGCGGAGAATTTGTACTTTTTCCCCCAGGCCAAGGACGGACATCGCCTTGTCGAGGGACTGTCCGTCGATGAACTGCATCGCGATGTAGGCCTTGCCGGCATGCTCGCCGACCTCGAGCACGCGACAGATGCCCTCGTGCTCGAGCTTGGACTGCGCCCGCGCCTCCTGCATGAAGCGCTGGGTCATCTGGTCGTCATTTGCGCGGATGAACTTCAGCGCGACGATGCGGCCAAGCTGTCTGTCGCGCGCCTTGTACACCGCGCCCATGCCGCCCTGGCCAAGGAGCGCCAGGAACTCATAGCGCGCCCAGTTTTCGCAGGGGAACTGGCTGGCGGGTCGCGGTCCCAGGTACTCCAGCTGCGGGCCGTCGATGGTCTGATTCAGGCCGGGCTCCGGTGCTGTCACCGAGGACTCCGGCAGGCTCGCGGCGCCGGAGGAATCGCGCCAGGCGGCCCCGCTTTCACTCGGCAGGAGCGTGACTTCACGGGCCGGATGGGTGGCGTCGGCGAGCTCGGTCGGGTTCAGCGTCTGGTCTCTGGCCAGGCTGGCGCGGCGCACCTCTTGTAGGAGCTGCAGCACTCTTTGCTCGGTCAGCTGTCCTCTGCGGACCAGGCGATCGAGTCGGCGGCCAAAGCGTACCGTGATTCCCTCTGGGGCGGACACGGTCTCCGGCGGAACCTCAGACTCTTTCAGATCGCCGCGCTCGACCGCCCGGCCCAGCACCAGCGTCTCTTCTCGCACTGGAAGCATTTTTGTAATCCTACGCTCTTTTATGACTGAATTTTTTGCGCATGTTGGACCTCTGTCCCACGGCGCACACCAGCCTACTGCGGCGACGATCGGCGCACGTAGTGACCTGCGTCACTTCCTGCAGCAGACCTGACCTCTCCGCTCACCCGAATCTTCCCTTTAGCGCTGGCACCGGAGGGCGATCGGGAATCGAGCCGTTCAGAAGAAGGTAGCACTAGGAATCAAGAGAGCAGCCAGACCCAGTCTATTCACCACGCCGCCGCTTTCGTCTGGGCGCGAGTAACTGTAGGCCCTGTGCGGGCAGCTGGAGTAAGGTAGGCGGATGAAAAAGATGCTCCTATTTGGTCTTGGCGCCATCCTGCTGCTCTTCGCCGCCTTCATCGGCTACACGGTCCTCGTCGGCAACAAGCGCAGCCCGCGTGATACGGCAGAGCTCAACCAGGGCGGCCTCGCCGTCAAGGTGGTGTACTGCCGGCCCTACAAGAAGGGGCGGCTCATCTTCGGCGACAAAGCGGCCGGGGCGCTGGTGCCCTATGACACCTACTGGCGGCTCGGGGCCAACGCTGCGACCACCATCACTTTCGGCCAGAAGGTCCTGTTTGCCGGCAAGCCGATCGACGCCGGGACCTATCGGATGTACGCCATCCCCGGCGCCAGCGCCTGGAAGGTGGTGCTCAACAGCGAGCCGGATCGCTGGGGCGCGCGCGAGCCGAGCCACGACAAGGACGTCCTCACCGTCGAAGTGCCAGTCACTGTCGCGCCGAGCAGCAGCGAGCAGTTCACGATCCTCCTGTCCGCTGCGCCCGGCGGCGCCAGCCTCGATCTGACCTGGGACACCACGCTCGTGCGGGTGCCGCTGGCGGCGAGCTAAAGTGGCCCGGCGCGCACTCAGGAGGTGGCTGCTGGCGGGGCTGGGCGTGCTCGCCTTTCTCGGCGCGGCGCTGTTTCTCATCGGCCGCATCCAGTACCGCCTCAACGTCATGGATGTCGAGGAGTACGACCCGGTCTCCAGCCTCAAGGTGCCGCAGCACCTGCTCACCCGCGCCCGCTACCCGTTCGTCGATGTCCACAACCACCAGTGGCTGATGCCGATCCAGAACCTGGACAAGCTGGTCGGCGAGATGGACGAGCTGAACATGGCGGTGATGGTCAACCTCAGCGGCTTTCGCGGCAAGCTTCTGGAGTGGTCGCTGGCCAACGTGCACAAAAAGCAGGCGCGCCGCTTCCTGGTCTTTATCAACCTCGACTTCGAGCGGCTCGACGAGCCGGGCTGGCCCGCCGAGGCCCTGGCGCAGCTCGCGGCGGGCGCCGCGCAGGGAGCGAGCGGCCTGAAGGTCTACAAGAGCCTGGGCCTGACCGATCGCGACAAGAGCGGCAAGCGGATCGCGGTAGATGATCCGCGCCTGGATCCGATCTGGGAGCGCTGCGCCGAGCTCGGGCTGCCGGTGCTCATCCACTCGGGCGAGCCGTCGCCGTTCTGGCTGCCCAAGGACAAGCACAACGAGCGCTGGCTGGAGCTCAAGCAGGAGCCTGGCCGCTATCGCCCCGCGGATCGCTTCCCGCCTTTTGCGACCATCCTCGGCGAGCAGCACCACCTGTTCCGCAAGCATCCAAAGACCCGCTTTATCGACGCTCACCTTGGCTGGCTAGGCAACGACCTGGCGCGCCTGGGCCAGCTGCTCGACGAGCTGCCCAACGTGTCCACCGAGATCGGCGCCGTCCTGGCGGAGCTTGGGCGGCAGCCGCGGGCTGCCCAAAAGTGGCTGATCCGCTACCAGGATCGGGTCCTTTTTGGCAAGGATACCTACAATAAAGAAGAGTACTACGCCTACTTCCGCGTGCTCGAGACCGCAGACGAGTACTTCGACTACTATCGCAAGCGCCACGCCCACTGGAAGCTCTACGGACTGGAGCTTCCCGACGCCGTGCTGCGCAAGATCTACTACCGCAACGCGCTCGCCCTGTTTCCCGGCATCGATCGCAGTCTGTTCCCCGCCGATGATCCCGAGTAGTCAGCTCTGCCCGTGCGCGGCCGCCATGCGGCAGCGGCGCGGCACGATAAGCCGGGCCCCGGCGACGCGCGAGACCTTATCCGGTTGCAGGTCCGTCCGGATCTTTCCCGTCGCCGCCGCCGCTACCCGGCGCCCCCCGGATCGATTGCGGATCGATTGTGGATCGATTGTGGATCGATTCCCGCATTACCAGCTCGCCTGGTTGGTGATATGTTAAGCGGATGAAAGAGCCGGTGCGCATCGTCGGAAATTATCTCTCGCCCTACGTGCGGAAGGTGCTGGTCTTCCTCGAGCACAAGAACCTCCCCTACGAGATCGACCCGATCATCCCGGTCTTCGGTGACGATCGCTTCACCGCCGCCTCGCCGCTGCGGTTGATTCCGGTGCTCATCGATGATCAGGCGACCCTCTGCGATTCCTCGGTCATCTGTCAGTACCTCGAGGAGCGCTATCCGCAGCCGGCGCTGTACCCGCAGGACCTGGTCTTGCGCGCCCGCGCCCGCTGGCTGGAGGAGTTTGCCGACACGATGATGGGGGATGCGTTCGTCTGGCACCTGTTCTACCAGCTCACGATCCGGCCCAGCGTGCTCGGCCAGGCCACCAACCAGGAGGTCGTGGAGCGCGCGCGCAACACCGAGATTCCCCAGGTCCTCGACTATCTGGAAGCGCAGGTGCCGGCGGAAGGATTCCTCTTTGGCGCCCTGTCGATCGCCGACATCGCGATCGCCTGCTTCTTTCGCAACGCTGGCTACGTTCGCTACCAGATCGACGCCGGACGCTGGCCCAAGACCGTCGCTTTCGTCGCCCGGATGTTCGCCCAGCCGAGCTTCGCCAAGCTGGCGGTCTTCGAAGACAAGCTGATGCGCACCCATCCCGCCAAGCACCGGACCGCCCTTGGCGAGCTGGGCGCGCCGCTAAGCCGCGAGACCTTCGGCACCTCCACGCCCCAGCGGCGGATCAGGGAGACCTAGGAAGCGGCTCGCCGCTGCGAGCTCGGCGACGTGAAATCAACCGTTGCCAGCCCTGCTGCTTTGGTAGACGATCCGCTCATCATGGAAGTTGAAGTTCCCTCCGCGGCGGCGTTTGGCTCGCCGGTGGCGATTGCGAATCCTTATCCGTTTTATCGCGCGCTGCGCGAGCGCTCGCCCTTGCGCTACGTGCGCGTGCCGGCGGGGGCTCACTCGGGGCTGGCCGAGCCGGTCTATTCCTTCGCCCTGCTCAAGTACGACGACGTGCTCGGCGCGCTCAAGGACCCGGCGACCTATTCGTCTTTCACGCTCCCGGCGCTCGGCAGCACGTTTCCGCGGCTTGGACTTTTGCACGATGATCCGCCGCGCCATACCCACCTGCGGCGCCTGGTCAATAAGGCTTTTCAGCCGACGCGCATCGCCGCGCTCGCTGGCTTTGTGACCGCCGCGGCGCAGCAGCTCATCGGCAGCATCCGCGGGCCCAGCGCGGAGCTCATCTCGGCGCTCGCCATCCCGCTGCCGATGCGGGTCATCGCGCACCTGCTAGGCATTCCGGGCGAGGACTACCCCTCCTACAAGAGCTGGAGCGAGGCGATCGCCAACTACGTCGGCGTGACGCTGGAGAAGCGGCAGCTCGTCATGAAGGAGATGATGCGGTACTTCGCCGCCGCCATCGCCGCGCGAAGGACCAGTCCGCGGGACGACCTGCTCACTGCGCTCGTCCAGGCAGAGGCCGAGGGAGCCTCCCTTTCCGACGAAGAGATCATCCGCTTCGCCGCCACGCTGCTGTTCGCCGGCAATGAGACGACGACCAACCTCATTGGCAACATGCTCGGCATCCTCGCCGACCGGCCGGAGCTTTACGCGCAGGCGCGCGCCGATCGCTCGCTCGTCGAGCCGATCATCGAGGAGACGCTGCGGTTTGAGAGCCCGGCGCAGCGGCTCATGCGGCTGACGACCCGCAAGACGACGGTGGGAGAGATAGACATTCCCGAAGGCCAGATCGTCGATGTGGTCTTTGGCGCCGCCAATCGCGACCCCGCGGTCTTCGCGGACCCGGACAGCTTCCTCATCGATCGCCCGACCAAGGAGCACCTGGGCTTCGGACACGGTACCCATTTCTGTCTCGGTGCTCCGCTGGCCCGGCTTGAGGCGAAGATCGCCCTCAACGTGCTGCTGGATCGCTATAAGAGCATTGGTCGCGGCCAGGGGTCGGCGGTGCGTCAGACCGCGGCGATGTTCAGCTTCGGCTATTCGCAGCTACCTCTCCTGCTCGCGGACTGAGCTGCCGAAAAGACTGCGGACCGCCAGTCCAGGAGGCTGGCCTGCTCGGGCGCCAGCGCGTACTCCACCTGGTCGCGGGGTCCGATGCGGTCGCCGCCGGCCTGGAATGGCACCGGGCGCGAGAAGGTGGCCTGACAGCGGGTGAGCAGCCAGGTGTGGGCCCGCGGCATCGGGTGACGGCCGGTCCAGATTCCCCGCATGTCCCAGAGCGCGTGGAGGATGCCGTGCGTATAGACGCGCAGGCAGAAGCGCCGCGGGACCAGACCGGCGAACGGGAAGGCGCGGAAGCCGAATCCCCACTCCGGCACGGTGCCGGCGGCGCACAGATCGACCGGGCCGCGGTAGAGGGTGGCGCCGTGCGCGCCGCCGGGCAGCGGCAGCGGGCGACCCTGGTCGTCGATGGTGAGGGCGTCCTCGCCGGTATTGACCAGCTCCACCTCGGCGAGCGGACGGGTCAGGCCGCGCGGCAGGGTGCGGCTGACAAAGCCCACCAGGTAGCCGGGGAGGCCGGCCCGCCAGCGCGCCGGGAGGAGCCCGGGGCCGGTCTGCTGGGCGTGGAAGTCGTCGATGATCTCGGCATCCTTGCCGGTGCCGGCGAAATGCGCCGCGGTGCCGGCAACCTCCACCAGATCGAAGGTACGCACCGGCACCGGCATCGCCGTCTCGATGAGCCGCCGCAGCTGCGCGAGCCCGGAGCGCCACGCCGGGGCCCCGGTCGCGTTGGCCCAGCCGTTGCCGGTGCCGAGCCTTAAAAGGGCGAGCGTCGAGCGGGCGGGCTCGCCGGGAGGTGCCAGCGCCGAGGCGGGCCCGGTCTGGCCGCGCCGCATGGCGTTGATCAGGCCCACCACGGTGCCATCGCCGCCGCCCGAGACGATAAGGCGCGGCGGGACGGGCGCGCTGCGCAGGAACGCGAAGGCCTCGTCCGCGGTCCGCGAGGCGATGACGCGCGCGCCGGGGAGGAGCTCGCGGCAGTGTCGCAGCACGGCATCGCTGCCGCGGCGCGCGCGCAGGTTGATGACCACCGCGATGGCGGATTCTGCGGGAGTGACAAGCATGCGCGGATCATGCCACACGGCGGCGGTTCCGGTTGTCCGCGGATACCCGGATCCGTACAATCACGACATGGCGGCTAAGGGGTGGACATGAGCGACCGCAGATACGACGTCGTCATCCTCGGCTCGGGAATCGGCGGCACCCTACTCGGCGCGGTGCTGGCGCGGCAGGGCCTGCGGGTGCTCCTCCTTGAGCAGGGCACACACCCGCGCTTCACCATCGGCGAGTCCACCAACCCCGAGACCAGCCTCCACCTGCGCATCCTGGCGCGGCGCTATGACGTGCCCGAGATCGAAGACCTGTCCAGCTTCCACAGTGTGGCGGCCCGCGTCGCCACCAGCTGCGGCATAAAGCGGAACTTTTCGTTTGTCTACCACCGCCCCGGCGAGCCGAGCCGCCCGCACGAGACCAGCCAGTTTGTCACCATCGCCCCGCCGCTTGGCCCCGACGTCCACTTCTTTCGCCAGGATATCGACGCCTACATGCTGGCGGTGGCCATCGAGCGCGGCGCCGAGGTGCGGCAGCAGGTGCGGCTCGCGGAGGTGGAAATTGACGCCGACGGGGTGGTCGTCACCCTGGAGGGTGGGGAGCGCATCGCGGCCAGCTACGTCGTCGATGCGGGCGGCATCCAGTCGCCGCTGGCGCGCAAGTTTGCGCTGCGCGAGTCGCCCTGTCCGCTGCGCACGCGCTCGCGCACGCTGTACACGCACATGGTCGGAGTGCTGCCGATCGACGCCTGTGGCCTCGGGCGGGCCGAGCACGGCTTGCCAAGCCCCCTCAGCCAGGGGACGCTGCACCACATCTTTGACGGCGGGTGGCTGTGGGTGATCCCCTTTGACAACCACCCCGCCTCGCGCAGCCGGCTGTGTAGCGTCGGGCTGAACCTCGCGCTCGACCGCCATCCGCCAACCGGTGAGGCCCCCGAGCGCGAGTTCGCGCGCCTGCTCGCCCGCTTTCCCACCATCGGCCGCCAGTTTGCGCGCGCCCGTCCGGTGCGCAACTTCACCGCCATCGATCGCCTCCAGTTCTCGTCGACCCGGCTGGTCGGCGACCGCTACTGTCTGCTGCCGCACGCGGCGGCTTTCGTCGATCCCATGTTCTCCAGCGGGCTGATGATCACCGTCATCAGCGTGAACGCCATCGCCCACCGCCTGCTCGCCGCGGCGCGGGACGGCGACTTCAGCGCCGCGCGCTTCGCCTTCGTCGACACCTGGACCAAGCGCATGTTCGCTCACTTCGATCGTCTGGTGTCGTGCTCGTACCTCTCGTTCGCGGATTTCGAGCTGTGGAATGCCTGGCAGCGGCTGTGGATGCTGGGCAGCTTCTATGGCGCGACCGGGCTGTTCTCGGTGCTGGGGGCGTGGGAGGAACACCACCGGCAGGAGGCCTTCGAGCTGCTGGAGGAAAAGCCCTTGCGCGGCCTGCAGGCCATCGACTTCGAGCCGTACGCCAAGGTCTTTGCCGCCGCCGCGGAGCAGGTGGAGGCGACGCGGGCCGGCCGGCCCACCGCCGCGGCGATCGCGGCGATCTACGACCTGTTGCGAGGCAGTGCGCTGGCTCCCGGCACCTGGGACCTGGGCGATCCCGCCATGCGCTGTCCGGCGCAAACCCTCACCTTGCTCCCGGCGCTGCGCATGGTGCGGTGGGGGCGGCACCACTCCCCCGAGCCGGTGCGCAGCCAGTACTTCGCCAGCGGTCGCGTCGACTCGCTCCTGCTGCGCACGCTGCGCGATAGCGGCGTCGACCTCGGCCGCCACGCTGCGATCGCCGGCGGCTTCCTGCGCGACATCCTGCTGTCGTGGAACGGAGACTGGCGGCAGCGCGATGCCGCCTCGGACCTGGAGCGCCGATGACGACCCAGCGCCAATTCGACGTCGCCATCCTCGGCACCGGGCTCGGCGGCACGGTCGTCGGCGCCGCGCTCGCCCGGCAGGGGGCGCGGGTGCTGCTCGTCGAGTCGAGCACCCATCCCCGCTTCGCCATCGGCGAGTCCACCATCCCGGAGACGACAATTCAGTTTCGCATCCTCGCCGAGCGCTACGGGGTTCCGGAGCTAGCGAACCTCTCGAACTTCCAGAGCCTGCGCAGCCGCGTGAGCGCCGCCTGCGGGGTCAAGCGCAACTTCTCCTTCGCCTACCACCGCCCCGGCGAGGCCCATCGCGGCGCCGAGACCACCCAGTTTCCCACCTGGGCCCCTCCCTTTGGTCCGGACGTCCACTACTACCGCCAGGACGTGGATGCGTACATGCTGACGGTGGCCATCCGCTACGGCGCGGTCGTGCGGCAGCAGCTGCGCATAAGCCAGCTCGACATCGACGACCGCGGCGTGCGGCTGGTGTCCGCTGAGGGCGAGGAGTTTTTCGCCCGCTTCGTGGTCGATGCCGGCGGGGTGCAGGCGCCGGTGGCGCATCGGCTCGGGCTGCGCACCGACCCCTGTCCCCTGCGAACGCGCTCGCGGACGATCTACACCCACATGATCGGGGTCCTCCCCTACGATCGGTGCGGTCCCAGCCAGGGCGAGCACCGGATGCCCAGCCCGCTGTCGCAGGGGACGCTCCACCACCTCTTCCCGGGCGGGTGGATCTGGGTCATTCCGTTTGACAATCACCCCGCTTCGACGAGCCGACTGTGCAGCGTGGGGCTTACCCTCGACCTCACCGATGCGCCCGCGGCGCCCGCCGATCCCGAGACAGAGTTTCGTACGCGCATCGCCGCCATGCCCAGCGTAGCGCGCCAGTTCGCCGACGCCCGCGCGGTGCGCAGCTGGACCGGCACTGGACGCCTGCAGTACAGCTCGGTGCGCACCGCCGGGGCGCGCTATGCCCTTCTGCCCCACGCTGCGGCCTTTGTCGATCCGCTGTTCTCCAGCGGGCTCTCCGTGACGATGAACCTCGCCAACGTGCTGATCTCGCGGATCCTCGGCGCGCTGGCCGATGACGGCTTCGCGGACGAGCGCTTCGCCTACCTCGACACCTGGACCCGCCGCTGTTACGACTACTACGATCGCCTGGTCGCCGGCTCATACATCTCCTTTCGCTCCTTCGAGCTGTGGAATGCCTGGAACCGCATCTGGATGCTCGGGAGCCTGTACGGAATCGGCGGTCCCTTCGAGGTCCACAGCGGGTACGGCCGCACCGGGGACCCGGCCTTCTTCGACCTGCTCGAGCAGAAGCCCTACCGCGGCGTGCAGGGTATCGACTTCGATGAGTTCGTCGCGCTGTTCGACGCCGTCTACGCCCGTATGGAAGCGGTCCGCGACGGCCTGAGCGCGCCCGGCGAAGCGGCGGGGCAGATCGTGGCGCAGCTCGCGAGAAGCGGCCTGTGTCCGGCGCACTGGCGGCTCACCGACCTGGGCCACCGCTGCCCCGGGACCTTTACCATGCTCCCGATCGTCCAGCTGATGCTCTGGGGTCGCTACCGCTCGCCGGCGGCGGTGCGCAAGCACTTCTTCCTGGCCGGGCGGGCAGGGGGACTGCTTCAGGACGCCGTGCGCACCAACGCGGCAGAGCTCTGGCGCCTGGGCCGGATCGCCGGCGGTGCGCTGCGGGATACCGTCTCTAGCTGGAACAGTGACTGGAAGCGCAGCCAAGAGCGATAGCGGCGACTGTATGAGGGCACCACCCACATCGAGCGCTGATCCCCGGGCGATTTCCGACGATGCCTTCCAGGTCTTGAGAACTGCGCAGGGATCGCGGCAGCCGGCGAAGGGGCAATATTTTTATATCCACGGACAGTCTCATTTTATAGCTTTAGTAACATGTCGACGGCAGGCCGAGGTGCCACCGAAACCGGTGGCAGCGTGCATTCGGAGGATGCGCTGGCGCTGACGGCACCAGCGTTCAGTGAGCGCGAGAGCAAGATGTCTGAGGACACCCAGGTCTTGAACCAGTCCCAGGTCGAAAAGGACGGTGCGCTGGGCAAAGACCTCGACGAGGGCCTCAGCAAGGGTGACCTCATCGGCGAGGGCGATCGCTTCGAGATCCTCGAGCGGCTTGGCGCGGGCGGTATGGGCATGGTCTACCGGGCGCTTGACCGGCAGCTCAACCGCGTCATCGCCATCAAGTTCCTCCTCTCGGGACGCCGGCACGTCACCCAGGAGATGGTCGAGCTGCTGCGGCGCGAGGCGCGCGCCACGGCGCAGGTCAATCACGAGAACATCGTCCGCATCTTCGACTTGGGGATGTGGAAGGGACAGCCCTTCCTGGTGATCGAGTATCTGGAGGGCGAGTCGCTCAAGTCGCTCCTAGAGCGTGGGCGCCTGCCGCCCGAGCGCGCGATCGAGATCCTCATCGACGTGACCCGCGGGCTGGAGCACGCGCACTGGCAGGGCATCATTCACCGCGATCTCAAGCCCGCCAACGTCTTCATTCTGGAGAGCGGCCGCGCCAAGATCCTCGACTTCGGCGTGGCGCTGTTCGGGCGCGCCCGGGCGGCGGAGGCGCCGGACAGCGGCGAGGCCCTGGCCGGCGAGACGGGATTGAGCCTGACTGCGGGCACCCCCCGCTACATGGCCCCCGAGCAGTGGCGCGGCGAGCCCCAGGACGGCCGCACCGACACCTGGGCCGCGGGCGTGATGCTCTACGAGCTGCTCTGCGGCCGCCATCCGCTCGGCAGCGACGACTCGCTCCTGGCGCGTCATGACTCCTCGCTGTCCCCCGAGCCGGTGCCGCCGCTGGCGGCGCACGAGGTGCCGTTCGCCGAGCAGCTGAACCTCATCCTGGCCCGCGCCCTGGCTAAAGACCGCGAGGACCGGCTGCACTGCCGCGAGCTCAAGGACGAGCTGCTGGCGCTGGAGCTGCTCCTCGGCCGGCCCGGAGCCGCCGGCGCGGAGCCGTCCCGCAGCGCCCCTGTCGCGCCAGAGCGCCGCTGGCTGACGATGCTCGCCTGTCACCTCGGCGGCACCGCGGCGCTCGCCGAGCAGGTAGAGATCGAGGTCCTGCGCGAGCTGCTCGAGGCGTTCCGCGCCCGCGCGGTCGACGTAGTGAAGCGCTACCAGGGCCGGGTGGTGAGCTACGTGAGCGGGCGGCTGCTGGCCGGCTTTGGCTACCCGGCGGTGCACGAGGACGACGCGCAGCGCGCCGTCGAGGCGGGGCTTGCGCTGTTGGCCATCGCGCCGGCGCTGTCGCACCTGGGCGCGCGCGCCGGCGGCTGGCGACCCGAGCTGCGGGTGGGCGTGCGTACCGACGTGGTGATCATCGAGCCCGAGGATGAAGGCAGTGCGGGGGGCCTGGTGGTGCACGGCGAAGCGCCGCACCTGGCGGCGTGGCTGGCGGAGGGAGCGCCGGCCGGGGCGGTGGTGATCAGCGAGCGGACCCGCCTGCTGGTGCGCGGCATGTTCGCGATCACCGACGCGGGGATGGAGCCCGCTCCCGGCACCGGACGCCCGACCGGGCGCTACCTGGCGGCGCGCTCCGGTGACCCGGGGCGGCGCTTCGACCAGGCCTCTGCCGCCGGACTGACGCCGCTGGTCGGCCGCGGGGCCGAGCTCGAGCGGCTGGGCGAGCTGTGGGCGGCGGCGCGCGGCGGGCACGGTCAGGTCGCGGTGCTCAGCGGCGAGGCGGGCATCGGCAAGTCGCGCATCATCGAGGAGCTGCGCGAGCGGACGCTCGCCGCGGGGGCCACGGTTCTGGCCTGCCAGTGCTGGTCGCACTATCGGCACAGCGCCCTATACCCGATGGCCGAGCTGCTGCGGCGGCTGCTCGGCTTCCGGCCGCAGCAGGCGCCGGCAGAGCGCCTGACGCGGCTCGAGCAGCTCGTCGCCACCTGCAGCCTGCCGGCCGAGTCCACGGTGCCGCCGCTGGCGGCGCTGCTCGCCATCCCGCTGCCATCGCGCTACCCGCCGCTCACCTACACCCCGGCGCTCCTCAAGGAGAAGACGCTGGGGGCGCTGGCCACGATCCTCCTGCGCACCGCCGAGCAGCGCGCGCTCCTGTTCGTCATCGAGGACCTGCACTGGATCGACCCCTCGACGCAGGAGCTGCTGGACCTTCTGGTGTCGCGGATCGACAAGGCCCCCATCCTGGTGGTGCTGACGGCGCGCCCCGAGTTCAAGTCGCCGATCCTGACGCGGCCGCTGGTGTGCCACCTGCAGGTGGAGCGCCTGCCGGCGACCCAGGTGGCGGAGATGATCCAGGCCCTGGCGCCCGGCCGCCGACTGTCCCCGGAGCTGATCGCGCGTCTGGCGACCCACACCGATGGCGTTCCGCTCTTTGTCGAGGAGCTGACGCGGACGGTGCTGGAGACAGCGCCGGACGGCGGGGTGGGCGACGCGCTGCCCGAGGGCATTCCGGCGACCCTGCATGGCCTGCTGGCTACCCGCCTCGACCGGTTGGAGGCCACCGAGCGTGAGATCGCGCAAAAGGGCGCGGTCCTGGGGCGCAGCTTCCCGTACGCTCTGCTGTCCGCGGTCCACGGCGGAGACGAAGCGGTGCTGGAGCAAAAGCTCCGCCGGCTGTGCGAAGCGGGCCTGCTGCTGCAGCGCGGCGCAGGGGAGGGGCTGCGCTACTCCTTCCGGCACGCGCTGGTCCAGGACGTCGTCTATCAGTCGCTGCTGCGCGGTCAGCGCTGTCAGCACCACGAGCGCACCGCGCGCGTGCTCCGCGAGCGGTTCCCCGAAGTGGCGGCGGAGCAGCCCGAGGTGCTGGCCTACCACTACGCCGCCAGCGACGATCCTGCGGCGGCGATCACCTACTGGACGCGCGCCGGCAACCTCGCCTGCCAGCGCTCTGCCAACCTGGAGGCGATCAGCCACTTCGGCGCCGCGCTGCGGCAAGTGCCGCTGCTGCCCGATGCCGGCCAGCACATCGAGGAGGAGCTGAAGCTGCAGATCGCCATCGGCACTCCGCTCATGGCGACCAAGGGGTACGCCGCGCCGGTGGTGGCCCAGACCTACGCGCGGGCGCGCGAGCTGTGCGCCCAGGTCGGCGATACCTCGCATCTGTTCCCGGCGCTGCGCGGCCTGTGGCTGTACTACTTCGCGCGCGCCGAGTACGCGACAGCGCGGGAGCTGGCGCAGAAGCTGCTCGACCTGGCCAACAACCCGCCGGATACCGAGCGGCTGGTGCTGGCCCATCGCCTCCAGGGGACCAATCTGTTCCTGCTGGGCGAGATGGCGGGCAGCAAGGCGCAGTTCGACAGCGTGCGGAGCCTCTACGACCGCGAGCGGCACCGCTCGATGGTGGTTCAGCACGGCCTCGACCCGGCGGTGGCGGCGCTCGGCTACAGCGCCTGGATCCACTGCCTCACCGGCGCGTTCGACGTCGCCCGCGCCGAGAGCCGCGACGCCCGCGCCCTCGCCGACGAGCTCGGCCACCAGCACACCCTCGCCTTCCTGCTGAGCTACACCGCGTCGGTGGAGCAGCTCCTCGGTGACGCGCCGGCGGCCCGGGAGGTCGCCACCCAGGCCATCGCGCTGGCTACCGAGCAGCGCTTCGGACAGTGGCTCGCCTGGTCGACGATCATGCAAGGCTGGGCGCTGTCGGCTGAGGGACGCGGTGAGCAGGGGCTGGCGGCGCTGCGCAAGGGCATCGGCATGTGGCGGCTCCCCGGCACGCTGTCGCCGCTGGCCTACTTCCTTGCGCTCTTGGCCGACGCCTGCCTGCGGCTCGGGATGCTCGAGGACGGCGCGCAGGCGATCGAGGAGTCGCTGGGGATCGTTGTGCGGTACGGCGAGCGTCACTACGAGCCCGAGATCCGCCGGCTCTGGTGCGAGATCGCCCTCCGGCGCGGCAAGCTGCCGCCGGCTGAGGCCGAGGCCGGCCTGCGGGAGGCGCTGGCGATCGCTGAGCGGCAGGGGCAGCGCGGCCTGGCGCTGCGGGTGCAGGAGAGCCTGGCGTGGCTCGCCTCGCCCTGAGTCGTCAGTCGTCAGTCGTCAGTCGTCAGTCTGGGAGCGCCGGGAGGTCGCGGCAGCCGGGCTTTGCGTACAGCGCCTGGACGTTGCTGATGCTGCGCTCCCCGAAGGCGCCCTCGCAGGAGGCGAGGTAGAACTCCCAGGTGCGCAGAAACCCTTCGTCGTAGCCCAGGGCGCGCGCCCGGCTTGACCGCGCGAGCAGGCGCTCGCGCCAGCTGCGCAGCGTGGGCACGTAGTGAAGGCCGATGTCCTGCAGGTGGACAAGGCCCAGATCCGTCACCCGGGAGGCCGCGTCGTTCATCACCGCCACCGATGGCAGCAGGCTCCCGGGGAAGATGTAGCGCTGGCTGAAGCTGACCGAGCGGCGGTAGCGCTCGTAACCCCGGTCCGGTGCAGTGATCGCCTGGACAAGCAGCAGGCCGCGCGGCCCGAGGAGCCGGCTGCAGGTGGCGAAGTAGGCCTCGAGGTGGCCGTCGCCCACCGCCTCGATCATCTCGATGGAGGCCAGCTTATCGAAGCGTCCGTCGAGGTCGCGGTAGTCACGCAGCAGCACGGTGACGCGGTCGCGCAGCCCGGCGCTTTGGATCCAGCGGTTGGCGTACTCGTACTGGCGCTCTGAGATGGTCGTGGTGGTGACGTGGCAGCCGTGGCGGCTTGCGGCGTGCACCGCGAAGCCGCCCCAGCCGCCGCCGATCTCGAGCACCCGGTCGCCAGGCGCGAGGCGGAGCTTGCGGCAGACGCGCTCGTATTTGGCCGTGGAGGCCTCGGCCAGCGAGCACCCCGGCGGCTCGAAGACGCCGCAGGAGTAGGTCATCGTCTCGTCGAGGAACAGGGCGAAGAAGTCGTCGCCGAGATCGTAGTGGTGGGCGATGTTGCGCCGGCTGCCAGCGCGCGAGTTGCGGCGCAGGACGTGGCGCAGCCGATGAAGCGGCATCGCGATCCGGGTGAGCGGACTGGTCGAAGCGTCGAGGAACTCGCGGTTGCGCGCCACGAGCCGGACCAGCGTCACCAGGTCGTCGCACGACCAGTCGCCGCGGGCATAGGACTCCCCGGCGCCGATAAGGCCGCCGGTGAGCAGGCTGGAATAAAAGCGCGGATCATGCACGACCAAGGTCACCACCAGCGGGTGCGCGGCGCTCTTTTGGCCGAACTCGCGGCGCGAGCCGCCGTCGATGACGACCAGGCGGCCGCGGGCAATGCGGCCGAGCAGGGCGAGCACCGGCCCGCGCGCCAGCCGGGCGAGTGCTCGCGGGGCGACCGGGGGGACGGCCGCGCTCGCCGAGAGGACCGCCGTCCTCACAGCTTCTTGCCGAAGTGCTGGCACACCGAAAGGGCGCTGTTGACGCCGTCCTCATGGTAGCCGTAGCCCCAGTAAGCGCCGCAGAAGTGGGTGCGATTGGGCCCGTTGACCTCGTCGTGGCGCGCCTGCGCGAGGCAGGTCTGCGGGGTGAAGACCGGGTGGCGATAGCGATAACGGCGCAGCACGCGCGCCGGATCGACGCGGTCACTGCCGAACAGGGTGACGCAGAATACGTGCGGTGACTTTAGCGCCTGCACGATGTTCACGTTGTAGGTGATGGCGATGCGCTCTTCGCGGCCGCCGAGCAGGCGCGCGTTCCACGCTGCCCAGGCGCGGCGGCGGCGCGGCAGGATCGAGGTGTCGGTGTGCAGGATCGAGTCGGTGTTGTCGTATGCGAACGCGCCCAGGATCTCGCGCTCGCGCTCGCTGGGATCGGCGAGCAGAGCCAGGGCGTCGTCGCCGTGGTTGGCGAAGATGACGCGATCGAAGCCGAGCGACTCGCCTTGACGCGTCTGCAATGTGACCCCCTCCGGGCTGCGCCGCACCGACTGCACGGGAGTGCTGAGGCGGACGCGGTCGCGGAAGGGCCGGCTGAGGGCGCTGACGTAGCAGTCGGCGCCCCCGGGGAGGTTGTGCCAGGTCAGG
Organism: Polyangia bacterium; assembly: GCA_044222245.1. Lineage (GTDB taxonomy): Bacteria > Myxococcota_A > Polyangia > Palsa-1104 > JAEUJZ01 > CALFML01. Next base: position 78,329 of record JBGANQ010000014.1, on the reverse strand, counting down.
CCGCGGCGCAGGCCGAGGAAGCCGTGCCGCTGGAAGTACTTGACGAACCAGCGCGCCGGGATGGCGCGGACGCGCGCCGCCTGGGTCGACCACAGCGTCGCGCCGGCGGGGATGAGGTGGAGGTCTAGCAGCTCCTGCGAGTAGCCCTTGCGGCGCAGGTACTCGACGATCGTGGTGGTGTCATCGCCGTGCTCGGCGATCGCGCGGGCCTCGGCGCCGAGGCGGGCGATATCAAAGACCATGCGCAGAAAGGCGGGGCGCAAGAGGTTGCGGCGCTGCGCCAGCAGCTGATTGGCGGAGCGCGTGTTGTACTCGATGCCGGTGCGCTCGCAGCTTACGCTGAAGGACAGCGGGCTCTCGATGGAGTGCACGCCGAGCTGGCCAAGCAGGCGCACGAAGTTCGGGTACCCCTCCATCGAAAACACATTGAAGCCGGTGTCAATGGCGTAGCTGCGTCCGTCGAGCTCGAGGTGCTCGGTGTGGACGTGGCCACCGAGGTAGTCGTTGCTCTCGAAGAGCGTGAGCTCATGCTCCTTATGAAGGAGGTGGGCGCACAACAGGCCAGAGATGCCTCCGCCGATTATCGCGATCTTCATAATAGATATTTCCCTCGCTCAAGGATTCGTTTAATGGCCGAGCCGGAGGTCTTCGTACGGAATCAAAACCCAAACACTTCCCGAGTCTCATGGCGCACGAAGTTGCGCGGATTGATAGGATATTAGCGGTGTGATTGTCAACAGCGCGAGAGGGTGCCCCAGGGACCCGTTCCCGCCCGGGATGATGAGCCGCGTCGCCGTCAGCAAGCAATGCCTGGAGCCCCTCTGGGCTGCCCAATGTCACCTGGATGTGCTCTCATGCGCGCCCATGCAGACCGTAATTGTGACCTTGTTTCTACTTTTGGCAGCAAACGTACAGGCAGAAGAAAAGAAGCTCGAGCAGCTGCCGCTGGCGCCCGGCTCCTATTCCATCGACGGCAAGGGGCAGGCGTTGTGCCGTCGCGGGCCGGGCGGCAGCTCGCTTTTCATCGAGAGCCCCGAGCTTGTCGCCGTGGTCACCGCCGAGGGCGATAAGTTTCACGTCGACTGCTATCGCGAAGCCGGCGTCCTGCGCCTGGAGGGCGCGCTGCAGGGCGGGGCGCTGGTGGCGGTGGGCAGCGGCAACAAGCTGGCGCTGACGCCCGAGGGGGGCGCGGTCACCGTGCTCCTGGAGACGGCCAAGCAGAAGACGAGCGCGAAGTGGGCGCGGGTGACCCCGGCGGCCAGCGGCGTGGCGACCGGCATCGGCGGGGTCTTTCTGCGCGCCAAGGACGCCAAGAAGCTGCGCACCTGGTACGCGCAGCACCTCGGGCTGCCGCTGTCTCCCTATGGCTTTGCCCCCATCCGCTGGCGCGAGCTCGACGATCCTTCTCACATAGCTACCACGGTGTGGGCGACGTTCAAGCCGGAGAGCACGCACTTTGACGGGCCGTTTATGATCAACTACCGCGTCGATCACCTCGACGTGCTGCTCAAGAAGCTGGACAAGGACGGCATCAAGCCCGAGCGCACCGAGGACGAGCCGGGCAACGGCCACTTCGCCTGGATTCGCGATGGCGAAGGCCAGCTGGTCGAGCTCTGGGAGCCGCCCAGCGATCACTGAGGATTTAGTCGAGGCGCACTTTGTCGAGCCGGACAGCGCAACACCGCGGCCTGCCGCATCCGGCGCGACCCCCGAGCCTTACTGCAGGCTCCGCAGGGTGTCATTGAAGTGCGGCTCAAACTCCGCATACGAGACCAAGCCGTCGCCGTCCTGGTCCATGCGGCCGACCAGCTCGACGGCTTCGCCGTAGCTTATGCGAAAGTGTTCCGTGATGTAGCCAATCAGCTCTGCCACACGGACCCGGTTGTCGCGGTCCGTGTCGAGGTGATCGAAATGGCTGCGGGACGACTCTCTTGCTTTGGTCATGGACCTCTCCGGTTCAGCTGTGTCTCGGTGAGCGGGCTCAGATTGTAAAGCAGATTCTAGCAGAATAACGCCGGCGCAAAGGACTGCAGCCTGGAGGCCCGCGAGATAGTCGAAGCTCGATCCGCTGGCAAGGCATTGAGCTGCCCGCACTTCGAGCCGCCGCGGATCGTTTGCTGCGCAGTCTCTCTCTCTAGGGACCTTATCCGGTTTGAGATCCCGATGAACAGTCCCGCTCCCGAGCGCAGTCGCGAGAGTGCGCCTGGCAGAGGGGGCTGGAAACTATCTGGACAGCGCGACCGACTACTGCGGACCCGCGGGCTGGGCGGTCGATCCGCGCGACCGGGTGGTCGCGCTAGCTGGCTTGGGCCAGGTCGAGCGGCAGCAAGATACGAAAGGTAGTTCCCTGCTCTTGGGAAGAGGAGACCTCGATCCGGCCGTGGTGCGCCTTGACGATCTCCTTGGCGATAAACAGACCCAGACCCAGACCCTGCGAGCGCTGGTGCTCACTGCGACCGCGCCGGAACGGCTCGAAAAGGACGCTCATCTGCTCGGGCTTGATCTCGGCTCCATCGGGGGTCTTGTTATGGACCTCGCACACCGCCAGCTCGCCGGCGCGGCGCAGGTTGATGGTGACCGGATGGCCCTGCAGACCATGCAGCACGGCGTTGCTGATGACGTTGGAAAAGACCTGCTCCAGTCGTCCTTGATCCCACAGTCCCCGCACCGGCTCGCTCTGCAGGCTGAAGCGGCACTGCGGGGAGCCGATCTGGAGCTCGTCGACCACGTTATGAACGATCTCGCTGAGGTCCACGGGCTTGGTGGCCAGCAGGATGCCGCCGCCGAGCCGCGCCCGGGTCAGGTCGAGCAGCTGCTCGATCATGCGCCGCATCCGCTCGGCGCTGGCGGTGATGCGGGCGACCAGCGCCTTCTCGTTGCCCGGGTGATGGGTGAGCACGGTGGCGGCCATGGTGATGGCGTTGAGCGGGTTTCGCAGATCGTGGCCGAGGATGCCGAGGAACTGCTCCTGAAACTGGGCGATCTGCTCGCGCTCGCGCGCCACCGCCTTCTGCTCGGAGACATCCTCGAACGCGACCACGCCGCCCAGCAGCATCCCGTCCTCGGACCGGACCGGAGCGCCGGAGGCGCGGATGGTGCGCAGCCCGCCGCCGGCGAGCCGCAGCATGAGCTCCTCGCCGCGCACGACCTGGCCGGCGAGCGCCCGGGTAAGCGGCATCTCCCCCGGGGTATAGGGCACGCCGGTCGGCTGCTCGTAGAGATTCTGCTGCTCCAGCTGGGTGAAGTGCAGGCCGGGCTCCAGGTGGTCGCCGAGGATCTCGCGCGACATGCGGTTGCGCAGGCAGGTCCGGCCATGCTCGTCTGCGACGAGCACCCCGACCGGCAGCTGATCGAGCGTCGCATCCAGGCGAGCGCGCAGCCGCTGCTCGGCCTCATACAGCTGCGCATTTTCCAGGGTGAGCGCGCAGTAGTCCAGGCAGGTCCCGAGCAGCGCCAGATCGGCGGACGTGAAATCCTCGCGCCGCTGATCCCGCCACACCACCAAGGTCCCGCGCACCCCGTTGAGGTCACGCAGCGGCAAAAGGACCAGGCCGCTCACGGCGAACTGCTCCAGGTAGGAGTGAAGGTGCGGCGCCAGGAGCTGCTTGGCCTGCGCGCGCGCGGCGGGGCTGAACAGGCGCTGGTGCGCATCGCCGGCCGGGTCGGGCGCGTACTTCTGTTTGCGCTCGCTGTGCAGCAGCGCCTGCAGCACCGCCGCCGCGTCCGGCTCGCCGCGCCAGACCGACTGCAAGTGCGGGCCGCTCTGCGCCATCAGATCCGTCCACACCAGGCAGCCATCGCCGACCGCGCTGACCAGGGTGTGGCACAGCGCGTCGAGGACCGCCGGCACCGAGGAGCCGGCCGCGGTCAGCCGCTTGGCCAGCAGGGCGACCAGCTCCAGGCGCTGGGTCTGGCGCAGCATGGCCTCGCGCAGGCGCTGGGCGCGCCGGATCGCCCCCACCCGGGCCCGCAGCTCCTCCGGGGCGAAGGGCTTGGACACGTAGTCATCGGCGCCTGCCGACAGTCCCGCCACCACATCGGCCACCTGCAGCCGGGAAGCCGTCACCAAGATGATCGCCAGGCTGGCGGTCTCCGGGTTGGCGCGCAGGAACCTGCAGATCTCTTCGCCGGTGATGTCCGGCATCACCCAGTCGAGCAGCAGCACATCCGGTCGCTGCGGCGAGCGGGCCAGTCGCTCGAGCAGGCTGGAGCCGTCCTTGAAGAGCTCGGTCCGGTAGCCTGCACCCAGCGCGTGAACGATGAGCTGCGCCTCAAGCGGACTGTCATCGGCAATCCAGATTGTCGACGGGACGGACTCGGCGGCAGACGGAAAGGATTCTTCAGACATAGCTCACGATCATCTTGGCCATCTCATCGAGCGGAACCGCAATGGCGCCGATTCGGGCCTCGATTATACAGCGTGACATACCATAGACGATGCAGCTCTGCTGCGCCTCGCCGAGCAGAGCCCCGCCCGCTGCGGCAATGGCCCGGGCACCCACGAGCCCATCGCTGCCCATCCCCGTTAGCACGACGCCGAGAACCCCGGCCCCGACCGCCGCCGCCCCGCTCAAGAACAGCTCATCCACCGCTGGCCGGTGCAAGTGGTGCGACGGTGCGTAGTCTAGCACACAGACCAGCTGCCCGCCCTTGTGTGCCAGCTTCAGGTGCTGACCGGCGCGCGCAACCACTGCCTGGCCGGGTCGAAAGGGCAGGTCGTCATCCGCCTCGACGACAGAGATCTGGCACGAGTCATCCAGCCGCCGGGCGAAGGCGGAGGTGTAGCCGAGCGGCAGGTGCAGCACCACGGCCAGCGGAACCGGGAAGTCTGCCGGCAGCGCGCTTAAGACCTGCACCAGGGCCTGCGGACCGCCGGTCGAGGCGCCGAGCAGCACCAGCTTGCACGGGCCGCCGGCGCGGGTCACGGTGCGTTGCTCTTCTTGAGGGACGGCCGGCGGCGGGGCGGGGGTCCCGTGGGCCAGCACGGCCCGGACCAGCTGCGCCGACAGCTCGTAGAGCTGGTCGGTCGCCAGGGCGGTCGGCTTGTGAATGACCTCCACGGCGCCGCAGGCCAGCGCCTCTACCGCCTTCTCGCTGGAGAGGTCAACGGAGCTGACGACGATGACGCGCGGACCGCCGTGCCGCGGCAGGGCGTGGAGGAAGCCGAGCCCGTCCAGCGCCGGCATCATCAGGTCCAGGGTCACCACGTCGGGCCGCAGCTCGACGACCTTCTCCAGCGCCTCCAGGCCGTCGCGGGCGATTCCTACGACCTCGACCTGGCCGCTGCCGATCAGGAGCTCGCGGATGACCTTGCGCGTGAACGCCGAGTCATCGACTACCAAGACGCGGACTCGGCGTTTCTCCATCAGCCCTCCTTGCGGTAGTAAAATGAGCCTGCCCGCTCTTCGCATACAAGCGCGGTACCAAAGCGCAGCAGGGACTCGGAGACGCCGACCAGGAGCACTCCGCCGGGCTTGAGCGCCGCCGTCAAGAGCTTGACCACCTGCTGCGCGCGCTCATCCCGAAAGTAGATAAGGACGTTGCGGCAGAGGATCAGATCGAACGGCTGCAGGCTCTCGATGGCGGCCTGGTCGAGCAGGTTGAGGTGGGTAAAGCGCACGGCGGCGCGGATGTGCGGCGCGACGCGCAGCTTCCCGGCGGCGCTGTGCAGGTACTTGTCGGCCAGCTCTTGCGGGTACCCCTCGCGCAGGGAGCGCGGAGCGTGCTCGCCGCTGCGGGCGCGGGCGAGGGCGCGCTGGCTGATGTCGGTGGCGATGAGCTCGACCTGGCTTAGCAGGCCGCGCTCGCTGAGCAGCATGGCCAGGGTGAGCGGCTCTTCCCCGGTCGAGCAGGCGGCCGACCAGACGCGCGGTCGCAGCTTGCGCGCGCACAGCGGTACAAGCTGCGACTCGATGACCTGCTCTAGCGCGGCGCGCTCGCGGAAAAAGAAGGTCTCATTGACGACCAGCGCGTCGGTCAGCGCGGTCAGCTCGACACCGTCCGGATCGTCGTAGCGAAGGTGATAATAGTAGTCGAGCAAAGAGTAAAATCCGGCCTCGCTGGCTCGAGCGGAGACCTTATACCAGAGCAGATCGCGCTCAGCGGCACTATAGTGCAGTCCTATCCGTTCCTCAATGAGGCCGGAGAGAATGGCGAATACCTGGGCGGACATCTCCAGCTCGGCCATCTTCAGCCCCTTGCGAGAAGCGCGCTGCACAGCCGGCGGACTTCGGGGTCCGGGTCCTTGGCTGCCGCGCGGTTGAGCGCTGCCCTTACTCCATCGCCGCCGGCTTCGGCCAGGGCCCAGGCCGCGGCCTTGCGCGCCGCTGCGTTTTGCAGCGTGAAGGCCTCGAACAGCGCCGCGTTGGCGGCGGCGCTCTTCATGCGCACCAGCGCTGAGGTGAGCGCGGTGGCTGCGGCCTGGTCGGCGCTGCGCAGGGCGACAAGGACGCTGGCCAGGCGCGCCGGGCGGCTGGCGGCCAGGGCGGCGTGCGCCGGGTGCCGCGCCTCGACGCGCGCGACCAGAGCGATAAGCAGCGCGTCGGCCTCGGCGGCGTCGCTGTCGGCGAGGAAGGACACCGCCGCGCTGCGGACCTGCTCATCTTCGGCGTTGGCGGCGGCGGCAAGCTCGCGCAGGGCCTCGGGGACCGGGAACTTGGCCAGACCGGAGAGCGCGACCAGGCGCGTGGCCAGATCGCCCGAGTGGGTGGCGGCGATCAGCAGCGGAATCGCCGCCGGTCGCCCGCTCAGCCCCAGGCCCACCAGGGCCGCGCGGCGCACGTCCGGATCGTCGGTGGCCGCCGCCTCTTGCAGCAGCGTCCAGGCCGCTTCGGAGCGCAGCTGGGCCAGCGCCTCCAGGGCGGCGATGCGCACCTGGCCGGCCTCGTCTTGCAGGCGGGCGGCGATGGCCCCGGTCGCGGCTTCGCAGCCGAGCTTGCCGAGCGCCTGGCAGGCGAAGTAGCGCACCCACGGGTCGGCATCACTTAGCCCCGTGCTCAGCACGCCCGCGGCCTCGGGCTCGGCGACTCGGTGCCCAAGCCCCCGCATCGCCGCGGCGCGCACCCGGGGCTGCGGGCTTTGGGCCTGCTGGCACAGCGCGGCGAAGGCGTCGGGATGGTCGACAAAGGCCAGCCCGTAGGCGGACAGCTCGCGCAGGCGCTCGTCCGGCTCGGCCAGGGCGGCCATGAAGACGGCGTAGGCAGAGCGAAATCCGAACGCCGCCAGGATGCGCAGCGCCGCGCGCCGAACGCCCGGCTGTGGTGCCGCCGCGGCGCGCAGCGCCAGGCGCTCGGTCTGGCTGGCGCCGAGCGCCTGGAGCGCCGCGAGCGCCGCCTGGGCGACGCGGGCGTGCGGGTCCGCGAGCAGCGCGAACAGGCGCTCGACCACGCTCGCATCCCCGGTGCGCGCGGCGGCGGCGCAGGACAGCGCCCGCACCTCGGGCGCTGGATCGGAAAGGAGCTCGCCGAGCACCTCCGGGCCCAGGGTCAGCAGCGGCAGCAGCACCGCCCGCTGGCTGCTGTCGGCGGTGCGCAGGGCGTGCAGGAGCGCGGCCTCCGACTGGCGGGCCAGCCGCTCCAGCGCCCGCGCCGCCTGCTCGGCGACCAGCGGCTCGCCGCCGAGCCGCTGCAAGAGGACCGGTATCACCAGCGGGTCGTCGAGCCGACCCAGGATCGCGCACAGCGTCGCCTGCTCGGCCTCATCCGCTTTCTGCAGCAGCTCGACCAGGCGTCCGAGGTAGGGGCCGACCTGCTCGCGCACGGTCTGATCCAGCTGCGCCGAAGGTCCAAAGCGCAGCTGATGCCGCTCCAGGAGGTCGGCCAGCGCTCCGACGGCCACCCGCATGAGGGGCTCGGCAGGTTGGGCAAGCAGGCCGGCCAGCGGACCGATGGCCCCGCGGTCGCCCGACTGCCCCAGGGCGCGCGCTGCCTCGACTGTGTAACGGTCGTCCTGCAGGAGGCCGGCGAGCGGCTGGATCGCCCGCGGATCGCCGAGGCTGCCGAGCACCCCGATGGCGGCGAAGGTGCGAAAGAAGCTGTCCCCCGACAGCGCGCCCACCAGCGACTCGACCGACGCCGCCCCGCCCAGGCGCCCGAGCGCCTCGATGCCGCACACGGCCACGTTGTCATCGGGGTGGTCGATCAGCCGGCTGAGCGCCTCGGCGGCGCGCGTCGAGCGGCGACGTCCGAGGATCTGCGCCGCATCGGCCACCACCGCGGCCACAGGACTGGCGGCCAGGGCGAGCACCTCCTGGTCGGCGCCCGGACCGGTGCTGGCAACCAGCGCCTCCACTGCCGCGGCGATCCCGCGCTCGGTCGAGCGCACCTCGCGCAGCCACAGGCACAGCGGCGCCACCGCGCAGTCCCCCAGCGAGGCCAGGCCGGCGACGACGGCGCGGCGCACGCCCCAGCTGCGGTCCGACAGCATGCCGAGCAGGCCGGCGACGCCCTGCTCGCCGAGGGCGACGAACCGATCGCTCTGCTCGACCCGCTGGCGCTCCGCTTCGGTCAGAGCGGGCGGGGCTGCGGGGCTCATGTCGATTCCGCTTCCGGCTTCTTTTTGGCCGGAGCCTTGACCCGGGGCGCCTCTGCGCGCAGCGTGCCGCGCAGGCGCGCCGGCAGGGTGCTCATCGCCCGGCTGACCTGCTCGGTCGTCGCCGCTTGATCGGCCGTGGTGCGCACGATGCTGTGCACGGCCGTGGTCTGCTTGCTGGCGCTGGCCGCCAGGCCGCCCAGGAGCTCGGCTTGCTGGGCGACCGACTGCGCCGCCTGCCGCGCCAGCTGGCGCACCTCGGTGGCCTCGCGGATGAGGGAGGTGGCGACCTGGTTCTGCTCCGCGGTGGCGCGCGTCACCTCGCTGCCCAGCCGGGCGACCTCGCGGGCCGCCGCCTCGATCTCCTTGGCGGCGCGCGCCTGCTCGCCCACCGCGCGGGTGGCCAGGCTGGCCTGCTTGCGCGCGGTGTCCATCGTGCGCGCGATCTCGCTCGCGCCGCGCGCCTGCTCGGCCAGGGCGGTGACCGTGCGCTGCGCGGCGCCGGCCACCTCCTGGGTCATCGTACTCGCCCCGGCCAGGGCGCGGCTCGACTCGGTCACCGCCTGCACGGACTTTTGGGTCAGGGTGCGCATCTGCGCCGCGGCGGTGGCGAGCTGCGCCGCGCCGCTCGCCTGTTCGTCCGCCGCCCGGGTGACCTTGTCGACGTTGGCGGTAAGCTGGCTGTTGGCGCGCACGACCTCGCGCAGGGCGCGGGCCTGCTCACCGGTGGCGTCGCGGGTCTGCTGCGCCATGGTGCGCAGCTCGCTGGCCGACTTGGAGATCGCCTGCGTCGCCTGCATCTGCTCGCCGGCAGCGCCGGCGATGCTCTGCCCCTCCTGGTTCAGCCGCGTCGTCGCCTGCGCCAGCGACTGCACCGACTGCGCCTGCTCGGCGGTGGCGCGGTTGACTTCTTTGATCGAGCGGTCAAGCTCCTCGACGCCCTGCAGGATCGTCTTCAGACCGCGGTCGGCGGCCTCGGCGAGCTGCGCGCCCTCCTCGGTGACCCGCACGCCCTCGGCCGAGGCGGCGGTGGCCTCGCGGGCGGTGGTCTGCAGGCCGCGGACGATCTTGGCGACATCGGCGCTGGCGGCGGCGGCGCGATCCGCCAGGGCGCGGATCTCCTTGGCGACCACGGCGAACCCGCGCCCGTGCTCACCGGCGCGCGCCGCCTCGATGCTGGCGTTGAGGGACAGCAGGTTAGTGCGGTCGGCGATGAGGTTGATGGTCTGGACGATGTCGCCGATCTCTTCGGCGCGGCGACCCATCTCCTTCATCACGGTCGCCGAGTCGCCCATGGACTGACGGATGCGGACCAGGCCCGCGATCGACTTGCCCACGGTCGTGCCGCCCTCGCGCGCCGACTGCGTCACCCGCTCGGAGGTGTGGCGCGCCTCCTCGACGATGCCGAGGATCCGCCGCGCCGAGATATCGAGCAGCGAGGCGGAGTTCGCGCTTGCGGTGGCCAGCTTGCCGACCTCGCCGGCCGAGGCCGCCACCACCTGCGCCGAGCGGGCGACCTGCTCGATCGCGGTGGCGCTGCTATCGACCACCGCGAGGTTCTTCTCGGCGGTCGCGGCGACCTCCTCCACCGAGGCGGCGATCTCAGTCACCGTGCTGGCGTTGCCGGTGACGGCGCCATCGAGGACCTTGGCCGACTCGGCGGTGCTGCGCACCGAGCGGGCCAGCTTCTCCGCCGTGGCGGCAGTCTCCTCGATGGCGGTCATCATCTCGGTGCTGTTGTCGCCCACCCGCTCCAGCATCGCCCGCACCGAGCTGACCGCGGCGGCGGTGGTGGCCATGCGCTCGCCCACCTCCTTGGCGTCGGCCGACAGGCGGCTGACTCCCTTGGCCATCTGCTCGATGGTGACGCTGACCTCCTCGATGACCGCGGCGTTCTCCTGGCCGCGGGCGGCCGCCTCCGCGACGCCGGCGCTGGTGGTCGCGGCGGCGCCGAGGAGCTGCTGGCTCGCCGAGGCCAGATCGACGGCGTTGGCGCCCACGCCTTTGATCGACCGCACCACCTGCTCCAGCGCAGTGGCGGTCGTCTCCGAGGACAGCGCCGTGCTCTCGGCGTTCTTCTTGGTGCTCTGGGCGGCGAAGGCCGCCTGCTGCAGGCTGGTGGTGGTGGTCTCCAGGCCCTGCAGGACCTCCCGGGCGGTATCGCTGAGCCGGGCCTGGGAGAAGGCGAGCTCGCTCGCTACGCTGCCCGTCTTTTCGACGCTGGCGGCGAGCTCGGTCAGCGACTCGCGGGCCGCCCCGGCGCTGCGGCGCTCCGCTTGCGGCCCGGCGGTGGGTGGGGACACGGCGGTCGGCGCGGGCGCGCCCGGGGCGCTGGGGTCGCGCCCGGTCTTTTTGCGTGAAGGCCCTTTACTTGGCATGGGCTTTCTCTCCGATAAGCTTGGGTAGGTCGAGCAGGATGACGATCCGCTCGGCGGTCTGCGCTACGGCTTGGATGAGACCCGCGGCTTGTTCGTTTATGAGCTCGGGCGGGTCGTGGAAGGCGTCTTCATCCAGATCCAGGACCTCGCGCGCGCTGTCGACAAGGAGTCCGACCGTGCGACTTTTGACCTGGACGACGATGACGCGCGAGTCGAGCGAGCGCGCCCCGGCAGGCAGCCCGAAGCGCACGCGCAGATCGACGACCGGAATCAGCTGACCCCGGCTGTGCAGCAGTCCGGCGACTGCATCGGCGGTCCCCGGAACCTTGGTGGCCCCTTCGAAGGACTCAAGGTGCAGCACGGCCGACGCTGGCAATACATACTCCGCACCGGCTACTTTGAATGCTACGTGCAGCAAGTTATTTCCTCACCTGACTCGATTGACCGGCGTAAAGGCCCGCGCCGAGGGCGACCAGGTCTAGGACCAGGGCCGGCCGGCCGTCCCCGAGATCGGTCGCCCCGGTCACACCCGGGGCCTGAGCGAGCGGATCGTCGATGGGCCTGACCACCACCTCCTGCTGGCCGATCACGCGGTCGATCGCGAACACAAACCCCTGATCGGCGCGGCGTACCACCAGTCCCTGCAGCGCGGCGCTGGCGGCGCCTGGCAGCTGCAGGAGCGTCGCCAGCTCGACCAGCGTCAGGCCCTGGTCGCGCCACTTATAAAACCAGACCCGGGAGGACTCGGGGAGCGGCCCGCGCAGCTTCTTTTTCGGCTCGATGTCGATGATCTCTTCGATGCCCGAGACCGGCACAACAAACAGCTCGCCGCCGCACTGCACCAGGAACACATCGACGATGGTCAGGGTGAGCGGCAGCCGCAGCGAGAAGGTGGTGCCCTGGCCGAGCACCGTCTTGAGCGTCATCTCGCCGCGCAGCTCGGTGGTGACGATGCGCTTGACGATGTCCATGCCGAGCCCGCGGCCGCTGGTCTTGGTGGCCTGGTCGAGCGTGGAGAAGCCCGGGGTCGCCAACAGCTCCAGCAGCGCGGCCGGAGTCTGCGGCACCTCGCACCGCGCCCGCCGCGCCACCGCGGCGGCGTCGATGCCGCGTCCATCGTCGATAAAATCCAGCTCCAGCTGGTTGCCGGCGCGGGTGTTGCAGACGATCCGGAACAGGCCCTCGCGGGTCTTGCCCAGCCGCTCGCGCTCGGCCGGCGGCTCGATGGCGTGATCGATGGCGTTGCGCACCAGGTGAACGATGGCGGGGAAGATGCGATCGCCGACCGACTTGTCGAGCTCCGCGTCCTGGGCGTCGATCTCCAGCCGCACCGCGCGGCCGGTGTCGCGGCACAGGGCGCGTACGAGCAGCGGGATGCGCGCCAGCAGCTCGGCCATCGGCACCATGCGCGTGCGCATGATCGCCGCCCGCAGGTCATCGAGCTGCAGGCCATAAAGGACGTCGATGTCGAGCAGCGCCCGCACGTCCACCCCGCGCGCCGCCAGCGAGTTGATCTCGCGCTTGAGCTTGAAGCGGCTGATGATGAGCTCACTCAGCTTGGACAGCGCATCGTCGAGCCGGGCGACCTCGACGCGCACGAAGGTGATGGGATCGGCGTCTGCGGTGATCTCGTCAAAGTCTTCGCGCGCTGGCGGCAGCGGCTCTAGAGGCGGCGCGGCTGCGGAGGGAGCGGGCGGCCCAGCGCCGATCGCGGTGATCTCCGCGGCGCTCAGGCTCGCCGCCGCGGCCAGCTCCTGGGCCGAGGAGCCGGTCAGCACCAAGAGGTCGAAGGCCAGCCCCCCGGGCGCGGCGGGCGAGGGCTTCATCGAGCGGGGGACGATCTTTACGATCTCGCCGAGCTGGGCGATGCGCTCGCGCACCCAGGTGATGGTGACCCCCTGGCCGGCGCGGATCGTGCTGGGGATAAACTCGATATGAAACAGGAGACGCCCGGCGGCGACGCCCGAGGCGATCTCCTGCAGCTCGGCGGCCGAGAGCTTGGCCTGCAGCTCGGGCCGGAGCTCGGGCGGGCTCGGGCGGGCCGGCGACTGGCCGGTCATCGGCTCCAGCCGACCCAGGGCCTCTAGCAAGCGAGCCGGCGCGCGCGGCACCTCTTTCTGCTTGGCGACCGCGTCGATCCGATCTTCGATTGCCTTGACTCCCTTAAGCGACAGCTCGATCGCTTCCTGCGACATCTGTCCCGAGCCGCGATCGGCGGCGCGCAGCACGGTCTCCATCGCGTGCGCCAGATCGACGATCGGATCGACGCCGACCATCGCTGACAGGCCCTTGATGGTGTGCAGGGCGCGGTACAGCTCGCGCACCGCGCGGGCGTTCGGACTGCCCTTGGCGGTCGAGGACTCCAGCAGGATCAGGTTCACGTTGGCGGTGCGCAGCAGCTCATTGGTCTCGGACAGAAAGCCGGTCAGAAACTGCTTTAAGTCGATGACCTCGCTCATTGGGCGGTCGGCTGGAGGAGCTCCCGCACCGCAGCCAGAATCTGCTCCGGCGTGAACGGCTTGGTCATGTAGCGCGAGGCACCGGCCAGCAGGACCTGCTGCCGACTGGCTTCGTCGCCGCGCGTGGTCACGATGAGGATCGGCAGGCTGCGCAGCTTGTCCTGACTGCGGATGAACTCGACGACCTCGACACCACCGATGTCCGGCATGTTCAGATCAAGGACGATGAGGGCGAACTCGCTGAGCGAGAGGCGCTCTATCGCCTCAAGTCCGCTCGCGGCGAACTCGAAGGTCGCCCCGGAGAGGGGGCGGAGGCACGCGGCGATCATATCGCGCATAACCTTGCTATCGTCGACGATAAGCAGCTTGACCATGGAATGTCTACTTACAACGTAGGCTACTTGGGTGGGAAGCGCCAGCAAAAACCAGGCTTTCTCGTTACTGCCAGCCGCCCGATGACGTCGAGGACGGCTGGGACGGCTGGGACGGCTGGGACGGCTGGGACGTCTGGGACGTCTGGGACGTCTGGGACGTCTGGGGGGGGAGGGCCTTCCGCGCCGCGGAGTGAGGCGCTTTACTGCGGAGGACCGTCGGGAGCAGGCGCCAAGCCGACCTTGCGCACGATGGCCTCGGCCAGCTCGTCCAGCGCCCGCGGGTAGGCATCGATGTCGCAGATACTGACCTCGGGGGCGCTCGGCGAGCCGTCCGGCTCCTTGCCAAACAGCTTGGCGAAGCTCGACAAGCGGTACTGCGCCCGCCCGAACACCTCGGGATCGCCGGCGTAGGTGCAGGAAGCCCCGGCGCCGGAGGCGCGATTGAGGAAAGGAGTGCTGGTGCCGCCGGCTTCGCGTACGACCGCGAAGCGGCCGCCGCTTGTGATCGCCGGCAGGGTCCAGATGCCGCCGACCAGCAGCCGGTTGCGCGGACGCAGGGCGCTCAAGAACTTGTGGTACTTGTCGACTTTCTCCAGATAGTTGCCCGGCCGCTCCCGGCAGCCGGTCTTTACGCCGGGGAGGAGCGTGGTCTCATCGCACTCGATGCTGCGCGCGAGGCAGCGGAAGTCGACGTTGTAGCAGTCATGGGAGTCGGGCTCTTTGGGATCGCAGTCGCGCGTGGTCGGATTGTTTTCAGAGCGCCGCGCCAGCTGGACGGAGCAGTCGTCTTCATCGGTGATGAAGACGACTGCGAGCACAGTGCCATGGCGCAGAAATCCGGCGTTGTCGCCGCGGTGGCCGTCCAGGGCGCGCCGTGCCCCCTCAAGCTGACCCTCGATGCCGCAGCCACTGTCGCCGACCAGCGCGATGCACTGAAAGGCGCGCTGCGGTCCCACGTCGATCAGCTTGCCCATGCCATCGGGCACAAGAGCGGACGGCACGTTGGTCGCTGCTCCCTTTTTCCAGATGAAGTTCTGGCCATCGTTAGGAACGAAGCGGGAGTCCGGACACAAGCTGCGACAGGCGTCTTTGGCGGCACTGCTGATATCGGAGCGGGCATTGCAGGCCACTGCCTGCAGCACGCCGTCGTCTCCGGCGTAGGTGTCGCACTTGCCGATATTGCCACCCCACAGACTGCCCGGACTGATGTCGCTGCCAACGTCCGAGGTGGCGATGCCAACGTGATAGTCCAAGCCGGCGGCGTCGATGCGCTGGATGAACCGGGGAATGTTGACCGCCAGGGCGTGCTGCTTGGGCGTCATCGAGGGCGAGTTGTCGATGAGGAACAGCACGTCGAGTCCGCGCGGCGCCGCCGGCCAGATGCAGCGGCTTTGGCCAGAGTCGCAGACCTGCGAGCCGCTGCACTGGTCATCGGCTACGCAGCTGCTCGGCTCAGCGATCTTCGGCTGCGAGCCCGCAGGCGCACAGCCAAGCGCGAGGAGAGCTCCGGCGCAGAGGGCGCTCCGGGTCAGGCCAGTGGGCCGGGTAGGCAGGATGGGCATGGGCGCTCCCAATCAGGTTGCCTACTTGGGACGGGTCGCCGCCAGACCTTACACGCGGCTACCCGCTTCCGACCCCGCTACCTAACGAGCCGCGCTGCGGGCACTCTGCTTGAAATCCTGCAGTGAGCTGCGGTGCAGCTCTGGCCGCGCGGCGCGCTGCAGCAAGGACTTAGGATTCAGGTGACTCCCGTGTAATATCGCCTCATGCGTATCGGCCTGCAGTCGTGGGGAACAGAGGGAGATTTCCGACCTTTTCTCGCCTTGAGTCAGGCGCTGCAGCGCCGCGGCCACCAGGTCGAGCTCGTGTTCACGGGCGTCGAGGGCAAGGACTTCACGGCGCTGGCGCGGGCCGCCGGCGTGCCGACGCGCTTTGTCGATGACGGCTACTTTGTTGCCAACCGCGACGAGCTGGCCAGGCGCGCGCAGGCGAGCCTGCAGCTCGGGAGCCCGCGCAAGCAGCTCGAGCTCATCCTGACCGACGTGATGGATCCGGTGGCCGACTCGATGCTCGCGGCCGCCCGCGACCTCGCCAGCCGGTGCGACGTCATGGTCGGGCACGTCCTGGCGCACCCCGTAGCCGCCGCCGCCGCCGAGCGCGCGCGGCCCTTTATCCTGTTGGCGCTGCAGCCCCTGTTCGCGTCCGCGCACTACCCGCCCTCGGGCGCTCCTGACCTGGGCCGCTTTCTCAACCCGCTCTTGTGGCGGCTCGCCGAGCAGATCATGAGCTCGGCCCTGCTCCGGCGCATCAACCACAGCCGCGCGCGCTGCGGCCTGCCGGCGATGCCGCGCTTCCGGCCGGCGGAACTCGGCAGCCCGCGCCGGGTGCTGGTCGCCGTCTCGCCTTCGATCTTCCCAAGACCGCGCGACTTCAGCCCGCGCATCGAGGTGTGCGGCTTCCTGAAGCTCAGCGAGGACCCCCAGAGCTGGCGTCCCGAGCCGCGGGTGGCGAGCTTCCTCGATCAGGGGCCCCCCGTGTTCCTGTCCTTTGGCAGCATGTTCGGGGTCGACGACGAGCTGACGCTGAAGTCGGTCCGGGTGTTCGCCGACGCCCTCAACCTTGCCGGGGCCCGCGGCATCGTGCAGGCGCCGGCGGCGGTGATCGCGCAGGCGCCGCAGCAGGACAACATCTGCTATATCGAGCGAGCGCCGCACGCGCAGCTGTTCCCGCGGTGCTCGCTGATCGTGCACCACGGCGGGGCCGGCACCATGCAGTCGGCGCTGCTGGCCGGCCGCGGCTCGGTGGTGGTCCCCCATGCTGCCGATCAGTTTTACTGGGGCGGTCTGCTGCACGCGCGCGGTGTCGCGGCCAAGCCGCTCAAGCGCCCGGCGCTCGCCGCCCGTCCGCTGGCGCAGCGGATTCGCGCTGCGCTCGCGGACCCGGGCCTCACCGCGCGGGCTGGCGAGCTCGCCGCCGCGCTGCACGCCGAGAGCGGAGCCGAGCGCGCCGCCGAGTGCATCGAGCAAGCCGCCGGCGAGAGCCACGCACAGCCGAGCCCCAGCTCCGCTGGCTAGCGGCGCGAGCCCGCCCAGAGTTCCAGGTCGTACCGACGAAGGTCAAGGACCTCTGGAAGCCCCAAGCCGCAGCGGACGACTCGGCAAACGGTTCCCGATGACTCCTTCCCTCTCCCGGCAGCGGCGGCGGGAAGCCGGGTCGATGCGGCGTGGAAAGCTCTGGACTGGGCGGGGGGCGCGTAACTACATCCGCTGCCTGGCACTCTAAGAGGAATACCTGAACGGATAGCTTTCAGCATAAGATATGAAGGGGGAAATCATGCGTAGGACTCTTGCGGCTCTGGGCGCGCTGCCGCTGGCCGCGCTCGCGCTTGTCTACTGTAACAGCGATAATAATACCGGCGGCAACGCCGATCTGGCGGTCGCCGAGCCGGACTTGGCGGAGCAGGATCTAGCCACGGCGGTCGATCTGGGAACTGCGGCCGATCTCCTGCCCGCGCCGGTTACCGAATTCACGGTGCTGCGCATCGGCAGTGGCGCTGCCGCGCTGACCAACGATGCCACGGCAGGCTTTCTGGAGCGGCGCCAGGTCGCTAACGGGACGATCGTCGGCGCCCCGCTGGCGCTGCCCACGGCGGTCAACGGCGCCAACCGGCAGCTCACCTTCTCCGGCGCCGCCAGCGTCGAGGGGCAGCTGAGCCGCTCGAGCAACGGCAAGTACCTGGTGGTCGCCGGCTACGCGGCCAACCCGGGCACCGTCAACGTCTCGACCTCGACCTCCGCGGCGACCAACCGGGTGATCGGCCGCATCGACGCGGCGGGTACCGTCAACACCACCACCGCCTTTAACGCATTTAGCGGCTCGGGCGTGCGCGGCGCGGCCAGCACCGATGGCACCATGCTGTGGGTCGCCACGGACACCGGCATCGGCTACACGACCCTGGGCAGCACGGCGGCCCCGACGATCCTGAATACCGGCAACGTGCGGGCGCTGCAGATCTTTGGCCAGAATAACGTCCAGCAGCTGTTCGTCTCGGGAGGCGCCAGCGGCACCTACGGGGTAAACACCGTCGGCACCGGCACTCCCAACGCGGCGGGCACGGCGGTCACCACGCTCACCGGCTTCACCCAGGCCAACAGCCCGTCGTCGTACGACTTTGTCGCCTTCGATCGTGACGCCAACGGCAGCATCGATCAGCTCTACGTCGCCGACGATCGCACGGTGACCGGCGGCGGGGTGCAGCGCTGGAAGCTCAACGGCGCCACCTGGACGCTGGAGGGAACGATCTCGACCGGGCTCACGGCGGGCGCGCGCGGGGTGGCCGGCTATGTCGCTGGCAACACGGTCACGCTGCTGGTCACGACCTCAGAGGTCGGCAACACCGCGCCCCGGGTCCTGCGCGTCACCGACGCCGGCGGCGCCACCGCAGCGGCGACCAGCCAGCTCCTCGCCACCGCGACGACCAACACGACCTACCGCGGCATCGCGCTGGCACCGCTGCCGTAGCCGCGGCGCCAGTTTCCCGCGCCGCGCCGTCGCGGCGGCCGGCGCGGTGGAACACTCTGTCCCGGGTCGCGCGAGAGGGCAAACAGGTCCCGATGAACTGATCCAGTCCCCGGGCGCGGCGGTGTCCCAACAAGGGGGGCGGCTGGGAAGAGCGCGGCGGCGCGGAAAAGTCGGGGAAGCGGCAAGGGCAGCGTGACCGTGCTGGCCGGAGCGAGCGCAGAGCCGGGGGCGGCTGCGACGCGGCTAGTTCGCTGCCGCCAGGCTCTCCGGGGTCGGCGCCAGCGGAGTGGCGATGAGCTGCACGAGCTGCTCGATGTGGATCGGCTTGACCAGGTGGGTCTCGAAGCCGGCCTGCTCGCTGCGGAGGCGATCGTGCTCCTGCCCGTAGCCGGTGACCGCGATCAGCCGGCAGCCGCTCGCCTCGGGGCGCTCGCGGATGCGCTGGGCCAGCTCATAGCCGTCCATCACCGGCAGGCCGATGTCGAGCACCGCGACCGCCGGCCGGAACTGCGCGAGCAGCGTGAGCGCGGCCAGCGGGTCGTTGGCGATGCGCACCTCATGACCCAGGGCCAAGAGCGCCTCTCCCAAAAGCTCGGCGGCGTCGGCGTTGTCATCGACGACCAGCACCCGCTGGGGGTGCGCGGCCGGCGGCAGCGGCGGCAGCGGCAGCTCGGGGGGCGGGACGGCGCCGGCAGCGCTCTCGGGGGTCGCGGCCGGCAAGCGGACGATGAACTCGCTGCCGCGGCCAACGCCCTCGCTGTGGGCCTCTACCGTCCCGCCGTGCAGCGCCACCAGCGTCTTGACCAGGGTAAGTCCCAGTCCGAGTCCGCCCTCGGCCCGATCCGCGCTGCGCTTGCCCTGCACGAACAGATCAAAGATGCGCGGCAGCATCTCTTTGGGGATGCCCATGCCGTTGTCCTTGACGGCGATGAGCAGCTCGCTCCCCTCGCGGTAGGCCGACAGGCGGATCGAGCCGCCCACCGCGGTATAGCGGGCGGCGTTGGTGAGCAGGTTGGCCACGACCTGGGCGAGCCGCACCGGGTCGCCCTCCCAGCGCACTGTCTCGCTGGGCGCATCGATGACCAGCTGGTGGCTGCGCTGCTCAAACAGGAAGCTCGCCATCTCGACCGCCTTGGCCAGCACCTCGGCGAGCGGGACGGACTCCTTTTTCAGGATGACCTTGCCGCGGGTGATCTTGGAGACGTCCAGCAGATCGTCCACCAGGCGAATGAGGTGGCTGACCTGACGCTCGATGATCTGCTGCTCGCGTCCTGCCTGATTGCCCGAGCGCAGCTTCATAAGCGCCAGCGCGGTGACGATCGGCGCCAGCGGGTTTCGCAGCTCGTGACCGAGCATGGCGAGAAACTCGTCCTTGGCACGGCTGGCCGCTTCCAGATCCTCCAGGAGCTTGACCCGCTCGTTGTGCGCTTTCTCGATGACCTGGCGCGCCCGGACCTGCTCGGTGATGTCCACCGCGATCGCCATCATCCCGTAGACCTCGCCGCCGACATCGCGCAGCGGCTCGAGGCTGAACTTGACTACGCAGTGATCCAAGACGCCGTCGCCGCGGCGGTCGATCGGCACCTCGTACTCGCTGGCGACAAACGGCGTGCCGCTCTGGTAGACGCGGTCGAGGATCTCGGGCAACGGCGTGCCGGCGAGCTCTGGGAAGGCCTGACCGTAGGTCTTGCCGACCAGCTCGGACTCCGAGCGCCCGACCAGCTGGCAGTACAGCGGGTTGGCCAGCTGAAAGATATGCTGGGAACCGATGAGCAGCGCGGTGCCGACCGGCGACTGCAGCAGCAGGTTGTTGCGCTCGCTCTCGACCAGGGCGCGGATGCGGAAGGCCTCGATCCGCGCCTGCGCCAGACCCAGGTGCTCGGCGAGCTCGCTGAGGTGGGAGCGATAGGGGTCATCAAAGGGGAGGCTCGGGCTGATGCCAAAGACGATAAACCCGCTGGCGACCTGACTCGGCGCGCGCGCGATGGGCGCGACAAAGACCTGGGTCACCGGCTCGGACCCCGGGGACAGCTGCAGCGGACTTTGCAGCGAAATGGGTCCCCGGCCGCAGCTGCCAGCCGGCGTCAGCATCGAGCCGAGCTCGCGGCGCAGGTCGGGATCGAGCAGCTGCATGCCCTGCTCGGCAGCCAGCCCGGCCGTCTCCACCAGCTGCACTCGATCTGCGCTCGCGTTCACCGTAAATAGGAGTGCGAAGGGAATGTCGCGTCCCGCCGCCGCAAAGACCTGCGCCGCGATGTGCAGCATCGCCTTGAGGTCGACGGCGAACGCCGTCTTCTCGGTCAGCGCGCGCATCGTCCGCAGGCGCCGCTCGCTGAGCACGCGGTTGGTGGTCTCGGTGCACACGACCAGCGTGCCGCCCACGGCTCCCGACTCATCAAAGACCGGCGAGTAGCCGTAGGTCCAGTACACCTCTTCACGCCGCCCGTTGCGGTAGATCGGGACCAGCTGGTCTTCATTCCAGCTTGGCTGGGCGCGGCTCATCACATCGTCGATCTGCGGCCAGATGATCGGCCAGATCTCCTGCCAGCAGTCGGCGCCGCGCTGACCCATGGCGGCTGGATGCTTGCCCTTGCCGAAGCTCGGCAGGTAGGCGTCATTATAAAACTGAATGAGCTCGCGCCCCCACCACAGGAACATCGGATGTCGCGAGTGAAGCAGCAAGCCCACCACGGTCTTGAGGCTGGTCGGCCAGTCCGCCGGGGGTCCCAGGGGAGTGTTGGCCCAGTCGGTGGACTGCGCAAGTCGATTGGCGATGCCGTCGCCGCTTAAAAAGGGAAGTACCTGCGCTCGAAGATCTGGAGGAGCTGCCGGAGGAGCTGCTGGAGGAGCTGCTGGAGGAGCTGCTGGAGGAGCTAGAAGATCGGCGGGATTCATCATTGTGCGTGGGCAGCAGCGTCGCGCCTCCCGCCTGATGGGTCGACAGCTCAGCTCTGCGCACGCAAGTGTGGCAGACGGCCTTATTTTCGCAAGCCTATTTGCCCTCGCTCAGCGAGCGGACCGGGGCTGCACGCCCAAACTTGGGACGAAAGCTCGCGGCGCCGTCCGCTCCGGAGGTTGTGGCGCGCTTTTTCCGCGGAGCGGCGACGGCGCGAAAAATACCCCGGACCGCCGCCAGCGGGGGCAGCGTTCCCGATGAACGATTCCCTTCTGATGGGCCGCCGCCATGGCCTGCGCGATCTGCTTGCAGATGGGCAGCGCCGCGTTGCCCAGTCCACCCGGGTGGCGCCGCAGGTGCTCGCTCAGCGAGATGCCGCGGAGCAGCTCCATGATAATGTAGGCGGTGCCGTCTTCGAGCAGGCCGAACTCGAAGATCTCGACGAGCCCCGGGTGCTTGATGAGGTTTACGGCGCGCGCCTCGTTGAGGAAGCGGCTGGCAAACTGCGGGTTCTGCGACAGATCGCGGTGCAGGACCTTGACCGCCCCCTTGCGATCTATGTACTGGTGCACCGCCTCGTAGACCGAGCCCATGCCGCCCTGCCCGAGCGGCCGCACGATGCGGTAGTTGCCCAGGCGCTGCCCGAGCTGGAGCGGCTCTGCGGGCTTGCTCGGCTCGGAGTCCCGGGCGCTGACTAGCTCTGTAGAGACTGCGGGGTCTGGCATCTTGCTTGACCGGTTGGAGTTGGAGCCGTCGGCGCCGGTGCCCGAGCAGAGGGCGGCGGCGGCTGGCTTTACTGGTTAGACCCGCAGCCGCGGCGGTTGGGCAAGCCGGCCTGCACTCCCAAGGTGGGACAAGGTGAGCCGGGCCTGTGCTGTGCGAATCTGACACGGCGGGCCGATCCGTCCCAGCGCGGCGCGTCAGCGGATGACTCTACTAAAGAAGGAACGAAGAGGAGAAGCTGCGCTGGGTCAGATTGTCGCAGTGTAGCTAGTGCGCACGACTCAGCCGGGAGCTCTCGCGCGAGCTGGGCGGGACGCAGGCTTCCGACAGGGAGCGATCGATGAGGCCGCGCAGCGACTTGAGGCTCCGCCCGAGGATCATTCCGGCGCTGCCGTCGATTCCGACGTGACCGTTTTTGAGTACGTCGTAGGCCAGGGTGGCGGAAGTCAGCAGGTTGCGCAGCTCGTGCGCCAGCCCGCCGAGGCGCTGGACCTCGGCGTCCCAGTGCAGCTGCTCCTGCAGCCGTCCATACTCGCTCACGGCCGCCGCCAGGGCTTCTTTGGCGCACATGTTCAGGGCATACAGCTCGTGCGGCTCGACCGCCGGCTGCAGCTCGACCGCCAGCTCGGCCACGGCGGTGCTGACATCGCCGAAATAGTGGACTACCTGGGCAAGAGAGAAGCCTTTATGCAGAAGCTGGCAGCCCTGCTGCGTCGCGCTCTGCGTCAGGTCGTCGGTGGCGCTGCTGCTCGACTGGGTGGGACGAGTCACCCGGTCGAGCGCTGCCGCCAGCTGCTCGACCAGGTGTGCGATCGTCTGACCGAGCTCCTCGTCGTCGACGCCGGGCACGGCGCGAGCAGCGAGCTTTTTCTGCACGCGCGCCACCAGCTCGCTGCAGTGGGCCTTCATTAACTCGTGAAGTCTGGGTAGATGGGGCCTAAGCCAGCCCTGGAACCCAGCACCATTATTAATTAACTCTCTCATCAGCCTGCCTCCCAAGGCTGAGGCTTGCATCCGCTGTGCCGGAGTTTCGCGCGGTCGGCCGCCTCCTCGGGCCCGCCGCCTACAGGTGGCACATATGATGCAACCTGGTCGGCGGACCATGAGTAATAGAACCATCGTTGCTGATGATGATCCCGCAATCCTCGACCTGGTCACCAAGCACCTGGAGTCCCTGGGAATGGAAGTCCAGCGAGCCGAAAACGGAGTAGTCCTGATCGAGCTTCTAGCCAATCATGGACCCTTTGATCTGATCATTACGGACGTCTCAATGCCGTGGATGAGCGGCCTGCAGGTGGCCCTGAGCGCCCGCAACGCCGGGCTGCGCACCCCAGTCATCGTCATGACCGGCCTGCGCGATAAAGACTTGCTGCGTCAGGTGGGCAACCTGGGCGAGCAGACGGTCCTTCTGCGCAAGCCCTTCGATCTGGCAGAGCTGCACGGAGCGCTGGCTCTGCTCCTGCCTGCCGCAAGCCTGCCGTCCTGAACCGCCGGTGCCAGTCGGTCTGATTGGCATGTAGATTGCTTCGACCGTCGTATTGGAGAAGAGCAATGTACATCGGCGATTATATTGGCTGCTATCGCCTGGTCCGCCTGGTTGCGGAAGGGGGAATGGGAGCCGTCTACGAGGCGAGCAACGACCAGCTCAACCGCAGGGTGGCGGTCAAGCTCATGCACCCCTGCTGGGCCTCGGATCCCGAGCAGCGCCGACGGTTCTTCAACGAGGCTCGCTGCGCCAATCTGGTCAGTCACCCGAGCATCGTCAGCATCCATGAGTATGGCCAGCTCGCCGGCGGCAACGCCTACACCGTCATGGAGTACCTGGAGGGCGAGACGCTCGCCGAGCACCGCCGCCGCCACGGCAATGAGCCGCCGCCGCTCAGCCAGATCCTGCGCCTCGCCCGTCAGGTAGCCTCCGCCCTGGTGGTCGTACACCAGAAGGGGATTGTCCATCGCGATCTCAAGCCAGACAACCTGATGCTGGTCGCCGATCCCGAGGTGTCCGGCGGACTGCGGGTGAAGCTGCTCGACTTCGGCATCGCCAAGCTGGAGCTGCCCGAGACAGCGGTGACGCTGCCCGGCAGCACCCGGCCCGGCTTTGGCCTGGGCACTCCCGGCTACATCGCGCCCGAGCAGATCTACGGCGCCAACAGCGTCGATGGGCGCGCCGATGTGTACTCGCTGGGGGTCATCCTTTACGAGCTGCTGAGCGGCCAGCGGCCGTTTCAGTCCGAGGATGCCGAGAAGGAGCTGCGCTCCCACCTGACCGCGACGCTGCCGCCGCTCGGGCGGCGGGCCCCGGGCACCCCGGCGGCGCTTCTGCGCCTGGTCACCGCCATGCTCGCCAAGCAGCCCGAGGAGCGGCCGACCGTGGCCGAGGTCGTCCAGCGCCTGCAGCTGGTAGAGTGCTCGACGGCCGGCTCGCTGATGGTCGGGCAGCTGACGCCACCGCCGGGGCG
The DNA here is from genome assembly GCA_044222245.1 of Polyangia bacterium. Classification (GTDB taxonomy): domain Bacteria; phylum Myxococcota_A; class Polyangia; order Palsa-1104; family JAEUJZ01; genus CALFML01. Next base: position 53,990 of record JBGANQ010000014.1, on the reverse strand, counting down.
GCTGCGCTCGATGGCGAACGTGGGGCTGCTTGGGGCGCTGCTGGTGGCCACGCTGTCGATCGGCTGGATTCACAGCGGCGGCGAGCGGCGCTCGGACGACTGGGCTCCGGGGCCGCTGGTGGTGCGCATTGATGCCGGCGCCGGCGATCTGATGCTCCCCGAGCTGCCCGGTCAGCCGCCGGCACCGAGCCCGCCCAGTCCGCCCACTGTGCCAGCGCCGCCCAACTCGCCCAACTCGAAGAAGGTCCCCGAGCCCACCGGGGCGCCGGTCGGCGCGCCGCTCGGAGCCCCGGTCGGAGCCCCGGTCAGCAGCACCGCGCGCCCGGCCCCGAGCGAGGTCGGCCGCGTGGCAGCGGCTGCGTCCACCAGCGAGCCCGCCGCCGAAGCGGGGGCGTCCGATTCAGCGACGAAGCCCGAGTCGCACAAGCCGCGCTCGTCGCGCCGTAACCCCGCTGTGCACCACCTGCTGAATCCCAATGTGCTCGTTCACCTCAACTAATTGCATCCTGATTTCGCTATTTTGCTGCCTGACCGCCTGCGCCACCGTGCGCTCGGAGGCAGACCCTGACCTTGGGCATGTAGTCAAGCGCGACAACCAGGAGGCCATCTGGGTCGCCGGAATCACCCTCTACTCCAAGGGGCAGTTCCTCGCCGCGGCCGACCTGCTGGAGCTGGCGTATCGGCTCAAGCAGGCGCACCGGATAAACCAGAACATCGGCATGGCCTACTTCAAAGCGGCGCAGCTGCCCGACTATCCCGAGGTGCTGCGCCTGGAGTATGTCCGCCGCGCGCTGCCGCGCTTCAAGAGCTACCGCAGCTGGCTGACCCTGGACTACGGCCGGACCCACCCGATTACCCAGCCGCTGGCCGAGACCAACCAGCGCATCATCGACTCCGAGCGCCTGGAGCGTGAGCTGCGGAGCCTGGTCGAGCCGCAGCGCGCCACCCGCTAGGCCCGAGACTACGCCGGCTTGGCGGTGACCGTCAGGGCGCGCTTGCGTAAAAAGTTGCTAAGCAGTCCAAACGGCAGAAGCGGCAAGAGGATGAGCCACAGCAGCGTCCCCACCGTCAGCCCGGTGACCGCGGCCAGGGCCAGCAGCACAAGGCCCTTGCCGGTCATGGGCGTCGGGTCGGCGGCTACCATTTGCTCTCGCGTGGCGCCGACCGGTTGCTCTAGCAGCTCTTCGAGGTTGCCCCCGTACAGCGACTTGCTGGCCAGCCCGCGGGCGAACGCGCGGGAGATCCGCCGCGGCGCGACCAAGAGTCCCGCCGCCAGCCCGCCGAGGTTGAGCACCCAGGCGGCGTAGAAATCGCGGCAGCCGGCTCCCAGCTCCCAGGCCGAGATCTCGAACTCACCGAGGACGTCGGTGGTGTAGCCGGTCAGGATGTGGTGCAGATCGTGAAACTTTACCGCGCGAACGCGCGCGGGCGTGTTGGGAAAGGGAAACGGAATCGGGCCGAGCTTGAAGTCGACCCAGGCGTCGTCATAGCCGCCGCTCTCACCAAAGTTGTTCATCGCGAAGTAGAGCTTGCGCGCTGCGCGCAGCGAGAGGCTGGGATCATAGGTAGTCCGCATCACAGGCTCCTTGACAGCGGCGGTCGCCGCGCCCGACCCGCCTGGGCGGCAGCTGGCGATCGCCTTCTTTCAGTGAGTATACTCAGTGAGCGCGCTCATTCAAGAGCAACTTGCAAAAGCTCTCCGAGTGATAATGATCTCCAGGGGTCACTGAGCATGGTCAGCCAAAACAAGGTCACGCGGGCCACCCAAAAAGAGGACACGCGCGAGCGGATTCGCCGCGCCGCCTGGGAGCTGTTCGCCAGCCAGGGCTTCGAGCAGACCACCACCAAGGCGATCGCCGAGCGCGCCGGGGTCGCCGGCGGCACCATCTTTGTCCACGCGCGCGACAAGGACGATCTGTTGTTCCTGGTCATGCACGACCGGCTCAGCACGGCGGTGGAGGAGGGGTTCGCCACGCTGCCGACGGCGCCTTTTCTCGACCAGCTGCTCCATATTTTCGGGAAGTTCTTCCGTATGTACGCCGAGGCGCCGCGCGTGGCGCACGCCTTTGTGCGCAACCTGCCGGGGGCCAGCGGTCCCAACGCGGTGCGCGTCAACGCGCTCACCTTTGCCTTCCTGCACCGTCTGGCGACCCACATAAGGGGTGCCCAGGAACGGGGGGAGCTCGCCGCGGAGTTTAACCCGCTGCAGGCGGCGCAGAACTTCTTCGCGCTCTACTTTATGACGCTCATGAGCTGGCTGGCGGGCTTTGTCTCGCTGGAGGGCGCCCTGGATCCTGGGCTGCGCAGTGCCGCCGCCCTCCAGGTGAGCGGGATGCTGCCGCGCTGACGCTTTGCTTGTGACGCGCCGCCGCGCCGCCGACCGCAGCTACCACAGGGCGTCGTGCTCCTCGGTGACCCCGGGCAGCCCCGCGACCTCGACCGCGCGGCCGCGGGCGTCGCGCAGCTGCCCGCTGAAGGTGCCAAACGGCTGGCGGTAGCGCGAGCTGAGGAGCAGGTAGTTCGCGTCCTCGGTGCGCTCGCCGCGCGGCTGGAAGCGCAGGTCCACGGCACCGTCCGCGCTGCGCACGCTCCACGGGGTGGCACCGGGGGCGGCGGTGAAGTGGACCGGCGGCAGCGCGGCCGGGATCCCGTCCAGCCACAGCGCGTTCTCGCTGAAGCGGCCTTGCGGATCGTCGTGGACGCCGCGCGCCAGGTTGAAGCCCACGGCCCGCCCATCCGCGGCGCGACCGCCGGCGGTCGCCCACGACCAGATCGTGCGCCGCGGGAACCGCGCCTGGGTGAAGTCAAGGCAGGCGGAGGCATCGTTCAGGGTGTAGCTCCGCCCTTGTACGCACAGCGTGCCGCGGGCCAGCAGGCCGGCGCTCTTGACCGTCATGCCCGGGCACCCGGCGACGCCGCCGACGTCGCTTACCACGGTGAGCGGCGTCGTGCCGCCCTCCAGGTCGAGCTCGGCGCGGATCTGCGGCAGCGCCAGCGAGACGGTGACGCCGCCGCTGCGGGTCGTCGCCAGGGTCACAAGGCGCCCCGGCCCCAGGGCGACGCTGGTCCCGTCGGCCGGGCCGACTCGCATGCCCACGGCGGCGGGCGATTTCCAGGCGCACTCGTAGAAGCGGCCGCCCTCGGCGACGTAGACGAACGTGAGGCCGAGGTAGCCGAGGTCGGCGATCGCGGCACCGATCGCCAGGTCGTCGCGGAACACCCCGGCGTAGCGCCACGCCTTCTTGCGCCAGCCGCAGAGCGGCCCGCTGGTGAAGTCCACGCTCGCGATGCGGCCGGCGTAGGCGCCTCGCTGCGGCGCGCCGGTCGAGTCAAGGAGGGAGGCTGGCGGCGGCGCGAGATCTTGCATAGGAGAAGTTGGGCGCAAGATGGCCGGCGAGTCAACTGCAGTGTGCGGCGCGCTGACGCGGCGCGCCTTGTCGATTCGGCGCCCAGAGCAGGCGCCGGCGGCCCGCTGGGGTTATAAGCGATCCATGCCCGAGCCGACCTATACGCCCGAGCCGCGGACTCCCGAGCTCGGCGGCGAGTTCTTCGACGTCGTTGAGCCGGCTCGCTTCCCCCGCCACATCCTGCGCTTCCGCAACCAGCAGTGGGCCGAGCGGGTCGGCCTGGGCGCCCTCAGCAGCGACCAGTGGACCGCCCACTTTGCCCGCTTCACGCCGCTGCCCGGCAACCTGCAGCAGCCGCTGGCACTGCGCTACCACGGCTATCAGTTCCGCACCTACAACCCCTATCTCGGCGATGGCCGCGGCTTCCTGTTCGCCCAGCTGCGCGACGGCGTCGACGGGCGGCTGCTTGATCTTGGGACCAAGGGCTCGGGCCGGACGCCGTGGTCGCGCAGCGCCGACGGGCGCCTCACTCTCAAGGGCGGGGTGCGCGAGATCCTGGCGACCGAGATGCTCGCGGCGCTCGGCGTCTATACCTCCAAGAGCTTCAGCCTGTTTGAGACCGGCGAGTCGCTGGAGCGCAGCGATGAGCCGTCGCCGACGCGCAGCTCGGTGCTGGTGCGGCTGAGTCACGGCCATGTGCGCTTTGGCTCGTTCGAGCACAAGGCGCACACCGGCAACCTCGCGGCGCTCGACCGCCTGTGCGAGTTCACCCTGGAGCACTACTTTCCCCGCCTTGCGGCGAGCGGCAGCGCCGGACCGGTGCAGCTGTTCCACGTCATCTGCCAGCGCGCCGCCGCCCTGTGCGCCTCCTGGATGGCGGCGGGCTTTGTCCACGGCGTGCTCAACACCGACAACATGAACGTCACCGGCGAGAGCTTCGACTACGGCCCGTGGCGCTTCCTGCCCACCCTGGAGCCCGAGTTCACCGCTGCCTACTTCGACCACTCGCGGCTCTATGCCTACGGCCGCCAGCCCGAGGCGGTGCGCTGGAACCTGGAGCGGCTGGCCGAGGCGCTGGCGCTGCGGGTGCCGGCGGCGCAGCTCGCCCGGGCGCTGGTCGAGTTCGAGGCCTGCTACCTGGGCGAGCTGAGCGCGCGGCTGCTCGACCGCCTGGGAGTCGCCGCCGAAGAGCCGGTCGCCGATGCCCTGCTCGCCGCCCGGGCGCTGTGCTTTCTGCACAAGAGCCAGCTGCCCTTTGACCGCTTGTTCTTTGACTGGTACGGCGGCGAGGCGGCGGCGGCGCGGGCGCTCGCGGGGCCTTACGGCAAGGTCTACACTGGCGAGGCGTTCGCCGCATTCCGCAAGGCCCTGGCCGGGCGCGCACCGGCCCGGCCGTGGCAGCTCGATGCGCCCTACTTCCACGGCCCGGGCCCGACGACCATGCACCTGGACGAGGTCGAGCGGGTCTGGCGCGCCATCGCCGAGCGGGACGACTGGACCGCGCTCGAACAAAAGATCACCCAGGTGCGCGCGCTCGGCCGCTTGTACGAGGCGCCGGCGCCTTCGGCTGACTCAGCCTGCTAGTACTTCACCGGGCAGCCGATGTCCTTGGAGGGGTCGCGGGTGCAGGCGCTGTAGTCGCCGCTGCTGAAGCACTGGGTGAACGAGTCCTGATCCGGACAGACATAGAACTGCTTGTTCACGCAGCAGTTGTAGGTCTGCATTCCGCCAAGGCCGGTCCCGCAGCCCAGCAGTCCCAAGGTGAGGGCGACGGCAGACAAAAGTAGAGTCCTTTTAACCATGCGCTCTTTTAGCACCTGCCCCAGGGGGGCGGGAGAAATTTTCGCTGAGCTGCGGCCGCGCAAGACCCGGGGAGCTCGTCAGGGCGGGCAAACAAGCGGCCGAGCTGCTTGGCCGCGGCGCCGGTGAGCCGGACGCGCGACAGCGCTGGGGTCCGCCGCTGGCCGCCCTCGGGGGAACGGGTAAGGTCTTGGCCCAGCGCGGCGCTACAGCAGCGAACAGAGCCGGGGAAATCTTTACCGAGGAGCGAAAATGATCCTTGACGGAGGACCAAGCGGGGCTCAAGACAGATAAATAGCTTTGTTCGCATCGGCTGCGAGCGCGCGTCGCTGGGGCCCAGGATCTGTGACCTGGAAAAAACCCTGGCAGACCGTAAGGGGAGGCTCCTTAGGAGCCAGCTCCGCCTTGGGAGTCAGAGACTGATCCAGCGGGTCGCCGCGGTCCCCGGGCCGCGCTGCACGACCTGAGGGGAGCTAGTCTCAAGGTGCGCCGACAATGGCAGACTGCAGCGAGCAGATCCGCTCGTGAGCGACAGAGGAACTGATGTCTGCAACCTACAAAGATCGTGTCGAGGCCGGGCGCGAGCTGGCAAGACTGCTCGGCGCCTACCGGGATCGCAAGGACGTCCTGGTCCTTGGGCTGCCGCGCGGCGGAGTGCCGGTCGCATATCAGGTAGCGCTGGCTCTGCGCGCGCCGCTGGATGTTTTTCTGGTGCGCAAGCTGGGAGTCCCCGGCCATGAGGAGCTGGCCATGGGCGCGGTCGCCAGCGATGGCACTGTGGCGATCAACACTGAGGTGATGGAGGCGCTGGCGATCCCCGAAGCGACGCTTCGCCGAGTCCTGCGCAGCGAGCAGGCAGAGCTTGCGCGGCGAGCGCGAGTCTACCGCGGTCAGCGGCCCCCGCCGCTGGTCCAGGACCGGACCGTGATCGTAGTGGATGACGGGCTGGCAACCGGCTCGACCATGCAGGCCGCCATTGCCGCGCTGCGCCAGCTGGAGCCGGCGCGCCTCATCCTCGCCGTGCCGGTCGCCGCGCCGGAGACCGCCGCGACGCTGCGCGCCATCGCCGATGAGGTCATCTGCCTGTGCACCCCAGAGCCGTTCTTCACTGTCAGCCAGGGCTATGAAGACTTTAGTGAGACCCCTGATCAAGAGGTCCGCGCCCTGCTGAGCCAGGCGATGACCTCCATTGTGGCCACCGGCGCCTCGCGCGAGGCGGAGACCGCGACTCTGTAGGCGGCCAGGCCGAGCCGTCCCGATTGCCCCTGCCCGTTATGCGAGCCGCTCGACGAGCTCCTGCAGCTGGATAAGAGCCGCGCGCTGGAGCAGACCCCGCAGCTGCAGGCGAAGCTCCGCTCTGTGCCCCTGCAATTCCCAAATGACGCCAGTAGCCAAGGGGCCCGATGAAACAAAGGAGATAGGAACATGAAAAATACACTGACTGCGCTCGTACTGGGCCTCGCGCTGGCGGGCTGTCCGCCGTCTGATAACACCCGCGCTGGCGAGCCCGCCAACGGGACCACCCCAGGCGCCATCCCACCGCCGGGACCGCCGCCCAACAATGCCTCGGGGGATCCGCTGCGGACCCATCCCGATCCGCTGGCGCCGCCGCCGAATCCGCCGCTGCAAAACGGGACGGCTCCGGGCTCCACCGGCAACGGAATGGCTCCCGGCTCGACCACGCTGCCCGGGCAGCTCCCATCGCCGGGGAGCGGGACCACCCCGGTGGTGCCAGGGCCGGTACCTTCACCGGGCTCGGGCGCCGGCGCCACCCCCGGAGTGCCCGGGCCCGGCGCGACTCCCGGCGTGCCGGCTCCCGGAGCGGCTCCCGGCCGCTAGGCGGCGCGGAGGCTCACTGGCAGTCGTCAAAGGTCAACATGCGGATGCGGCCGGCGCCGAACAGGCGCGGCTGCTGCTGCCGGAACAGGATGTGGCGACCGTCCGGACTCCACTGGTTGTCGGCGACGATCTCGCCCTCGAAGGTCAGGCGCTGGAGGTCGCTGCCATCGGCGTCCCTGAGGGCGAGCACGCGCGGGTGACCGCGCACGTTGCCGTAGCCGCAGATGAAGTCTGTCTTCCGCAGCAGTTATTCCTGGGGTCTTTTTGCAGCGCGGCGCAGGCTGCGCGCCGAGCCTGCTTGGAGAGGCGCCGCTAGTAGGAGAGGGCCAGCTCAAACAGCCGTCGTGAGCGGCTGAGGTAGGCGTCGCGCCGCGCCCCGGCGGACTGCGCGGCGCGAGCCCAGGCGCTGCGGGCGCGGGCCACTGCTCGCCAGCGCTTGAACAGCGGCGCCACCGCGGCCAGGGTCGAGTCCTGGGTCGCCGCTGCGTACTTGGCCAGCAGGCGCTCGCTGGCATCGTAGCGCCCCAGATCGTCCAGCTCCATGGCGAGGTAGCCGACCTCGGCGGCGACATCGGTGAAGCGCAGCTCGCGGGAGAACTCCAAGGGGTCGATGACCGACCACGGGCGGGTCAGGTAGACGTGCTTGAGCCGCAGGTCGCCGTGCCCATCGCGCACCCGCCCCTCAGCAATGCGCTGGGTGAGCAGCGGCGTCAGCTCGTGCAGCCGCTGCGCTGTCTCGTCGCGAAGCCGCAGCTGCTCGGCCGCCGACAGCGGCAGCGGCACCGCGGTGGGGGCGAGCTCGGCAAAGTAGCTCGCCCAGGCGCGCGCGGCGTGGGCCGGCGCTCCGTAGCCGTCCGGCCGGCGGTCGCTCGGGCAGCGGGCGTGGAAGGCAGCGCAGGCGGCGGCCACGTCGTCGATGCGCTCGGCGGCGGTGCTCAGGCTGGAGAACAGCCGCTCCAGCTGCAGCTCGTGCGACAGCCGCGCCATCACCACCAGCGGCTCGCCGGCGGCGTCGTAGGGCATAAGGCGCGGCGCGGCGGCCGCGACCAGCGTCCACACCCCCAGGTACAGCTGGGGCGAGATGCGCGCGCCGATGGCGAGCTCGGTGCGCGCGGCCAGGCGGCGCTGCGCCTGGCTGCTATAGTCGACATAGCTCAGGCTCACCGGCTTGCGCAGCTTGAAGGCGTGGGTGGCGGTCAGAAACACCACTGCGGTGGGCGTCTCATACGCGTGGAGCACCCGCGGTGAGCCGGCCGCGACCTTGACGCGGCCGGCCCGCCACAAGCTGATCCAGTCGGCGTCGCTCACCATGCAGGCCTATTTGTTCGCAATCGCCGGCCGCAGGCAAGAAAGTTTGCCGCGACGGAGCGCGCGGCCACCGGGCCGCTAGCCGTGCGGGCCCAGCACGCGCTTTAGGACAGCGGCGAGGCCGTCGGTGGTCTGGTACTCACCGAGCTCGGACAGGGCGACGAAGGCGGCCTGGGTGGCGTCTTCGCCGGCGCGCAGCTCGCCGCTTGGCTCGGTCATCAGGTAGTCGAGGATGATGTAGTGGTAGGAGTCGTCGATGTACTCGAACACCTCGGCGAGCGGACCGCGGCGGGCGGTGAGGCCGGTCTCGGCCTGCAGCTCGCGCAAAAGGGCCTGCTCCAGGGTCTCGCCGCGCTCGACGCGGCCGCCGGGGATCGTCCACTTGCCCTGGCTCGGCGGGTGGCCGCGCTGGATGAGCAGCACCCGGCCCTGCGCATCGGTGACGATCGCGCCGACGGCGACCTCGGGACGCTCGGTGGGCCGGCTCATACGAGCTCCAGCGAGGGGCACAGCGGGGCCAGGGCGCAGCTATGGCAGCTCGGCTTGCGGGCGTTGCAGACTCGCCGGCCGTGCCAGATGAGGCGGTGGGCGGCCATGATCCAGCGCTCCTGGGGCCACTTGGTGGTCAGATCGCTTTCGATCTTCACCGGATCGCTGTGGCGGGTCATGCCCAGGCGCTGCGACAGCCGCGAGATATGGGTGTCGACGACGACGCCGCTCGGGATGCCGTAGGCGGTGCCGAGCACCACGTTGGCGGTCTTGCGCGCCACCCCGGGCAGGCTGAGCAGCTCGGCCATCGTGCGCGGCACCTGCCCGCCGAACTTGTCGACGAGCTTGCGAGCGGCAGCGCGGATGTTCTTGGCCTTGTTGCGGTAAAAGCCCGTCGAGAAGATGATGCGCTCGACGTCGGCGGGGTCGCTGTCGGCGAGCGCCTGGGGGTCGGGGTAGCGGCGGAACAGCTCGGGGGTGATCATGTTGACGCGGTCGTCGGTGCACTGCGCCGACAGGATGACCGCGATGAGCAGCTCGAAGGGGCTGTTGAAGTTGAGCTCGCAGTGAGCATCCGGGTACAGCTGATCGAGGGTGTCAAGGACCTGGGCGAGGCGCTCCTGCTCGGCGGCGCGGCCCTTGCCCGTGACCTTGTCCTTGCTGGCGGGGCGCCGGCGGGCGGCAGCCGGCGCGGCAGCCTTGGCGGGCGCCGATCTGTCGGCGGGGCGCTTGGCGGCGGCGGACTTTACCGCTGTCGCGTTGCCGCCCGCGGCCTTGGCGGCGGCGGGCTTTTTGGCGGCGGCGGGGACCGGGGCTTTTCGCGCCGCGGCTCCAGCTGCCGGGCGGGAGGGACTTGGTTGGGCACGCATGCAGGCCCGATACCGCGGCGAGCCGCCGTCGTCAAGCAAGCCCGAGCTTGCGAGCGACGGGCGCCAGCCGACTACCGCGGCGGTGCCGCGGCGGTCACCGGAGGCGCCGCCGGCTTGGGCGCCGGAGCGACCGGCGGGGCGGCTGGCTTGACCGGCGCCCCGGCGGCAGGCGCTGCCGGGCGGGGCGGTGCCGCGGCACCGGGCCCGAGCGGCGGGGCGGGGCGAGGCGGGACGAGGGCGCTGCCGGTGCTGGGCGCTGTTGGCGGGCCGGCCTGGGCCTGCAGCTGCAGCTGCTCGGCGCGGCGGCGCTCGGCGTCTTCCAGGCGCTCGGCCTCATCGAGGCGGTCGGTGGGCCCGATCGGCCGCTCCTGCTTGAAGTCCACCTTCTGCGACGAGTTATGCACATGCAGCGTCGGCCACTTGGTGACCTCAGGCGGCCGCACCGAGGTCCACCCCGGCGGCAGCCCCGGCTGCAGCGACTCGAACACGTAGCGCGCATCGAGCGGTGCCACATTGATGCAGCCGTGCGACTTCACGGCGCCGAAGCGGTCATGCCAGTAAGCCCCGTGGATGGCGTTGTGGGCCTGGAAGAAGGTCGACCACGGCACCATGTTTACAAAGTAGGGCTTATCGTCGTAAGGCTGGCTCTTCATGGTGATGGCGGCGACGCGCGCCCACACCGGGTAGTTGCCAAGCGGCGTCGCGTTGTTGCGGCCCGAGGAGATAAGGGTCGCGTAGATCGGCCGATCGTTCTGATACAGGACCAGCACCTGCTCGCCCAGGTCGGCGTCGAACCACTGCGGGTTGTCACCGGTGCCGGGCGGTCGCGGGATGCGCCGCACCTCGTTGACCGCCCACGACGGCACCCAGAAGGTGGCGTCGGCGGCCGGCAGCGGCGGCGGCAGCGGCGCCGCCTTGGCGGTGCCCTTTTTCGCCGGCGGTGGCGCGGCGGGCGCCGGCGGCGTGACCGGCTCGGGCAGCGGCTCGGTGGCCAGCGGGAAGGGGCTGGTGGGCGGCGGCGCCAGCCGGATCTGCAGGTAGCGCTTCCCCTTGATCGTCTGCTCGGCCAGGATGTCGACGCGGGTGCGCCGCGGCAGGGTGCCCACCGCCGCCGGCTGCTCGGGGCTTGCCTGCAGCTTGACGGTATCGGGCAGGATCCAGCCAAATGGCAGGTGCATCTTCTCGTCGATGATGATGCCGTGCCACTGCGAGGTGTGCTCCATCGAGTAGGTGCCCTTGACGGGCAGGATCTTGCCTTCGGCGCTCTGGTAGTAGGTCTGGCCTTCGTGGCGCACCGTCTTTTCGACGGCGATCGAGTCGTTCTTCTGCAGCTGGCGCTCGGGCTCGGCACCGTCCTTGAGGGCGTCGAGGTTTGTCCACATCGGCAGCGGCTCGGTCGAGCCGACCATCACGTACTTGTACGGCACCCGCTCGCCGGGGACGATCTTGAGCACCGGGTCGGCGGTGGGCGGCTCGGTGGTCGGCTTGCCGAAGTCGGCGCACAGCCAGCCAAACGGCTGCATCGCCAGCCAGCGCTTGCTGTGGCAGTAGTGGCTCGACTTGCTGAGCGTCTCGCCGCGCACCGCGATGCGGGTGCCGGGGACGACGGTGCCGATCATCGGTGCGCCGTAGTAGGGGCGGGCCAGCACCTGCGCCTCGCCTTCCTCGAGCTTGGCCACCTCGAGCACCTTGATGTCGCTCGCGACCGGCTCGGGCTCGGGGAGCAGGGTCGGGGCGGTGTAGGGGCGGATCTCGCCTTTTTTCAGCTCGCGGAACTTGCCGTCAATCCAGAACTTGCGCGGCTTCTTGGCTGCCAGCGGATCTACTGCTGCTGCGCCTGGGGCGGCACCTGGGGCGGCAGCGCCTGGAGCGGCAGCGCCTGGAGCGGCCCCGGGCGCGGCGAGGGCTGCCGGCGGTGACCCCGGCTTGGCGGCCGGCGGGCTCGCTGCTGGCTTGGCGACGCCGGCCGCGGCGGGCGGGCTCGGCCCGGCGGGCGGCGCGGCGGTCTGCGCCAGCGCCACCCCCATCGTCAGGGTCAGCGAGGAGAGCGGGAGCCACGGGCCACGGAGAGACTTCCGAATAGACATCACGGTTATGTACGTTAGCACGGCTATAGCCTCCGCCCCAACGGCCAGGCACCACCCTGAGCGGGCAGTTTCCGTGGCGAAACCGCCGCTTGCGGGCGCGGCCTAGCTAAAGACGTTGAGGACCGCGCCGCTCACCGTGTTGCGGCCCAGCCGGTCGAGCGCCGTGCTGACCACGCCGCTTGTGGTCAGCTGCGCCCGCACGAGCAGGATCCCCGCGTCGGCGTGGCGCAGCACCAGCTTGGCATCGGCAGCTTCGCTGATCGCCGGCACGTCGATGATCACGTAGTCAAAGGCCTCGCGCAGATCGGCGATAAGACCGGCAAACTCGGGCGAGCTGAGGACCGCGGTGCGCTGCGCCTTGTTGCCGAGCGCCGAAGCTGGCACCAGGTAAAGGTTTGGCAGGTACTGCCAGACCTCGGGCGAGCCGCTGCGCAGGTCGTGCGCCGCCGCCGCCTGGTCGGCCGCCGGCACGCCCAGCATGCTCGACAGCCGCGCCGAGCTCAGGTGGGTGTCGACGAGCACGACCTTGGGCCCGCCGCCCTCGGCATAGGCGAGCGCCAGGTTGGCGCTGCACAGGGTCTTGCCTTCGCCGGGGCGGCTGCTGGTGATCACCATGACCCGCGGGTCGCCCTGCTCCTGCAGGCGCAGGCGCAGCAGGCGATACTGCTCGGCGCGGGCGCCTTCGGGAGCGCTCAGCAGCACCAGGTGGGCCGGCGGCGGCTTGGGCAGCTCGCCGAGCCGGACCTGATAGCCCACCGCCGACAGGTGCAGCGCGCCGCTCTTCTGCGAGGCCGCGGCTCGCCACTTGACGATCGCCGACTCCTGCGAGGCGGGGCTGTGGCCCGGCGCCGAGGTCTGGTTGCTTCCTATAAATGAAGCGGACTGGGCGCTGGAGCCGTTGGCCGGCGGCTCGCGGGGGACGATCAGGTACTCGCCGCTCGGCGGCGTCTTGTGGCTGGGCGGCGACTTGCGGCTGGGCGACTTGCGGCTGGCCGTCGAGTCGCTCGGGCCGGCGGCGCTCATCGCCGACAGGACCGTGGTCGGCGGCTTGGCGACCGAAGACGATGAGGGCAGCGACAGCACGGGCCGCGGCCACACGATGCGCCCCTCGTAGCCGCGCGCCGGCGCGGCCGGTGGGCTCTCGGGCGGCGGCAGCACCACCTCGGGCAGGTCGAGCGCGGTCCAGCCGGGGTGGCGGTCGCTCGGCGGCAGCCGCCCGAGCACCGGCAGCCGGCTCGACCGCGACAGATCGAACACTGTATAGATGCGCGGGTCGGTCAGCGCCCGCCCGGCGCCGGCCAGGACCCCGGCGAGGAGCCCCAGGGCGATGCACAAGGCGGTCATCATCTTGCGGCTCACCCCGCGCGGGCCGCCCGGCCGCGTCGCCGGGTCCTCGATGCGGGCCGCCGGGTTGCCCTTGACCTTGGCCAGCTGCTCGTTGATCTGCGCATCGAGCTCGCGCTCGCGCAGCTTCTCGTAGGCGGCGCGGGCGGTCTCCAGCTCGCGGTAGAGGCGCGCATAGATCGCCTCTGCCGACAGCACCTGCTCATCGGCGGCCAGGGCGGCGCCGCTGCCCGTTGCCTTGCGGCGCAGGATCGCCACCTCCTTGTCGATCGCGGCGATCTTCGACTTGGCGGCGTCCATCGCCATCAGATCCTCGGCGAGCTTGGGGTCGCGGCGCCCGCGCGCCTCGCGGATCTCCTTCTGCAGCTTGTCCATCTCGCCGGCGATGCGGCGGTACTCGGGGTACTCGGGGGTGTAGTGCTGGGTCTTGAGGTCGGCGATCTGCTGCTGCAGCCGATCGAGCTCGCTGAGCTTCTGCTGCAGCGGGTCGAAGCGCTGCGCCGCCTCGACCTGGGCCACCGTCGCCTCCTGCTGCGCCCGCTCGCTGAGCAGCGCCTGCACCTGCGGCGAGGCGCTGCCGGCCTCCAGCGCCTTGAGCGGCGGCGGCCCCTTGTGCGACCGGGTGCTGACCAGCAGCTTATCGGCCGCCTGCAGCCCGAGCTTGGTGCGATCGGCGCCCGACATGGTGACCAGCAGCTTGGGGTGGCTGCGGACAAACTGCACCACCTCGGACTCGGCGTCGATCATCCGCTGGCGGGCGCGGTCGGCCTCGGTGGTGAGGAAGGCGCGGGCCCGCTCGGCCGACTGGTTGCGCTGGGCGATGACGTCGGCGACCCCGATCTCGGCGATGCCCTGCACCACCTGCTGGGCCAGATCCGGGTCCTTGGCGTCGTAGCTTATGCGGTATACGCGGCGGGTGACGGCGTCGACCTGGGCCAGCCGCTTGATGTGGCCGATAAGCTCTTCTTGCCCATCGGGCGTGGCCAGCTCGCCGAGGTGGCTGAGCTCGCGGCGGCTGGCCAGCTCAGCGACGATCGGCTTGAGCTTGGCGTCGACGAGCACGCGGGCGCGGAAGGCGCTGGCGAGGTTGTCCGGGAGATCCATCATCTCCGTGGAGTCCTCGCGCTGGCCCGGCACGCTGCGCGCGTCGAGCTCGTCGCCGACCCGGACCTGCGCCTCGCTGTGAAAGACCGGGCGGTAGCGCTGGCTGTACAGGTAGCCGCCCACCACCCCGACCAGGCTCACCAGCACGACCAGCGGCCAGTGACGCAAGAACCTATATAAAAGATTCCAGACTTCGTCGGCCTGGCTGAGCGGGCTGGGCCCTTTGCGCGGGGTCGTCATCGGCGACAGAAACTTACTATGACCAAGGCTTGGGGAACAACCACTCGGCGTGGCTCTTGTGAGAGCCCGGGTGGCGCATGCAGCTTATTTTCGCATACCCGAGCTCGCCGCGGCGGGCTTCGTCAACGGCGGACAAGAACCCAAGGCGCCGTCTGCACTTGTCGGGCCCCGCCGGCCGGCCGGTCGGCGGACCCCGGTCAGGCAGCGCGTGGACGGGGCCGCGGGCGGGTGGGATTGACGAAATCCGGGTCGCGCGCTATAGGTGCGCCGAAGATGCTGAGAGCGCCGCATGCTCCTACTGTCTAGCTGTCGCGAGGTCCCCTCGGTGCAGGCGCTGCTGCCGCGTCCGCGGGTGGTGGTCATCGGCAACTTCGACGGGGTGCACCGCGGCCACAAGGCGCTGCTGCAGCGGGCCCGCGAGCTGGCGGCGCCCGCCGATCAGGGGCCCGGCTCGGTGGTGGTGCTGACGTTTGCTCCGCACCCGGCGCGGGTGCTGGCGCCGCACCTGGCGCCGCCGCTCATCTCGTCGCTGCAGCGCAAGCGCGAGCTGCTTGCCGCGCAGGGGGTGCAGGCGCTGTGCGAGCAGCCCTTCGATCGCGCCTTCAGCCAGCTTTCGCCCGAGGAGTTCGTCGACCAGATCCTGCTCGCGCCGGGGCTCGCGGCGAGCGCGGTGGTCGTCGGCTACGATTTCACCTTCGGCAAGGGGCGGGCGGGCAACACCCGGGTGCTCGGCGAGCTGCTCGCCCGGCAGGGCGCCGCCCTCAGCGTCGTGCCACCGGTCACGGTGCCCGACCCCGCCGGCGGGGTGCCGCTCCTGTGCTCCTCGACCCTGGTGCGGCAGGCGCTCAAGGCGGGCGATCCCGAGCGGGCGGCGCTCTTGCTCGGCCATGACCCCGAGGTTGAGGGCGAGGTCGTGCACGGGGCCGGCCGCGGCCGCTCGATCGGCGTGCCCACGGCCAACCTGCGGGTGACCAGCGAGGCGCTGCCGGCGGTGGGGGTCTATGCCGCGTGGGCCGAGCTCGTGGAAGCGGCGCCGGCTGCAGCGGACCCTGAAGGTCCAGTAACCCAGCTCTTGGCATGCGGTGAAAAGGTCGGACCACGGCCCGAGGTTGCTGGTCTCCGTCGGACAAGTCTGTGTTTTCCCGCCGCTGTGAATGTCGGATATAATCCAACATTCACAAGTAGTCGCGGAGACTCCCCGGTGTCCCACTCTGAACTATCAGTCTCGCCGGTGTTGCCGGTATCGTCAGCGTCACCGATCGCCATTGAGGCGCACTTGCTCTGCCGCCCCGATGAGCCTGCACTCCCCTCCTTGTATGGGCAGACGCTGCGCCTGCGGTTTGTCGCGCGGGTGCGAGCCGAGCAGAAGTTCCCGTCAGCCGCCGCGCTGGTCGCGCAGATCGGCAGCGACATCGCGGTGGTGAAGCGGCGCCTGGGGGTGTCTCCTTGAGCGGGCTGTACGGCAGCGGAGGTCCGGTCCCGCCGGAGGAGCCTGCCACGCTGGCCAGTCCCGTGAGCGCCGCCGCCGACCTGGCGGACGCCCCGGCCGTGAAGCCGCGACCCGAGCCGACTGCTGAAGCTGCCCCGGCCGTGAAGCCGCGACCCGAGGCGACTGCCGGCGGGGCGCCGGCGGCCGCCGCGCCGGCCGCCGAGCCGGGCGAGGCCCCGCGCTCCGACCGCGAGCGAGCCCGCCGCGCCAAGTCGACAAACGGCGCCGGGCCGCACGAGCCGGCGCAGATGCTCGACCTGTGCGAGCTGCCCGAGACCTACGGTCGGGATGAAGTCGGGATCTTGACCAAAGATCCGCAGTGGTACTTCGTCTACTGGGAGGTGACCAAGCCCGGTGAAGCCGCCGCGCGCGAGCAGCTGGGTCCCTCGGGCGAGGCGGCGCGGCTGGTGCTGCGCCTGTTTACGACCCTCCCCGGCGGCCACCCCGGTGCGCCCGGGGCCACCCCCAGCCGCGAGAGCCGCGAGCTGCGCGACGTCCCGCTGCCCCATCCGCACGGTCGCAAGTACCTGGAAGCGCCGCGGCCGGGGGCGATGGTGCGCGCCGCGGTGGGCCTGCTGAGCGTCGAGGGCTACTTCGCCCCGATCGCCCACTCGGCCCTGGTCCGCATGCCGCTGCAGCAGGCGGCGCCGCAGACCTCGGTCGAGTGGCTGCACGTCCTGCCGCCGCGCAGCCAGGGCCACAAGCGCGAGCGGATCGTCGCCGTGCCGCCGGCGGTCCAGCATGAAGAGCGCTCCCTGCCGGTGGCCGAGGGGACGCCAGTGAGCATGCTCCAAGGCAGCGAGGCGCCGGTGACCGCCCAGCTGGGCGCGGAGCCGGCCCCGGGCAGCTCGCCCGCCCTGGGAGCTGCCGAGCTGCCGGCCGAGTCGCGGGGGGACCCGACCGCGCCGCCGCTGGGCCACGGCTCGGGGGGACTTGGCTGATGGAAGTGCCGACACAGCGCGGCCACCTGGCGCTGGTGCTGCATGCCCACCTGCCGTTTGTCCGTCACCCCGAGCACCGCTATTTCCTCGAGGAGAACTGGCTCTACGAGGCGATCACCGCGACCTATCTGCCGCTGTATCAGATCCTGCGCGAGGCGCTGGACAGCGCCAGCTCGCCCGCGGCGTCCGGTCTGCCGGCGGCCCCGGGGGATATAAGCGCCCTGCTGCCGCGGCCGGCGCGGCCGCGACCGCCGGTGCGGCTGACCATGTCGCTGTCGCCGCCGCTGTGCTCGATGCTGCGCGACGGCCTGCTCAAGGACCGCTACCACGACTACCTGAGCCGCCTGTGCCGCCTGGGCGAGGAAGAGGTGGTGCGCAACCAGGCCGAGCCGGCGCTGCGCCGCCTGGCCGAGTTCTACCTGGCGCGCTTTACCGAGCTACTCAACCTGTACGAGGAACTGCACGGCGATCTGGTCGCCGCCTACGCCGGCCTCCAGGACGAGGGCATCCTCGACATCCTCACCAGCTGCGCGACCCATGCCTACCTGCCGGTGCTCAACGAGCCGGCCGCCCAGCGCGCCCAGCTGGTGGTCGCGGTGCGCCACTACCGCGACTGCTTCGGCCGCTTCCCGCGCGGCATCTGGCTGCCCGAGTGCGGCTACGTCGAGGGCATCGACAAGCTCCTCTCCGAGCTCGACCTGCGCTACTTCTTCCTCGACGCCCACGGGCTGACCTACGCCCGCCCGCGGCCGCCGCTCGGCCTGCACGCGCCGATCTTCACCCGCGCCGGCGTCGCCGCCTTTGGCCGCGACCTGTTGTCGTCCAAGCAGGTGTGGTCGGCCTCCGAGGGCTATCCCGGCGATGGCATCTACCGCGACTTCTACCGCGACATCGGCTTTGACCGCCCGCTCGCGGTGATCGCCCCCTACATCCATCCCGACGGCATCCGCGTGCACACCGGCTACAAGTACCACCGCGTCACCGGGCCGCGGGTCGATCTCGCCGACAAGCAGCTCTACGATCCGGCCGCCGCGCTCAGCCGCGCCCGCGAGCACGCCGCCGACTTCGTCCACAAGCGCGAGCAGCAGCTGCTGTGGCTGGCCCAGCGCATGGACCGCGGCCCGATCGTGGTCTCGCCCTATGACGCCGAGCTCTTTGGACACTGGTGGTTTGAGGGCCCCGAGTTCCTGCGCGAGGTGCTGCGCCTGTGCGCCCGCCCCGATAGCGTCGTGCAGCTGCGCACCGCCGCCGACTACCTCGCCGAGTTCCCGGTCAACGCGGTGTGCGAGCCGGCTCCCTCGTCGTGGGGCGAGGGCGGCTACTCGGCGGTGTGGATCGACAACAGCAACGACTGGATCTACCGCCACGTCCACCACGCCGAGACCAAGATGCGCGAGCTGGCGCGCGCCCACCCAAGCCCCAGCGACCTGTGCCGGCGCGCCCTGAACCAGCTGCTGCGCGAGCTGCTGCTGTCGCAGTCTTCGGACTGGGCGTTCATCATGAAGACCGGCACCGCCGTCCGCTACGCCACCGATCGCGTCAAGAGCCACCTGTCGCGCTTTCACCGCCTGACCCGCGAGATCGAGTCCGAGACCATCGACAGCGAGTGGCTGGCTGACCTAGAGTCGCGCGACAACATCTTTCCCGACATCGACTACAAGGTCTACGCCGGTTGACCGGGAAAGGCGGCCCTGCCGCCGCCCGCCGGTCGACCTTCGGCGGCCCCCCTGGCTGACCCCTTGCCGGCGCGAGCGTCCATGCGAGATCTCTTCCTTACCGTCTTGGGTACTGTGCTTGGGCTGCTCGGGGCCGCTGCCGGTCCCTGCCAGGCCGCTGCCGCCATCGAGCTGCGGCCCGAGCAGCTGACGATCCACGCCGAGCGCGGCGACACGGTGACCCGCACCATCCAGCTGCGCCTCAATGAAGATGTAGTAAACCTCCGCGCCCAGCCGATGGAGCTCCTGTCCGAGCGCCACGACAGCGCGGTGCCAGCCGCCATGATCAAGGTGACGCCAGAGGCGACCGACGCGGCGGAGCTGCCGCCGCGCACCATCTCGTTCACCCTGCAGGTGAGCCTGCGCGGGGTAGCGGCCGGCGAGTATAACGGCGCCCTGCCTTTTACCTACCAGGGGGGCGAGCTCAAGCTGCCGCTCAAGATCTCGGTCCGGCACTCTTTCTGGCTGCCGCTGCTCGTCCTGCTCGGCGGCGTCCTGTCGGGCATGGGGCTGTCGGCGTACCGGGCGCGCGGCCGCCCGCGCGATCAGGTGCTGGTGCGCCTTGGCCTGGTGCGCGCCTTCATGCAGCGCGATCGCGCCCTCAACGAGGGCATCCCGCGCGCCGCCAGCGACGATGGCAGCGAGCCCGGCCCGCTGCCCGCGGGCGAGCCGCCGCACCCCGGCCCGGTGTCCGGCCGGCTGATTCCCAACCCCTTCCGCGCGCGCATCTATACCACCCTGCTCGATGTCGAGATGGGCCTGTCGTCCGAGCGCTGGGAAGAGGCGCGCACCCGCATGGAGCAGGCCGACGCGCTGCTGCGCAAGTGGATCGCCGGGCGGCTTGGGTGGATCTACCAGATCGCCTATCTCGGGCGGCTGGAAGAGAGCCTGACCCTGCGCGCCCGCAGCAGCCGCTACCTGCAGGCGGTGCGCGGCCTGAGCAGCGACCTTATAAGCGGCGCCCCGACGCTCGAGTCGCCGCAGGCGCTGCGCGAGGCCAGCCAGAAGCTGACCGAGCACCTGTCGGGCTACCAGCAGCTCGACGCCAAGCTGCAGGCGCTGGAGGGGCTGCGCAGCCAGCTGCCGCCCGACCTTGTCACTTCCTTTACCTTGCGGGTGACCGATCTGCGGACCCGCCTGGAAGACCTGCGGCCAGAGGGCAGCGCCGACCCCGAGCTCGGCGCCGACATCAACCGGGCGATCGAGGAGTTTACCGACAAGCTCAAGCAGGCGCCGCCTGCCGACCCGGCCGGGCACGGCGTGCGCGCCCTGGAGCTGCAGGTGCACACGGCGCCCAGCGTCGAGCCGGTGCCCGACGGCCACCTGGAGTGGCTGGGCCAGGCGGCGGTCGCCCGCGATCGCCTGCGCTTTTTTGTCATCGGCAGCTACGCCATCGCCCTGGGCCTGCTCGCCGGCAGCGGCTTCAACGAGGTCTACGCCAAGAACCTGACCTTCGGCGCCGACCTGTGGGTCGACTACCTGGCGCTGGTCCTGTGGGGCTTTGGCGCCGAGGCGACCCGCGACTCGGTGGCCTCGACCCTGCGCAGCCTGGGCATCCCGCTCGACAGCCGAGCCCCGGAAAGCAAGTCGTAGGTAGCTGCCTGCCGGCACCGTCCCGGCCGACTGCGATGAGCGATGGTGTCTGCGGCAGCGGCGGACCCCGCTCGGCAGCCGCGCCCCGACCGCAAGTCAGGGGGCGCTGCCTGCCATCCCGCTGCGCCGGCCGACTGCGGCAAGCGATGGGGGCCGGTGGCAGCCCGGACCCCGGCCCCGCCGCCGGGGGCGGGCGGTCGCTACTGGCAGCAGGCGATGACGCGGGCGGAGGCGCAGTCCTTGTCGGTGGTGATGTCGCCGGCGGCGGTGATCCAGTGGCCGTAGCTGCCGGCAGAGCCCAAGGTCCAGTCACCGCAGTCGTAGCTGTAGATGTAGCGGCCGGCCCCCGGCATGCCGGAGTTATTGACCGTGGTGCCGCCGCTGGTGCTCGGATCGACCCAGGCGCCGCTCGCCGGCACCGGAGCTGGCGAGTTGGCGCGCAGGTACTCGGTGGCGTGGCAGAAGTGGGAGCCGGGGTAGGCGGCGGCGCAGGCCGCGTGCATCTTGGTGCGGCCGCCCACGTTGCCGCTGGTGGCGGTGGCGGTGAAGCCGGCGAAGGCCACCTTGGCCGCGGTGTTGCAGCAGGCGAGCGCCCGCGAAGAAGCGCAGTCCTTGTCGGTGGTGATGTCGCCGGCGGCGGTGATCCAGTGGCCGTAGCTGCCGGCGGAGCCCAGGGTCCAGTCGCCGCAGTCGTAGCTGTAGATATAGCGACCGCTGCCCGGCATGCCGGAGTTATTGACCGTGGTGCCGCCGCTGGTGCTCGGATCGACCCAGGCGCCGCTGGCCGGCGGGGTGGTGCCGGAGTTGGCCAGCAGGTACTCGGTGGCGTGACACAGGTGGGAGCCGGTGAACGCGGCGGCGCACAGCGCATGGGCGCCCGGGCGGCCGCCGCTCAAGGCGCCAGTATAGGTGGTGGTGGTGAAGCCGGCGAAGCTGCCCGCCTCTTCGGAGTAGGCTCCCGAGCCGGCCGGACCGGCCGGACCCTGCGGCCCCGGATCTCCGCGATCGCCCTTGCTGCCGGCAGGCCCGGTAGCCCCGGCGGGCCCGGTGGGACCGGCTGCCCCCGGGTCGCCTTTGGGTCCGGCGGGACCGCTGGGACCGCTGGGACCGACAGCGCCGCTGGGACCGACGGCACCGGTGGCTCCCGGGTCGCCCTTGGGTCCGGCGGGACCGGCGGCACCGGGCGCTCCCGAGTCCCCTTTATCGCCCTTGTCGCCGCGCTCACCCTTGTCGCCCTTGAGTCCCGGGGCCCCCGGCTCGCCGCGCTCGCCCTTGGGCCCACCGGCGGGATCGCCGCTTGAGCTCTGGGTGCAGCCGACGGAAAGAAGCAGAATCGACAGAGGAAGGGCGGTCCACTCGGTCAGGCGCATGGAGTCTCCGATGATCGGGCGGCAGCGGTCGCTGCCAGGCAATGAGCGCGCAATATACAGCGCCGCGGACGGGGTGGAAGCGGCCTTTAGCGCAGCGCGGCTTCGAGCTTGGGCTTGAGCTCGTCGTAGGTCATGCGGCCGGGGTGGTAGAGGGCGACATTGCCGGCGCGGTTGATGACGACGATCGTCGGCACGCTGCTGGCGCCGTAGGTGAGGAAGTTGGCAGAGCTCACCGGTGCCGGGATCTCAAGCAGCGACGGGTAGCTGCGGTGGCGCACCGCCTCGATGTAGGTCAGCTCGGTCTCGGGGGAGACGTCCTGCGCCTCGGAGGTGAAGCCGTAGGGCTGGGTCGGCGCCAGGACATACAGACCCTGGGCCGCAAGCTCGCTGCGCAGCCGGGCGATGACCGGCGCCGTCGCCTTACAGTCGCCGCACCAGTGGGCCCAGAAAAACAGCAGCACCGGCTTGCCCTTGAGGGCGCCGAGCGCCTCCGGCTTGGGCCCCAGATACCGCTCTAGCGAAAGGGCCGGGGCCGGCTTGCCCTCCAGGGTGAGCAGGTTCAGGTTCTTCTGCAGGCGGGTCGCGATCGAGGTCTTGCCGTAGCGCCCAAGCTCCCCGCGCAGCAGCGTCACCGCCTTGGCGCGCTCGCCGCGCCCGGCCAGCGCCTGGGCATGGACCTCGATCGCCGCGCCCAGGGCAACCGGCAGGTGGCGCTCGCTGTCGAGCGGGTGCTGCTGCGCGGCGCGGCTCGCCAGCTCGTAGGTCTTCTCGGAGGTGAGCAGCGCCGCGTCGAAGTCGCGCCGACCCAGCTGCGCCCGGGCAATCCACGACATCGCCTCGGCGACCTCCGGGGTGCCGCCGCCCTGCGCGCGCGCCGACTCGACGAGCTGGCGGGCGGTGTCGAGCTGCCCGCTGCCCAGCGCCTCGCGCACCTCGGCGATGATGTCGGCGCGGGCGGCGGGTACGACGGCGAACCAGGCGGCCAGGCCCAGGCCGCGCAGGAGCGCGCCGCGCGGTCGACGGGAGAGCGGGGGGCGGTTCATCGGTTTCATCGGGTGCCTCACCAGTGCACGCCTGCCCAGCTCGACCCCGGTGCGGGTCGCCGGCCCGGTCGGGCAGACGCGTAGATGCTTGCTACCGCGAAACGGCGCCTGCTGGCTACCCTGATCCTGGTCTTGGCCCGCTGCCGCGCCGGTCGCGCGCGGTTACGCCCTAATGACGGCGCCGCGCCCGGCGCCATAAGCCAGTTGAGCCACGCGAATAATTCGTGCAAGAAACAAGCAGAGGATTCGATGCTCCACACGCGCTCCCTGGTCCTTTGCGGCCTCCTGGCCAGCGGCTTTTTGACTCCCGCGTCCGTCCCGGCGGTGCCACCGGCGGCGGGCTCCCCGGCGGCGAGCAGCGCGCCCGCCCGGCTGCCCGGGCTGCCCGGTTTGGACGAGCTGCAGCGGCTGACCGCGCGCTTTGCCCCCACCGAGCTGCCCGTCGACATCAGCGCCCTGTCCGCCGGCGACAAGGCGGCGCTGGCCAAGCTCATCCTGGCCTCGCGCATCATCGATGGGGTCTTTATGGATCAGTACTGGGCGGGCAACCGCGCCCTGTACCAGAAGCTGCGCCGCGACCCGACGCCGCTCGCCCAGGCGCAGGCCGACTACTTCTTCATCAACAAGGGACCGTGGTCGGCCCTGGACGAGCAGCGCGCCTTTGTCGCCCACGTCCCGGCGCGCAAGCCGCTCGGCGCCAACTTCTACCCCGAGGACCTGGGCCGCGACGAGCTGACGCGCTGGATGCAGGCCCTGCCCGAGCCGCAGCGGCGCCTGGCCCGGGGCTTCTTCTCGGTGATCCGCCGCGACGGCCAGGGCCAGCTGCGGGCGATCCCCTATAGCGTCGCCTATCAGGCCGACCTCGGGCGCTGCGCGGCGCTCCTGCGCGCGGCGGCGGCCCTCACCAGCAACGCCAGCCTGCAGACCTTCCTCACCCAGCGGGCGCAGGCGCTGCAGAGCGATGACTACTACCAGAGCGACGTGGCATGGATGGCGCTGGACGGACCTATCGACGTCACCATCGGCCCGTACGAGGTCTACGGCGACGAGCTGCTTGGCTACAAGGCGGCGTTCGAGGCGTACGTCAGCCTGCGCGACGAGCGCGAGACGCGCAAGGTCGCCGCCTTCTCCCGCCACCTGCAGGAGATCGAAGACAACCTGCCGATCGACAAGCAGTACAAAAACCCCAAGATCGGCGCCACCGCGCCCATCCGCGTCGTCAACGAGCTGTATGGGGCGGGGGAGGGCAACCAGGGCGTGCAGTCGGCGGCCTACAACCTGCCAAACGACGAGCGCATTACCACCGAGCGTGGCACCAAGCGGATCATGCTCAAGAATGTGCAGGAGGCCAAGTTCCAGAAGATCCTCCTGCCCATGGCGGCGCGGGTGCTGCCGCCCGAGACCCGCGGTGAGCTGAGCTTCGACTGGTTCTTCACCCACATCCTGGCCCACGAGCTGACCCACGGCCTGGGGCCGCATCAGATCAAGGTGAAGGGCCGGGCGACCACCCCGCGCGAGGAGCTCAAGGAGCTGTACAGCCCAATCGAGGAGGCCAAGGCCGATGTCGTGGGCCTGTACGCGCTGCAGTACCTGCTCGACCACCAGAAGGAGCTCGGGCTGGAGAGCGTGCTGCCGGCCGGCAAGGACGCCGAGAAGCAGCTCTACCTCACCTACCTCGCCTCGACGGTGCGCAGCCTGCGCTTCGGGCTGCAGGAGGCGCACGCGCAGGGCACCGCGGTGCAGGTCAACTACCTGCTCGATCGCGGCGCGATCCGCGGCCGGCCCGACGGCACCCTCGATCTTGTGCCGGCGGCGATGAAGGCCGCGCTGCGCGAGCTCGCCCACGAGCTGCTCATGCTCGAGGCGACCGGCGACTACGCCGCGGCGCAGCGGCTGCTCGGCGAGCGCGCGGTGCTGCGGCCGCTGCACGTCCGGCTGCTGCAGGCGATCGCCGATCTGCCGGTCGACATCCGGCCTTCCTTTGTCACCGCCGACCGCCTCGCGCCCGAGGCCCCCTGACCCGGCCGGCTCGCCCCGCCTACAGCGTGTTGACGTGTACGACGATCTGGCCGTTGAATGTCACGTCGTTGGGCGGGACGGTGCCAGAGGCCATCGAGGTGATGCGGCTGCCCTCGTTGATGTAGGGCAGCAGGTTGATATCGGGATAGGTCCGCAGGCTGAGCGTCGTCTGGGCTCCCGGGGGGCTCGGCAGGTCGGCGATCTTCTGCCGCGTCAGGGTCGTTCCCGACTTGGTGCTCTCGATGTAGATGTCCACGGTCTGGACGAAGCTGAAGTCGTGCACGCTGCCGGAAGAGGCGGTGTTGGTGATCGCGAAGGTCAGCGACTTGAGTCCGGCCGCCTTGACGGGACCGGTGTTGCGGGCCTTGGTCTCCTGCGCCAGATCGATGGTCAGCGGGAACGGACTGGGAATGAGCGTCCCGAACAGCGCTCCGGCCAGGCTGCCGGTGACGCGCTGCTCGGGCACCCCCTGCTGGACATCGAAGTCGAGCGCGCCGCAGCCGCACAGCAGGATCGGGATGAGAAGAGGAAGGACGAGCAGACTTTGCAGCAGATTGTTAAGGAGGGGACGGACAGCGCCAAGCTTAAGGGTATTAGTCATCTTACCCAGTATGCAAGATCACCGGGAGTACGCAACACGACGAGCCCTGCGACCGCGTCGCGAGCGCTCTGGCGGTCACCGTCCAGAATGCCCGGCGTCGGTCAGCCTTCCCAAGGCTTGAGGACTCGGCTCAGAGCTTGGGCTTGACGTCCGGCTTGTGGGCAAACGGATCGGAGGGACTGCGCTGCTCCAGGATGTCTTGCAGCCGGATCGCCACCGAGCTCAGGATCTTGGGATGGGTGAGGATGTAGAAGCGGTCTTCATCGATGGCGGCGAAGGTCTGCTCGGCGACCTGCGCCGCGGTGAGCTGGCCGGACTCGACCGCCTTTTTGGTCTGCGCCTGCGCCCGCAGCTGCGATGGCGTGGGCGGCTCCTGGCTGGTCAGCTCGGGCGGGCGGTTTCTGTGCGAGTGGGCGATGCCGGTGGGCACAAAGGCCGGACACAGCACCGAGACGCCGATGCGCGCCTCGACGAGCCGCAGGTCGTGATGCAGGGTCTCCGACAGCGTCACCACCGCGTGCTTGGAGACGTTGTACACGCCCAGGCCCGGCGGCGAGAGCAGCCCGGCGATCGACGAGGTGTTGACGATGTGGCCAAAGTAGTCCGGCGCCGCCCGCATCTGCGCCAGCATCAGCGGCGTGAAGGCGCGGATCCCGTGCACGACGCCCCACAGGTTGACGCCGAGCACCCACTCCCAGTCCTTGACCGAGTTTTCCCATACCAGGCCCCCGGCCCCGACGCCGGCGTTGTTAAACAGCAGGTGCACCGCGCCGAAGTGCTGCATGGTCGCTTGCGCCAGCGCCTCGACCTGCTCGCCCTTGCTGACGTCGGTGGGCTGGGCTAAAAGGTCGGCGCCCTGGGCCTGCAGCTCGGCCGCCACCGCGGCCAGGGCGTCCTTTTGCACATCGGCCAGCACCAGCTTGCAGCCGCGGCGCGCCGCGAGCCGCGCAAACTCGCGCCCAAAGCCGCTCGCCGCCCCGGTGATGACCGCTACCTTGCCGGCCAGATCTTTGGTCTTTGCCATGCACTGTCCTTGGCTACTCAAGTGGATGAGCTCCGGTGAAGCCGCATTGTAGCCGATGCCGGCCGGGCCCGGTGCCGGCCCCTTGACCGTCCCGGCGGACTCAACTTTCGGGCGGGCTTTCGTGTAAGATCTTCCCGGGGTCGCCTGCGCACAGGCCGCCGCCGGAGGGGACCATGGAGAACATCATCAAGCAGATCACGCCGGAGACGACCAAGAGTGATGCCAGCTCACAGCTCCTGGAAGGGCAGAAGCCCGAGGCGGCGGGGCCGCCCAAGAACCAGCTGCGGCGCCGGGTCGAGACCCGCATCGCCGAGCTTGAGGCCGAGCTGGCCCGCATCGGTGATGACCCGACCAAGCACAAGCAGAGCCGCGCGATCTACATGGCGCTCAAAGGCGTGCACGACTCGATGAGCGCAAGCAGCGAGAACGTCGGCCGCATGGAAGCGGCGCAGATGTCGCGCTGGCTCGACAGCACCAAGTACCTCGGCGGCGGCTAGCCCGCGCCGCCGCCCCGCGAGCGCGCTCCCCAAGGAGACCCGCGACCAGGCGGCGGCTAGCCCGCGCCGCCGCCCCGCGAGCGCGCCTCCCCAAGGAGACCCGCGACCAGGCGGCGGGCCGCGCGCTGGCCTGCCGCCGACGGTCAGGCCGGCGGCCAAAAGCCCAGCTAGCCGGTGCTGGTCTTGCGGCTGGTCGCCTTGACCGGCTTGGCCGCGGGGGCCGCCTTGTCTCCGGCCGGCTTGGCCGCAGGGGCCGCCTTATCGCCCGCTGGCTTGTCGGCGTCCACCGGCTTGAGGCCGTCCTTGGCGCGCTCTTCGTTGAGCTTGGTCTTCATCTTGGCGAGCAGGCCGTCGTAGCCCTGGCCGCTGATGATCCGCTGGAACTGCGTGCGGTAGTTGCGCACCAGCGACAGCTCGTCGGTGATGACGTCGTAGACCATCCACCGCTCGCCCTTGGGGCCGCTGGTCTCCTTGATCATCCGGTAGTCGATGAGGGCCTCGGTGGCCTTGCCCTTGGTGGCGATCTTGACCGTGGTGGTGACGCGCGCCTCGTTGCCGTCGATCGACTCGTCGCCGTAGGTGACCTGGTAGTCGAGGTTGGTCTTGAGCTGCTTTACGTAGTTGCGCTCGATGAGCTCTTTGAGGGTGCTCACAAAGTCGGTGCGCTGCGCCGGCGGCATCTTGTCCCAGTGCTCGCCGAGGGCGCGCTTGCACAGCTCGCCGTAGTTGAGCAGCTCGGAGGCGAACTCCTTGACCTCGTTCTTGAGCCGGGTGTCCTCGGCCGAGCCCGGGACCGGCGTGGCGCGCAGCCGCTTGTCGACGTCGCTGTTGAGCCGCTGCAGGGTCGCCTTGGGCCCCGACGCCGGCGCCGCCACGGCGGTCGCCAGCTGGTAGGGCACAGCCGGCAGAGCGAGGAGCGCGCCGACAAAGACCGTCGGCAGGACGAGCACGCGGGCGAGGCGAGACAGGGCGGGGGAGGGGAGGACTCTCATTTTGGGATCACCTCTAGGCCGCACAGGCGCCGGAGCACCGCAGCCTGTACGTTGACGTCGTTGATAGAGCGCAGCACTGCCACATGCTGCTCGAAGTAGGTGCGCAGCGCATCGATCATATCGCGCGACTCGGCGGTGCCCACATCGATGTTCTGCTTTATGCCCTGCAGCCAGCCGCGCGCCCGCCTCTCTGCCTGCTCGGAGGCGGCCAGGCGCTTCTGCGCCTCGCGCAGATCGTTATACTGGCGCTCGATCTCAAGCGCCCCGCCGCCGAGCGCCTCGCGCTTGCGGGCCTCGAACACGTTCATGTCGGCGATCGCCTTCTGCAGCCGCGCCGCCCGCGGCCCGAAGTCGAGGTTCATGTGCATGACCAGGCCCAGGCCGGCGCCGACGTAGTTGAAGTGGTTGACGAAGGCGTGGCCCGAGTCCTCGATGCCCGAGGCGAGGCCGTAGTTCACGCTGGCGACCAGGGCGAAGTCGGGGAAAAGCTCGGCGATGCGCAGCTTCTTGAACAGGCGCGCCCCTTCGCCGGTCGCCTTGAGCTGGCGCAGCTCCGGCCGGTAGCGCAGCGCGGCGTCGAGGTAGTAGCCGAGCTCGTGCTCCTCGCGCCCCCACAGCTGCAGGTCCTGCTCATCGACATCGACGTTGGCGTCCTGGGCGAGGTAGCGCAGCGCCGCCAGGGCGCTTTGGATGATCCGCTCGGCATCCACCGCCTGCACCTGCACCACCGACTCGGTGACCTTGAGCCGCAGGAGATCAATCTCGGTGAAGTTGGTCTTGCCCGACTCCAGATCGCGGTCCATCTGGTTCACCCACTTGACGATCTGCTCCTGGCCCTCCTTGACCGAGTAGAGCGCCGCCCGCGCCGCCTTCAGACCAAAATAGGCGCGCACCAGGTTTACCTGCAGATCCGCCCGCGCCCCGTCAGACTGCGCCTTGGCCAGCTCGACCCCGACCTCGCCGAGCTTGAGCGCCGCGTCGAGCTTGCCGAAGGTGTAAAGCGGCTGCACGACGCGCAGATCCAGCCGCACCAGCGCCCCGTAGATCGGCAGGTAGTTGCGCAGGTCGTCGTTCTGCAGGTTCAGCGCGCCGTCGGTCTCCAGGCACTGCCCGGGCGCGTTTGCCAGCAGCATGCCAAGCTGCGAGTCGGGCGCGTACTTGCGACAGCTGACCTTGGGCGACCACGACAGGTAGCCGGTGAACTCGCCCGAGGGCAGGCGCAGCCACTTCTGCTCATCGCGGGTAAAGCGCGCCGAGCGCACCGTCTCGCGCCCGGCGACCAGGCTCGGGTTGCGGCGCTCGGCGAGCTCCCACAGCTCGGGCAGCGACAGGCGGCCGCTGCTTGCCTTGAGCACCTCCCCGTCGGCATCGCGCGCCATGCCGGCGACGGTGCTCGCGAGGATCTGCTTGTTGTCGAGGAGCTCCGGCGGGTCAGCCGGGGCGCCGGGCTTGTTCTGGGCCGCGGTGGCCGGCAGCCCGCCGAGCAGCAGGCCGCAGGCGAGCAGCGCGCCGCAGAGCGACCGCCGCAGCCGCGATGGAGACCAGGCCGGCGCCGACGATCGGAGACTCCCGACGGACAGAGGTGTGAGGTTCAAGCGCAGCTCCATAAGCTAAGGTCGCCCAACTGCCGCAGTTGCACGGGTGCTAAGTTCTTAAGCAATTCAAAGGGTTACTACCTAACGAGGTCGCTTCATAATCCGAGCTGGCCTCAAGAGCAAGACGTGCCAGCCCGGGGAATCTTCAGCCGCTCGAAGGTGGCGACCGCAGGCCGCAGGCCGAGGCGCGGTGGACTTTGCTGCGCTAGCGCGGACTCCGGGCAAGATTCCACTGGCCGATGAGCTGCGCCAGCAGGTTCTGCGCGACGCGCCGCCGGTAACTGGCGCTGGAGCGGACGTCATCGATCGGCTTTATTTCTTCGGCCAGCACCGCCTGCGCCGCCGCCACCCGCTCTGGCCCCAGGGCCCCGGGGCGCAGCAGCTCGGCCTCGGTGCGCAGGCAGCGCAGCGGCAGCGGGGCGACGCTGCCGAGCGCGATGCGGCACACCTGCAGCTCGCCGCCGGTGCCCAGCGCCAGCGCCGCCAGGCACACCTTGGAGATCGCCTGCGCCCGCCGCGTCCCGACCTTGCGGTAGAAGTGGACGACGAGCGGCGCCTCCGGCCCGGGCGCGGGCAGGCGCGGCAGCCGCACCCGGCGGATTAGCTCGCCAGGCTGCAGCAGGGTCTTTTTGTAGCCGGTGTGAAAGTCGGCGTAGGGGATAAATCGCGCCCCCGCGGTCGAGACCAGCTCGAGCTCGGCCCCGTAGGCGAGCAGCGCCGGCGGCGAGTCGGCGGCCGGCGAGGCGTTGGCGATGTTGCCGCCCAGGGTGCCGCGGTTCTGGATGGCGACCGCCCCCGACTCGGCAGCGGCCTGGGCGAGCAGCGGAAACTCGGCGGCGAGCAGCGGGTGCTCGCGCACCTGGCTGTAGGTGGTGAGCGCCCCGAGGTCGACATAGTCGGGGGTGACGTCGATGCCGCGCAGCTCGCGCAGGCCCCACAGATCGAGGTAGCGCCCCGGCTGCAGCTTGCCGGCGGCGAGCAGGACCATCAGATCGGTGCCGCCGGCCAGCGGCACCCACCGCCCGAGCTGGGGGTGCGGGGCCTCGGCCAGCCGCTGCAGGGCCGCCGGCAGCGAGCTGGCGCTCTCGGCGGTGAACTCGGGAAGATAGGCCCTCATGGCGTGGCCCCCGACGGCGCGGCGCCCGGGTCGGCCGGCGCGGCCTGGCAGGCGTGCACCACCGCCTCGAAGATCTTGATGTAGCCGGTGCAGCGGCACAGGTTCCCCGCCAGGCCCTGCCGAATCTGCTCGCGGCTCGGCTGCGGGTGACGGGCGAGCAGCGCCTTGGCGGCGAGGATCATGCCCGGGGTGCAGATGCCGCACTGCGCGCCGCCGTGGTCGATGAACGCCTGCTGCACTGCATCGAGGCGGTCCGCTGCGGTGGCGACCCCTTCGATGGTCAGCACCTCGGCGCCGGCGACCTGCAGCGCCGGCACTAGGCAGCTGTTGATGAGCCGGCCATCGAGCAGCACCGAGCAGGCGCCGCACTCGCCCTCGCCGCAGCCCTCCTTGGTGCCGGTGAGCGCGAGCGGCTCGCGCAGCACATCCAGCAGGCGTGTCAGCGGGTGCACCTCGCAGCTGCGGGCGGCGCCATTGACCGTGAGACAAAGCTTCATGGTGCCGCCTCTGCCGTCGCCGTGTAGGCCAGCATGAAGTCCTCCGGGGTCATCGGGATGTGGTTCACCTCGACCCCGGTGGCCGCTGCCACGGCGTTGAGGATGGCCGGCGCGGTGCCGTCCATGGGCAGCTCGCCGATGCCCTTGGCGCCGCGCGGACCGTAGGGGGCCGGCACCTCCAGGAAGTCGACGCGGATGTCGGGCACATCGAGCGAGGTCGGCATGATGTAGTTGGTCATCTGGCCGTTGGCCATGCGCCCGCTCTGCCACACCACCTTCTCGTAGAGCGCGTAGCCCACCGCCTGGGCGACGCCGCCCTCGATCTGTCCGGCGGCGAGCAGCGGGTGGACGACGCGGCCGACCTCTTGCACGGCGACAAAGTCCTCGACCCGGGTCTCGTAGGTGACAAGGTCGACCACGACCTGGGCGACGTAGACTGCCCAGGCGTAGGTGGCGTAGGCGTCGCCGCGGTAGAGCTTGTCGTCCCAGTGGATCGCCGGCGGCGGCTGGTACTGGCTCTCGACCCGCAGCGGTCCCAGGCGCCCGTGGTGGGCGGCGCAGGCGGCGACAAACTCGGCCTCGCTGTAGCGGTCGCCGAGCAGCCCGGCGGCGCGCAGCTTGGCGATAAGGGCGGTGCAGGCGCTGCCGACCAGGGTGCCGACGACCATCGTGGTGCGCGAGGCGACGGTGGGGCCGCTGTTGGGGACCTCGGCGGTGTCGGGGCGGACGATCTCGATGCACGCGGCGGGCAGGCCCAGGGCATCCTGGGCGACCTGGGTGAAGATGGTGTTGGTGCCCTGGCCGATCTCGGTGCTCGAGGCGCGCACTCGCACCCGGCCCTCGGCGGTGGCATCGACGGCGACCACCGACATCATGTTGCGCTCGCCCGAGCCGGTAAAGCCCGCCCCGTGCATGAACGCGGCAAAGCCGATGCCGCGGCGCAGCGGGCTGCCGGCGGCGGCAGCTGCCTTGTTCTGCTGGGCCAGCGCGGCTTGCTTGTTTTCGTAGTCGGCCAGCTGCAGGGCCCGGCTCTGCAGCGCGTCCAGGTCGACGCCGTCTTTTATGACCTGCCCGGTGGCGGTGGTCAGGCCGTCGCGGAGGAAGTTGCGGCGGCGCAGCTCGGCCGGGCTCAGGCCGAGGACGGCGGCGGCGCGATCGAGGTGGCGCTCGATCGCGAACACGCTCTGCGGGGCGCCAAAGCCGCGGAAGGCGCCGTGCGGCGGGGCGTTGGTCGCGGCGGCGCGCGCCAGCACGCGGACGTTTTGGCACACGTACGGTCCGCAGGCGTGCAGCGCCCCGCGCGACAGCACCACCGGCGACAGCGTCATGTAGGCGCCGCCGTCGAGGCGAAAGTCGATGTCGAGCGCCACCAGCTGGCCGTCCTTGCGGAAGCCGCTGCGGATGCGGGTGCGCGAGGGGTGGCGCTTGGTCGTCGCCACCATGTCCTCCAGCCGATCGTAGATAAGCTTGACCGGGTGCCCCGACTTCCAGGCGAGCAGCGCCGCGTGGGCGGCGATCATCGACGGATACTCCTCCTTGCCGCCGAAGCCGCCGCCGGTCTCGGCCTGGATGACGCGGACCTGCTCGCCGGGCAGCGCGAACACCGCCTGCAGCGCCTTGTGCACGTAGTAGGGACACTGCATCGAGCCCCAGACCGTCACGCCGGCGGTCGGCGAGGCGCTGGCGAGCATGCCGTTCGGCTCGATGTACAGCTGCTCCTGGGCGCCGGTGGCGTAGTCGCCTTCGACGATCACCTCGGCCTCGGCCCACGCTTCGGGGCTGCTGATGGGCGCGCCCTTTTCGATGGTGAAGCCCTTAAAGACGTTGTCGCGGCCCCAGATGATCGTCTGCTGGGCGAGCGACTCGTCCAGATCGAAGACTGCCGGCAGCGGCTCGACGTCGATTACCACCAGCTCGCGGGCCTTCTCGACAAGCTGCCGGTCGCGGTGGGCGAGCAGCACCACCGGCTCCTCTGGATGATTCACCTGCTCGGCGGCCAGGCACGGCTGATCGTTTTCGATGAGCGCGATGTAGTTATGGCCGGGGATGTCGGCGGCGGTGACGATGGTGAACTCGCTCCACGGCACCCCGTCAAGGAAGCGCACGCCGCGGAGGCGCCCGCGCGCCGCCGGGCTGCGCACGGTGACCCCGTGTAGGATCTCGCCAGCTGGCCCGGCGGCCGGCCCGGTGGTCAAATCGACAAGTTGCAGATCATCGATATAGCGAGCCGCCCCCGTGACCTTGCCCCGGCCCTCGGTGCGCGGGGGCGCCTGGCCGATTGGGCTCGTCTGCGCAGCTTCTGATTTCACCGCGCAACTGTTAGGCCGTTCGCGCTGCCCTGTCAACCCCGGCGCTTGCCCCGGCCCGCCGGGGACCGGGCCCAAGTGCTGCGGCGAGACTCGCCTTCCCCGCGCGGCCAGAGTCGCCCTGGGAGCTTGGAGAGGTGCTACCCCAGCCCGCGGAGTCTTTTTCCGTCCTCACTTTTCCTCAGTGCGGCGGGGCGCCGATGAAGTATATTGCGCCGTCCAAAACGTAGCCCCGTACACCGCTTAATCTGCACCCACTCTCATAGCCCCCAGACCGTACGAGCAAACGACGAGGAGTAATGCATGAAGAGCTTTTTGCCTATGCGTAGGGCCGCATTGGTCGCCTTTGGCTGGTCGGCAGCACTGCTGCTCGGCCTGTCGACGCCGGCCCTGGCGCAGTCCGATCCGGCCTTTACCTATGGAAAAGTTGAAGAGACCCCGGAGGTCAAAAAGGCGGTGTGGAAGGCCTCGGCGCAGGCCGGCCTGCTGCTGGCGACCGGAAACTCCAACTCGCTGACCGTGTCGGGCGGCGGCAGCGTCAGCCGCGTCGATGCGCGCAACAAGCTGGCCCTGGATGTCGAGGCGCGCTTTGGCCAGACGACGACGCTCGGGCCGCGCGCGGGCCTGGTACCGCTGGCCGATGGCAACGTACCGATCGCAAGCTATGACGACATCATCAGCAACACGGCGATCAGCACCCAGTACTGGGGCGTCAAGCTGCGCTACGATCGATTCTTCTCCAAGAACAACCTCGGCTACATCGTCGGGCAGGCGATGGGCGACGACCCCGCCGGCAAGCACGTCTTTGGCGGCGGCCAGATCGGCTACAGCCGCCAGCTCTATAAGACCGAGCGCAACGAGCTCCTCGCCGAGCTTGGCTACGACTTCACCTTCGTCGTGTTCACCAAGGCCGACACGAGCGCGGTCTACATTCACTCGCTGCGCGCCTTCCT
Organism: Polyangia bacterium; assembly: GCA_044222245.1. Taxonomy (GTDB): domain Bacteria; phylum Myxococcota_A; class Polyangia; order Palsa-1104; family JAEUJZ01; genus CALFML01. The sequence continues at coordinate 19,811 of JBGANQ010000014.1, read as the reverse complement.
CGGCTACAACCTGACTCTGTCCAAGGACACCGCCATCAACACCGGCATCGAGGGTCTGTTCAACCTCAACACCTACGCCTCGCCCGGCTTCCCTGATCCCATCACTCCCTTTCAGGACTCGCGGGTCAACTTCAAGACTGCCCTGAACACCCGGCTGCACAAAAACGTCAGCTTCCGCTTTTCCTTCAAGGTCCGTTTCGACAACGTACCGGCGCCGCGCGCGGCGATCCCCGGTGCGGAATATGTCGGCGGCTTCACGCCGCTGGCCGAGACAGTGGACACCCTGTCTGAGGCCGCGTTGATCGTGAACTTCCTGTGAGCGCGCAAGCTCCCATGAACCAGAACCCCTTAGGAAGTGGAGGCTCGCTTATGAATCCGACCCGCTATGTTCGCCGCGGCGTGCGCACGCCGCTTTGGTCTGCATGCGCTCTGGCGCTTCTCATCCTGCTTGGCGCCGCGCCGGCGCGCGCCTTCGGTCCCGAGTACGAGCTCGGCGCCTTCGGCGGCGTCCACCTGTGGAACCCCAGCCTGACCCTGGGCCGCTATGACAGCCAGGGGCGCCAGAACCTCACCTCGCTGAACCAGCTCAACGACAGCCTGGCCTTCGGCATACGCCTTGGACTTGGCCTGCACCCGCGCTTCATGCTCGAGGCCGAGCTGGCGCTGCTCCCGACCACCGCGACCGATGACGCCACGCACGTACTCGGCATCGGCTACCGGGCGCACGCCCTTGTCAACCTCCTTACTGGGCGCGTGCGGCCGTTCGTGCTGCTGGGCGGCGGCGGTCTCACCGCCTCGTCCTCCCATCCCAAGGCCGGCTGCCGCGAGCAAGAGATCGGCTGCAACGTCAGCGATGGCTCGCTGTTCCGCCAGGACACCACCGGCACCCTCAACATCGGGGTCGGAGTCAAGGTGGATGTGCGCTCGAACTGGGGCCTGCGGCTCGATGGTCGCGTGCTGCTCGGACCCGGCGGCGACGGCGCCTCCGTGCTAGTCCCTGATGGGGAGATCCTGCTCGCGGTCTACGGCCGCTTCGGCGCGCTCAAAGGCGGCCTCGCCCCCGCGGCCGACGATGACAAGGACGGCGTCGACAACACCCAGGACAAGTGCCCGCAGCTCGCCGGACCCAAGGAAAACCACGGCTGCCCGCTCGACAGCGATGGGGACGGCGTCCCCGATGCGCAGGACAAGTGCCCGCAGGACAAAGGCACCGCCGAGTTCAAGGGCTGCGCCAGCGCCGCCCTGCTTGACAGCGATGGCGACGGCATCTTCGATGACAAGGACAAGTGCCCCGACGCCCCCGAGACCAAGAACGGCTACGTTGACGAGGACGGCTGCCCCGACAGCCCGCCGCCGGCGGCGCTCGTGCCGTTCCTCGGCACCGTCCAGGGCGTCGCCTTCGAGAGCGATCGCGCCGACCTTCTGCCCTCGTCGCTCCCCGTCCTCGACCGCGCCATCGCCGCCCTGAAGACCGACGCCACCGTCAAGCTGGAGATCGCCGGCTACACCGACAACAGCGGCGACCCCGCGCACAACCAGGAGCTGTCGCAGAAGCGCGCCGACGCCGTCAAGGCCTACCTCATCAGCAAGGGCATCGACGCCGCGCGCCTGACCAGCCGCGGCTTTGGTCAGGACAGCGCGATCGCCGACAACGCCACCCCCGAAGGCCGCGAGAAGAACCGCCGCGTCGAGTTCCACTTCGTCAACTGATCGTCAAGACCCTCGGGTAGCGGGGGCGGCCGAGCGCTTTATTTGTAGCTAGTGCTGCTTCTGCTTGCCCGCCGGCGGAGTTCCCGCCGGCGGAAACTCCGGCTTGAGCGCCGCCGCCAGCACCGTCGCGATGCGCGTCCACATCCGCTCGGTCACCACCGGGTCGGGGACCATGTGGGTCAGCCCGGGCAGCGGCAAGAGCTCGTGCGGCTTGCCCGCCCGGAACAGCGCGTGCGACAGCTTCAGGCTGTGAAAGAAAAGGACGTTGTCGTCGCTGGTCCCGTGCAGGATAAGCAGCGGCCGCCGCAGCCCCTCGGCATAGGTGAGCAGCGACGAGCTGTCGTAGCCTTCCTTGTTCTCGGCCGGCAGCCCCAGGTAGCGCTCGGTATAGCAGGTGTCATAGTCCCGCCAGTCCACCACCGGCGCTCCCGCCACCCCCACCTGGAACAGGTCTGACCGCCGCAGCACCGCCAGCGCCGCCATGTATCCGCCGAACGACCAGCCGAAGATCCCCACCCGCGACAGGTCGAGCTCGGGCAGCCGCTTGGCCGTCTCGGTCAGCGCGTCCACCTGATCCGCCAGCGGGATCTCGCCGAAGTTGCCGGCGATCGCCTGCTCCCACGCCGTGCCGCGGAAGGGCGTGCCCCGTCCGTCGGCGGCAAAGACGATGAAGCCGTGATCCGCCAGCCACTGATCAAGGAGGTAGCGCCCGGCGATCGCCATCACCTGGCTGTGGTGCGGACCCCCGTAGACATCGACGACCACCGGATACTTCTTGCCCGGCTGGAAGTGCCGCGGCCGCACCACCGACACCCGGAAGCCCTGCGGCCCGACCTGCAGCAGCTCGACCTTGGGCATAAACGGCGGCGGCGTCGCCACGCTCGGCAGCTCGCCGGCCACCTGATCGGCGCCGTTGGCGATGGCGTTCGGCGGGATGCTCACCACCTGGGTGCGGGCGAGCAGCTGCAGCCCGAACGACTGCAGCACGTAGACGCTGTGGCCCTTGCCGAAGCTGGCCATGTGGTAGCCGCGCTCGGCGGTCAGCCGCACCGCGGTGCCGCCGAGCAGCGGCACCCGGTACAGGTACTGCTCGCTCGGCTCGCTGCTGGCAAGATACGTCACAAAGCCGCCGCTCGGATCGACGTCGACCAGCCGCCGCAGCCCCTCGGCGCGCGGCACCAGCACCCGCAGCAGCGTGCCATTGAGGTCGCGCAGCTCCAGCTCGCGGCCGCCGCTCTGCTCCGAGCTCCACAGAAATCCCGAGCCGTCCTTGAGCACCCGCGGCACTTCCTGATCGATGTTGAGCCAGCCCTCCGCGTGCTCGGCCAAAAGGCGGCTAGTCTGCCCGGTCTTGGGGTCGGCGCGGAGCAGCTCCAGGTCATGCTGGTTGCGCGACAGCACGGTGAGCAGCAGCGGCCCGCCCTCCTGCCAGACCACCGTCGCCAGGTAGGGGAACTTGTCGCGCGCCCACTCGACCCACTGCGGGGCGCCGCCCTGCACCGGGACCACGCCCAGGCGCACCAGCGCGTTGTCGGTGCCGGCGCGCGGGTAGCGCATCGGCTGCGGCGGCACCTCGGGCCGCAGCGCGTCGCCCAGGTACAGGGTCTCGACCGGCCGGTTGTCGACCTCGGTGAAGGCGATCGACTGGCTGTCGGGCGAGAAGAACAGGCCGCTGAAGCGGTGCAGCTCCTCCTGGGCGACAAACTCGGCCAGGCCGTAGGAGACAAACGGGTTGGTGCTGTGCATGAGCCGGCGCTCCTTGCGGGTGCGCAGGTCCATCACATAAAGGTCGCGGCCGCGCACGTAGGCCACCAGCTTGCCGTCGGGCGACAGCTGCGGGTCGATGGCCGGCTCGCTGCTTGTCGCCGCCCGGCCGGCCTCGCCGCCTTCGGGCTGCGGCACGAGCTCGGTGGACAGGCCGCTCTGGCGGTTTACCGTGTACAGCTTGCCCGACAGCGGGATGAGCAGAAAGGTCCCGTCGGCGCTAAGCTCGAACGAGGTGAAGCCGCGCAGGCTCTGGCGCATGCGCTCGCGGCGGGCCTTCTCCTCGGGGGCGAGCTGCTCCTCGACCCCATGCAGGAGCTGCGCCGGGGTCAGAAGCTCGCGCGTCTGGCCGGTGGCCACGGTGAACTCGTAGAGCCGCAGCTCGGGCGAGCTGGCGGTGGCGCGCAGGAACAGCACGTGCTTGCCGTCCGGCGTCGGCACCGGCTTGAGCGGCCGCCCCAGGGAAAAGCCGCGCGTCTTGGCGTGCAGCGCCAGGTAGCCCGGCAGCGGCCCCTTGGGCTGGGCCGCGGCCTCGGTCGGCACGAGCCCCGCGGTGCCGGCGGCACCGGCGGACAGGGACAGATACAGGAACATGCTCGCTCTGCGCATCGACAACCCTTTCATGACCGCCGTGGGCGCGCGCTTTTTGCGCGCCCGCGAAAACCTTGCAAGCGACGGTATCACAGCGAGCTGGGCCGGCTTAATACCCAAGCGGCCGATTTGGTGCAGAGTTTTGCCGCCGCCGCCCCGCCGTGATAGCGCTGGAGCATGCCCGCCCCCGGCAAGCCCTCCCCGACCGGCCTGCACGCCGCCATCGATCATTACCTGGACGTGCTGCGCGTCGAGCGCGGGCTGGCCAAAAACACCCTGGCCGCCTACGGGCGCGATCTGGCCGGGTTCGTCGATTTCTGCGCTCGCTACGACGACGCCGCCGTGGCCGACGTCCGCCAGCTGACACCCCGCCACGTCCTGTCGTACGCGGTGCACCTGGGCCGGCGGCGGCTCGCCCTGCGCTCGCAGTCGCGCATGCTGATCGCGGTGCGCGGCCTTGGCCGGTTCCTGCGCGCCGAGCACCTCACCGAGCTCGATCCCGCCGCCGAGGTCGAGCTGCCGCGCCCCGGTCGCCCGCTGCCCAAGGCGCTGTCCGAGGCCGAGGTCGAGGCGCTGCTCGGCGCCCCCGATCCCGCCACCCCGCGCGGCTGCCGCGACGCGGCGATGATCGAGCTGCTTTACAGCACCGGCCTGCGCGTCTCCGAGCTTGTCAACCTGCGCTCCACCGAGGTCCACCTCGACTACCTGCACACCCTGGGCAAGGGCAAAAAGGCCCGCGTCATCCCGCTCGGCCAGCTCGCCCAGGCGGCGCTCGCTCGCTATGTCAGCGAGGCGCGGCCGGTGCTCCTGCGCGGCCGCGAGCACCCGGCGCTGTTTGTCACCAACCGCGGCGGGCCGATGACCCGGCAGTGCTTCTGGAAGCTCATCGGCGACTACGCGCGCGCCGCCGGCATCGCCAGCGAGGTCCATCCCCACGTGCTGCGCCACTCGTTTGCCACCCACCTTCTGTCGCACGGCGCCGATCTGCGGGCGGTGCAGGCGATGCTCGGCCACGTCTGTATCAGAAGCACCACCCGCGCGCCTGAGCGCCGCCGCCGCGTCAACGCCGCGGAATCACTGCCCTTGGGCGCGCTCGCTAGGTAGCTACCTGCACAATCCGCGCCGCCGCAAAGCTACAATACTTGCGATTTCGCGTGAGTTTATGGGGTTATGCAGATTCTGTAAGAAGCAGACTGCATGAAGTCCCCAGCGCCGCCCTGGATATCGCATTGAGGGCGCTAAAAATTTCTTTAGAAATTCGCTGACTTGCCCTTCTTCAGACGGAAGAAACCAGCAGCTCGGAGCCCTCGGCGGCTGCCTTGGCCGCCGCTATGCTAAATCCCGGTTTAGCCATTGTGAGCTAGTTCACACTGTATCTGTGCAATCCCTCGTGCAATTCATCTATAATCGACTTCCAGTAACGGCGATTGCGATCAGCAGCTCATCCATGGGGGGAGGGCAGCGAGGTCGGTGCCGGACTGAAGATGCGCGGGGGACGCCTGCTTTTGGCCACGACAGGACCACGAGGCTGCCTAGGTCACGGCTTGCTGCCGGAGGGGGGACGGGGTGACGGGCGCTGGGCCCGGTGGGCGGGGCTCGTCTGCGGGCTCAGCCTGGGGCTGGCGACGGCGCCGGCGCCAGCGGAGGTGCGCACGCGCGGTGAGGCGCTGCTGCTGCACCATGGCAGCGGCGCCGAGCTGGAGCTTCAGCTGCACGCTCGACTCGGCGCCGCCCCTTCTGCCGTCCCCGACGCGGGCGCCAGCAAAAAGCCCGCCGGCCGCACCCCCAGCGATGCTCCCACCACCGTCCCGGCGATCAAGTTCTACCCCTTCACCTCCTGGCACAGCGAAGGCAACGAGCAGGTAAGCGAGGTCGCGGCGCCCACCGGCATGCACCTGGCCGTGCACGTCGCCGAGGAGGCCGACGGTCACTTCAGCATCCGCATGGAGGCCAGCGCCGCCGCCGCCGCCTGGGTCGGCCTGCTGTCGCTGGAGGCCGAGGTCCAGGCCACCCAGGTGCAGGTGGCGGGCCGCGATCTGCGGCCCCATCCCTTGGCTCGCGTCGCCGCGCTGTCCGGGCTCGATCCCAAGTGGGTGATCTTGCGCTCGGGCCTGGCCCCGGCGGCGCCGGGCGGTGCTGCCAGCCCTGGCCTCGACGATGCGTGGACGATGGTGGTCGACGACCAGGCCGACGGCCTGAAGGTCCTGCACGAGCGGCAGCGGCTGCGCCTGCAGGCGGATCTGTTGTCCACCGAGGCGCGCCCGTTTTCCCACTTCATCCACTGCACCGACAACTGGCGCTCGCCCAACCACCGGGTCGAGCTGCCGGCGCGCCAGCTGCAGGAGGGCGAGGCGCTGGCGGTCACCCTGTCGGTCTACGCCGGCGGCGCGGTGCCGCTGTTCAAGGCCCGCTATCCCGAGGGGCGCAGCGCCGCGCTGGTCATCACCGATCACGCCGATCAGACCGCGGCGCCGACGCTGCGCGCCCTGGCCGGGGGGACCTCGGACACCACCGCGCCGGGCTGGGGCAAGGGCGGCCTGCTCGGCAGCGGCCTGCTCATCACCAAGGCGCTGTGGCTGTCGAGCGGTGAGCCGGCGCCGGCGCCGCTTTTGGCCAGCACCGCCCCGGTGCCGACGTTTACCGCCGCCGCGCTGTCGAGCCTCGGCAAGCTCGGTCGGCTGCGCCGCCCCTCCAAGACGCTGCAGACCTTCCGCCAGCGCTACGAGCGGCCGCAGGTCGACCCGACCGGCGGCGGTCGGCCGCAGCTCGACGACCCCGAGGTGGCCGAGCTGGCCGAGCGCCTGGCCAAGGCCGGCTGGGAGCTGGCGCCCCACTCGGCGACCCCGCTGCGCGACGAGCGCGAGCGCACCGAAGAGGCGCTGCAGTTCTTCGAGCGCTGGAAGTCGCGCACCTGGATCGACCACCAGCCCTACACCAACTGCGAGGCGCTGATCAACCGCGGCTACCAGAGCGGCGAGTTCGGCATCGTCGATCTACTGTCGCAGCACAGCTACGGCTACGCCTGGTCGGGCCTGGACATCGCGCCGAGCGGCGGCCTGAACCTGCTCGCCCCGCGGCACCTGGAGCACTACGTGCCGGTGCTGTGGCCCTCGGGCCGGCTGTGGCCGGGGACGCCGGCCAGCCTGTGGCTGTTTTCGTCGATGACGACGTACATGGACAGCGCCAAGTTCTTCGCTCTCTATAAGAAGAAGGCGCTCGATCAGCTGGAGCGCGAGCGCGGCCTGCACATCGCCCACACCTACCTGGAGTCGTTCCACCCGCCGGGCAGCATGTTCGCCAAGCGCAACCTGATGGTGCCCGGCCGCCACCCCGGCGAGATCGTGCCTCACCCCAAGCTCGCCGAGCTGTTCCAGCAGCTGGCGGCGCGGGTGCGGCGGGGGACGCTGTGGGTGCCGACGCTGCAGCAGCTGGGCGACCACATGCGCGGCATGGCCGAGGTGACGGTGCGCCTGGGCAGCGATGGCAGCGCCACGGTGCGCGCGGAGCGGGCGGTGACCGCCGCGACCTTCGTCGTGCCGGCGCCGAACCTGCGTGTGCTCATCGATGGTCAGCCGACCAGCGGCCTGAGTCACGGCAAGGCCGAGACCACCTTCTGGCTCGACCTGCCGGCCGGCAAGCCGGTGCGGGTCGAGCTGCTGGATAAAAGCGGCAAGCCGCTTTCGATCCTGCGGCCGCCGGTCAAAAAGTCCCTGCTTGCCGGCCTGCCCCCGGCGGCGCGCAGCCTGCCGGCGCGGGCCCCGACCGCCGCCCAGTAGTTGCAAGTCGTTGCAAGTCGTTACAAGTAGCTGCAAGGGGCTAACTTTTGGCCAGCCGGCGATTTTGGCGGTCCGCCGGCCTGACTTGCACGCCGACGGCCCTGTAGGTAAAAAATAATTTATGAGGAACCTGAGGTTGCCCGACCACGCGAGAAATGGGCGTTAAGCTGGCACTCGCGGCGCCGCCCAGATAACCCCCCACAGCGACGGAGAGACAGGCCCTGTAAGGCCCCCGGCAAGCTCCCGCCGCTCACCTTTTGGATGCGCCCGACGACACAAGCGCGCTAAGCTGCGGAGCCTGGCGCGCCCCATACCGTGCGCAGTTTTTCCTTGCCAAACCCCCCTATCTGAAGAAAATCCGTCCGGCACGTCCGCACCGCTCGGACGGGCATCTTATGGAGTCGAGGCCGTGATTACTGATCTCTCGAGGGTCCGAAACATCGGGATTTCCGCCCATATCGACAGCGGAAAGACCACGCTGACTGAGCGCATCCTTTTTTACACCAAGCGCATCCACGCCATCCACGAGGTCAAAGGGAAAGACGGCGTCGGTGCCAAGATGGACAGCATGGACCTGGAGCGCGAGCGCGGGATTACCATCCAGAGCGCTGCGACGTACTGCTCCTGGGCCAACCATCACGTCAACATCATTGACACCCCGGGCCACGTCGATTTCACCATCGAGGTCGAGCGCGCCCTGCGCGTCCTTGATGGCGCGATCCTCGTGCTATGCGCCGTCGCCGGCGTGCAGAGCCAGTCGCTGACCGTCGACCGCCAGATGCGGCGCTACAAGGTGCCGCGCATCGCGTTCGTCAACAAGTGCGACCGCACCGGCGCTAACCCCCTGCGCGTCAAGCAGCAGCTGCGCGAGAAGCTCGGCCACAACCCGGTGCTGCTGCAGCTGCCGATCGGCCTTGAGGACAAGTTCAGCGGCGTCGTCGACCTCGTCACCATGGAGGGCGTCACCTTCACTGGCGACAACGGCGAGATCATCCACCGCGGGGCGATCCCGGCCGACATGCGCCAGCAGGCGCAGGAGGCGCGCGAGGAGATGCTCGACGCGGTGTCGATGTTCAGCGACGCCCTGACCGAGGCGATCCTCGAGGACCGGGTGACCCCGGAGCTCGTGCGCGACGCCATCCGCCGCGGCACGCTGGAGATGAAGCTGACGCCGGTGATGATGGGCTCGGCCTACAAGAACAAGGCGGTCCAGCTGCTCCTCGACGGGGTGACCTACTACCTGCCGAACCCGAGCGAGGTCGTCAACGAGTGCATCGACCTCGACAGCCCCGACAACAAGAAGATCGAGCTCAAGGCGGACAACAACCTGCCGACGGTGGCTCTGGCCTTCAAGCTCGAGGACGGGCGCTACGGGCAGCTCACCTACATGCGCATCTATCAGGGCAGCCTGAAAAAAGATGACGTCATCCAGAACACCCGCACCGGCCGCAAGGTCAAGGTGTCGCGTCTGGTGCGCATGCACTCCGACGACAAAGAGGACATAAGCGACGCCGGCTCGGGCGATATCGTCGCCATGTTCGGCGTCGACTGCAACTCGGGCGATACGTTCACCTCGTCGCTGAATGTGGCGATGACGTCGATGTACGTGCCCGACCCGGTCATCAAGATCGCCATCAAGCCGCAGGATCAGAAGGCTCAGATGAACATGAGCAAGGCGATCCAGCGCTTCACCAAGGAAGATCCGACGCTGCGCTGCGAGGTCGACCCCGAGAGCGGTGAGACCCTGCTCGCCGGCATGGGCGAGCTGCACCTGGACGTGTACATCGAGCGCATGAAGCGCGAGTACAGCGCCCAGGTCGTGGTCAGCCCGCCGCAGGTCGCCTACCGCGAGACGTTCACCCAGCGCGCCGACTTCAACTACACCCACAAGAAGCAGACCGGCGGCTCGGGCCAGTACGGCAAGGTCGTCGGCTACCTGGAGCCGTGCGCCGAGAAGGACTTCGACTTCCTCGACGAGGTCACCGGTGGCAACGTGCCGCGCGAGTTCATCCCCAGCGTCGAGAAGGGCTTCCGCTCGATGCTGCCCAAGGGTCGCCTCATCGGCTTCCCGGTGGTCAACGTCCGGGCCGCCCTGACTGACGGCGCCTCGCACGCGGTCGACTCCTCGGACATCGCCTTCCAAGAGGCGGCGCGCGGCGCCTGGCGCGAGACCTATGCCAAGACCAAGCCGCAGATCCTGGAGCCGATCATGAAGGTCGCTCTGGAGGGGCCGTCCGAGCACAGCGGGAATATGCTCTCGACCCTGATGGCGCGCCGCGGCATGATCATCGGGACCACCGAGGCCGATGGGATGTCGACGGTCGAGGCCGAGGTGCCGCTGGCCGAGATGTTCGGCTACGCGACGACCATGCGCTCGGCGACCCAGGGCAAGGCGGAGTTCTCGATGGAGTTTTCGCGTTACGCCCCGGTGCCGCAGAACATCGGCGAGGACCTGATCGCCAAGGCCAAAGCCAAAGAAGAGAAGGCAAAGAAGTAGTCGCAGAAGGAGGCCACCCATGCACCGCAAGGAAATAAACGAACAGAGCCCCCTGCGAATCTTGGAGCAGTCGAGCCATGGCGGCCTAGGGCGAGGCAACCTGGGCGTCGTCATGGCGCGCGCGGGCGTCGGCAAGACTGCCTTCCTGGTCCACATCGCGCTCGACGACCTGATGCGGGACCGCAAGGTCTTCCACGTGTCGCTGGATACGCCGGTGGATCATGTGCGCAGCTGGTACGACGCCGTCTTTCAGGATCTCGCGCGCGCCACCCGTCTGAGCGATGTCGCCGCCACGCAGGAGCTGATCGGTAGAAACCGCATCATCCAGGCCTTCACCCTGCACGGCCACGGCACCGGCACCAACGAGTTCTCGGTCGAGCGGCTGCGCAACGCGCTCGACGTGCTGTCGCAGCACGCCAAGTTCACCCCGGACGTCATCCTCATCGACTCCTACGACTGGGCCAAGGCGACCGGCGAGGAGCTGGACGGGCTGTGCGCCCTGGCCAAGCAGCTCGGCGTCGAGCTGTGGATGACGGCGCTGGTCCACCGGCACCAGATCGGCGACGCGGTGCCCGAGAAGGTGCCGCAGCCGTGCGAGCGCTTCCAGAAGAACATCAGCCTGGTGGTGTTCCTGCAGCCGGTCGACAAGCACCTGGCGGTGCGGCTGCTCAAGGATCACGACAACGCCGCGGTGAGCGACACCCACCTCATCCTCCACCCCGACACCATGCGCCTGGTCGATGCGCGGGCGCCGCACGCCCCCGCCGAGGACCTGCCGCCGGCCGCCTACACGCTGCTGTCGGGCGGCGCGATCGGTGCCGAGGCCGAGTTCGGGGTGTGCGCCGAGCGCTTTGGTCTGAAGGAAGAGAACTACTCCTTCGAAGGCCACCCGGTAGCGCGCACCCGCGGGCTGCGCCTGCTGTCGGACGAGGAGCTGCGCGACGGCGATGTCAGCCTGGCCTACGTCTCGGCGACGATGCACCGGCCGTATCACCAGAACGCGACCCTGCGCCGCGTCCTGCAGAGCATCTGGCACCAGGTAAACTCCTCGCAAGAGGTGTTCATCGTCGGCGTCATCCAGCGCGATGACACCGTCAAGGGCGGCACCGGGTGGGCGGCCGAGCTGGCGCGCCACCAGCAGAAGCTTTTGCACGTCTACGATCAGGAGCGGCGCAGCTGGTTCACCTGGAACCACTCCTCGCGCGCCTGGCAGCCGAGCAAGCCGACGATCACCCACACTCGCTTCACCGGCACCGGCACCCGCAGCCTGTCCGAAGACGGGCGCGCCGCCATCCAGGAGCTGTTCGCCGCCAGCTTCGGCGGGGGTCGACCCGGTCGCAGCGGTCCCACGCGCCTGTCCCGCTAAGTCAACCTGCCAGCTTGAGTCCGGGCGACTCTGCCCGGGCTCCTGCTCACTTCCACTCATCAACTCAATCGGCAGCGCCTGGCAGCAGGACTCCACGGGCGCCGCCAGCACGGCTGCGCGCTGGGCTCTCCCTGCTCAAGGCAGGTCCCCTCAAACTCAGAACAGGCGCAGGGTCAGGCCCAGCTGCAGCGAGATGGCGGCGGCGCGCGGCAGCTCATCGTAGCCGAGCGCGAAGGTCACCGCGGCCTTGCCGAGCCACAGGTCGACGCCCAGGCGCGGGCTCAGGTAGGGGGCAAGGACGTAGCGCTCCTCGCACACCGCGCCGTCTTGCACCCCGGCCTGCCCGACGACGCCGCCGCGCAGCGCGAGCCACGGCGACCACCACGAGCCGTCGCGGCTGTTGTTGAAATCCAGGCGCACCCCGGCCAGCGCCGCCAGGGCGTGCGGGCGCGCCGAGGGGCTGATCGGGCAGGTCGAGACCGAAAACGGCGCGTTGTAGGCCACCCCGCCGAGCACCACCGACAGCGGACCGCTGACCCGCAGCGCCAGCTCGGCATCGAGCGGCACATAGGCGGCAAAGTGCAGCTCATTGCCGGCGTCCCGCGGCAGGGTGAGCGCCGCCCCGGACAGCAGCTGCAGGCGGCCGGCGAAGCGCAGCGCCGGCTTGCGCGGCGGGCGCCCGGCCGCCGCCGCATCGCTCAGGCCGCCGACCGCCGCCGCCAGCCCGAGCGCCAGCCGCCACCGCCCAGAGCGGGCGCGGGACAGAGCCGGGAATGCCGCAGGCGGTCGCATGCAAGGCGAAGGGTCGTCGCAACCCGGCGAAAAATCAAGGACGCAGCCGCAGGTAGGGGGCGAGGCGCTTCTGCAGCGCCTTGGCGTGCGTCGGGTCCTCGTGGACGAGGTTGCGCTGCTGCGTCGGATCCTGGCTCAGGTTGTAGAGCTCGGTGAGGTTGTCGGTGTACTTGGCGTACAGCGCGTAGTCGACGCCATCGAGGTTGTCGACGATCACCCGCTCGTTTTTCTGCCACGCCGTGCACGGCAGCATCTCGGCGTAGGCCGGCGGCACCGGGCCGGCGGTCTTGTCGCCGCGCAAGAGCCCGGCGAGCGACCGCCCATGGAACGCCGGCGGCGGCGTCACCCCGGCCAGCGCGAGCACCGTCGGCGCCATATCGATGAGCATCACCCGCTCGTCGATCACCCGCGGCTCGCCCTCGGCCCGGCCCGGGCCCGGCAGGCGGATGATCAGCGGCACCCGCAGCACCTCGTTGTACAGCGCCTCGCCGTGGAAGTAGAGCGGCTCGCCGCCGAGCTTGTGCTCGCCGAACGCCTCGCCGTGATCGGAGAAGACCACCACCGCGGTCTTGTCGGCCAGACCCGCCTCGCCTAGCGCGGCGAGGATCTGCCCCACGTGCTGGTCGGTGAACTTGACCTCGGCGTCGTAGCGGTCCTTGACGTACTTGAAGCCCTTGCCGACGGGAAACTCCGGGTGATCCATGTACGTGCTGTGCGGACCGAAAAGGTGCGTCCACAGGACGAAGGGCGGCGCCTCGGGGCGGGCCTTGGCCTCGGCGCCGAGGGCCGCCAGGCGCTGGGTGACGAGCTTGGTGATGCGCGGCTCGGCGATGTCGGTGTTGGAGTCGTGCAGGTTGCGGGCGCCGTCGTTGCGGTACTCGCCAAAGCCGCGGCCAAGCCCCGTCTTGGGCTCGAGGTAGAAGTGGGAAAACAGGCCGATGGTGCGGTAGCCGGCGTCCTGCAGCGCCGTGAACAGCGTCGGATCCTGCCCGGTGAGCGGCGAGAAGTTCAGCGACTGGCGGACAAAGTGGACCTCGGAGGGAAACCGCGAGGTCAAAAAAGACGGGAAGCTGCGCGGGGTGTTGGGGGCCTGGGCGTACACGTTGGTGAACAGCGCGCCCGCCTGCGCCAGCCGCGCCAGGTTCGGCGCCGCCTCGGGGGTGATGTGATCGGCGCGCAGGGTGTCGATGGTGATGATGAGCCAGCTGCCGTTCCAGACTGCGCCCTTGCCGCTCGCGCGGTCTTTGCCGGGCGGCGGCGCGGCGGCCGGCGTGGGCGGCGGCGGCGGCGGCGGCGCGACCGCCACCGCTTCGGCGTCGCTGCCGTCGCAGTCTTCGTCGATGCCGTTGCCGGGTTCATCTTCGGCGCCGGGGTGGATGCGGGCATCGCGGTCGTTGCAGTCGCCGCCGCCCAGCCGACCGGCGTAGCCATCGCCGTCGCGATCGAACAGCCCGCGGGCGCGCGCCAGCAGCCACTTGGCCCCCGCCGTCTCTTCCCCGACCAGCGCCCGCGAGCGCGGCTCGCTGCCGAACTGGCGCACCGTATGGTCCATCGCCAGCAGCCACAGCGCCGCCGCCGCGACCCCCAGCGCCCGCGCCAGCCGGACGCGGCGCCCGAGCAGCGCCCCCAGCGCGAGCTCGCCGAGCACGCAGCAGCCGAGCGCCTTCCACGGCCCAAAGTGGATAATCCGCCAGTCCACCGAGGCTACTGCGAGCGCCACCACCGCCGCCCCGGCCAGCAGGCTGAGCCCGCCGAGAAAGAGCAGTCGCGGCCGCGGCAGCACCCGCGCCAGCACTCGCGTCAGCCGATACGCCGGCACCCCGAGCAGCAACAGGCCCGGCAGCGCAAAGGCCGCCACCAGCGCCGCCGACAGCGCCGCGTTGCGCCGGTTGGCCATCTCCAGCGCCGCCGCGCGCAAGAAGCCGTAGAGCACCGCCGCATCGGCCAGCAGGATGCCCAGCCCGGCCAGCACCAGCGCGGTCGCCCGCAGATCCAGCGCCTCATCGGCCAGCGCGCGGCGCGCCCGCTGCAGCGCCGCCGGTCCCCACAGCGCCTGCCGCGAGTCGCTGACCAGCACCTGCAGCAGGCCCAGGGCGAGCGCCGGCCCCCCATAAAGACCGATCGCCGCCAGCAGCGCCTCGGCCAGCGCGCCAGGCGGCGTGCGCACCTCGCTGGCCTGCGCCGCCAGCAGCACATCGCCGGTCGCGACCAGGACTGCCGCCAGCAGCGCTGCGACCCCCCATACAAACGGCCGGGTCGGCGGTGCTGCGGCGGGCACCGGGAGCACGTCCGCGACCGGTGGCCGAGCCGTCGGCTGGTGGCGCGGCGCGGCGGGCGCGGCAGCGTCCGGGCTCAGCCCCGCGTCCGGCGGCCCGGCGCTAGGCTGAGCCTGGGCCTGAGGGTGCGGCTGAGGATGAAGGTGAGAAGGATGATCAGACGGAGCAGCGGCCATCGCCCTCTACAGTCTCGGCTAGTCAGTTTTACCCAAGGTTAGGCGTAAGCCCGCGCCGGCCGCAATTTTTTGCCGCGCGCCGCGGGCGCCGGCTGCAGGCGCGCGGCGCTGGGCGGGTGGGCAGTGGTGACAGACCGGAAAAAGCCTCTTATCATCGGCTTGTGTCCTCTGTCCGCAGCGCTCCTGCCCGCACCTGGATACGGTCGCGACCGCTTGTCGGGCGAGCCGGCGTCGGCTTGGTCGGGCTCGCGGGCGCGGTCGGCTGCGACGTCGAGCTGTATCACGACCTGCCCGAGCGGCGCGCCAACGAGGCGGTCCTGGCCCTGCGCGAGGCCGGCGTGCGCGCCGACAAGCGCCTGGAGCAGCGCGCCGTCGGCCCGCGGCCGGCGAGCTTCGCCGTCACCGTGGCGCCGGCCGACGAGCCGCGCGCCCTGCAGCTGCTTGCCGAGCGCGGGCTGCCGCGCGCGGTGAGCCCGCCGGCGACCGCCGCCAGCTCGCTGCTCGGGCTTGGGGGGGACGGGCGGGCCGCGGCGGTGACGGCGCTGCAGGCCAGCCTCGGCGAGACCCTGGAGAGCTTGCCAGCGGTGCAGGAGGCGCGCGTCCACCTCGCCCTGCCCGAGCCCGAGCCGCTGCACCCGCTGGGGCAGCTGCGCCCGACCGCCTCGGTGCTGCTGCGCCTGCGGACCCCGCTGCCGCTGGCGGCGGCGGACGTCGCGCTGCTCGTGGCGCGGGCGGTGCCCGGGCTCGATGCCGCCGACGTCGCCGTGGTGAGCACGCCCGCGCTTGCCGCGCCGGCCCCGACCGGCCCCACCGAGCGGCCGGCAGCGGGCCGGTCCGCTACCTGGCTCATCCCGCTGCTGCTCAGCCTGTGCGTCGCCCTGCTCGGCGCCTGCGTCGCCCTGCTCAGCGCTCTGCGCCGCCGGCCGCCGCCAAGCCCCACCCCGGCCCCCGAGCCCGCCGGCCGCCGCGCCTTCCCCTAGCTCGAAAGCCTGGCTTAGCACCTGCTATCGAAGGGGACCGCTCTCCGACTTCGGGGTCGACAGAAGCCGACGTCGCCGTCTAGCTCGACGCGCTCGGCGCGGTGCGATATATGTCTTCTATGAGCGACAACGCTTCTGCTGGTTCCGCGGGCGCTGCCGGGTCGGGCGGTCAGGCGCCGCGCCGCATCCTGGTGCCGACCGACTTCTCCCCGGCGTCCGAGAAGGCGCTGGACTACGCCCTGCGGCTGGCGCAGAAGCTGTCGGCGGACCTCTGCCTGTGCCACTGCGCGCCGCAGCCCGACTATGAGGTTGCGGGGCTGGTCAGCCCGGGCATGCGCACCGCCGCCGCAGCCTTCATCGAAAAGGCGATGGAGATGGCGATCGCCGCCCGCATCGAGCTGGCCGACCTCGCTGCCCGCAAGCTCGACTTCGGCGTGCCGATCATGACCGAGATGCTCGAAGGGCGAGCCGCCGACGCCATCGTCCGGCTGGCGCGCCAGTGGGGTGCCGACCTGATCGTGATCGGCAGCCGCAGCCGGCCGGGCATCCGCCATGTGCTCCTTGGCTCGGTGGCCGAGAAGGTGGTGCGCGCCGCCGCATGTCCGGTGCTGGTGGTCCACCCCGACGATCGACAGAGCGAGGGCCAGCCCGAGGGCCAGCCCGGGGGCCAGCCCGACTCGCAGGGCCGCCCGCCAGGCGATCAGGCTGGCCAGTAAGCCCGCGCGGCCGGCTACTGACCGCGTGCTGTAGCCAATCTGTTCAGGCTCCGAGCCGGCGCGGTGTCCTGTAAGCGCGCGCCCGGACTGCGCTTTTTCCGAGACGAGAGACCGTCGGTGCGGCCTGCTATAATCAGCGGGCCGTATGATCGCGAACTCGTACGCTGCGCTGTGGGGGGCGCTGGGGGCGGCGGTGGTCGGTGCGCAGCTGCTGCACGGCCCGGTCAGTCTGGCCAGCCAGCGGCCGCGCCCTCGTCACCACGCCAAGAGGGAAGAGGGACCGCCCGGCCCGCTGCCGAGCGCATCCGGCCCCGCCGCCGAAGCGCTGGTCACCCTGGCGACGCTGGAGCCGCCGCCGCTCGGGGATCAGGTCGTGCTATGGGCGCTGCCGCGCAAGCCGCAGCTCGCCGTCAAGGTGCGGCTGGCGACGAGCCGCGGCGCGGCGGCCCTGGGCGAGGCGCGCGGTGCCACCGCGATCCAGGTCATGCCGACCCCCGTGCCGGCCCCCAAGGGCGAGTGCCGGGAGTGGCTGGCCGCGGTGCCCGCCGGCTATGTCTGCCGGCAGGAGGTCCTTTTGCAGGCCGGCTATGCCTCGGCACCGCCGGCGCAGGAGTCGGCGCTCGGGTGGCAGCGCTACCGCTACGGCGTGGTGACCGCCAAGCAGGTGGGGCTCTTCG
Organism: Polyangia bacterium; assembly: GCA_044222245.1. GTDB lineage: Bacteria > Myxococcota_A > Polyangia > Palsa-1104 > JAEUJZ01 > CALFML01. The sequence continues at coordinate 2,490 of JBGANQ010000014.1, read as the reverse complement.
GCGCTCCCGGCAGCTTCCTGCGTGACAAGCTGCACCAGGGCGACGGCGTGACCGTGGTGCGCGAGGTCAACGGTCAGGCCCAGCTCATCGGCCATAGCTGGCTCGCCCGCAAGGATGTCGAGCTGGCGACCCCCTCGACGATGGTGCCGCTCGCCCTGGAGTCGCTGCCCCCCGGGGCGCGGCCGGCCTGGGTGGTGCCCACCGCCGGGGACTCGCTGGCTCCGCTTTATCCGGCGACCGGCGCCGCGACCCCGGCCGCCGCGCCGCTCGGCATGCTGCCGCGCTACAGCGTCGTCATGGTCGCCGAGGCCCCGGCCGCTCCGGGGCGCATGCTCGTCCAGCTGACCGACGAGGCGCGCGCCGCCCTCAAGGCCTCCCCCGAAGGGCAAGCCGCCGCCGTCGGAGAGCTGGACGCCGCGGTCCTGCGCCGCTTCATCCCGGTCGCGCCGCCGCCCGAGGTCGGTCCGGAGGAGCGCTGGGTAGACATCTCGATCGCCGAGCAGGTGGCCACCGCCTACGTCGGCAAGACGCCGATCTTCACCACCCTGGTCTCGACCGGCAAGGGCCACCTGACGCCGCCCGGCTCGTTCTTCGTCTATCGCAAGTACCTGACCCAGACCATGGCCAACCAGCGCGGCGCCGCGGCGCAGTACGACTTCCGGCAGGTGCCGCACGCGCAGTTCTTCAACGGCCGCATCGGCCTGCACGCCGTGCTGTGGCACGACTCCCTCGGCGAGCCGGTGAGTCACGGCTGCGTCAACTTGAGCCCCGCGGCGGCGGCGCAGTTCTTCGCCTTCTCCTCGCCGCCCCTGCCGGCCGGCTGGCACAGCGTGATCGGCGCCCCGCCGGCCAGCCCGAGCGAGTCGGCGACCAGCGCCGCCACATCCACCGCTGCCGCTGCCCCGGCGATCGATCGGTCCGCCTCCGAAGGGTACGCCCACGCGCCCGAGCCGGCCGCCCGGGCCTCCCGCCTGCCCCCTGTCCTGGCCGGAACTCGCGTCATCGTCCGTCGCTGAGCCCCGTGTCCCGCGGCGCCCCCCGGCCGGCGCGCCGCTTGCCGCGGCTCCCGGTTCCGCGATACCTTGCTGCCCATGGATCGTCTCGCCAAAGGCATTGAGATAGGCAAGCAGCTGCTCGCGGACGCCGCCCGGCGCGCCCGCACCCTGGAAGAAGACCTGAAGGCCCGCCGCGAGGTCGACGTCGCCGGCATGGTCGCCGGCCTGCGCGCTCGCCTGCTCGACCAGCTGCCGCTCACCGCGCTGCCCCTGGATGCCGACCTGCAGGAAAAGGCCGGCCCGCTGGGCCTTGGCAGCGTGCGCACCGAGGCCTGGCAGTGCGACCGCCTGCGCAAGGTCGTGCTCAGCCACATCCGCCTGCCGCCGATGATCGAGGGCGTGGCCCTCACCCTCATCCCCAGCACCGAGCTCGACTTCCCCTGCTTTGCCGCCGATCTGATGGCGCTGCCGTGGCGGATCTCGGTAAACGCCGACGTGTACGGGCGCGACTGGCAGACCCGCGACGCCCTGCGGCCGGTGCGCACGACCTTCTTCCGGCTGGGCAGCGGTCCCGGTCCGCAGTGGGTGGGCAAGCTCGGCTCGGGCCAGGGCCTGCACGCCAAGCTGCGCCCGCACCAGGTCGAAGAGGGCTTGGCCGCCCTCACCCAGGGAATGGCCACCTACCTCGGCGAGCTCGCCGAGGCCCCTCCCGGCCGCTCCATCGAAGGCCAGACCATGGTCTTTCGCGCCTTCCATCAGCACGGCCCGCGCAAGCGCATGGCCCGCCTGCTCGGCGAGCCGTGGGCCGAGCGCTACAGCCGCCTGCTGTTCGAGTGACCGCCGCCGCCCGCCCGGCCGCTGCAGCCCGGACTTGACCCGACTGCCCCCGCGCAGTACCGCTAGCGCGTGACCACAGAGCTGGGCCCGCCGGGCGCACCCGATGAAGCGATCGTCGCTCCCCGACCCTCCGGCCGCCTCGGGCGCGCCCGTCGCACCGCCGCGCCGCTGCCGCCCCCCCTGGTGACCTGGCGCGCCGGCGTCCATCTGCCCGGCACCCGCCTGTGGTGCGACGCCCTGCGCGCCCACGACCTGTGCTTCGTCTCCGACGCCCAGGCCAACCTGCGCGGCGGTCGCCGCGGCGCCATCGGCACCCTGCTGTGCACCGAGCGCACCCTGCGCCTGCGCCGCGCCCTGGGCGAGCCCGCCCGCGCCGCCGAGTCGGTCCTGCTCTCGCCCGTCGGCCGCCCCTTCCACCTGGGCTCGCTGCGCCTGGAGCTGTTCCCCTCCGGCCAGGCCCCCGGCGCCGCCTCCCTGTGGATCAAGCTGCCCTCCGGCCAGTGCGTCGTGTACGCCGGCGCTCCCTGCCCGCAAGCCGCCCTCGGCGCCGAGCCCATGCAGGTGCGCGCCGCCACGGTCCTTATCTGCGCCGCCCCCCTCGCCCTGCACCCCCACCCCCTGCCCGAGCGCGCCGCCGCCCTGCTCACCCTGCAGCAGC
>JBGANQ010000102.1:0-31330 GCA_044222245.1 Polyangia bacterium | reverse complement strand
CGCGCTGGTTGCCGCGGCCGATGCAGTGGTCACATGGTAAGACTTGGCTGATGCGTGTGCAGCTCGATCTACGGGGTGAGGTCTGCCCCTATACGTTTGTCCGCACCAAGCTGGCGCTCGAAGAGCTCGATGAAGACACCGAGCTGAGCCTGATCTTTGATCATCGGCCCGCCTTCACCAACATCCCGCAGGCGCTGCGCGAGGACGGCTACCCCGTGCTCGCCATCGAGCGCAGCGCCGACGACCGCGAGTGCGTCATCACCACCCGCCGCCCGTAACCGGCGCAACCGGGCCGGCGCCGGTCAGTAGCCGGCGGGGACCTGGCCGTGAAAGCAGGTGATGGTGTTGGGCGCCCCAGGACGCGACCATAGAGGCGCCGCGCCGGCGCTGCCTTCGGTGACCGACCAGGACGGAGTCTCGCCGGGGCCGAGGCTGTGCAGGCCGCTCTGGTGCAGGCCGATGAGGAAGGTGTGGCCGGCGACCCGACAGCCGAGAAAGCTTGCCCAGGCGCGCGCGAAGTGGTGGCCGGCGGCGGTGCCGAACGTCGAGCAGGTGCGGAACCACCACAGCCCCGTCCCGGCGACAAGCCGCGACCGCACCGCCAAAAGGTCCGCCTGCTCGGGGCAGCGCGGCTCACAAGACGCCGCGTCCAGGTAGGTGTCGCCGATGAGGACCTTGCCCCACTTTCCATGGCCCCAGAACTGCACCTCGGCGATCGGCTCGGGGGCGCGGTAGCTCGCCAGCCACTTGAGCGCCTCGGCCCAGCTGGCGGCGCCGTAACAGGCGTCGAGCCGCCCGAGCGCCCGGTACAAGGGGCCGCCCAGCCGCCACGCGGTCAAAAGCAGGCGCCCGGCCGAGCTATTGCGATCGTAGACCATCAAGCGCAGAGCCATGCTCTCACTTTAGCCTGCCCGCGGCGGCACGGCTCAGCCGGCCAGTGGGCGCTCGATGCGCCGGAAGAGCTCCTGGGCCCGGGCGCTGAACTCGGGGTAGCTGAAGCACTGCGCCACCCGCGCCCGCCCCGCCTGCCCGAGCCGCTGCCGCAGCTCTGCCGAGTCCGCCAGCTGCTGCAGCGCCGCCCGGACCGGCGCCACCGCGGCAGGCACCACCAGGCCGGTCTGCCCGTCCACCACCACCTCGGGGGCGCCGCCCGCCGCCGCCGCCAGGCACGGCTTGCCAGCCGCCATCGCCTCCAGGTAGACGATGCCAAAGCCCTCGCCGCGGCTCGGCAGCGCGAACACTTCGCAGCGGTCGAGCTCGGCGTCGCGCTCGGCGTCGCTAAGCGCCCCGGTAAAGCGGACCCGCGCCGCTACGCCGAGCTCTGCCGCCAGCCGCTGCAGCGCCGGCAGCGCGTCCCCGGCGCCGACCACCGTGTATTCCACCTGCGGCAGCGCGGCGATCGCCCGCAGCACCAGATCAATCCCCTTGGGCTCTGCCGGATGGAGCCGCGTCACGCTGAGCACGCGCAGCGGCCCCCCCTGCCCCGCCGCCGGCTGCCCCGACCCGCCAGGATCGCCGCCTGCCCCGCTCGGCTGCACGGGCAGCGAGCTGCCAAGTCGCAGCCCGCCCTGCCCCGCCGCCCCCGGTCCGCTGGGGTCGCCGGCGGCTCGGCTCGGCTGCGCGGGCAGCGAGTTGATAAGCCGCACGCAGCGCGCCGCGGCCACGCCCTGCACCTGTTGCACGCGCCCGGCCGTGTGCTCGCTCACGCACCCCACGGCGGCGCGGCGCAGCGCCCACCGCCGCAGCGGGGGCAGCGGCGTCCACACCTCGGTCCCGTGCGCGATCACCCCGTAGCGCCCAAGCCCCAGCGACAGCGGCGCCAGGTTCACATGTCCCAAGGCGAGCAGGGGCCGTCGCGGCAGCTCGGCCAGCACCGCCTGGGCGCAGCGCCGCCGCGAGCCGCCGCAGCCGAGGTAGCCGCCGGTCAGTCCAGTCGCCAGCTGCAGCGCGGCCAGCGCCCCCGCCGGCGGCTCGTGACCCGCCGCCTCGGTCAGGGCGACCACCCGCAGCGAGCGTCCCGCCGCCGCCGCGAACTCGGCCGCCGCGCGCACGAGCAGGCGGTTGAAGGCCGGGATGCCCCCCGCCCCCCACAGGCTGCTCAGCACCAGCAGCATCGGCGCCGCAGCCGGCTACTGCTTGCCCAGGGCGCGCAACAGCCCCATGGTCGCCACCTCGACATAGGTGATGAACAGCACGCCCACCGACATGATGAACAGGAACGGCAGCGCCTTACGATAAAGCAGCGGCAGCGGCTTGTGGAACCGCGTCGCCGACAGGAACAGGTTCAGGCCCATCGGCGGGCAGAGGAACCCGAGCTCGAGGTTGGCCAGGAAGATCACCCCCAGGTGCACCGGGTGAACGTTGAAGGCCACCCCGAGCGGTGCCACCAGCGGCACCAGCACCACGATCGCCGAGTAGATCTCCAGCACGCTGCCGAGGATGAGCAGCATCACGTTGAGCACCAGCAGGAACACCGCCTGCGAGTGGATGTGGATCTGCACCCAGTCGACCAGGCGGGTCGGCACCTCGGCGACCACTAGGTAGTTGGTGAGCCCCATCGCCACCCCGAGCAGCATCACCACGGCCCCGACCAGCGCCGCCGCGTGGGCGAAGATCCCCGGCAGCGCGCGCACCGGATGGATGTTGCGGAAGATGAGCAGCTCGACCGCCAGCGAGTACGCGGCGCCGATCGCCGCCGCCTCGACAATCGTCGCCACGCCCGAGCCGAACGCCAGCACCACCACCACCGGCAGCAGCAGATCCCACTTGGCCTGCCACAGCGCCGAGCCGAGCTCGGCCCGCGCGAAGGCCTGGCGCGGCGCCTTGGCGCGGATGCCCTGGTGGATGCCGTACAGCGAGACCAGCAGCACCAGCACCGTGCCCGGGATGAGGCCGCCGATGTACAGCTGCTCGACCCCGACCGGGGCCACCGAGCCCGGGGCGCTGGCCGCCACCGCGTACAGGATGACCGGCAGGCTGGGCGGGAACAGCAGCCCGAGGCTCCCCGCCGCGGTGACCAGCCCCAGCGAGAACCCGCTCGGGTAGCCGTCCTTGATCAGCATCGGATAGACCAGCCCCCCGAGCGCCAGGATGGTCACCCCCGAGGCCCCGGTGAAGGTCGTAAACAGGCCGCAGACAAAGACCACCATCAGCGCCATGCCGCCGGGCATCCAGCCGAACATGCTCTTGTAGGCGCGCACCAGCCGCTGCGACGACTTGCCCGAGGCCAGCACGTAGCCGGCGAAGGTCAGAAGCGGAATCGCCGGCAACGACGGGTTGGCCACGAGGCGAAAGGTCTCGGTGGGCAGCGACGCGACCGGCGAGTCCGAGGCGAAAAACAGCGTCATCGCCACGCCCGCCATGACGATGAACACCGGCGCGCCGAGCAGGAAGGCCGCGCTCAAGGCGAGCAGCCCCACCGTGCGCACCGTGCCCTGCCAGTGGTCAAGGTGAGCGATGAAGGCCTGGATGCGCTCCGAGTGGTCGTAGTTGAAGCCGAGGTAAAGCGCCAGCACCGCCAGCGCCGCCACCACGCTGATAAGGCCCAGGCGCAGCCGGTGCTGCAGCGGCGACAGGTTCAGCACCGGCAGGTGCGCGCTCGAGCTGGCCGAGCCGTGCGGCCCCCCGTAGCGGGCCACCGGATCCGTGGCCCGCCACACCGCGCGCGCCGCCAAGATGGCGAAGCCGACGGGCATGACCACCTCGACGGTCCACTTGGGGATGCCGCCGGGCATCAGATCCGAGTCGCCGCTTGTGCGATCGACCGCCACCATGCGGGCGCTCGCGTAGGCCAGCACCACCGAGACGATCGCCGTCACCGTCGTCGTAAAGGCCTCGCAGACATCGCGGGTGCGGCCGCGCTTCATGAAGTTGGTGGTCGACAGCCCCAGGTGCTTGCCGCCGGCGGCGGCGAGGATGGCGCCGAGAAAGCCGATCCACAGGGTGCCGTTCTGCACGTACACCGAGCCCCACGACATGTCCTTGGGGATGAAGAACTGCAGCACGCGGCCGAGCCAGTTAAAGTGCGGGTGCTCGTGCAGCACCAGGACCACCCGGCGCAGGCTCGCCAGCACCGGGAACGAGATCATCGCCACGGCGATCAGGCTGACGATCACCGCCTCAAAGCGAGTGCCGGGCGGCGGCCCCTCGCCGGTGCCCTCCACCGCCTCTTCCACCGGCGCTTCCACGTCGGCGCGGTTGAGCGATCGGGCCAAATCTTCCGGCGGCACCGGCTGCGGCCGGGCGAGTGCCGCCGCTACTTCGGGCGCCGCCGGCGGAGGCGCGGCCGCCGCGTCCGCCAAGTTCTTTTTTGCCTCCGCGTCCTCGGCAGCGCGCTCGGAGTCCTCGGGGGCCACTTTGGGCTGCGGGGTAAGGGGCTCATTTTCTGGCATATGGGTGAAAGCAGTATACCAAGAGCCCTGTCGTGGTACACTGCTACGACTTTTACTCACACGACCCGGACCCCTTTTCTACAAAAGTCGACCATGCCCGCCTCTTCGCCGCTGTTCAGGTTCCCGCGCCGCCCGCCGCTTTGTCGCTCCCTGCTGCCGCTTTGTCACCCCCTGCTCGGCGCCGTGGTCGGCACCCTGTGGGCGCTCGTCCTTTTCAGCCAGAGCGGCTGCTCGATCCGCACCTACGCCCTGCGCGCCACCGCCGACGCCCTGTCGGGGACCAGCGGCGGCCTGGGCACCGATGACGATCCCAGCCTGGTGCGCGACGCGGCGCCCTTTGGGCTCAAGACCATGGAGTCGCTGGCTGCCTCGCTGCCCGACCACCGGCCGATCCGCCTCGCCCTGGCCAGCGGCTTTGCCCAGTACTCCTACGCGTTTGTAAACCAGGAGGCCGACCGCGCCGAGGACAAGGACATCGCCCAGGCGCGGGCGCTGTGGCTGCGCGCCCGGCGGCTGTACCTGCGGGCCCGCAACTACGCCCTGGCCGGGCTGGAGATCGCCCACCCCGGCAGCCGCGCCGCGCTGCTCGGCGGCGATCGGGCAGCCTGGCAGGCGAGCCTCGCCAAGATGACGGTCGCCGATGTGCCCTACCTGTACTGGTGCGCCGCGGCGTGGGGGCTGGCCGTCAGCACCGCCAAGGACGACGCCAACCTCATCGGCGATCTGCCGGCGGTCGACATGGTCATGCAGCGCGCCCAGGCCCTGCAGCCCGACTACGACGATGGGGCGATCTTCGAGTTCTACGTCTCGTTTGACGCCGCGCGCAGCAAGCAGCAGGGCGGCGGGCCCGAGCGCGCCCGCGAAGACCTGGAGCGAGCGCAGAAGCTTGGCAAAGGCTATAAGCTCGGCTCCATCGTCTCTTACGCCGAGGGAGTGCTGATCGGTGAGCAGAAGAAGGCCGAGTTCGTCCAGCGCCTGCGCAAGGTCGTCGAGACCGACGTCTACTCCGAGGAGCCGGCGTGGAAGCAGCAGCGCCTGGCCAACATCATCGCCCAGCAGCGCGCGCAGTGGCTGCTCAGCCGGCTGTCCGACCTGTTTGCCGAGTAACCTGCAGTCCGCCGCGGTGCAGCGCCTACACGGCGAGCCGGGGTAGGCTCGGACCGCGAGATAAATGCCAAGACCGCTGCTCCGTCCTAGCTCTGTGAAAGACCTCTACTGTAATTAGTTATAAGCGCCCGGGCGCCTGACCCCGATGATAAGGATCACCATGCGAAAGATAATTCTGGTCTCGCTGTGCACTGCCATGCTGGCTTTTGGCGGACGGCTGGCGCGCGCTGAAGATGCCAAGGCCGAGGTCTCGATCAAGCTCGGGACGCTGGCCCCCTCGGGCTCGCCGTGGCACCTGTTGCTCAAAGAAGCGGCGCAGAAGTGGCGCACGGTCAGCGGCGGTCGCGTCGAGCTGAAGGTCCTGCCCGGCGGCACGATGGGCGACGAGGGCGAGATGATCCGCAAGCTGCGCGTCGGGCTGCTGCAAGCGGCGGCGATCAGCACCATCGGCCTGCACGTCATCACCCCCGAGCCGCAGGCCCTCGACCTGCCGCTGCTGGTCAATAACGACGACGAGCACGACTACCTGGTGCAGAAGATGGCCCCGCAGCTCGACGCGCTGCTGGAGAAAAAGGGCTTCGTCGTGCTCACCTGGAGCGAGATCGGCAACACCCGCTTCTTCTCGACCAAGCCCCGGCCGACGCTGCCCGAGATGCGCAACGGCAAGCTGTTCTGCTGGGACGGCGATCCCTCCAGCGCCGATGCGTGGAAGGCCGGCGGCTTCAACACCGTCGTTTTGAGCAGCACCGACATCGTGCCCTCGATGCAGACCGGCCTCATCGACACCGTGCTCTACCCGCCGACGCTGGTCCTCAGCCTGCGGGTCAACGACAAGGCCAAGTACGCCACCGACATGAAGTGGTCGACCCTCACCGGCGCCACCATCGTCGACAAGAAGGTGTGGGATCGCGTACCCGCCGACCTGCGGCCGCAGCTCATCCAGGTCTTCAAGGACCTCGGCAAGAAGCTCACCGTCGACGCGCGCCGCATGGAGAGCGAGTCGATGGCGAAGATGAAGTCGCAGGGCCTGCAGGAGGTCAAGATCACCGACATGGCCGCCTGGCAGAAGGTGCTCGATGACGTCAACGGCTCGGTGCGCGGCAAGGTAGTGCCCGCGGCGACCTTTGACCAGGTGCACCAGATCGTCAAAGACTACCGCGCCGGTAAGAAGTAGCAGATGGCCGGCAGGTCGAGCCGCCTCGCGCTGCGCCGGGCGCCGCGGGGCAAGGTGCTGGCGGTCAAGTGGGGCTATAACCCAAACTCCAGCTCACTCGGCGTCGACATCACGTTCCTCCTGTTCGGGCTCTCGATCATCACCCTGCTCACGCCGCTGGTCGGGTTCCTCCTGCGCTGGTATCGGGCCGTGGCCCCCACCGCGGCCTCCCGGGACAGCACGACCGGGGCCGGACCGCTGGGCACTAGCGCAGCCGAGCCCGGCACTCGGTAGGACCCAGCTTCCGCTTGACCCGGCGCGGGCATCCCAAATAGGATGCCGCACGATCGCCGGCGGGCCCTGCAGTTTCCGTCGGTAAACGACTCTCTTTTAAGCGCATGGCGGCGCGCCTTGCCCGGCAGAGCAGCGCCGCCGGCAAAGTCCGGCTCAGTACCGGCCCAGCGCCGGGAAAGTACAACGAGGTCCTATGAAAAAGTCCGATTTGGTCGATTCGATATCGCTCAAGCACAAGCTTCCCAAGGCGCAGGCGCAGCAGCTCCTCGATGACGTCTTTAACGACCTCGCCGAAGCCATGGCGCGCGGCGACAAGATCGACCTGCGGGGCTTTGGCACCTTCACCGTGCGCGACTCCAAAGAGCGCACTGGGCGCAACCCCCAGACCGATCAGCCGCTGATCATTCCGGCGCGGCGGGTGCCCGGGTTCAAGCCCGGCAAGGCCCTCAAGGACCGCTGCAACGAGCTGCTCGCCAAGGTCTAGCCTGGCGCCTTCCCCCGTCCGCCCGCCCCCGCCTCACTACTCTCTGAGCCACTGATGGGAATTGAACCCATGACCTACGGTTTACGAAACCGTTGCTCTACCCCTGAGCTACAGTGGCGATGGCAAGCGCAGTCTATCCAGGAGGCCGGGGCCGGGCAAGCGGGAAAACGCATTTTTCCGCAGGCGAGAAACCGCCGCCACCGCGGGGCAGCGCCGCCGCGGCCTACTCGCGCCCCTGGATGTAGTGCTCTTCCAGATCCTCGGCGCGCAGCACCAGCTTCTTTATCCCCTTGTCAAAGCGCGGCGTGCTCATGATCGCCCACAGAAACTTGCCGGGCTGCACGAGCTGGCGGCCGGGCAGCCCGGCGGGCACCTCTAGCACGTAGCTGCGCCGCTCGGCAGCGATCTCGAACCGGCCGCCGCCGAGGTCGCCCAGCACATGAATGAAGCTGAGCACGGTCCGATCCTCGGGGTAGCTCCACTGCACGCGGTCGATGGCGATGCGCAGGGCCGACTCGCCGGTCAGGTGGATCGGGTTCCACCGCGCCTTCTTGACGATGAGCGGCGGCGCCGCGAGCCGGGCGGCGAAGCCCTGGCCGATCACGTTGTCGCGAAATCCCTCGGGGAAGTAGCCGCCGCTGCCGTGGGTCGACAGCCCCACGTAGCACAGCAGCACCAGGTCGCCGACCTCGGCCTGCAGGCCCTTGCCAAGATACAGGGTCGGCGCCTTGCTCGACAGCGAGTAGGTGTGGGCGGCGCCCTTGACCAGGTAGACGGTGACCGGCTCGTCGTCGTCAAACGCCGTCCGCCCCTTGATGACCGTCTGCTGCTTGCGCACCACCTTGCCCCAGTCGGAGCGCAGGAGGTCCGAGGTCGGCGGGCCGGCCTCGGCCGGATCGACGCGCAGCGGGCAGTGCTGGGCGACCTGATAGTCGAGCGTCTTTTGCAGCGCCTGCAGCTCCTCTAGGCCGCGCTTTTTTTGCTCTTGCTCTTTCTGCTCGGCGAGCTTGGCGGCGTCGCGCTCGGCAAACAGCTCGCGCTGCAGGGCGATGAAGCGGGCGATGCTCTTTTCGTAGTCCTGGCCGCGCGCAATCTTGTCGATGAGCGCGTCGCGCTCGGCGGCGATCTCGGGGGGAGTGCCGCGCGGCGGCTGCGCCCGCAACGCCCGCCCGGGCACCCCTAAAAGCCCCACGACCGCCACGGTGAGGGAGAGCCATCGCCGCATGCCTGGCACCTGTTGCACCTGCTGGGCCCGCCCTAGCCGTCCACCGGAATGGCGGCGGCCCAGCTGACCCGAAATGTATGCGCCTTGGCGGCGTCGGTGCGCTCCAGGGCGCTCAGATCGGCGCGCAGGCTCGTCCAGTCGCCGGCCTGGAAATCCACCTGGCACAGCGCCAGCAGCACCTCGACCGGCGGCCGGTTGCCCACCTGCAGGCAGGCCCGATACAGCCGCTGCGCCTCGGCGAACTGCTGGTTGCGGGCGTACAGCTGGCCGACCAGATAAAGATCCCAGCGCGCCTCGGTGTGGATGCCGGCGACGTCCTTGACCGCCTTGTCGCGGCCCTCATCGACCTGCCGCTTGCGGGCGATCGCCCCCTCCATCAGCTGCTTGATCACCGAGAACATCGAGCTGCCCGGCGCCCGGCGCAGGTACAGCTCGCCGTCGCGCAAGAGCCCTTCGTCATCGCGCAGCAGCTGATCCGCGGTGACCAGCATCACCGCGATCTGATCCACCGTCGGGGTCAGCGCCGCCCCGGGCCCGAGCCCTTCGAGGAACGAGCGCGCCTCCTTGGCCTGGGCGTGGAAGCGGTGGGTCTGGTAGAGCTTGGTCAGCAGCATCACCGTCAGCTGCTCGATCTGCGGCCGCTCGGTGGCCACCGCCAGCTGCTGGCGAAGCTCTTTGAGCGCCCGCTCGGTGGCGGCGTCCTGCTCGGCCTGATAGCGGGCGAGCCGGCTCTCCAGCCCCGCCAGATCCTTTACCGCGTAGCTGAAGTTCTTGTCCTCGGCGACCGCCAGCTGCAGGAGGTTACGCCGCTCGCTGTCGTCGGTGGCCAGCACCGCCTGGCCGTACAGGTCCAGGGTCTTCCAGCTCTGCAGATCCGGGCGCTGCGCCGAGTCGTCGAGCACCTGCTTGGCCTGCACCGGCAGCCCCGCCGACCGCAGCAGCGCCGAGGTGACGCGGTCCTGCAGGCGCAGGAACTCGCGCTGGCTGCCGTCGACCTTGGCGGTGCCGATGACCTCGCTGGTCTCGACCTTGATGAACCGCGCGGTGAGGCGGACCTGCGGCGCGAGCTTCTGGTAGGCGCCGACCACCATCAGCTGCGCCCCCAGCACCTTGCCCACCCGCACCGCGTCGCCGACCTCCAGGTCCTTCTGCGCGAGCTTCTGCTCGGCGAGCACGCGGTCCAGGCTCGCCCGCTCGACCACCCGCAGGCCGCCGAGCTGCCGCAGGTCGGACATCACCGTCTCGCGGATCGCCTCGCCGATGAACTTCGAGTCGGCCGCCAGATCGCGAAACGGCATGACCGCGACCGTCGACGGCTTGGCGGTCGCCGGACTGCTCTGCAAGGCGCTCAGGATGATGAGCGTCCCGGCCAGGGCCGCGCGCCGCGCACCGCGCATCGCCAGATGGGCTGCCATGACCAAAAAGTACAATATCGCCGCCGCGACCGCTACGGCTGGGTTCCGGGCTCGGGCAGCGGCAGCAGCTGGACCTCGGCCAGCACGCCGAAGTGATCCGAGGGGAAGACGCCATCGGCGTCGCCTTCGTCCAGCACCACCCGGCAGGTGTGGACGACGCCGCGCCCCTTGCGATCGGGTCCGCCGACAAAGATGTAGTCCAGGCGGCGATCGGTCTGCAGGAAACGCAGCCTCTGGGTGTAGGGGTTGCGGCGCGACCAGGTGAGCCCGGCGTCGCGCTCGCGATCGCTGTGGACCAGGAACGCGTCCTGGTAGTAGGTCCGCCGCCCGCGCAGCGAGTGCAGCCCGCGGAGAAAGCGCAGCTCATCGCTGTCGGGGGTCGCGTTGAAGTCGCCCATGAGCAGCGTCAGCGCCGCGGCGGGCGTCAGCTTGGCGGTGGTGGCGGCGATGTACCGATCGACCGCCTCCACCTGATCCTCGCGCTCGCAGCCGTGGCCCATGCGGTAGTTCAGGTGGGTGGTAAACGCCGCGACCGGGGTGCCGGCGAAGTCGAGCGCGGCGGAAAGGACGATCCGCCGCTCGCTGGCGGTGGCGTGCGGCAGGGCGGTGTGGTCGTGGGCGAGGATGGGGACCCGCGACAGGATCGCCAGCCCCTCGGCGCCGCCGCCCCACTGCAGGGTCTCGGCGAACACCCAGTGCAGCTGCAGCGCCCGCGCCAGGCTCGCCGCGGTGTTCTCCAGCTGGCCGGGGATCTCGCGCACCTCCTGCAGCGCCAGCACGTCGGGGCGCAGCGCCCGCAGCTGCTGCTCGCACAGCGCCAGGCGGCGAGCCAGCGGGCCCTGCTCGCCCCACAGGTTGAGGGTCACCACCCGGATCGTCGCCGGCGGATCGGCGGCGGCCCCGCCGGCGCCCGGCTCAGCGGCCACCGGCGGCCTCGCTGGCGGCGCGGCGCGGGCCGCGATAAGTGCAGCGCGAGTCGATGGTCTCCCAGACGGTGATGGCCGACAGCTGCGGCAGCGCGGTAGCAAGCCGCTGCCAGAGCCAGCCGCACAGCCGCTCGCAGGTCGGGTTGTCCAGGCCGGGCAGCTCGTTGAGCAGGCGGTGATCGAGCGCATCCACCACCGGCTGCACAGCGCGGTCGAGGTCGTAAAAGTCAATCAGCCAGCCGGACTCCTCGTCGGTCGGGCCGGTGATGAAGATCTCGATCTTGTAGCTGTGGCCGTGCAGCCGGGCGCAGCGGTGACCGGCCGGGACCTTGGGCAGCTGGTGCGCAGCTTCGAAGCGGTACTCGCGGCACAGCTCGACCTCGGCGGCGCTCACAGGGGTCGTGGCGGGGCGCTGCGGGGGGTTGGCCAGCTCAGGGGCGGCGCTAGAAGTTGGGGCGGACATCAGGGCGGCACCGTACCCAAAATTCGCCGCGCTGTCATCCTCCGCCCGGGACCGGTCGAGCCGTCGTGGTATGATGCGGCGTGGCCCTCATGCGCTTTTCCGCCTCGCGCCGCCGCGCCCGTCCCGAGCGCCCGCTGCCCAGCCAGCGCCCGGAAGGCACCGCGGGACCGCGGACGCTCTACTGCATCGATCTGCGCGCGGTCGAGATCGCCTGGGCGCAGCGCCCGCTGGAGGAGCTGCGGGTGGTCAGCCGCGGCGGCCGGCTGGGGGCGATCTTGAGCGGGCTCGATCTGGATCCGCGGCACCCGCTGGCCAAGAACGTCCAGCACATGGCGCCCGGGCGCGTGCAGCAGCTGTTCGAGGCCCTGTGCGAAGAGATGGCCGAGTCGGCGCTGTTCGACATCCCCGAGCAGGCCTGGCGGCCGCTGCTGGCGCTGTTGTGTCCGCACGGCACCGCCGAGAGCCCCTACCCTTCGCTGGCGCCGCCGGCCGGCGCCGCCACCGGCACCGCGTTCCGCTTCCTCACCGGCGCCGCCGGCCCGCTGACCGCTCCCGCCCGCGACACCCTGGCCGATGGCGAGGGCGGCGCGGCCAGCGCGAGCAGCGAGGGGCTGGTCCTGCTCGCCGAGGGACGGCTGCACGCCGAGGCGGCGGCGGTCGCCTGCTCGCGCTCGGGCGCTCCGCCGGCGAGCCTGGGGCCCATCGATCCTTTGCTGTGGTCGACGATCCTGCACAGCTTGATGCCGATGCTCGACGCGGTCCGGGACCGCAACCGCGCCCTGATCATGGAAGCCTAGGCCAAGCCCAGGCCAGGCCTGAGCGGATATTGGGGGGAGCCCAGCTGGGGTTCCGGCAGCCCGCGGTGCCGCTTGCGTAGCCGGATCGGGCGTGCGAAAACAGCGTATGCACGCCGTCATTCGAGTCCGCATGTCCAAGCCCCACTACGGGGGAAACCTGGTCGATGGGGCCCAGCTCCTGTCGCTGTTCGGCGATGTCGCCACCGAGCTATGCGTCCGCGCCGACGGCGACGAGGGCCTGTTTCGCGCCTACGACAGCGTCGAGTTCCTCGCCCCGGTGTTCGCCGGCGACTTCATCGAGGCGCGCGGCGAGATCGTCAGCTGGGGCCGCACCTCGATGAAGATGCGCTTTACCGCCCACAAGGTCATCTCGCCGCTGTCTGGCGACGGCTACTCCCCGAGCGCCGCCCAGCTGCTCGCCGAGCCGGTGCTGTGCTGTCGCGCCAGCGGCACCTGCGTCGTCCCCGCCGCGCTGCGCCGCCCGCCGCTGCCCGGCGAGCGCATCGGCCGCCCCGGCCCGTGCATCATCACCGCCGCCATCGTCGGCGCCGAGACCACCCGCGCCCAGACCCCGCACCTGCCGCTCACCGCTGAGGAGATCGGCGAGGAGGCGGCCCGCTGCGTCGCCGCCGGAGCGTCGGTGATCCACCTGCACGTCCGCGACGAGGCCGGAGGCGCCAGCCAGGACGCCGAGCGGTTCCGCGCCGCCATCCGCGCCATTCGCGCCCGCTGCGCGCCGATCATCCAGACCTCGACCGGCGGCGCCGTGGGCATGGCGATCGACGAGCGCTGCGGGCCGCTCACCCTCACCGGGGCCGACGCGCCGGAGATGGCGACCCTGAACGTCGGCACCATCAACTTCGGCGATGACATCTTCGTCAACAAGCGCCTGGACACCCAGCAGGTGGCGGCGCGCATCGCCCAGGCGGGCCTTGTGCCCGAGGTCGAGCTGTACGATCTGGGCCACTTCGACATCGTCCGCGAGCTGCTCGACCGCGGGCAGCTCAGCCTGCCCCTGCATGTGCAGTTTGTCCTTGGGGTGCGCGGCGCCCTGAGCGCCAGCCGGCGCAACCTCGAGCTGCTGGTCGAGCGGCTCGCCGACTTCCCCGGCTCCAGCTGGGGCGTGGCCGGCGTCGGGCGCCACCAGCTGGCGATGGCCGAGCTGGCGGCGGCGCTGGGCGGCAACGTGCGGGTGGGCCTGGAGGACAACATCTTCCTCGAAAAGGGCGTGCTGGCGCAGGGCTCGGCGCCGCTGGTGGCGCGCGCGGTCGAGCTGTGCCAGGCCGCCGGACGCACGGTGGCGACCCTGGAGCAGGCGCGGGCGCTGCTCACCCCCCCCAAGCCCTAGGCGAGCGCCGGACAGCGCGGGGGCGACTGGCTGTCGCCCGCCCCGATCTCCCCGAAAACATTCATTGATTCCTGGCCAGATTTCATGGTAAGAGGCGACGCGTCTACAGAAACAGCAGGCTGCCGCGCCGGACTCGGCAACCATCCCTACCCGTCCCTCTGGCCTGCGGGCCCAGAACCAATCGAGAACCGGCCGAGAACCGACGGAGAACGCCACGGAGAATAAGAACAAGCCCCCGACCCAGAGCGAGCCCCCAGGAGCAAAAGACGCCCCGAGCGAGCCCGCGGCGACACCGCAGCCCGACACCGGCGCCTCTGGCTGGGTCCAGGCTTCGCGCTTCAGCTATGTCGGGATCTTCTTTGGGGTTGCCGTGTTCCTTGGCTTCCTCTTTGGCAGGTGGCTTGACCGCAGATTCGGCACCGACCCTTGGCTGATGCTAGTAGGCGTGCTTTTTGGCATTGCCTCGGGATTCAAAGAGTTGTATCGCCTGACGACTAGTTACCGCACTGAACAGAAAAAGAAGCCCTGAACGTGTCCAGCGATCCCCAGACCCCCCCTGCCCAGCCGGTGCCAGGCACCGCCGCGCCGCACCTGCTCGCCATCGAGCGCTGGGCGCTGCTCCTGGGCACCTCGCTGGTCGGCACGACCCTCATCTGGGGGAGCCCGCGGGTGCAGCTTGGGGCGGCGGTGGGCGCGGGGCTGAGCATCCTCAACGCGCGGGTGCTGCGCTACTTCGGGACGCGACTTGGCGGGGCCCGTCCCGGGACCACCAGCTCGGTGGGCCTCTTGGTGCTGCTGTTCCAGCTCAAGCTCGGGGTGCTGGCGGCGCTCCTTTACCTTGCGCTCAAGCTCTTGCCGCTGCAGCCGATTGCGCTCGTGCTAGGGTTGTCGGCCCTGCCGGTGGCGATCGTACTGCGCGGTGTGCAGTACGGCCTGCAGGGGCCGGCGCCCGCCGCGGCTTCCCCCTACTCAGATTCCTACACGGAGAGCTAATTCGCGATGGATGAAGAATCCTCTTGGTTTGACCTGCTGCCGGGCCTGCGCGGTCTTGAGGCGTGGGCAAAGCACTTCCTGGGACGCGAGGACCCGTCTCAGGCGTTTTATTTTCGCGGTGGACCGTTTGTCGAGTCGCACTTCACCCTCACCCATGTGATGGCGGCGCTGCTCGTGCTGGCCTTTGTCACCATCGGCAGCCTGAGCTTCGCGGCGGCGATGAAGCGCGGCGGCGAGCACGCGATCGTCCCGGAGAGCAAGTTCTCCCTGCGTAACCTGTTCGAGATGCTCGGCGATGGTCTGTGGAACCTGACCAAGAGCATCATGGGCGAGAAGAACGGCCGCCGCTACTTGCCGCTTATCGGCACGCTGGCCTGCTTTATCTTCTTCAGCAACGTCCTGGCGCTTATTCCGGGGATGATCCCGCCGACGACCACGCTCAAGACCAACGTGGCGCTGGCGCTGACGGTGTTCTTCATCACCCACATCGAGGGCATCCGCGCCCAGGGTCTGGGCAACTACATCAAGCACTTCGCCGGCCCGATCTGGTGGCTGGCGCCGCTTATGTTCATCATCGAGATCATCGGCCACCTGGCGCGGCCGCTGTCGCTGTCGCTGCGCCTTATGGGGAACATGGTCTCCGATCACAAGGTGGTCGGGGTGTTCTTCTCGATGGTGCCGCTGCTGGTTCCGGTGCCGTTCCTCATCCTGGGCACCATGGTCGTCATCATTCAGACCCTGGTGTTCTGTCTGCTCTCGATGGTTTACATCAACATGGCAGTCACTGTGCATGAGCATGAAGACTCCCATGACGCTCACGATCATGCTCACGGAGCCAAGGCGCACGCCCACGCCTAGGCGCCGTCGAACTAACGAGGCTTCACTCTCTCAACGTCAAGCAATGGAACTCAGAAGGAGGAATTTAGCGATGAAGATCACCAAGCACATGGCCGGGGCTCTGGCCGCGCTGTTCACGCTGCTGGCAACCGCGGTTGCCCACGCGCAGACCGTCTCGCCCGAGATGGCCCGGGCGGAGAACCCCCGCTGGTTTGCGCTGGCCGCCGCCATTGGCCTCGGAATTGCGGCCTTCGGCGGCGCCCTGGGTCAGGGACGCGCGGCCGCGGCGGCGCTGGACGGCATCGCCCGCAACCCGGGCGCCAACGACAAGCTGTTCACCCCGATGATCATCGGCCTGGCGCTCATCGAGTCGCTGGTCATCTACTCGCTGCTGATCGCCCTCCTGCTGTACGCCAAGCTCTAGTCGGCGCCGGCGACCTCGCCGGCCGCTTCGCCGCATCAGACTCCGCACTCTTTCCACAATAGTAGCCGCGACAAAGACTCCCTGGACTCGCCCTTCCGACCTGGTCGGTTGGCGCGGCGTCGGGGAGCATTGCTTTGTCCGGAATATTGCTTCGTCCGGAGGTTATTGCTTCGTTTGGGAGAGGGTCACCGGTGGAATACGGAACGGCGTGGGTCCCCCTTCCCTGCGATCCTTTTTTGCCCGCTGGCGCGGACAAAAAAGGATCTCCGGTCGGCCCACGCCTGTTGGCTCCCGATGGAGTGGAAGGAGTGACCGATAAGCTGGAGATTGGGGGACGAGCTCCCTTTGATCAGGGAGCCGCGCCAAGGAGAAGGAGAGCGGACAGACTCGGGCTGGGTTAGCCGGACATGCTGGCGATGAAATCGCCGTTGCTGTCGGTCTTGGCGATCTTGTCGCGCATGAACTCCATCGCGTCCACGACGTTTAAGGGGTGGAGCAGCTGGCGGAGGATCCAGATGCGCCCGAGCACGCGATCGTCCACGAGGAGCTCTTCCTTGCGGGTGCCCGACTTGTTGATGTCAAGGCAGGGGAAGATGCGCTTCTCCATCAGCTTGCGATCGAGGTGGATCTCGGAGTTGCCGGTGCCCTTGAACTCTTCGAAGATGACCTCGTCCATGCGCGAGCCGGTATCGACGAGCGCGGTGGCGATGATGGTCAGCGAGCCGCCCTCTTCGATGTTGCGCGCGGCGCCAAAGAAGCGCTTGGGCTTGTGCAGGGCGTTGCTGTCGACACCGCCCGAGAGGATCTTGCCCGACGGCGGCACCACGGTGTTGTAGGCGCGGGCCAGACGAGTGATCGAGTCGAGCAGGATCACCACGTCGCGCTTGCACTCGGCCAGGCGCTTGGCCTTCTCGATGACCATCTCGGCGACCTGGACGTGGCGCGAGGGCGGCTCATCGAAGGTCGAGGAGATGACCTCGCCGCGCACGGTGCGCTGCATGTCGGTGACCTCTTCGGGGCGCTCATCGATGAGCAGCACCATGAGGTAGACCTCGGGGTGGTTGGCGGTGATGGCGTGGGCGATGTCCTGCAGGAGCACCGTCTTGCCAGCGCGCGGCGGCGAGACGATGAGGCAGCGCTGGCCCTTGCCGATCGGCGACAGCATGTCGACGATGCGGGTCGAGTAGTTCTTGGCGTCATGCTCCAGCCGCAGGCGCTTGTTGGGATAAAGCGGCGTGAGGTTGTCGAACATGATCTTCTCAACCGAGGCCTCGGGGGGCTCGCCGTTGAGACGCTCGACCTTGAGCAGGGCGAAGTAGCGCTCGCTGTCTTTGGGGGGACGGATCTGACCTTCCACGGTGTCGCCGGTGCGCAGGCCGAAGCGGCGAATCTGGGAAGGAGAGACGTAGATGTCATCGGGGCCGGGGAGGTAGTTGTAGTCCGGGGAGCGAAGGAATCCAAAGCCGTCGGGCAGTGTCTCGAGCACCCCATCGCCGTAGACTTCACCGCGGTTGGTTGAGTGGTGCCGGAGGATCTCGAAGATCAGGTCCTGCCGGCGCATTCCCGAGACGTTTTCGATGTTGAGAGCCATCCCCATGTGGATGAGCTCAGACATCTTCTTCCGCTTCAGCTCAGTCAGATTCATCGGGTTCATTCCTCGCGTACGATGGGCCCCTCGCGGGCTCTTGTCCGCACCGCTCCGCCCGGAAACGGCGCAGATCTGGATGGATGTTAGCGACAGGGGACGGTGGGTAGGCTCTTGGGCAGGGGCATTCGCCCCAGCGCTGGGTCCTTGCTAGCGAAAAGGCGATCAGGGCGCCTGGGGCGTGACCGGCTCGCCGCTTTGGGATCTGTTCTTAGAGTATTTGAACGTCGTTTAGAGGATGCGTGACGGTGACGAAGCGCGTTTTCAACTATGCGATAGGAACAAAGTACGGCAATGGTTCTTTTGTGTCAACGGGCTACAGCTAGCTTGGCAGACCCATCAAATATTGGCCAGCTGCCAGTTTTGCCCGGCCTGCCAGGGTCTGTGGGCCTCGTGGAGGCTCCTTAGCGAACGGGGACCAGGCTGGAGCGGGGCCCGCGGGGCTCGGGCTCGGGCTCGATGCTGACGGGCGAGCGGCCATCGCCAAGGACCGCGGCCGGCTCCCTGCCGCGGTCGGCTCCCTCGCCAAGCTCCGGATCGCGGTCGCTCTCGAGCGCGGGCTCGAGAGCGAGCTCGGCCCCGGGCTCGGGCGCACGGCGGCCAAACGAGCTCATGGCAAACAGGCGCTGCGACAGGTAGAGCACCGGCCCACCGGAGATAATCAGCCCCCCAAGCTGCAGCGAGCCGAGCCCCCACAGCGCCTTCTCGTGCCGCCCGGCGTACATCGCCACGGCGATGAGCGACAGCGGCAGCGCCGCCATGAGCCCAATGGCCAAGACGCCGCCGCGGATGCGAAAGGGCCGCGCCAGCTCGGGCTCGCGCAGCCGCAGGACGATGAGCGACACGAACTCCAGCGTCAGCACCGCCCCGTAGAGCAGGACATCGATCTCGACCAGGTGGCGGAAGCCCAGGCCCATGCAGGCGGCGTAGAGCACCGCGGCGATGAGGATGATGCGGGTGGGGGCGCCGCTGCGGGGGTCGCGCCGGCGCAGCCAGCGCGGCAGCATGCCATCGCGCGCCATCGCCATGGGCAGCCGCGAGTACGACATCACCAGCACGTTGAACATGCCCAGGCCGCACAGCATGCCGCCGAGCGCGATCGCCCACGACAGCCACGGACCGCCCAGGCGCCGCCCGACCTCGACCCAGGTGCCGGTGGTCCACTCCTCGGGGGAGAGGCCGCTCACCGTGGCGCACAGGACCGGGATCACGTAGCACGACGAGACGAGCAGGATGGTCAGCAGCATCGCCCGCGGGTAGTTGCGCTGCGGGCGCTCGACCTCGGCGGCCACGGTCGAGGCGTTGTCCCAGCCCATGTAGTTCCACATGCACAAGAGGAGCCCCGACATCCACAGGGGGCTAGTGCCGAGCGGCTGCTCGGTCGTCCGGGGCAGCACCCAGAGCAGGTCCAGCGAGGCGCGCAGTCCCTGCGGCCCCCGCCCGAGCAGCGCGCAGACAAGCAGCGCCACAAACGGCAACAGCAGCACCGCCCCCATGAGCACGCTGCCCACTCCCACGGCGCGGCTGCCGCGGATGTTCCACAGCGCGCACAGGCCGATCATGGCGATGCCGCACAGCCAGCCCAGGCCCCCCGGCGTCAGATCCCCGAGCGCGGGAAAGATCCGCCCCAGGTAGGTGACCATCAGCGTCGGATAGATCGCCATGTCAAACAGGCTCATGGCCAGGGCCAGCCACGCCTCCTGCACCCCCCAGAACGGCCCGAGCGCCCGCCGCACCCAGGCGTAGTAGCCGCCCTCTTTGGGCAGCGCGGCCCCGAGCTCGCCGACCAAGAGAGCGATCGGCAGGCTCCAGATGAGCGGCACCACGCAGAGCAGCACCAGGCTCCGCCCGTAGCCGTGGCTGGCGACGATCTCTTCCAGCCCGTACGGCCCGCCCGAGACGACAAAGAACGTCGCGGCGACCAGCGACAGCAGGTTCAGCGAGGGCCGAGGCCGCGCCGGCTCGTCCGACCGCTCGAGCGTCGGCTCGTCCGCCTGGAAGTCGGGGCGGCTCGCCGCTGGCTCCGCTGCTCTGCCCTCGCCGTCTCCCGATACCAGTCGCAGGGCGCGCCGCTCGCTCGCGGGACGCGCGGTCCTTACTCTCTGCGATCGCGGGAGACCCGCCGGCTCGGGATGCTTCATGCGTGTCTAATGCGCAGTTTGAAACACGCCATCCGTCACGCGCAAGCCCAGAATCACGTCGGGGCGCGTTTTCGCCGCCTGGCGCTGCCGCCGCGGCCGCCAGCGCCTCTGTAGCGACCCGAGCAGCGCGGCGGCAAGTGATCCACCGCACAATTGGCGACGATCGGGCGCCCAGCTGGTACGCTACCTGCCTTGGCGCCGAAACCTCCAGAGCCTGTGGCAGAGCCTGTGGCAGAGCCTGTGGCAACGCCTGTGGCAACGCCGGTGGCAACGCCCGCGGCAGAGCCTGTGGCAACGCCTGCGTCCGCAGCGCCGCCCGTCGGTGGCAGCTACCTGGGTCTGCTGCGGCACAACCGCGACTTCCGGCTGGTCTATCTGGCGACCCTCATCAGCCTCGCCGGCGACTGGTTTCTGACCGTCGCGCTGGTGGATCTGGTGCTGACGCTGACCGGCCGGGCGGCGCTCACTTCGCTGCTCAGCCTGTGTATGAGCCTGCCGGTGTTTCTCCTTACACCGTGGGCGGGGGCGACCGTGGATCGGGTAAACCGCCGCCAGCTGATGATCGTCATGGATCTGGTGCGCGCGGGAGCGGCCCTCTTGCCGCTGCTCGCCACCACGCCGGGGCGGCTGCCGCTGGCATACCTCGGCGTGTGCCTCATCGCCAGCTGCTCGGCGTACTTCGATCCGGCGGCGGACGCGGCGCTGCCAAACTTCGTCGCCCCCGAGGATCTCGGGCGCGCCAACGTGCTGCTCGGCTCGGCCTGGGGGACGATGATGGCGCTCGGGGCGGCGCTCGGCGGCGTGGTGACGATGTACGGCGGGCGGACGGCGGCGTTTGTCATCGACTCGCTGAGCTTCCTCCTGTCGGCCGGCCTCATCGTCGGCATCCGCGCCCGCTTCAGCGAGACCCGCAGCCACGAGGCGCCGCGCGTCTCGCTGCTGGAGTCGGTGCGCGAGACCATCCGCTACACCCACGCCGAGCCGCGGGTGCTGGCGCTGCTGATCGCCAAGGCCGGCTATGGCCTGGGGGCGGGCCTGGTGACGCTGCTCGGGCTGTTTGGCGAGAAGGTCTTTCAGCGCGGGGCGCAGGGCGTGTCGACGATGTTGGTGGCGCGCGGGGTCGGCGCGGTGCTCGGCCCGGTGCTGCTCAATCGGCTCTTTCGCCCCACGCCCGGGCAGGGCTACGCGCAGTGCCGCGCCATCGCCCCCGGCATCGCCCTGTTCGCCGTCGGCTACATGGGGCTGGCGGTGTGCCCGGGGCTGACGCTCGGCATGGTGGCGGTGACGCTGGCCCACCTGGGGGCGGGGGCGCAGTGGCAGGCCAGCGCCTACGGCCTGCTCACTGCGGTGCCGGACTCGCTGCGCGGGCGGGTGTTCGCGGCCGACGCCGGCCTGCTGACTCTCAGCCTCAGCATCTCGAGCATGAGCGCCGGCCTGCTCGCCGATCGCTACGGGGTGCGCCAGGTGGCGATGGGGCTGGCGGTGCTGGCGCTGCTGTGGGCGGTGCTGTGGGGACTGGCGACGCGGCGGCTGTGGCAGAAGCCGGCGCCGATCAGCCGGCCGGTAGTGGACTAGCAGCGCTCAGCAAGGGGGCCGGGGGCTAGCGCGGGACAGGGGGAGCGGCGGGGGTCGGGGTCGCGGTCGGCAGGGTGAGCGCCGCCCCCAGGCCGCGCCCCTCCAGCTGGGTGAGCAGCTGATCGACGTGGCTGGAGTCGTCCACGCAGGCCATCACGCCATCGACAAAGACGATCGACTTGCCGGGCAGGCCGGCCGCCGCGCCCACCGCGATGTGCGGGTGCAGCAGCGACGGATCGCACTTGGGCATGCCGCTGAGCAGGGCAGCCGAGCTGTCGGCGCCAGCGCCGCCGATCCCGCAGCCCCCAAGCAGGCCGGCGGCCAGAAGGACGCCGAGCGCCGCGCCGCCGCGTCGCCGACCGACTGCGGCAGCCGGCGCGGGCCGTTTCTGGGTCTGTCTCGTGTTCGCCATTTTCGTCATCCCCGGTCAGCGTGGCCGCCGTCGCACACGACGGGCGCCGCAGCCGTTAACTCATACATGCTATCACCGACGAACCAGCGGACCAAGCAAAGACCGCCACCGCGTAAGTCCCGCGCCGCCGCGCCGCCGCGATTGCCCAGGCAGCGGCCGAAGTTGGGGCGGAGCTTACGCGGTGGCGGCCGGGCGGGCGGGAAACAGCTCCCCAAGCTTCTCTTCGGCCCGCTCGAGGTCGCCTTCGTACTTGAGGACCAGGTTCAGGGTGTCCTGGCACAGCTTCTTATCGAGCTCGGTGGCGCTCAGCACCAGCAGCGCCCGCACCCACTCCAGGGTCTCGGACACGCTCGGGTTCTTCTTCAGGTCGAGCTGGCGCAGGGCCTGGACCACCCGCACCACGTCGGCGACCAGGCGCTCGGGGGCGGCCGGCAGGCGCGCCCGGGTGATCGCCTGCTCGCGCGCCGCGTCGGGGAAGCCGACGTGCAGGTACAGGCAGCGGCGCTTGAGGGCGTCGGTCATCTCGCGGGCGTTGTTCGAGGTCAGGATCACCAGCGGCACATGGGCGGCGCGCAGGGTGCCAAGCTCGGGGATCGAGACCTGGAAGTCCGACAGGACCTCCAGCAGGAACGCCTCGAACTCGGCCTCGGCGCGGTCCACCTCGTCGATCAAAAGGACCACCCGCTGCTCGGCGCGCAGCGCGCTCAAAAGCGGCCGCGGCAGCAGGAACTGCTCGGAGAAGAACGCGTCGTCCTGCGCCGCCAGCGCCGCCACCGCCTCACCCAGGGTGCGGGTGCCGGCGAGCAGCTCGCCGATCTTGTCGCGCAGGATCTGGGTGTAAAGGAGCTGCTTGGGGTAGGCCCACTCGTATAGCGCCTTGGCCTCGTCGAGCCCCTCGTAGCACTGCAGGCGGATGAGCTGGGTGCCGAGCGACTCGGCCAGCACCTTGGCGAGCTCGGTCTTGCCGCAGCCCGCCGGGCCTTCGACCAGGATCGGCTTCTGCAGCCGCTCGGCCAGGAACACCGCGGTGGCGATCCGGGTGTCGGCGATGTAGCCGTGGGCGGCGAAGCGGGACAGCACCTGGGCGACGCTGGTAAACGAAGGCGGTTCCATGGGGGGAGGAGACGACATGGCAGAAAGGGTCGCACAACCGCCCGCGAATCACCAGCTGCGCGGTAGGGCCATGGTATAAGTTTCGGGTGTCTTTTTACCGACGAGAACATGGGTCTCTGTTTCTCGAGGGGGTGCGGCTGTCGCACCTGCTCGCCGGGGGGCTTGCGACCCCTTTTTTCGTCTATAGCGAGGCGCAGCTGCGCGCCGACTGGCAGGCCTACGCGCAGGCGGTGGCCGGGCACCGGGCGATCGTCGCCTACGCCGTCAAGGCCAACCACAACCCGGTGCTGATGCAGCGGCTGCACGCCCTGGGGGCCGCCGCCACGGTGGTCAGCGCCGACGAGCTCCACCACGCGCGGCAGCTCGGCTTTGGCGCCCCGCGGCTGCTGCTGCACGGCAGCGGCAAGCGGACGCGCGATCTGGACGCGGCGCTGCTGGCCGAGGCGCTGGTCTCGGTCGACAGCGAGTTCGATCTGGAGCACCTGGCGCAGCGGGCGACGGCGCTCGGCCGCGCGGCGCGGGTGCTGCTGCGGGTCAACCCGAACATCGATCCAAAGGTCCATCCCTACATCTGCACTGGCCTTGACGACTCCAAGTTCGGCATGTCCGAGGCGAGGGTCGAGGCGCTGCGCCCGCGCCTTGGGCAGCTGCCGCAGCTCGCCGTGAGCGGGCTGCACTGTCACCTCGGCTCGACGCTGCGCTCGGCGGCGCCGGTGCGCGACGCGGCGCGCCTGCTCTTGCCGCTGCTCGCCCGGCTGCGCAGCGATGGGCACCCGATCGACACCCTGGATCTCGGCGGGGGCCTCGGCATCGACTACCACCACGGCACCGCGCCGCCCGAGCCGCCGCTGCCCACGCCAGGCGAGCTGCTGGCGCCGCTGTGGCCGCTGGTCGATGAGCTCGGGGTGCAGCTGTGGCTGGAGCCGGGGCGGAGCCTGGTCGGCCGCTGCGGGGCCCTCATCGGCCGCGTCATCGGCCTCAAGCGCACCCCCAGCAAGCGGTTTTTGGTCGTCGACGCGTCCATGGCGCAGCTCATCCGCCCGTGCCTGTACCAGGCCTACCACCACATCGAGCTGCTCGAGCCGGCCGCCGCGCCCGCCGCCGAATCCGATGACGAGCCGTGCGACATCGTCGGGCCGATCTGCGAGTCCGCCGACTTCCTGGGCCTGGCGCGACGGCTCGGCACCCCGCGCGAGGGCGACGGGGTGATCATCTACGACGCCGGCGCCTACGGCTTTGCGATGGCCAGCCGCTACAACCTGCAGCTCCTGTGCGCCGAGTACCTCGTCGCCGGCACCGAGGTCCGCTGCATCCGCCGCGCCGAGACCTACGACGACTTCGCCCGCACCTTCACCGACCACGAGGTTTCTCTGCCATGAGACGCGTCCTCAAGTACGGCGGCACCTCGATCGAGAGCGCCGACCGCATCCGCCGCGCCGCCCAGACCGTCCACAACCTGCTGGCCAGCGGCGATCAGGTGGCGGTGGTGGTCAGCGCCCAGGGCAACGACACCAACCTGCTGCTCAACGCCGTGTACACGGTGACCGATCGCCAGGTAGACACCCAGTCGGTCTACCGCATCGCCGCCCTCGGCGAGGAGAAGAGCACCCTGCTCTTGAGCGCCGCGCTGCGCTCGCTCGGCGTCGAGGCGACGCCGTTTCTGCCCTCGGTCGCCGAGAGCTGGCCGCTGCTCGTCGACTGCGATGACAGCGCGCCGCTTTCGGCGCAGAAGATAAACGAAGAGCGGCCCCTGGAGCTGCGCGAGGAAGAGTCGCGGCGCCTGTTCGGGCAGCGGGTGCTACCGCTGCTTCGGCGCAGCGGAGTGCCGGTGCTGGCCGGCTTCTTTGGCCGCAGCAGCCGCGGCGAGCTGACCACGCTCGGGCGCGGCGGCTCGGACATCTCGGCGGTGCTGGTCGGGCGGCTGCTGGAGGCCGACGAGGTGACGATCATCACCGACGTCGAGGGCATCCTGTCGGCCGACCCGCGCCTGGCCGCCGACCCGCGCCTCATCGAGGAGCTGAGCGTGGCCGAGCTGGAGCTTATGGCCTCCCGCGGGGCGCGCGTGGTGCACCCGCGGGCGCTGCGCTACAAGCCCGACTCGTGCCGGGTGCGGGTGGTCGACTATCGCCGCCAGGAGTCGCTCGCCGCTAGCGGCACCGCGGTGCTCGGCACCAGCCAGACCACCTTGTCGGTGCGTCCCGAGCAGCTGTGCATGATCACCCTGGTCGGCAAGGAGCTGTCGGCCCGCAGCGGCATCCTCGGCGAGCTGGCCGGTGAGCTCGGCCAGGCCGGCATCCCGATCGCCGCCACCATCACCAACGACGCCTTCATCTGCCTGTACCTGCAGCAGCAGCACGGCGAGCCCGCCTACCGCCTGCTCCACGAGCGGATGATGCGGTCGGCGCTGCCGCTGTCCAACGTCACCTTCCGCCCCGGCGTCGCCGAGGTGCGGCTGCGCTCGCCGGAGTTTCTCCAGACCCCGGGCGTGCTGGCCGAGATCACCGCGGTGCTGGCGCGCCGGCGCATCAACATCCTGGAGATGAACACCAGCCTCACCGATATCTACATCTACCTCGACGCCGCCGATCAGCAGGCGGCGCTGACGCTGCTGCGCCAGCTGACCGAGCACGCCCCGAGCAGCACTACGCCGGCACGAGCGTGATCAGCACCACCTCGGGCGGGCAGTTGACGCGGAACGGCAGCCAGTGGCCAAGGCCGGCCGACACGAACAGCTCGGTCGCGCCGTCGGGGCTGCGGTAGCGCCCGCGCGCCAGCGGGTAGAGCGGCTCCATCCACGAGCCCTCGCCGCGGCCAAGCTGGCCGCCGTGGGTGTGCCCGGACAGCTGCAGCGCCACCCCGCGCCCGCCTACGTGCTGAAAGACATGCGGGTGGTGCGACAGCAGCACCGTGGTCTCGTCCGCCTGCCGCTCGCGCAGCGTCTCACGGTCGCGCAGCGTCTCATCGAGCAGCCCCGGCACGATGTCGGGATCCATGCGCGGGTTGCCACCGCTGTGCGGGTAGCTGATGCCGGCAAGGCGCAGCTTGCCGAGCACCACCGACTCATCTTCGAGGAGCTGGATCTGGGCGCTGTCGTAGCCGCGGCGCAGCCAGTCGGGCAGGCCGAGGTACAGCTCGTGGTTGCCAAGGCAGGCGAAGTGGCCAAGGCGCGCCGGGACCTGCTTTATCAGCCGCAGCACGTCGCGGTGCAGGCGCGGCTCGTCGCACAGATCGCCGGTCGGGCACACCAGATCCGGGTGCTCGTCGGCGAGCAGGGCGAGGCCGCGCTCCAGGTGCGCAAACTGGGTCTGCAGGCGGGCGATATGGATGTCGGTCACCTGGCCGATGCGCAGGCCGTGCAGCGACGGGTGGAGCCCGGGGATGGCGACGCGCAGCCGACGGACCACGACCTGCCGCGACTCGATGAGCGAGCCGTAGGCGCTGACGATCATCGCCCCGCCCGGGATCACCCACGGCGCCCCGGCGAGCAGCGCCCGCCGCGAGAGCAGCGGCGACCGCGCCGCCCCGGGCTCCGCGGGCAGCAGCAGGCGCCGGCGCAGGGCGGCCAGGGCCCGCGGCAGCGGTCGACCGAGCGCTCGCTCCGGCTCCTCCACCACCGGTTCGGGCGGCGCCGTCACGACCTGGGGGGCGGGCAGGCTGGCGGGCAGGGTGCGCAGCCGCCCCTTGGCGAGCCGCCCGAGCAGCACCCACAGCGGCGCCGACATAAGGCCCGCCAGCATCGCCACCTGCACCACCGTGCTCGGCAGCACCACCCAGCCGTAGAACCACGGCGGGGTGAAAGCGCCGCGCCACAGAAACCGCGGCAGCAGCGACAGCACGACCAGCGCCGTCACCGCCAGGGCGATGCGGGTCAGGCGACGGCCGAAGCCGGGCAGCGCGTAGCGCATGAGCCCGACCCACAGGAGGCACAGCATCCCCAAGACGATCGGAAACAGGCCAAGGCGCGGCCGCAGCGAGATCCCGCGCGTGAGCGCCGGGGCTGCGCTCGCCAGCAGGACCACCAGTGAAGCAGACATTGAACTCCACTATGCCCGAGAGGCCCGCCAGCTCGCCAGCGCGGCGCGCGATTTGCGACGGCAAGTGTCCGCCGCGGGCCCGATTGCGCGCCCGGCAGCTGGTTTCCGCCCGGCCGAGCTGCCATTGTGGTGCCGATTGCGAACGCGGTCCGCTATGCTGCCTAGGACATGGACGCAAGCTTCCATCCCTACCAACGCACCGTCGAAGACTGGCACTTCTGGTATGTCGTGCGGCGGCAGATCCTGGCCCTCCTCCTCGACGAGCTGCAGCTCGGTCCGGCGGCGCGGCTGCTCGACATCGGCTGCGGCACCGGCGGCTCGTCTTTAGTGCTCGCCCGCTACGGCCAGGCGATTGGCCTGGATCGCGAGCTGCGCTCGTTCCAGCTGGCGCCCGATCGCCCCTACAGCCACCGCGTCGTCAGCGGCGCCGAGACGCTGCCGTTCGCCGACGCCAGCTTCGACGCAGTGGTGGCGCTGGACGTGCTGGAGCACCTGGACGATGACCTCGGAGCGGCGCGCGAGATCCGGCGGGTCTTGAAGCCGGGCGGGGCGGCGGTGATCTTCGTGCCGGCCCTCGATATCCTGTGGGGCCACAACGACGTCGTCTCGCACCACCGGCGGCGCTACACCCACAAGAGCCTTTCCCGGGTGCTCACCGCGGCGGGCTTTTCCTTAAGCCACCTCGGCTACTTTAACCTCCTTCTGTTCCTGCCGACGCTGGCGGTGCGGCTGCTCGATCGCCTGACCCCCAAGGTCGCCAATCGCATCGAGTATCAGCCGGGGCCGAGCCGCTGGAACGGCCTGCTCACCCGCATCTTCGGCCTGGAGGTCGGGCTGCTGCGGCGAACCCGGCTGCCGCTTGGGACCTCGGTGTGCTGCCTCGCCCACAAGCCGGCGGCGCCCTCCGGGCAGTAGTCACGGGCGCCCGGTTGTTCTATAGGTGGGCGCCATGCGCGCCCCTTCTTCAAAGACTGCGTCGGAAAAGGCTGAGTCCGGCGAGCCAGCGACCTTAACCGCCACGCCGCTGCTCCTCATCACCGGGTTTCTCGGCAGCGGCAAGACCACCTTCATCAACCGCCTGCTGCAGCTGCCGACCCCGCCCAAGCTCGGCGTCGTCGTCAACGAGTTTGGTCAGATCGGCATCGATGGCGCCCTGCTCGCCGGGACCGAGATCCTCGAGCTGGCCAACGGCTGCGTGTGCTGCGTCAAGGGCACCGAGATGTGGGAGTCGGCGCTGGAGCTGGTCGATCGCGCCGGCGCCGAGGTGCTGCTGGTCGAGACCAGCGGCCTGGTCGAGCCGGCGGTGCTGCTAGAGCAGTATGCGCTCTTGCCGCCGGCGCTCGGCGACCGCCTGGAGCTGCGCGGGCTCTTGTGCCTGGTCGATGCGCTGCACGTGCAAGCGGCGCGCGGGCGGCGGCCCGAGGTCGAGCAGCAGCTGCGCCTGGCCGATCGGCTGCTGCTCACCAAGGGCGACGCCTGCCAGCCGGCCGAGCTGCTCGCGGTGCACCGGCTGCTCGACGAGCTGGGCGCCAGCACCGCGCGCGCCGCGGTCACTCCGGCGACCCCGGCCGGCGAGGTGCGCAACCTGCTGCGCTGGGCGCTGCAGCCGCGCCCGCGGATCCGCCGCCCGAGCGGGCTCGCCCAGGGAGCCGGCGGTCAGGGCGAGCCCGGTGCCCGCAACCACGACCACGCCCACGACCCCAACCACGCCCACGCCCACGACCCCGGGCGCCACGGCGGACGCCAGCTGTGCGCGGTGTCGGTGCAGGAGCCGCTGCCGCTGCTCGCGGCGCCGCTGCTGCAGCTATTGCGCGAGCTCCCGGGAGAGGTCCTGCGCGCAAAAGGAGTGGTCCGGGTGCTGGAGCTGGACGCCCAGGGGTCGCCGAGCCTGAAGACCTGCGTCCTCCAGCTGGCCGGTCGAGTCGTCGAGCTGGTCCCGGCCAGCGCCGCCACCGCGAGCGCCGCGCCGACCGGCTCGACCCTGGTCTTCATCGGCGAAGCGCTGGACGAGAGCTGGCTGCGCCTGCGCCTGTCCGCCTGCCGCTCTGGATAGTCCCGCCTGCTTGCGCTGGACTCTTCCGGACTCTTCCAGAATCTTGCGAAGCTCTTCCGGACTCTTCCCAAATTCCGTGGTCTTCCTGTTCAGTCAGCTCAGCATGTGCAGCAAGCGAGCGGGCTTTGGCGCTGGCTAGCAAACTGGAGCACAGAGTCCAAAACAGAATGTAGGAATCAGGTCAGCAAAGGAGCCGTCTCGGGGTAGAAGGAGCTCCCGATTCTCGTCGAGCTCGGCACTTCGAGAGGTCTTTTTTGGTAATCTGACAAGTTGGGAAGTTTTTTTCGCGCGGCCTGTTTACGTACCCGTTTTCTTGGACTATGTAGGGGTCGTCCGCGGGAATCCTCCCGCGAGAAAGGAGCCACCATGAGCAAAGTCACAAGTGCTATGTTACGTAACGCCATGCTGCGCAATGCCATGCTGCGCAACGCCATGCTGCGCAACGCCATGCTGCGCAACGCCATGCTGCGCAACGCCATGCTGCGCAACCAGTCCACCGCCTTCGCCTAGTCAGCACCAGCGCTGGCTCCCAAGCTAGCGCGGCGGCCCGAGCCTGCAGGTTCTGGCTCGGGCCGCTTACCTGACAAGCCCCCGCGCGCCGCAGTTTTTGCTAAAGTGGCGCTGTGGCGTCCCCTTCTGCAGTCTCGGGTCAGCTGGGAATCTCGGGAAGCGTCGAGGAGCGTCTGGACGTGCCGTCGTCGCCGCACAAGACCAGCGTCCTGTCCTGCCCGGCCTGCCAGATCCCCTGTCCGCTCGGCTTTGGCGAGCAAGCAGAGTGTGTCCGCTGTCACGCTCTCATCCCGCTCAGCCGCGAGCAGCGCGAGCGCCGCGAGCACCAGCGGCAGCTCGACGCCGAGCGCCGGCAGCGGGACGAGCTGTGGCAGCTGGCGCTCAAGAGCCACGCCCACTTCTATCACTCGCCGACGCTGCTGGCAGGGCTGAGCTACGTGGCGCCGTTTATCGCCGCGATCGGCGGCTACTTCTTTGGCTACCGGGACAATGAGTATGGGCGGGCGGGGCTATTCTGGCTGCTCGGGATCGGGGCGATTCACTTTTTGACCAGCTCGCTCCTTCTGCGGCGCAAGCCGCTGGTGCTGCGGGCGCTGCTCTCGGCGCAGGCGGGCGGCGAGCCGGGGCAGCCGCCGCGCTGCCGGGTCTGCGCCGCGCCGCTGTCGATCCCGCTGCCGCCCGAGGAGCCGCCCGACTGCAGCTGCGACCACTGCGGCGCCGACAACATCCTGGGCGGCGTCTCACCGCTGACGCCGCGGCCGGATCTGTACGGCACCGAGGCCGCCTTCCGCGAGGTCTTCGGCGACAAGGTCAGCCAGCGGGCGGCGCGGCTTTACCCCTATACGCTGCTGCTCGGCTTCGCGGTGCTCGGGGTGCTGAGCTACTTCGCCATCCACGCCCCGACCCAGCCAAACCCCTGGCAGTAGGGCGCTGCCGGCTAAAGTCTGTTGCCCCGGCGCCGCGAACTCTCTGCTAAAACCGGCGCATGCGTCCGTATGGATTTGCCGGCAAGCTTCCTGGCGTGGCGGTGGCGGCCCTGCTCTGCGGCTGCGCGGCGGCCGCCCCCGGACCGACCGCTGACGAGCGCTGTCAGCTGCGGGTCTGGTATCGGCCGGCGGCGGCGCTCGCGCGCGACGACCTGAAGCTGACCCCGAGCGCGGTGCTGCGACCCGAGCTCATCGGCAGCTGGAACAACTTCCAGCGCCCGGGCCTGCGCGAGTTCGACCACCGCCTGGCCGCGGACGGGACGCAGTGGTGGACGCTGGCGATGCCGCTGCCGGCGGGCTCCTATCAGTACGCCATCCTGGTCGGCGATCAGCTGCTCACCGACGATCAGAACCCGCAGAGCACGTTCGCCAAGAACCCGCTTTACGGCGACAGCGGCCCCTACGAGGCAGAGCTGTCCACCGCCGAGGTCCCCGACTGCACGCTGCCGCAGCTCGCGGTCCGCGAGTCGCTGTCGGCGCCGGCGCTGGCGGCGGCGCCCGGCGAGCTCGCGGTCACCTGGCGGTTCGCCCCGGGCAGCCTGGGCGCGGCGCTCGATCCGGGGAGCCTCGGCGGCGAGCTGCGGCGCGGCGCCGAGTCGCTGCCGTCCCCCGCCCTGGTGGTGGGCACCCCGGCCGCCGACGGCACGCAGGAGATCACGGCGCGGGCGAGCGGGCTTGGGGCGGGCAAATACACCCTGTCGCTGCAGCTGCGCGACGCCCTGGGGAAATCCCCGCCGCCGTCTCTGGCCAGCGTCTTTGTCGAGCCGGCCACCGAGCGCCGGGCGCTGGCACCGACCCGCCGCCTGGACGATGCGGTGCTGTACCACCTGCTCATCGATCGCTTTCGCGGGCCGCACGGCGCCCTGCCGAGCCCGCGGACCCCGGGGCTGCGGGCGGGCGGCACCCTGGCCGGGGTGCGGGCGGCGGTCGAGGCGGGGTACTTCGCGCGGCTCGGCGTGACCACCCTTTGGCTGTCGCCGCTTTACGAAAACCCGCCCGGCCTG